>NZ_JABVCQ010000015.1 GCF_014145225.1 Thiospirillum jenense
GTGACTTGACATGGTGAATACTCATGGTTGAGTGGGAAAGAAATCTCCCCAGCCCAATTGTTTATTTAAATCCCCTCCCGCCTTTTACAAAGGGGGCAAGAATGACGACTGTATTAATTAACAGCCTGACCCTTTTGCAACGGGGAAATAAAAACCTTATTCAATTAATGATGCTGAATTGCAAAGATGCGGTGGGCGGGCAACCCAACTGACTGATTTAATTCCGTATTACCCGCCCCGTCATGCCATCCCGAATGACCGACGGCCGCCGCGCCCCGCCACACGGTGCGTTAATAATTAACTGTGGTAAATGTGCCAACCGCTGCCGCACCTGCAACGCCGTCCGCGCCGGCCGCCGTCCGGCTTGATTAGCACTGGTGGAAATGAGCGCCCCACCCCACATGTCGCACAATCGCAACACCAGCGGATGGGCGCTCACCCGCACCGCCACCTGCGCGTGATCGCCCGTCAACCAGCGCGGCGCGCTCGGGTGCGCGGGCAACAACCAAGTATTGGCGCCCGGCCAACTGGCATGAATCGCGGCCATTTGCGCATGATTCAGCGGTAAAACAAAGGGTTGCAGCGCAGCAAAATCGGCCGCAATCAAAATTAACCCCTTGCTGACTGTCCGCTGTTTCAGCGCCAGCAGGCGATTAACGGCGTCGCCATTGCGCGGATCGCAGCCCAACCCGTACACCGCCTCGGTGGGGTAGGCGATCACGCCGCCGGCAGTCAAAACCTGACGGGCAAGGCGCAGCGCGTGGGCGTGACTGCCAACCTGTTGTTTGGTCAGCAGATTTTGGTTAAGTGGCGGCAAACGCATCATGTCTCACCTGCGCAACAGCTTGTTAATCAACGAGTTGCGGCTAACATCCCCAAGCCGCGTCGCAGGCGCTCGACATCGGACAAATCACCGATCAGGCGGCGCTCCGGCGCGGGGGCGGTGACGACCACCGTTGGCGTTAATAAAATATGAAAGGGGATGGTGCATTCGGGATTTAATAGCACGTCCACCAATTCGAGCGCATAATCATCACCAAATTGTTCATAGCAAAAGTGCCGTAAATTATCTAATGCGCGGCAGGTTAACTCGCTGTCGCCGGCATGAAACAGCATTAAATGATAGGTCGCCATTTGTATCATTAAGTCCGCTAAAAAATGGTTAAACAATTACTCTGCCAGCAATGGATTGCCGGGGATTTCTAAATCAGCCACTTGTAATCCTTGTTGATTAAACAGGCGAATGCAGGCGGTGACGATGTCGGGATCATAATGATTGCCGCTGCCGCGTTCTATTTCAAATAATGCGGATACCAACCCGCGTGCTTCGCGGTAGGGACGGCGGGAACTCATGGCATCTACCACGTCGGCTACGGCTAATACCCGCGCCTCTAAAATGATTTGTTCACCTTGCAACCCTTGTGGATAACCGCTGCCGTTTAAGCGCTCGTGATGTTGATGAACCATTGCAGCGAGTGGCCATGGATAGGGAATACCGGCAATGATGTCGCGCCCGACGGTGCAGTGGGTTTTAATTAATAAATATTCAATTTCACTTAAACGCCCGGGGCGGGTGAGGATTTGTTCTGGCACATATAATTTGCCGATGTCGTGAATGATGCCGCCCATGTAAATACCTTCGACCGTATCAATTGGCAGCCCCAATTCAATTGCTAATAACCGCGCTAATGCGGCGACGCGGCGTTGATGACCGGCGGTGTAGGGATCGCGGGTTTCGACGGTGCGCGACATGGCGTCGAGGGTTTGCACCAGTGCGGTGCGCAGGCGGTCAGCGGTGGCGCGGTAGGCATCTTCGCGCCGCCGGCGCTGGGTGAGATCGCGCAGGGTCAAGACGTGTGCCGGCTGACCGTTCCAGGTCGTCACCGTTGCCCGCAGTTCAATCGGGACGCGCTGACCGTCGGGGCGGTGCAAATCCAATTCGCCGCGGCCGGTGTGTGAGGTCAAGCCGAGTGGAAAATCGGTCAATTCGGCTAATGTCCGCCCGAGGAGCGTTTGCGCGGCGGGATTGGCAAATTGGACACAGCCGTCGTCATCTGTGACTAAAATGGCATCGGCGTTGTGTTGAATCAGGTGCGCGAGTTGCGGATGGGCAACGGTGTTACCATTCGCCAACAGGTGATAGTGATCGAGGGCGATGGCGAATTGCCGCGCAATGGTGGCGAGAAATTGGATGTGCGCGGCGCTGAATTGATGCGTGCGCGAGCAGGTGGCCACGACAAAGATCGCGGTGTTGTAGCGATCACAGTTGATCGGGTAGGCGAGTACCGAGCGCACGCCGAGTGCCGCCAGCGCGATCAGCGGTTGTGGAAACTGCTGATAGTCTTCGGTGATGACGTAGGTTTGGCGGCGCAGCGCTTCACCGGTCACGCCCAATTGGTGGTCAAATGGTTGGCACAGTTGCGCACGGGTCACGGCCGGCAGCGGTTGCCCGGCGAGCGGACTGAGCCAGCGATACACCAGTTGCGTCCCGTTATTGGTCAGCACGGCAATGGCGGCGAATTCGGTGTCCGTCAAGCGCATCGCCGCATTGAGTGCCTGCTCGGCAAGGGTGTCTAAATTGAATGTCTGTTCGTGTGTCACGGCAACCGCGGAATTTGACCAACAGTGTTTGGTGCATCATAAACAAAGCGGCGGGAATGATACGATGCTTATTTGACGCGCATGGCACATGCTCACATGCCAGTCAGTGTCGCCTTTACAATTCACCGCAGACATGCGACCAGTCTAATTGTGACTGACCGATTTAATTTTTAATTGCCACCAATCTTGCCATCATGTCTAACAATCCACCGCCGCCGTCATCTCCCCGCATCCTCTTGGGTATCAGCGGTAGCATTGCCGCGTACAAAACGGCTGAATTAACCCGCCAACTGCGCCAGCGCGGCGCTGAGGTGCGGGTGGTGATGACGCCCGCCGCTGCCGAGTTTATTTCACCGCTGACGTTGCAAGCGTTGAGTGGACATCCGGTGCGCAGCGCGTTATTTGACGCGGCCGCCGAGGCGGGCATGAGTCACATCGAGCTGGCGCGCTGGGCAACGCAAATCTTGATTGCACCGGCGACTGCTGACCTGATCGCCCGCCTCGCGCACGGGTTAGCGGATGATCTGCTGACCACGTTGGTGTTGGCCACCAGCGCGCCGGTGACACTCGCCCCCGCCATGAATCATCAGATGTGGGCGCACCCGGCTACCGTCGCCAATGTCGCCCAACTGCGCCAGCGCGGGGTGCAATTCCTCGGGCCGGCAGTCGGTGAACAAGCCTGCGGTGAAATGGGCGCGGGGCGGATGGTGGAACCGGCCGCGCTGGTTGAACAGTGGTGGCCGCGGGTGATGCGGCACGGTGACGATGCCGAAGTTTTAGCCGCGCTGCGCGGGCTGCCGGTACTCATCACCGCCGGCCCGACCCGTGAAGCACTCGACCCGGTGCGCTGTTTGACCAATCACAGTTCCGGCAAAATGGGGTACGCGCTGGCGCAGGCGTTGACGGCGGCCGGGGCGGAAGTGACGCTGATTGCTGGCCCGACGGCACTGCCACGCCCGGCGCTTGACCAATTCGTCGCGGTCGAATCGGCGCTGGACATGTACGCTCAGGTGCTGGCGCGAGTTGCCGAGTGCGCCATTTTCATCGCCGCCGCCGCCGTTGCCGATTACCGCCCCGCGTCGCCCTTGCCAACCAAGTTCAAAAAACACACTGCCGACTTGACGCTACACTTGACGCGCAATCCCGACATTTTGGCCGACGTTGCCGCCCGAATCGCGCCACCCTTCACCGTCGGCTTTGCGGCAGAAACGGTGACAACGGTTGAAGAATTAGCCGATTTAGCCACCGCCAAACGGTTGAATAAACGGCTTAACATGATCGCCGCCAATCGCGTCGGTGGCGACAGCGGCGGATTTGAACGCGACGACAACGCGCTGCTCGTTCTCTGGGACGGCGGCAATCACCACCTGCCGTTACAATCCAAAACCCAACTCGCCGCCGCCCTCACCATCCTGATTGCCGAACGTTATGCCTTATCCACTGCAAGTCAAACTTCTCGACCCGCGCCTCGGGCGTGATTTTCCACTGCCGCACTACGCCACCGACGGCGCGGCGGGACTGGATTTACGCGCCATGTTGACTGACCCACTGGCGCTGGCCGGCGGCGCCACCGTGTTAATTCCCACCGGATTAGCCATTCACATTGCCGACCCGGGCGTTGCCGCGTTAATCATTCCGCGCTCTGGATTAGGGCATAAACACGGCATTGTATTAGGCAATTTAGTTGGGTTAATCGATTCGGATTATCAAGGTCAGATTTATATTTCCTGTTGGAATCGCAGTTACACACCCTTTCGACTCAACGTCGGTGAACGAATTGCGCAATTAGTCTTGGTGCCGGTTTTACAAGCCTCATTAGAAATTGTCACCGAATTTGACAGCAGTTCAATACGCGGTGAAGGCGGGTTTGGACACAGCGGACGGCATTAAAATAAATGAGTGCGGCGGATGCAATCATGCACAAACCTCATTATCTTTAACGACATTTATCCAATCAACACTAGGCGTGAGGAGTGACGCAACCGCGAATACTGTGGTTCGCAAACTCGCCGTATCCTATACATCAACAGCAAGACGCTTTCCCAATAAAACAATTCCCCAGCGAAAAGCGTGAGGAGACAATTCGGCATGAGTTCCCAATTAAAATCCGCCAGCCATCAAAATCGTACCAGCACACCCAAATACCGCAGCTTGCGGCGCTTTTGGTTAATCACCTGGGCGGGCGTGACTGTATTCGGTATTGCCGCGTTATTACTCGTGATCTGGCAAAGCCGCGCCGAGCAACAGCAATTACGGTTAGACCTCCTCCGCATTGGCAGCAGCAGCATTATTGAAGAACTCGCCACCCGCAGTTTTACATTACGCAATCAATTAGATGTTTGGGCCGCCGACCCGCACCTGCGTGACCTATTCAAATACGCCGATCAAAGCAATTTCACCGCCGAAAGCCAATTGCTCATGCAACGCCTCCCGACCGCATTAGCCATCAATTTATTTCAAGTTGAAATGACTGCCAACGGCGCCAACCTCCGCGCCATTGATGAACGCCGCCTCAGTTATGCCGGCATTGATTTAGTGCGCCAAGTAATGAAATCTAAACAGGTTTCATTATTAGAAGCACACCGCGTCAATCAACAAGACGCCCATTTAGCAATTGCCCAACCGGTCTTGAGTGATGATGGCCAACAGGTCGTGGGCGTGATTCATCTTGCCCTGCCATTATCATTATTGCCTAAACCGTCTAAACAACTAGCCGCAACCGCGCAATTAACGATCCAACAAACCATTGGCAATGACAGCATTGCTATTAATACAAAAAATGCGCCGCCACCGCCGCCCACGGCAATTATCTACACCGCCACTGTGCCAATGACCCGCCTAAACGTGACCGCCTGGATGGCAATGCCCGAATGGTACACCACCCAATTAGCTTGGACGGCACTCGCCCTCGCGTTATTATTAATAGCGTTCTATACAGCGCTCATTGCCGCATTGGCCAGTGCGCAGCGCCGGAATCTATTCAATGATGTGCAGTATTGCACCGCAACGCTCACTGCATTGGCGAATAATCAAGTCCCCCCCAAACGCCGCCTGCGCAATCAAGAATTCATCCCACTCGATGCCGCCCTCACGCATTTAACCGAAGTGTATGGCAATCGCGTTGTCAGTCATCAAGTGGCAGGACATGACGCACAGACTGAATTTGACGCTGATCTAGCTGCTAACTTCCCCGATCTACCGGCAACGTCGGTGATGTTGTCCAATCCAACCGCCATCGTTAATCCACCCAGTACGCATTCAGTTTCATCTACCCATTCATTAATAAAAACCACCTCCAGTCCGCGCCTGGAATTATTATCCGGCACCATGCCAGCGCGAGTATTTCGCCCCTATGATATTCGTGGATTAGTGGACAGCGAAATGACTGATGAATTCATGCAATTATTAGGTCGCGCCGTCGCAACTGAATCACTCGAACGCGGCACCGGTTCAATGTTGGTGGGACGTGATTATCGCCCCAGCAGTGAACATTTAACTGCCGCGTTAATAATTGGATTGCGTTCCAGTGGCTGCAATGTCATTGATTTAGGGCAAGTTCCGACACCGGTTTTGTATTTTGCTAGTCAACTAGCAGGAAATATCTCAGGTGCCGTCGTGACCGCCAGTCATCATCCAATTGAATACAACGGATTAAAACTCGTATTCGCCGGACAATCGGCCACGCCATTAACTATTGCCAAATTACGCCAACGTTTGCAACATGGTCAATTCACCAGCGGCGACGGTAGTTATCACGAACAATCCGTATTAACCGATTATTTAGATGAAATAGAACAAAACATTCGACTCACACGGCCATTAAAAATTGTCGTGGACGGCGGCTTCGCCACCCCTGCATTAGTTGCACCGCTACTGTATCAAGCATTAGGGTGCGAAGTGATTGCATTGCGATGTGATTTAAATGATGCCCAGGCCGGTGTGTTAATTCCCAATCCGGCTAAAATTGATAGTTTGCAATTATTAGCAGATCAAGTATTAGCCAACGGCGCGGATTTAGGGTTAGGTTTCGGTGGTGATGGCGACCGCTTAGGTGTAATTGATTCCAGCGGGCAAATGATAACCACCGACCGCGTGTTAATGGTATTAGCCACACATTTACTATCGCAATTACCCGGCAGCGACGTTTTATTTGATGTTAAATGCAGCAGCCGCTTGGCTGAAATCATTCATCATCACGGTGGTCGGCCGGTCATGTGGAAATCCGGTCATGCGTTCTTAAAAGAAAAACGCCAAGAATTAAATGCACCATTGGCCGGCGAATTTAATGGACATATTATGTTTGCTGATCGCTGGAATGGCTTTGATGATGCCTTTTATGCCGGCGCCCGCTTATTAGAAATTCTCACGCAGGACTCACGCCCCAGCAACGCCGTCTTCGCCGATTTTCCAATTGGCATTGCCACACCCGAATTGATTTTACCGGTCGCCACGGGTGAAGAACAGGAAATCATGGCAATGGTATTAGAAGCCAAAGGGCGTTTAAGTGGTGTGCGCGTCACCACCATTGATGGCTTGCGTATAGATAGTGAACAAGGCTGGGGATTAGTGCGCGCTTCTAATACCGAACCGGCGCTCAGTTTCCGCTTTGAAGCCGACGATCAAGTGACATTAAACAAATTACAAGACCTATTCCGGCGGCTAATGAAAGTCGTGGCACCAAAATTAACAATGCCGTTCTAAGTGCAATGACTTGTCATTTAGTCAACAACGAGTTTTAATTAAAAAGTTGCGTTTTTAGTTTGACGGTTTATTATTTCATGTTAATTGCCACCACACCATGAGTTTATTCACTACATTTGCTATTACGACAGGTGTGACCTGCCTCATTAGCGCCGGCATCACACGCTGGCTCATCACCCGCCCCGCGTTATTTGCCAGCATTCTTGACCATCCCAATGCCCGTTCATTGCATCAACAACCAATTCCCCGCACCGGCGGCATTGCGATATTCATTGCCATTCTATTCGGCGGCGGCGCGATGATTGCTATCGTACCACCGCTCACCAATGCACAAATGACCCGCAGTCTTGTATTATGTTTAGCTGTTTTATTAGTCGGTGGCGTATCGTTTTTAGATGACTGGCGACAAGTAGCACGGCGCTACCGCTTATTGATTCATTGCACCGCTGCATTACTCGTGTACAGTGCTAACTTAGCATGGGATTATTCATGGTTGCCAGGTAGCACGGGATTAATGCCCAGTTTTATTGCGCTACCACTCACCCTTTTATTTATCATTTGGATGATTAACCTATACAACTTTATGGATGGCATGGATGGCTTTGCCAGCTCACAAGCAATCATTGGTTTCAGCGCATTAGCAATACTCGGTATTCACGCCGGCGATTGGGTATTTACCGGTTTCAGTCTGGTGATTATTGCCGCTGCATTAGGGTTTTTAACGGGTAATTTCCCCCCCGCCCGCATCTTTTTAGGTGATCTTGGCGCTTCACTATTTGGCTTACTCGCCGCAGTCTTGATACTCTGGGGTGCGAATGACGGGCTATTTTCATTATGGATTGGCGCATTAGCCTTTTCACCGTTCATTGTTGATGCGACCTGGACGCTATTGCGCCGCGCAATGCACCGCGAACCCATTTGGAATGCTCATCGCTCACACCATTATCAACGCCTCGTGCTATCCGGTTGGAGTCATCGCAAAACTTTATTGGCAAGTTATCCAATCATAATTGCCGCCGCTGCGACCGCTGTTGCTGCTGTATCATTAGCGCCCATCGAGCAATGGCAATTACTTTTTGGCTGGGCGGGCATCTATAGTTTAATTCATCTCAAGGTGCGATTTGTTGAACGTCATCATTCATCATCCCCGAATAATCCATGAAACGCTGGTATGAACGGCTGCGGTCACGCACCGCCGCTTTATTACACGATATTTTAATGATTCCCGCGGCCTGGCTGCTGGCATTTTGGACCCGGTTTAATTTTGAAACCATTCCCGACCCGTATGCAAACAGTGCCATCATCACGCTCGCGTTAGTTGTTCCAGTCTGTGCCGTTAGTTATTGGCAATTTGGCTTATATCGCGGCGTGTGGCGCTTTGCTTCACTGCCAGATTTAACCCGTATTGTTCAAGCAACCCTGACCGCCACCGCCGCAATTTTAGCACTGCTGTTCATTGTTAATCGGATGGATTCAATTCCCCGTTCAGTGCCACTGCTATTCTTGTTATTTCAATTAGTCTTACTCGCTGGGCCGCGCTTGCTATACCGCTGGATAAAAGATCATCGCCTCACATTGAGCAATGGACAACGGGTGTTAATTATTGGCGCGGGACGGGCAGGTGAAATGCTGGTGCGCGACATGTTGCGTGATCCACATCGCACTTATCAACCCGTGGCCTTTATTGATGATCGCCCGCGTCGAGATGGCGGCGCTATTCATGGTATTCCAATTCACGGCAACACGGCGCGTCTTTCTGAATTAGTGACGGTGCTCAGTATTGATCTAATTCTATTGGCCATTCCAAGTGCATCCGCGCCCGTCATGCAACGGTTAGTTGAATTATGCGAACAAACGCAATTGCCATTTCGCACCGTCCCACAATTACATTCACTCATGTCTGGGCAGGTGACTATTAACCAACTGCGCGAAGTGTCAATTGAAGATCTACTCGGCCGCGAGCCAGTGACATTAGATTGGGATGCCATTCGTGCTGAATTAGCTGGACGGGTGATTTTAATTACCGGCGCCGGCGGCTCTATTGGCGCTGAACTGTGTCGGCAAATCATTCCTGCCGGCATTAAACGGTTAATTCTCGTGGATCATTGCGAATTAAGTTTATACCGCGTGGATATGGAATTGGCGGAAACCTATCCGCAATTACCCCGGCGACGTTATTTGTTCAATGTCGCTGATGCAATTGCAATGCAACGGTTATTCGCTCACGAGCAACCCAGTATTGTTTTCCATGCCGCAGCGTATAAACATGTGCCATTATTAGAAGACCAAATTGATGCCGCTGTGCAGAATAATATCATTGGCACTTATACGGTTGCGCATACCGCCCAATGTTATAGGTGCGAGCGTTTTATATTGATTTCAACCGATAAAGCAGTGAACCCAACCAATGTCATGGGCGCGAGTAAACGGGTGGCTGAATTATGCTGTCAACGCCTGACGCGATTGCCGAATTCACCCACCCGTTTTATTACCGTGCGCTTTGGCAATGTATTAGGTTCTACGGGGAGCGTTGTGCCGTTATTTCGCCGTCAAATTGCACAGGGCGGGCCGGTGACAGTCACTGATCCAGAGATTGAACGCTACTTCATGACGATTCCTGAAGCCTGTCAATTGATTATGCAAGCGGCGGCAACGGCGAATGGTGGTGAGATTTTTATTCTCGATATGGGTGAACCTGTGAAGATTCGTTTTTTAGCTGAACAAATGATTCGTTTATCTGGTCGGCAACCGGGGAGTGAAATTCCTATTCAATATATTGGATTACGGCCCGGCGAAAAACGCTTTGAAGAATTGTTTTATGCGAATGAAAATACAATGGCAACGGCGCATCCAAAAATCCGCGTTGCGCGTCCGATCAATTCACCTCCCACGTTTGATCCTATTGCGATAATTGATGAGTTGAATACTGCACTGGCGGCGCATGATGTTTTACAATTGACGCGACTATTAAAACATCTTGTGCCAGAATGGCAGCCGGATGTCAGCCATGCTTTTCACTAAATCATACCATTATTCCTTCGCCAACCATTTAGCAGCAATTACCTATGTTTAATACTTTACAAACCCGTTTTGGTGACGTTGTTAAACACCTACGCGGTCAAGCCCGTTTAACTGAAGAGAATATTAAAGACAGTTTGCGCGATGTGCGCATGGCATTATTAGAAGCCGATGTTGCATTGCCAGTGGTGCGCGATTTTATTGAACAAATTCGAGTGCGCGCCCTCGGTGCCGAAGTTGCCCGCAGCCTCACGCCGGGGCAGGTTTTAATTAAAATTGTCCATGATGAATTAGTTAAACTCATGGGTGAAGTGAATGAAACACTTAATCTCAACACGCAACCACCGGCGGTCATTTTATTAGCGGGATTACAGGGATCGGGTAAAACAACGAGTGCGGCCAAATTGGCGCGTTGGTTACAAGAGCGGCATAAAAAGCGGGTGATGTTGACTAGTTGTGATGTGTATCGCCCTGCCGCAATTGAGCAATTAGCGACATTAACCGCCGAAATAAACGCGACCTTTTTTCCCAGTGATGTTCATGCTAAACCAGCGCAGATTGCATTAGCGGCATTAGAGGCAGCGCACAAACAACTCTATGATGTGTTAATTGTAGATACCGCTGGACGGTTGGCAATTGATGCAATGATGATGACCGAAATTCAACAGATTCATGCGGCACTTAATCCAATTGAAACCTTGTTTGTTGTAGATAGCATGACGGGTCAGGATGCGGCAAAAACGGCGCGGGCATTCCATGAAACCTTGCCATTAACTGGCGTGATTTTAACAAAAGCGGATGGCGATGCACGAGGCGGCGCGGCCTTGTCTATTCGCCAATTGACGGGTCAACCAATTAAGTTTATTGGTGTGGGTGAAAAGACAGCGGCATTAGAACCCTTTTATCCTGACCGTTTAGCATCACGCATTCTTGGCATGGGCGATGTGGTGACGCTGGTTGAAGAAATGCAGCAAAAATTCGATCATACCCAAGCAGAGCAATTAGCAAACAAATTGCGCAAAGGGCGCGGATTGGATTTAGTTGATTTTCGTGACCAATTAAACCAGATGAATAAGTTGGGCGGGATGACTGGGTTATTGGATAAATTGCCTGGGATGAATCAAGTGCCAGATCATGTGAAAAATCAAATCAATGATCGTGAATTGATGAAGCTGATTGCAATCATTGATTCGATGACACCGCAGGAACGCGCTTTCCCCCAGATTATTAAAGGATCGCGGCGGCGGCGTATTGCATTGGGGTCGGGAACGCGAGTGCAGGATGTCAATCAACTGCTAAAACAATTCACCCAAATGCAGAAAATGATGAAGAAGATGAAAGGCGGGAATATGGCAAAATTGATGCGGCAAATGTCTGGCAATCTGCCACCCGGGATGGGCTTGCCATTCAAATGATTGAGTTGTAACGCGCTTCAAATCAACAGTCAGTGACACATGTTGGATAGTTAATTATTGATTGAGAGGGCGGCGTTTTGCGCTATTAAAGCTCGATTTGAACACAATCAACGACTTTTTAATTACAGTACACTGCTGATTAGAATAAAAGCAGTATTGAACGATCACATAAGATGAAGCATTGGAGTTATTTCCTGATTATCGGTTAAAAATTCGTTTGTATCGAGTCGGGTGACGGCATCTTCAAGCATCACTTCTAATTGTGCCAATCGAATTTCTTTAATGCCTAATATCTGGGATTCTGAAGTCGCTGCTAAAACAATGTTTGGCTCTGCTGGTTGCCCAACCCCGAGTTTGTGATGAATAACATTAATTAAACGCACCATGACTAATAGGGTATTGGATTCATCAATCTCTTCGTTGTGATGATCGCGGGCGACAGTGGCATACATGTCCGGTAATTCCCATTTTATCATTAACCGATACCCTATATCGGTGTGCATAGATGTTAATACTTCTTCGATCAGAGCATCGGTGAGTTTAATTTGATAGTTTTCATTTGTCGCCGCTGCATCTAATGCTTTAAGCAAAAATAATTTACCAATGTTATGTAGCAAACCGCATAAGAATGCTTCTTCAGTCTGGTTTGCATAACCAACATGTGGCGCTAACCATTGCATTCCCGTTGCTGTCAATAATGAGTGGCGCCATAGATCAGGCATATAACCTGACACCATTTTCAATTTGGCAGTATGCACTAAAAGTTGCGATGCAACCATTGCCAGGCTTGCAACACGACTCATTCCCAAGCGTTGCACTGCGCCTAATATTGTCGTGACCTGTTTTAATCCGCCGTAAAATGCCGAATTAGCTGTTTGTAAAATACGCACGGCTAACGCTGGATCACACATAATTAAATCGGTGAATTGTTGCAAGGTAATCTGTTTAGAATTTTTCAGTTCTTGCAACTTTAACGCGACAAGATTAAATACCGGTAATTGGGTACTATTGGTGTCGAATTCTTCTTCAATTAAATCGCGTAAAGATTTTTTGGACACTGCTACCTCGATAATATTTATTAGCATTGCTAATTTGATGACACAGAATGCTGCATTATTTCTAGTGTGATCAAAAACAAACTATTCAGTAATGTCAGCATGGTCTCTATTGCAATTAAATTGGTTTGAAATCCATTCGTGCTTTAGTGAGTAATGTCGAGCGTTAGTTAAACGATTGACAGAATCCATTAAACACTCGCTGATCCACCGATTAAAGCACCTTCTGACAAAAGATCGTCAATACAAACATGCTCGCTAAAGCGTGCAAGTTTATTTATCAACTTTGACCAACTAATCGAATAATTTCGCGTAAGGAACGTGGACGCCCTAAACGTGGTAGGTGACGTAGTGCTTCTTGCAAACTAGTGGACCCTTGAGCAGCTTTTGCTAAACCATCTTCCATTAACGTCACCAATCCAGAGGTATCAATACTAATACGACGAATTTCGGACGACGTTTTTTTACTAAGAATAGCGTCGCGCACCGGTTCATTCAAAACTAATAATTCAAAGATACCAACTCGTCCGGCATAACCAGTAAAATGGCACTTTTTACACCCCCGTCCGATTTGAAATTTTGCTGCAGCAATATCCGCAGGTGCCCAGCCAATCCGTTGTAATTCATGTGCTGTTGGTCGATAAGGTTCGGCACATTGGCTACAAACACGCCGTAATAAACGCTGTGCAAGAATTGAAACAACTGTTGATGAAATTAAAAAACTTTCAATTTGCATATTCATTAACCGCAATAACCCACCAATACTATCTTCGGTATGAAAGGTTGCTAATACCTTGTGTCCAGTTAGCGCCGCTTGAATAGCAGAATCCGCCGAAAACCGGTCACGGATTTCACCAATCACAATCACGTCTGGATCCTGACGTACCATGTGACGCAAGGTTTCATCAAAGGTTAAATTAATTTTAGGATTCAGACTACATTGCGCAATTCCATCAATCACATATTCTACCGGTTCTTCGGCGGTAATAATGCAGCGTTCACTGTCATTTAAATAATTCACACAACCATAAAGACTGGTCGTTTTTCCCGAGCCAGTTGGACCTGTAATTAAAACAACGCCACTGGGTAAATCTAACGCATCTTCTAAAAAAACGTCTAACATGCCACTTGCTAACCCGACTTCTTTAATATCAAGCAGCATTGCTTTACGACTTAATAACCGTAATACAATTTTTTCACCAAAAATGGTAGCATAAAAGGATGCACGCACATCACAAGAGCGACCAGTACGCGCATCTTCAAAACGAAATCCGCCATCTTGATGCCGTCGTTTTTCAGTAATATCTGCTGAGGCTAAAATCTTAAGGCGACTGGTAATAGCTGCTGCTAATGTTAAATCAACTTCTTTATGAAGAATTAATGCTCCATCACGCCGCATTCGAATACGCAGTATCTGTCGCATCGGCTCAATATGAATATCACTAGCACCAAATTCCAATCCATCTATGATTAAATCATTTACAAAGCGGGAGGTATTTGCTTCATCTGATACTGCCACTCGTTGACGCGCATATTGCCGGCTATTCTCAAACTTTTTAATTGCATCTTCAAGCGCTCGCCAAGTACAAATTGCCGGAATAACCGTATCAAACACCGCTTCTGCACCTAAACGAGCGGTTGTGTCTAATGGATTAGTAAATGCAACTAAAATACCATCAGGGCGACGCTGTAAAGGGAGTGCTTGCAAATTACGACACCAATCCGGTGAGATTTGCGTTAATAATGCTTGATCGATTTCACTAAACACCGGTTCTTCGTGTAAAAAATCTAATTGATCGGCCAGTACTTCAATCAGACGCTGTTCTTGAATCATGCCCATTTCTACCAACACTTCACCGAGGCGTTTATTTTGAAACGCTGGATCGTTTTGCGCTTGAAGTGCGGTACGAAGTTCAATTGCTTTAATTAAACCAAGCTCTACTAATAAATTGCCCAGTGGCACAGCTTGACGATTCGTGCGCAAGGTTGCACGTAATTGTTGTTGATTAATATATCCCAAATCCAATAGGACACTCGTTAGTGAGTAATTATCGCCTAATTTAGTGTGTATGCGATACGCATAATTTAATTGCTCTTGCATTAATAATCCATTTTCGATTAATAACACTGCGATCTGATTATTGACAGGTGGCGAGATATTCGATTGCATCGTATTCGGTAAAGTGATGATATTGCTCATAGTATTGTTAAGTCTCAGTGGTAATAAAACTATTAACCATGTAACTGCGAAGAACGCAGCATGGGATTAAATGACTCAAGACGTTTCAACCAAAAACTACTTGGAACAAGTGCTGCTATCACAATTACGACCACAACAATCTGATACCACAAACTCCCCAACCATAATGGTGAGACACCGTTCTCTAACCAGTTTTCGGCAAGCCGTTGTAAATTAAAAAAGGCAAAATACGCAAAAAATGCTAATAACCAACGTCCATTGCCGGCATGACGTGGCGATAAAGTTATTAATGGGATAGCAATCAACAATAACGCAAACACAGCTATTGGATTGGCAACACGATGCTCCAATTCAGCACGATTTGCGCGTTGCATTGTCATAGTTGTTTCTACGGTTGTGAATAAATCACGAGTCGGTTTACTCGATTGCTTGCGCGTCGCCACTGGTAAAAGCGTATTATTATCTGGCAAATGCAAATGATAACGACTGAATTCACCAATGCTGTAAGCACCAGTGCCAGGATTACCGTCATAACGACGACCATTGTATAAAACAATAGAACGCTCTCCAGTTTCTAAGTTTTCATTATAATACCCTGCTTCTGCTAAAATTAAACGGATGGGAACATGGCGTTGATCTTGTAAAAAAATCCCTTGAAAATGTTTATCCTGATTAATAGCGGCGGCATAAAATACTACCTGACCATCTGCCTGTTGATAATAACGTCCAGCGCGAATACCGGCGATTTGAGTTGCCTGTTCTTGCTGTAAATCACGAATAGTTTGAATCTGCGCAGCAGCATAGGGCTGTATGATGAGGGCTAACCAAGCAGTTAATATAGCTAATGGAATAGCGAAATATAATAGGGCGCGGTATAACCCTAATGTACCAATACCGCAGGCTTGTACCGCAATTAACTCGCTGTCACGCGCCATGCGGCCTAGCGCCATGAGAGTGGATACAAAAAAAGCGGGCGGTAATAATTGCGCACTATCACGCAATAGCTGATAGCCTAAAAAGCGGAACGCAATAGTTGTATTGAGCGCCCCAAGATTAATCTCTTCTAAGGTGCGCAAAAACAGTAAACTCATCGTTACTAATAATAATGTCACCATAATAGCAGTGAATACTTTAGCAACTTCAGTCAATACATAACGATCAAGAATAGTCAACATTTGAGAAGTTCCAATGACATTAACGCCCAATCCCGATGCCCCATTTTTTAATTGGGCGCAGCTACTGGCGACCGACGCGGCGCATGTTTGGCATCCTTATAATACAGCACCGGCGCGGGACATGGTATATCCTGTTTGCGCAGCGCAGGGTTGTTTGTTGGAATTAAGTGAAGGTCGGTTTTTAATTGATGGCATGGCATCGTGGTGGTGTGTCATTCATGGTTATAATCACCCCGTATTAAATGCTGCATTAACATCGCAATTAAATTGTGTTGCGCATGTGATGTTTGCCGGCTTAACACATGCACCCGCTATTCAATTAGTTGAGCGCTTAGTTAAATTGACACCGGCGCCATTACAGCGCGTTTTTCTATGCGATTCTGGTTCAATTGCCGTCGAAGTCGCATTAAAAATTGCATTACAATATTGGCAAGCACTGAATGAACCGCAACGCACACACTTTTTAAGTTTTCAGCAGGGGTATCATGGTGATACTTATCATGCCATGTCAGTGTGTGATCCCATTACAGGAATGCACCGTTTATTTACAGATTCATTACCACAGCAATTCTTTGCGTCCGCCCCGACGCCGAATTTTGGTCAATCCTGTACTGATGCTGATGTGCATGAATTGACCCAGTTATTAGAACAGCATCATCAGCAACTTGCAGGTGTCATTATAGAACCCATTGTACAGGGCGCGGGCGGAATGCGGTTTTATTCGGCAGAATATTTAATACGGCTGCGCCAATTGTGCGACCATTTTAATGTATTACTCATTGCTGATGAAATCGCCACCGGCTTTGGCCGTACCGGACGATTATTCGCCTGTGAACACGCTGGTATTAGCCCAGATATTCTCACTTTAGGCAAGGCTTTAACTGGTGGTTATCTCACGCTCGCTGCCACATTGACAACCGATGTTATTGCGGCGACACTCTCCGCCCACGCCCCTTTATTACACGGGCCGACCTTTATGGCTAATCCACTCGCTTGTGCCGTCGCCAATGCGAGTATTGATTTATTATTAGCCAGCGATTGGCAAACGACAATTCAACGAATTGAAAACGGCCTGCGTTGTGGATTAGCACCGGCGCGCACTTTGCCAAATGTGATTGATGTGCGCGTATTGGGTGCAATTGGCGTGATTGAAATGAACGCGCCAGTTGTATTAGCGAATTTTCAACGCCAATGCGTCGAACGTGGGATTTGGGTGCGTCCTTTTGGACGGCTGGTGTATCTAATGCCGCCCTATATCATTGATGATGCGCAATTGACCTATTTGTGCCAAATGCTGATTGAGATTCTCTCCCAAAACAAATAACACTATTGCCAATAGCCACTGCTCTATGCTAGGATTCAATCTCAGTTTTCAACCACTTTATTTGCCCAAGAGGGTTTTACATCATGCGTTTATCTACTGTCACCTTTGCCAGTTTATTAGCAATCACCGCAACC
This sequence comes from Thiospirillum jenense, assembly GCF_014145225.1. GTDB lineage: Bacteria > Pseudomonadota > Gammaproteobacteria > Chromatiales > Chromatiaceae > Thiospirillum > Thiospirillum jenense. Next base: position 17,624 of record NZ_JABVCQ010000015.1, read on the forward strand.
CAATCTATTGCCGCCACCAATCCACACATTGCCATTGATGTCAGTATTGATGGTCAAGCGGCCGGCACGGTTGAATTCGAGTTATTTGCCGACGTGGTGCCGAAAACAGCAGAGAATTTCCGCGCACTTTGCACGGGCGAGCGCGGTGAAGCATTGCGATATGCCGGCAGTCCATTCCATCGTATTATTCCTGATTTTATGATTCAAGGTGGCGATTTTACCAATGGAAATGGCACGGGCGGCCAATCAATTTACGGCGAACGATTTGCTGATGAAAACTTTACATTAAAGCATACACAAGCTGGGTTATTATCAATGGCGAATGCTGGACCCAATACCAATGGCTCGCAGTTTTTTATTACCGTTGCACCGACTGACTGGTTAGATGGCAAGCATGTCGTATTCGGGAAAGTCGTAAAAGGCATGGACGTGATTAGCAAGATTGAAGCGCAGGGAACGTCCAGCGGCCGGCCGCTCAAGCCAGTGGTATTAGAGCGTTGTCGGCAATTATAATCACACGGTTTGACTAACCAGTTCAATGAGATTATAGTGAATCACCTGGCGGTGTTCATTCGTATTCATCGCCAATTTGTGCATCACTTGACGCCGTTACTGTTCAACACTGCCGCCGCTTTTAATTCCTTTATTTATTTTACAGCGCGACTAGGCTATGACACGCATTGACTTTTACTCATTGAAAGAAGGCAGCACTAGCAACCGTTTAAGTTTGACCTGTCGCTTGGTCGAACGTATTCGAGCGGCCGAGCGGCGCATCCTGATTTATTGCCCAGAATTTGCAATTGCGGAACAACTAGATCGGTTATTGTGGGTCTTTCGTGATGGCAGTTTTTTACCGCATGGATTGATTAACAAAGTTGATGTTGAATTAACACCGGTATTGATTACTACGGAAGATCATGCCGCCGGTGAGCATCAGGTGTTAATTAACTTGTCATTCACTGTGCCGAGCTGTTTTAATCAATTTGAGCGCGTGTGTGAACCACTTGATCGTCAGCCTGATATTCTCGCGGCCGGGCGTGAGCGGTGGAAGTTTTATCAAGCGCAAGGCTGTTTATTGCAGCACAATCCAGTTGCAGATTAACCGCCAATTCGATTAAACTCATTACGGGAGTTGGTTAGACAGTCGCTGCTGCGCTGCTGCCAGCGTCGGTGGAGGAAAGTCCGGACTTCATAGGGCAGGGTGCTAGGTAACGCCTAGACGGTGTGAGCCGATGGAAAGTGCCACAGAGAATAGACCGCCAACCCCGTTCACTTGACTGAAATTAAGTATCGGGCGGCAAGGGTGAAACGGTGCGGTAAGAGCGCACCGCGTGGCTGGCAACAGGCACGGCACGGCAAACCCCACCCGAAGCAAGACCAAATAGGGAAGCGATGCGATGCAAGTCGCGGCAGGTTGCCCGCCTGAGTTTCCGGGTAGGTCGCTTGAGGCGCTCGGTGACGGGTGTCCCAGATGAATGACTGTTCACGACAGAATCCGGCTTAACGACTGACTCCCACTTTTCAATTCAGTTCATTTCAAATCTTATTTAACTTAATTGCTAAGTTAATTCTAAAATTCCCCTCTATCTATTTGCTACTGCCGCAATGACAATGCAATCTAAACCACGCCGTTCATTGTTCCTGTGTATTATCACTACTGCGACTTTATTTGCGTTATTTGGATTTGCAGCGGGCTGGTTGGTTCACGGGTTCATTACACCACCACCGGCTGCTTTACCACCGCTGGTCGGGCTGCCTTATGCTACCAGTACCCCCCAATTTGCCACCTACACCAATCAACGGTTTCATTACAACTTGACCTATCCCAGTCACCTTTTATATCCACAAGGTGAATCCGATAATGGCGATGGTCAAACGTTTTTATCCAAAGATGCCACAGCAAAATTAACGGTGTTTGGTAGTTTTAATGCAGAAGAAGAAACGCTCGATGCCGCATTTAATACCGCGCTGCAAATTGCTGCGATGAATGAACGTGTCATCACTTATCAGCGCAAGGCAGATAATTGGTATGTTCTCTCCGGCTACGATCACGGTGCAATTTTTTATTCCAAGTTCTTTTTAATTGACGGGCAATTGATTGGGTTTGACCTGATGTACAGCGAAGAACAACGGCGTATTTGGGACGAAGTCACCAATCAAATCAATGCTAGTTTCCGTCCACAGGGTTAATTGCCAACTGCAAATAAATCCTCGCGGGATTGAAATAGCGCACCGCCCGTTAATGTTCGTTAATCAATTTTAGTCACCCGCCACTCCACCATTTTTTAATAACGCCAAATAACGGGCGCTGCTCATCTCTATTGTATATTCACTCACTGCCGCCCGCAATTGTGCCGCCGGTAATGGATGATCTAAGGTGTGTGCAATCGCTGTTGCAAGCGCCGCTGCATCACCCACTGGCACTAATGCGCCGAATTGACCATTAGCTAATAACTCCGCCGGTCCACTCGGGCAATTTGTTGCAACAACCGGCGTCCCTAATGCCATTGCTTCCGTTAATACATTGGGCGATCCTTCCCACCGCGACGATAATACAAAAGCATTTGCGCGTGCTAATACCGAATAAGGATTTGCATAAAAACCCGGCAATTGCACCACATCCTCTAATCCCAAACTGCGAATGAACTGTTTTAATTCAACCCGCCCGCGGCCTTCGCCCAGGATGATTAAACGGCAGGGGCGTTGTTGGCGTAAAATACCAATAGCGCGAATTAACGTCGGAAAATCTTTTTGCGTTTGTAATCGCCCAGCGCCAACTAAAGTTGGAATACCATCATTGGCACACAACCAATGATGTGAACAGGGCGCCGCCGCGAGGTGTTTTAATTCAGGCGTAATGACTGGATTGCGAATGACGGTAATCCGTTGACGTGGTAATTGCGCGAGGGTGGCAATGTCAGCGGCGACGCCTTCAGAAACGGCAATGATCCCATTTAATGACGGATATAACCAGCGCAATGGAGCGCGGCGCACCCAGCGATAGAACGCGGAGTGATCGGCAATGGCAGTTGATAAATGCGTCCCGAGGCGCAGGATAATTGGCGTTTGAATACCGGCGACATGACGCGCAATAACTGCGGCGCGCCCCGCCCGTTCTTTTACGGCTAGTAATGCGAATGGACGGCGGCACCGCAAATAATGTGCTAATTCAGGAATGACTAATAAGCTGTGTCGGGCGCGCAATGGAATGAGGTTGACTGCGGGCGGTAATTCAATTAAATGTGGGCTGTCACGGCGCATGATTAATAATTCAACTGTGACGCCTTGTTCAATAAAACCACGCATTAAATTGATTAACATACGCTCTACACCCCCGCTGCCGGAAAAAGAGGCGAGAATAGCCAGAGGGGCGGAATGATGATCGGCAGTCATGGTGAGGTCATTCAGTTGGGAGACGTGATTGATGTGAATAATGCAATCAATTCTATAACGGATAAATGATTCTAAATTTTGATTAACTTAATTTAATCGTCATGGTCGTTTTAAAATCGTATTGTGATTAACAGCAGCGCCCCGCTTCAACGGGCAATTGCGTTAATAACTGCAACATGGCATCAATTAAACCCCGCTCATGTAGCGGTAAATTGAACATAAACCGCCCACCCGCCCCAACTTGATAGGCGTGACCACCTAAGTCTAATTGTGTCCCCGGCGGCGCCTGCCCTTCGATGCGCAAATGTCCCCAAACTGCAACTGTTGTATTTGGGTAAGGTGACAGCGGTCCACTACCCGCTAATACAGGATTTTTTGTAAAATCAACGGGTTGTATAGTTGTAATCGGCGGGGGCAGCTGTGAGGAACACTCAGCAGCGGTGACGTGCTGCAAGGGGACATTTGCGATTTCCGCCACAGTGGTATGACTGAATTTGAACGGTGCTACCGTCTCCACTGCGGCGGTGGCGATTGGAAGGGAATGTAGAAATGCAGCGCCAACTGCTTGACTTAACTGTAAATAATTTGACCGCACCAGCATCAACCAACCGCCGTCTGCAGTGGTGACACCCAACTCAGCTTGATAATTGCCAACCAGTGTTGGCGCCAAATAATAGGCATATCCGCGACGTTGCGCATTGGCGACAGTTAGGTACGCAACAGCGACCAGTAACTCAGCGGGTTGTTGACCTTCCGCAACGCCCCGTTGGTAAAGACGCAACATTAATTGCGGTTGCACGAGTCGGGCTGTCAATGCCGTCAAGCTAATAACAAAATTCTCATGCGGCAGATTCCAATTCAACGCTATACCACCGCTTATTGGATAAAGCACCATACCAACTGTTTGCGTACATAATGGAAAAGGCGCGGCGGGTGGTGTAGCAGCTAATAAATCAAGCGTTGGTTCAAGCGCAATGACATCTTGAGTGAGCGACTGCGCAGTGCGATTAAGAAGTGTCGTCGCCAACGTGGTCAAAATCAATGTGCCTGCATTACGAAAGTTAATAAAGATGGCGGGGGTTATTTCCCCAATCGTAGTCACAATCTAATTGGCGAGGCGTAGGTTTTTATTATAGGTGATGCCAAGTGATTGAATAAAAATGCGCGCCGAAAATCAAACTATGACCATGCGCTTCACCGCTGATTAATGTCCAATCAATTCGTCAATATGCACTGCGACGCTGCGACCTAATGCAGATAAATGATAGCCGCCTTCTAAACAAGAGACCACGCGCTCATTCGCGTGACGCACCGCTAATTCATGCAATGATCGCGTTAACCACGCATAATCCGGTTCACGCAATTTGAAATGTGCCATATCATCTTCGGCATGACCATCAAAGCCAGCTGAAATCATAATCAATTGCGGGGCGAATTGATCTAAACGCGGCAGCCAGGCCGTTTCAATAGCAGCGCGCAATGCCGCACCATCCGTCCCGCTCGGCAAGGGTAAATTGATGATATTTGACGCTTGGCTATTAGCACCACTGCCAGGATAAAATGGATGTTGAAAACTGGAGCAAAATAAAACGCGCTCATCACCGGCAAAAATATCTTCCGTGCCATTGCCGTGATGCACGTCAAAATCAATAATGGCAATGCGTGTTAATGCGTGTTCGGCTAACGCATGAGCCGCGCCAATAGCCACGTTATTAAAAAAACAAAAGCCCATTGCTTGATGACGTTCGGCATGATGACCCGGCGGGCGAATTGCGCAAAAGGCGGCATGATGACGTTCACTCATCACTAAATCAACGCCTAAAATCGCCGCACCCGCAGCGCGTAACGCGGCGGATAAACTGCCAATAGACATGGCGGTATCACCATCTACCCACGTTAAAATATCATTCACACGGGGCGCGGCGGCAAATATCATGTCAATATAATCGGCATCGTGAACGCGCAATAATTGTTCACGGGTAGCCAATGGCGCATCATAATGCGTCATTAACATTTCCATGCCGGCAGCAATTAAGCGGTCATTAATTGCGTATAAGCGTTCCGGCACTTCGACATGGTGTGCGCCCATGCGATGTTCATAGCAGTCTGGATGAGAAATGTAAGCTAGATTCATAGCCACCTCATGCGCAATTTATATTAAAGGTGCGGCGCGGTGCCAATCGGTGATTTGTTGCAGGCGATGTGCAAGATTTAATAACCGCGCTTCTTGAAAATCATTTGCCACTAATTGTAACCCGACGGGGAGTCCATTCACCGGCGCGACAGGTAATGATAACCCAGGCAGTCCGGCTAAATTGGTGGAAATCGTGTAGATGTCATTTAAATACATTGCCACCGGATCATCACATTGATCGCCTAATAAAAAGGCAGTGGTCGGCGCAGTTGGACCTAAAATGACATCTACATCTTCAAAGGCGCGTTGGAAATCATCTCGAATTAACCGCCGAATCTGCTGCGCTTTCAAATAATACGCATCATAATAGCCGGCCGATAAGACATAGGTGCCGATCATAATACGGCGTTTGACTTCGGCGCCAAAGGCTTCAGCGCGACTGCGGCAATATAAATCATTTAAATCACGCGGGGCAGTGCAGCGATGACCAAAGCGCACTCCATCATAGCGGGCTAAATTGGATGAGCATTCGGCGGGTGCAATGACGTAATAGGCTGGGACGGATAGGGCGCTATTGGGTAAGCTAATATCACGCACTCGGGCGCCAAGTGATTCATAGAGTTTAATTGCTTGTTGAATTGATACGGCGATGTGATTATCTAATCCAGCGCCGAAATATTCACGCGGTAATCCAATGGTGACGCCATGCAAATCATTATTCAAAGTGGCGCTATAATCGGGAACGGCGACATTGGCGCTGGTGGAATCACGCGCATCAAATCCTGCCATTGTATTTAATAAAACAGCGGCGTCGGCGGCGCTGCGGCTCAATACGCCCGCTTGATCGAGGCTAGAAGCGAATGCAATCATGCCCCAGCGAGAGCAGCGTCCATAGGTCGGTTTAATTCCCGTAATACCGCAAAAGGCGGCGGGTTGGCGAATAGAACCGCCGGTATCAGTGCCGGTTGCGGCAATACAGAATTGGGCGGCGACTGCTGCTGCGGAACCCCCCGAGGAGCCGCCCGGGACGCGGGTTTTATCCCAGGGATTTTTCACTGCACCGTAATAACTGTTTTCATTCGATGATCCCATAGCGAATTCGTCCATATTGGTTTTACCCAATAAAACGACGCCAGCGGCGGCTAATTGACTCACGACCGTTGCGTCATACGGAGCAATGAAGTTATCCAGCATTTTTGATCCACAACTGGTGCGAATACCGGCAGTGCAAAAAATATCTTTATGCGCAATTGGAATGCCGGTTAATAAATGACAATCGCCCTGAGTTAATAGCGCGTCAGCCGCATCCGCTTGAGCGAGTGCTAATTCTGGCGTGACGGTAATAAAACTGTTCAATTGAGCATCATAACGGGCAATACGGTCTAATAGCGTTTGGGTCAATTCCCGACTGGAAAAGTGCCGCTGCCGCAATCCGGCGCTGAGTTCGGCAATGGTGAGATCAAGCATGGCAGGCGGTTCCTAATCTAATGTTTGATGCGGGCGTATTTTATTTGAATTTCTTTGTTCAGCCAATTGATAGTGCAATGTATTTCTTTCCCAAAACACCCCGCCCGAATAACCCTGAATGGTTTTGTCAATATCGGCTTGTGCCAAGCGTTTTTCAGCCCACAGACAATACGCTTCATTCATTTCAATGCCAACATATTGGCGCTCTAATTTCTTGGCAACAACGGACGTAGTACCAGAACCAAGAAACGGATCTAATACAATGCCATGCACTGGACAACTGGCTAGAATTAACTTGGCAATTAACTTTTCGGGTTTTTGCGTGGGATGATCGGTATTTTCAGGCATTGACCAATACGGAATGGACAAATCATCCCAAAAATTACTCGGATGCGTTAAACGAAAATTGCCCTCTTGCGTGATTTCCCAATCTTTTGGTGCGCCATCTTGTTTATACGGCGCCATCACTTTGCGTTTTTGTTTAACCGCATCCACGTCAAAATAATAATCATCATTAGACATCACGCCAAACCAAATATCTTCGGCGGCATTTTTCCAATTCGTTTTCGCACCACGTCCCTTTTCCCGTTGCCAAGTAATGCGGTTTTTTATTTGTACTGTGTCACGCATCACTTGATAAAGACACGCTGAATTCTGCCAATCACCGCATAAATAAACCGAGCCGTTAGGCTTTAGCACTTTAATGAGTTTTGGAAACCAACTGCGCAAATATTCAAGATAAGTTTCATCATCACGCTTGGAAAATTTGAGACCGTGAAAATTCTTGTCGAGGTTATATGGCGGGTCAATAATGAGCAAATCCACGAATGACTGCGGCAGAGCGTCAATGATTAACAGCACATCGGCACAGATGGTTTTATTTATGATTGTGCTAATAGTAAGCGGCTGATTTGAATCAAGTAGCTTTGTTTTATAAAACACTTTTTCGGTATCGTCAACCGTTAATGTTCTATTCCGTGCCGCCCGTACTTTTTGCATGACAGGTGTCTCATCATTCGTTCATACTGACCCGCATTGTTCCGTTTTAATAGAGACCGGTTGCGCGATCCAATAATGCGCAAATACAAGCACGGCGAGAGGTGTTACTATCGCTGTCTCCTGAATATTTATTCAATGACACGCGGCACCAAATAAAACCCCTCGCGTGTAAGGGGTGCGCTCTGTTGAAATAATTCCCGCTGATCCAATTCAGTCACTTGATCGGCGCGCAGGCGTTGCGTTAATTGCAATGGATGCGCAAGTGGTGTGACTGCGGCGGTATCTACTGCATTCATTTGTTCAATCATCGCCAAGATTTGGGTTAATTCCTCGGCGTAATGCGGACATTCTGCCGGCGCTATTGCCAGTTTGGCTAATTCTGCAATACGAGTGACGGTTGAAGTTTCCATAAATAGCGTCTCAGGTTTCAATGAAAAATGGTATTAAAACGGTGGCGGCATTTACCATGCAATCGTGCTGCTCAAGCGGGCAAATCACGGCAAATATGATGGTAAATATCTAAATAATGTTGGCTTGGACGGCGCCATGAATTATCGGTGCGCATCCCATTTAAACGCAATTGCCGAAAATGATCGGGATGATGAAACCACAAACCAATAGCGCGTTTCAATGCAGATTCAAGTCCCGCCGGTGTTAGTTCATCAAACACATAACCATTGCGCTCTTCAAATGGTTTGTCGCTATAATTGGCATCAAATACTGTGTCGGCTAATCCGCCCACGCGCCGCACAATAGGAACACAGCCATATTTCATGGCAATCATTTGCGTTAATCCGCAGGGTTCATAGACGCTGGGAATTAAAATCATATCCGCACTAGCATAAATCAAATGTGCCAGTTCTTCATCATAACCTAACTCTAAATGACAGTTGGGATTACCCAGTTTATCGCACTTGGCTTGTTGAAATTCGGCATCAATGGCTGGATCAAGCGCACTACCCAATAACACAAATTGGCAGTTTTCAGCTAATACATAATCAATGGCATGGCGAATTAATTCGACGCCTTTTTGCCGATCTAAACGACTGACCACTGCAACAATGGGTTTTAAGCCTGATGCTAAATTGAGCCGCCGCCGCAGTGCCGTTTTATTCGCTGCTTTACGGCGTAGATCATCGGCGGTATAACGACTGGTAATTAACGGATCGGTAGCAGGATTCCAGGTTGCATCATCAATTCCATTTAATACTCCGCCGAATTTTTGGTCATATTGGCGTAATAAGGGTTGCAATCCCATGCCTTGTTGTGTGTGTTGAATTTCCCAAGCATATTGCGGTGACACGGTCGTGACAAAATTAGAAAAAACAATACCGCCTTTCATTAAGTTCAATAACTGTGGATTACTGGGGTCTTGCAGACGATCCGCTGTTAATAGCCGCGTCACCTCTAATCCATTCATTTGCAATACATGCGGGTCGGTTTGACCTTGATAACCGACATTGTGCAGAGAATAACACACGCGGGTGCGGTTCATACCCAAACGTTCGTAAATTTCATATAATAGCACTGGTAATAAACCGGTTTGCCAATCATTGCAGTGAATGACATTGGGATGTTGACCAGTCATTAAAAAGTATTCTAAAACGGCCCGGCAAAAGAGCGCAAAACGATCCATGTCATCAGGTTCACCGTAAATACGCCCGCGGCGAAAAAAGCCTTGCGGTGAATGCGGCTCAATAAATAAACACCGCAGTCCATCTACGTCACCGCTTTCAACCGTACAGGGAATACGCCGATCATAAAAGGGCACCCATAAATCCCGATACACTGGCTGGAGATTTTGAATAAAACTGGTGCGCAATACATCATATTTTGGTAATACGATGGTGACTTCGTGACCCTGTATTGTCAGCTCACGCCCTAATCCCTGGATGAAATCTCCGAGGCCGCCGGCTTTTGCCACCGGCGCACATTCGGCGCTGACCATAACGATGTACATAGCAATTGATCCTAATAAACTGGCGAACGATTTGTGCGCATTTTAATTAAATAACGGTCGCAGGTGCGCGAGACTCAATGGTGACGATGATTTTACCACCAGACTTGGTGCAATCTGGGTGGTCACTTGATTTGCACCACAAAAACCGTAAAAATGGTCACATCATGCCGCAATCTTACCTTGAACGTATCCTAACTGCCCGCGTTTATGACGTGGCGCATGAAACACCACTCACCCGTGCGCCGTTGTTATCGCGCCGATTGGGTAATCATGTTTGGCTAAAACGCGAAGATTTACAACCGGTTTTTTCATTCAAATTGCGCGGCGCATATAATAAATTGCATCAATTAGATGCGACAGCGCGGGCGCGGGGTGTTATTGCAGCCTCAGCCGGTAATCATGCGCAGGGCGTGGCGTTGGGCGCGGCGCGATTAAAAATTGAGGCAATGATTGTCATGCCATTAACCACGCCGACTATTAAAGTTCAAGCGGTGCGGCAATACGGTGCGCATACCGTTTTGTATGGCGATTCTTATGATGAAGCCTATGCACATGCGCGGGCGCTGGCGAATGAACGTGGCTTGACTTTTATTCACCCGTTTGATGATTTGGATGTGATTGCCGGGCAAGGCACAATTGGTATGGAGTTGCTGCGCCAACATCCTGAGCCGCCTGCGGCAATTTTCGTACCAGTTGGCGGCGGCGGGCTGATCGCCGGCATCGCCGCTTACGTCAAATCGCTGCGCCCGCAAGTGCAAATCATCGGCGTTGAGCCAGCAGAAGCGCCCACTTTACACGCGGCGCTGGCGGCGGGTGAACCAATTGAATTACCCGAAGTCGGGTTATTTGCCGACGGCGTGGCGGTGCGGCGAATTGGAATTGAACCATTTCGCATTGCGCGCACCTGTGTTGATGCGGTGATTTTAGTGACGGCGGATGAAATCTGCGCGGCAATTAAAGATATTTACGATGACACGCGGGGAATTGCCGAACCGGCGGGCGCATTAGCGATAGCGGGATTAAAACGCTATGTTGAGTTGAATAAAATCAGCGGGCAATCTTTAATTGCGATTGAAAGTGGGGCGAATAGTAATTTTGATCGCCTGCGTCATGTGGCCGAGCGCGCTGAATTGGGTGAGCGCCGTGAAGCGTTATTAGCGGTTGGTATTCCTGAACGCCCGGGGAGTTTTTTAACCTTTTGTAAAGCATTGGGCAAGCGCCAAATCACTGAATTTAATTACCGCTATTCGGATGTGAATACCGCGCACATCTTTGTCGGCGTTGAATTGGGTGGCGGCATTGATGGACGTCACGAATTGATTGCGCGATTAGAAAAAAAAGGGTTTCCCGTCCTTGACATGACCGATAATGAAACAGCTAAATTGCATATTCGGTTTATGGTCGGAGGTCATGTCGCACAAATTGATAATGAGCGACTCATTCGCGTTGAATTCCCCGAACGTCCGGGGGCGTTATTGCGCTTTTTAACGCAATTAGATCGGCAATGGAACATCAGTTTATTCCATTATCGCAATCACGGTGCCGCCTACGGGCGGGTGTTAATGGGGATTCAATTAGCACCTGAGGCGATGACTGATTTAACGCAACTACTCAACACGTTGGGTTATCGTTATTGGGATGAAAGCAATAATCCCGCCTGTCGTTTATTTGTCGGCGCCCATTCCTCTACACCACCCGCAACGGCGGGTTAATCATTGCGTTGGTATTGGTAGTCATTGTCACCCTAAGCAAGGGTTGTTTAGCGTGTCATTGCTATGGTTGATTGTTATTTATCATTATGAAGGGACACGTTGTTATGCCCACATCTGGAACTGTGCATTCTCACCGCCTCAGTTGGTTATTTCCATTTGTATTATGGTTACCCAAAGTAAAGGCGGGCGATGTACGCGCTGATCTCATTGCTGCATTCACTGGCGCCATTGTGGTATTGCCGCAGGGCGTCGCCTTTGCCACCATTGCCGGAATGCCGCCCGAATACGGACTCTATGCGGGCATGGTGCCGGCGATCATTGCCGCTTTATTCGGTTCATCACGGCATCTAGTTTCAGGACCAACGACCGCCGCATCGGTCGTCTTATTTTCATCGCTCTCATTGATGGCGATTCCTGGCACACCCGATTACGTCACCCTCGCATTAACCCTGACCTTGATGGTTGGCGTATTAGAATTATTACTTGGCTTCGCTCGTTTAGGGGCGCTGGTTAATTTCATTTCCCATGCTGTCATTGTCGGATTCACCGCCGGCGCGGCATTTTTAATTGCTGCTAAACAATTAAAACACTTCTTCGGTGTTGACATGAGCAGCGCTGGTGAATTGCACGATATTTTAATTGAGTTTAGCCATCACATCACCGAAATCACCCCGGGCGCCACCCTAGTTGCGGTGATTACTCTACTGGTTGGAATTGAAGTAAAGCAGCGCTGGCCGAAAATACCCTATATGATTGTTGCATTATTAGCCGGCAGTTTAGTCGCCTTTGGATTAAATACATGGTACGGCGCTGAATACACTGGGATTACCACAGTCGGCGCTTTACCGGCAAGTTTACCGCCATTATCCGCCCCAAGTTTTGCATTTGAACACATTCGGCAATTAGCCCCCACTGCATTAGCCGTCACCCTGTTTGCATTAACCGAAGCCGTCTCAATTGGCCGCGCTTTAGCGGCTCGCGGCGGCTATCGAATTGACGGCAATCAAGAGTTTATTGGACAGGGTTTATCCAACATTGCCGGCGCATTTTTCTCCGGTTATGTCGCCACCGGTTCATTCAATCGCAGCGGCGTCAATTATGAAGCTGGAGCGCGCACTCCATTAGCTTCAATTTTCGCTGGCATCCTGTTGATGTTGATTGTGTTATTAGTCGCACCCTATGCCAGTTATTTACCCAAAGCCGCGATGGCGGGTATCTTATTTTTAGTCGCTTGGGGGTTGATTGATTTCAAAGAAATCCGCCATATTCTGCATTCTTCTAAACGCGAAACCGGGGTGTTGCTCGTCACCTTTTTATCCGCACTATTCCTAGAATTAGAATTCGCCATCTTTGCCGGCGTTTTATTATCATTGGTGTTGTATTTAGAACGTACGTCAAAACCGCGTATTGTCACATTAAGTCCTGACCCTCGTTTACCCAAACGCGCCTTTTCGAGCGAGCCAGACGTGCCGCAATGTCCGCAATTACGGTTTATTCGGATTGATGGCTCATTATTCTTTGGTTCTGTGGCACATATTGAACGCGCATTTGATGTGTTACGCGCTCGGCATCCCGACCAAAAGCATTTAGCGATTTTAGCGGAAGGAATGAACTTTGTTGATTTACAGGGCGGACAAGTTTTATTAGATGAAGCGATTCGGCGGCGTAAAAATGCCGGCGGATTGTACTTAATCAACGTAAAACAAGGCTTGTGGGATACATTAGAAGCGAGCGGTTGTATGGAAGATGATGAGGCACGCAATGTATTTCAAACGAAAGAAGCGGCAATTAAAGCGCTGTATCATAAACTCGATAAACGCATTTGCGAAACCTGTGATAAACGCATCTTTAATGAATGTCGCGTGAATAGATAGCGGTGGTTATTTAGTGAATAACTTGGGTTGGATTGATCGAATAAACCCAACCCGTTATTGCCACCAGCGAATGATACTTAGCGCGGGGTCACTTGCCGTTATGCTATACGAATTATGTATGAAATGACTTGAATAATCCCGCCGAGCTAGTTGACTGCACTTGTTTTTTTGACCGCATTGGTTAAGCTAGGCGTTGAACCCAGTGTGCCGTTCGTTGTTAGCACACTTCAACGCCGAGCGCTTACTTTTGACTTGTGCGGAGTCACCCATGTCTCATCAATTCACCTCTCCCACCATTAACGCCGACATTGCGAATGAACATATGAATAATATTAAGCATGAACGGCGACATTTTCTTATTCAACTTGCCGCCCTCAGTACCGGCTGTCTATTGAATACAACGAGTTTATTGACCGAAGCGGCGCCCCAATCGCCATTACAACGCCAAGTGGCCGCATTACTTTATCGGTTTCGTCAACAAGGTTTGATTAACTCCGCTGAAGGAACTTCATGGTCGGTGTATGATTTCACCAGCCAACGTAAATTGGTGGCAATTAATGAAGATGCACCACGCCAAGCTGCAAGTATGATTAAACCGCTGGTCGCATTAGCGTTTTTCTATACCGCCCGGCGGCGGGGATCAGGCTTGCGTTATACACCTGAAATTCGCGCCACAATGGAGCGCATGATTCGCAATAGTGATAATAACGCCACGAATAAAATCATGCATTTGGTGAGTGAACATAATGGCAATCGTGGCCCAAGCGCAGTGGAAATGGTATTAAAACGGGATGCGCCGGGTATCTTTGCGCAAACCGATATAGTTGAATACATTCCACCGAATGGCCGTACTTATAAAAACCGCGCTTCTGCCCATGATTACAGCCGTTTTCTTTATGCACTGTGGTTGGATCGCCTGCCGCAAGCAGCCGAATTACGCAATTTAATGGCTTTGCCGAATCGTGATCGTATTACCACTGGTGTGAGTGCAATTCCAGCGCATGTGCGGGTGTATGATAAAACGGGTTCAACTGCGCAATTGTGCGGTGATATGGGAATAGTTTCGACGCAAATGCGTTCGGGGCGGCCGCATGTGTATACCTTTGTTGGTATTATTGAACGTGACCAAAGTGGTGATTATGGTAGCTGGATTAAATCGCGGGGGGATGCAATGCGTGGCGTATCAAAACTGGTGTATCGCTATATGGAAGAGCGGTATCAATTAGTGTAATACGGCGGTGTAATCACTGCGCAAAATACTGATTGATTAAAACAACACACGCGCCCGCTTGTATCAAATCGCACCCCGCACTGACGTATTAACTGTTGTTTTAGACGCACCCGAGCGCGTTGAATACGCGATTTAACCGCAGACAATGACAATCCCAGTCGTTCAGCTAATAACTGCTGGGGATGTCCTTCAAGATCACAAAAGGTTAATGCGAATTGATCGGCAGTAGATAATTGCGTAAACACAGTTGGCAAACAATGCGCTAAGTCATCAACGGGCGGACGTTGATGATTGAAAATGTCCGGCAATTCATCAAATAACGGCAACATGGGACGCCGCTGTCGTTGCCGATCAACTAATAGGTTGCGGGTAATTTGAAATAGCCAAGCACGGGGTTGTTGTATAGCACAAAAGCCCCGTCCTTGTTGTAACGCATTAATGAAAGTATCATGCAAAACGTCTTCCACATCAGCCGGTTCTGATAAGCGGTGACGTAAATAACGCTGCAATGACGGGGCTTGTGTTGACCAGGCGGTTAATAAACAGAGCGGGGGTGATTGAATCATTATAGAAAGTCACTCATTGATCCAATAATGCCTTGTCCATCCAGTATTTGCGCTAGTTATTAATTACACAAATCCAGCCCGACAAATAAATCTAATTGCGCTTGCCGTGCTTCTGGTGATGGCAAATGTTGCAACCGTTCTATTTCCTCTTTAAATGCCATAATATCATCAAATTTGCGATACACCGATGCAAAGCGCACATAGGCAACGGGGTCAATATCGCGCAATTCATCTAATGCACATTCACCGACTTCACGGGTGGTAATTTCATTCGTACCTAATGCTAATAACCGCCGCCCAATCCGCGCCACCATTGCCTCAATCACATCAGCGCTAATTAACCGCTTTTCGGATGCGCGCAAAATACCCGCCAATAATTTTTGCTGATCGAATGGCACCCGCGTACCATCTCGTTTCACAACGCGGGGCATTTCTAATGCAATAGATTCATAGGTATTAAATCGTTCACAACAGATGCCACAGCGCCGCCGACGTCGCACCTGATCGCCCTCGGGTGATAAGCGCGAATCAATGACTTTCGTATCAGGAGCGCCACAATAAGGGCAACGCATGGGC
Organism: Thiospirillum jenense; assembly: GCF_014145225.1. GTDB lineage: Bacteria > Pseudomonadota > Gammaproteobacteria > Chromatiales > Chromatiaceae > Thiospirillum > Thiospirillum jenense. Next base: position 33,536 of record NZ_JABVCQ010000015.1, read on the forward strand.
GGACGGCTCAATAATAATTAAGGCAATTAGGGACGGGTGTACACGGGGAATTGTGCGCACAGGGTTACTACGCGGTTTTTAATTTTGGCAATGACCTCTGCCGCACCGCGACTATCAATAATGTCGCACATCCATTCGGCTAATTGACGCGCTTCATTCACACCAAACCCGCGTGTGGTCATTGCCGGCGTCCCAATTCTAATGCCGCTGGTAATAAATGGTGACTGCGGATCATTCGGCACGGCATTTTTATTCACGGTGATATTCGCCGCCCCCAACCACGCATCCACGTCTTTACCAGTTAAGCCCTGTTCAATAAAGCTGACCAAGAATAAATGGTCATCCGTGCCGCCAGACACGACTGAATAACCGCGTGTCATAAACACCTCAGCCATGGCGCGGGCATTGGTAATAACTTGCTGTTGATAGACTTTGAATGCCGGCTCCATTGCTTCTTTAAACGCCACCGCTTTGGCGGCAATGACGTGCATTAACGGCCCGCCTTGAATACCGGGAAAGACTAATGAGTTGAGCTTTTTTTCAATCTCGGGATTCGCCCGCGCTAGAATTAACCCGCCGCGTGGCCCGCGTAATGTTTTATGCGTAGTAGTGGTGGTGACATCGGCAATTGGCACGGGATTGGGGTAATAACCAGCGGCAACTAAACCGGCGACGTGTGCCATGTCAACAAATAAATATGCGCCCACGCTGTCGGCAATAGATCGAAAGCGCGCCCAATCAATTACCCGTGAATACGCGGAGAAGCCGGCAATCATCATGCGCGGGCGATGTTCATTGGCTAATGCTTCCACTTGGGCATAATCAATTTCACCCGTGTTGGCATCAATGCCGTATTGGACAGCGCGATAGAGTTTACCGGAGAAATTGGGTTTAGCACCATGCGTTAAATGGCCGCCGTGCGCTAAACTCATGCCCAAAATCGTATCACCTGGTTCGCATAATGCCATATAAACGGCGGCATTGGCTTGTGATCCTGAATGCGGTTGGACATTGGCATAGGCGGCGCCGAATAATGCACAAGCGCGATCAATCGCTAATTGTTCGGCAATATCAACGTATTCACAGCCGCCGTAATAGCGCCGCCCCGGGTAGCCCTCCGCGTATTTATTGGTTAATACCGAACCTTGCGCGGCTAATACACGCGGGCTGACATAATTTTCGGAGGCAATTAATTCGACGTGTTCTTCTTGTCGCCGTTCTTCATTGCGCAACGCGGCAAATAACTCGGCATCATAGTCAGCCAGTGATTGATTAGACTCAAACATAACACCATTCCAGTTTCATTCGCATCAGCGGCGTGACACCGCTGATGATGTTTAATAGTAAAGCACCCAGATGTGCAATGAACAATCACCAATCGGCGGCGTGATCGCGGGCGGCACGTTGTTCGGCGCTGGGGAATACGATTTGCCCCTGTTCATCTAATAATAGAATTGCTAATGTTGGGCAACTTTCGGCAATGATGCGCAGGCGCGCTTCATCCAGGTTAATTGCACCAGTGGCGGCGGCGCGGAGTTCGCCATCCACATGGGCTTCACAAAACATGTGCGGTTGTCCGACCCAGCAGGTGCCGCAGCCAATACAAGCGATTTGATCAATGTCAATTTTTTTAATCATGGTGATAAATAAAAAAGCGTTAAAGGAGGGTAACGGTTGCGTGAAAACAACTGTTTATATTACCCCGTCTGCGCATTCTGTGCATTGCATCCTGTCAACTGCGCGCCCGTCGCCTGCTTAACCATGACCTGCTGCCCAGGCACTGGTATCCTAACGGCACGATTTGTCAGGGGCGCGGCGCATCAACACAACTTGTGCTGCCAGGCTGACAATTGCTGCCGTTATCTGCTGTAACGAACGGATTTTATCTAGGTTTGAGGAGAACATGAGTGATGCGCGTTTATGAGGTGTTGCCCGGTAACTGGGATTTGGCCGGGGCGACCTTCGTCGCTGACGGAGTCAATTTTTGCTGTTTTTCGCGTTATGCCACGCGAGTTGAACTGCTGTTATTTGACCGTGACGACAGCCCCCAGCCGTTTCAAATGATTACGCTCGACCCACGCATTCACCGCACCTTTTTCTTTTGGCATTTATTAGTCAAAGATTTACCCGACGGCATATTTTACGGTTGGCGGATGGATGGGCCGAGTAACACCCGCGAGAGCGGCGGCCGCTTTGATCCGCACAAACTGCTGCTCGATCCCTGGTGTACCACCGTCAGCAATCGCCTGTGGGAGCGCCGCCGCGCCTGTCAAGCGGGTGATAATGTCGCGCAGTCCATGCGCTCACAGGTGGTACGCGATCATTATGATTGGGAAGGCGATTGTCATTGCACCATTCCATTAACCGACGCGGTGATTTATGAATTGCACGTCGCCGGTTTTACGCAACACCCATCCGCGCAAGTCACTCACCCCGGCACTTTTTGCGGGTTCATTGATAAGATTCCGTATTTACAGGAATTGGGCATTACGCACGTTGAATTATTACCGATCATGGCTTTCGACGTGCAGGACGTGCCGCCGAAAACTGCCCATCTCGGTTTGAGCAATTATTGGGGCTACAGCACCCACAGTTTTTTTGCACCGCATCCCAATTACAGCGTTGATCCACAGCGGGCGCGAGATGAATTCCGCGATCTGGTCAAAGCACTGCACCGCGCCGGCATCGGCGTCATTCTCGACGTGGTGTTTAATCACACGGCCGAAGGCGGCGCAGATGGGCCGTTAATTAACTTCAAAGGCATCGGCAATGAAGTCTTTTATCATCTTGATTTATTAGATCGCAGCCGTTACCGCGATTACACCGGCTGCGGTAATACGTTCAATTGCAATCATCCGCTGGTCACGCGCTATTTGATTGATTGTTTGCATTATTGGGCGCATGAAATGCACGTTGACGGCTTCCGCTTTGATTTAGCCAGCGCAATGGCTCGCGGTGAAGATGGCAATCCACAACATCACGCGCCGGTCTTATGGTCAATTGAATTATCCCCCGAATTAGGGCGGGCGCATATTATTGCCGAAGCGTGGGACGCGGCGGGTTTATATCAAGTCGGTGACTTCCCCGGCTTTCGCTGGGCGGAATGGAATGGGCGGTATCGGGATGTCATTCGTGCATTCGTGCGCGGTGATGGCGGGTTAATTGCCGAAATCGCCACGCGCATTGCCGGCTCTAGTGATTTATACGAAGTGCGCGGCCGCCGCCCGGCCAATTCTGTTAATTTTGTCACCTGTCACGACGGGTTTACTTTGCATGATTTGGTCAGTTACAACCAAAAACAGAATCAAGCAAATGGCGAAAATAATCTCGACGGGCATAATCATAATTTAAGTTGGAATTGCGGCATTGAAGGCGCGACCACTGATCCGGTTATTCGCGCCCTGCGCCAGCGTCAAGCAATGAACTTCATGGCGATTTTAATGCTCAGTCAGGGCGTGCCAATGATGTTATCGGGGGATGAAATCCTGCACACTAAAAACGGCAATAATAATACCTATTGTCAAAATAACGCGCTGAGTTGGTTTGATTGGAATCAATTAGATCAGCAGCAAATGATGCGCGAATTCACACGCGGCATGATTGCGCTCCGCCGTCGCCATGCCACGCTGCGCCGTCGGTGGTTTTTAACCGGCAAACCCGACGCCCCGGGGCGGCTGCCGGACATCCGCTGGCACGGCGTGGACTTGGATAAACCGGCGTGGGATAGCACGACCAGTCAGTTGCTCGCGTTCACACTTGCCGGCATTGCCGAAGCGGAGGAGCATTTGCACGTCATTCTCAACATGAGCAGCGTTGGGCAGCGGTGCGCCATTCCCGACATCCCCGGGCGCAGTTGGTGGCGGGCAGTGGACACCGCCGATCAGCGCCCACTGCTGGCGCTCGGTGAGCAGGCACCGGTGCATGGCAACCGCATCGCCGTCGCCGCCCGCAGCGTGGTGGTGCTGGAAGCGCGGGTGTGAAACGTCATTCCTGCGCAAGTGTCGCTCGCGGTTGAAATGCGCTGAATTGCTCGGCCAGGCGTTCAAAGACCGCCCGCTGCGCATCAGTTTTCACCGGCGGATTGACAATTTCTAATTGCACCAGCGTATCGCCGGGCGGATTACCCGTTAAACCCCGCCCGCGCAAGCGCAACTTTTGCCCCGACTGCGACTGCGGCGGAATGCGCAAACTGATCGCCCCACCCAACGTCGGCACCGTGACCGTCGCCCCGAGTGCCGCTTCCCAGGGCGCAATCGGCAACGTCAAGGTCAGGTGTTTGCCGTCCACGCGGTAGAGCGGATGCGGCGCCAGATGCACCTCGACAAACAAATCGGTCGCCACCCCGCGCACCGTCGCCCCCTGACCGGCAAGGCGAATCTGCTGCCCATCAGTCACACCGGCCGGGATGCGAATTTTCAACGTCCGCCCGCCTGACCCGTCACCCGACTCGATGCGCAACTGCCGCACTGCGCCTTGAAATGCCTCCTCCAGTGTCAACTCAATCGGCATGGTCGGCGGCTGCTCGGCACGCGCCGTCGCCTCAGCATTGGGTGGCGCATCACGGCGAAAGCCACCGCGACCGAACAGGCTGGAGAAAAAATCGCTAAATTGTTCAATATCTTCGGTGGCAAACGCCGTCTCCCGCCCTCGCGGTCGCGCACCCGGTGGCGGATGAAATGGCTGACCCGGCCGCCAACTCCGCCCAAGTGCATCGTAAGCAGCGCGTTTCTCCGGATCCTTCAGCGCCTCGTGGGCTTCGTTAATTTCTTTAAACCGCCGCTCGGCCTGCGCCTCTTTGCTGACATCCGGGTGATATTTGTGCGCCAACTTGCGATAAGCACGTTTGATTTGCTCCGGCGTCGCATCGCGGGTGACACCGAGGATGCGATAATAATCTTTATATTCCATAATACTTTCAAGGTGTTACCGATGTTGCCGGCGACGGCAGCGCAAACACCGCGCTCGGATTGAGTGCCTGCAAGCGGTGATAATTGACGCGCACCTGCCCCTGATCGAACGTGACCACGGCCGCCAAACCCGCGCCACTCGGCACCAGCCAGCCGTCGTGTACCAACCCCACCAGCGCCGTTTTGGCCGTGTTAGTCAGTTCCCGTTCCAACACCAGCGGCAGCGGCGCGATCGGCTCACCGCGCTGTGCCAATTCCGCCTGCACCCGGCGCCGTTGCCACATTTCCAACCACACTTGCAGCAGCGGCGGCGGCATGGTGATCCGCCCGCTGCCGGTCAGGTGCGACGCCCACTGCACGGGCGCATTCCTATCCAGTTGGGGATCAGACACACTCAGATCAACATTCGCCCGCATCTCGCCGTACACGCTGCCAATGGTGAACGGCTCTACCTGCAACTTGGGGCGGCCGCTCGCCAGCCAGCGCCGCAGTGCCATCTGCCAAGTAACGGGTTGTGAATCCGTCATAGCGGTTGACAGCAACGGCGCGTTCAGATCAACGCCGCTCAACTTGGCTTGGAAGCGCAGCGGGTGATAGGTACTCTCCGGCACCGTCAACGAATCCAGCGTCACGTTCAACTGAATAGCACCCTGAGACTGTGGCAAATCCGCCATCGGCGGCAGCGCCCGCGTGGCGCTATCAGCGGACAAAGGCGCGGCGGGTGACGCGCTGGTGGTCAATTCCACCGCCAAGTTTGACCACTGCATCGTGCTAATCCCGCCCAATCCTTCAATTGCGAGACCGTTCAACGTCACCAGCGCCTGCAACTGGTCATCCCAGCGCAGCTGCACTCGCAAATCCCGCAGCCACACGCCGCGCTGGTCAGGTGTCGCCACCTGCACGGCGGCCAATTCCAGCCACGCTTCACTCGGCTGCGGCGGCTGCTGTGACCAGCGCAACTTACCCCGCCCATCAGTCACCTGCACCACCAGCGGTGCGCCGTTGTAAGTGACAAACGGAGAACGCAACTCGGCCGTCAACTCGCCTGCCCAGTTGAGCGTGACTTCAGTGCGCAGCGGCGGCAACTCGCGCCCGGCACCGAGTAACCGCCACCGACTGAGCGCCTGCACCCGCAGCGGTGGCCACTGCTGCCAGTCGTTCCAGCGCCAGCCGTAGTCAAATTGGGTGGTGATTTCCAGCTCGTACTGGCGCCAGCGCGGAGTCAACCACGCTGCCGGCAATGACAAGCGCGTCACCGCCTGCGCGTGCGTTGGAGACCGTTGCGTCAATTCACGGTGACGAATCCAGACGCCGTTGCCTTCCAGTTGATTCACCAGCGCCTGATAGCGGTCGCTGACTAATTGGGCGGTGCGCTGTGGAACGCTGATCCACGCGGTCACGGCCGCGGCTACGCTCACCACCGCGCCAGCGAGGATGACGACGATAATGGCGCGGCGCCGTGTCAAAATCCCCCCTGCCCCCCTGTGTCAACGGGAAGAGCAGCGGGCGGCAGCGGCAAGTCCATTTCCGCCATTTCCGCCGTCACCAGTGCCAAAATACCGGCGGCGTCCAATCCACAGGCGCAGAGTTGTTCCTCGTGCGCGGCCTGTTCTTGGCAGCAGTCGGGTAAACCTAAATGCAGGCAGCGGATCAGCACGCCGTGTTCCGCCAGTAACTCAGAAATGGCCGATCCCGCGCCGCCGGCCACCGCGTGTTCCTCCAGCGTCACCAGCAATTGGTGTTGACTGGCGAGGTCGAGAATTAGGTCAGCGTCGAGCGGCTTGATAAACCGCATGTTGGCAACCGTTGCGTTCAAATGTGCGCCAACTTCGAGTGCTGGCGTGACGCGGCTGCCAAAGGCCAACAGCGCGACGTGTTGACCGTGACGGCGGATTTCGCCCTTGCCAAACGGCAGCGTCTCCAGTTGCGGCGTGACTGGTAGCCCCGGGCCGCTGCCGCGTGGATAGCGCACTAACGCGGGGCCGGGGTGCAGGTACGCAGTTTGCAACATCCGCCGACATTCGTTTTCATCCGCTGGCGCCATGATGACCAAATTGGGCAGCGGGCGGCCGAAGCTGATGTCATAACTGCCGGCGTGGGTGGCGCCGTCAGCGCCGACTAGACCAGCGCGGTCAACGGCGAAGGTGACATCCAAATTTTGCAAACAGACATCGTGGACGAGTTGGTCATACGCCCGCTGCAAAAAAGTTGAGTAGATCGCCACGACCGGTTTCATGCCCTCACACGCCATGCCGGCCGCGAGTGTCACCGCGTGTTGCTCGGCGATGCCCACGTCGAAATAGCGCGTCGGGAAGCGTTTGGAAAATTCGACCATGCCCGAGCCTTCGCACATCGCTGGCGTGATGCCGAGGAGGCGCTCGTCACCCGCAGCCGCATCGCACAGCCACTCGCCAAAAATGTCGGTGTAACTTTTGGCGTGACTTTTTTTCAACATTACGCCGGTTTTGGCATCGAACGGCGTGACGCCGTGAAACGCGGTCGGCTGCCCTTCGGCGGGTTTATAGCCGCGACCTTTGCGGGTGACGATGTGTAAAAACCGCGGCCCGCGCATGTTTTTCATGTTGCGCAACGTGGACACCAGCGCGTCCAGATCGTGACCGTCAATTGGCCCGATGTAATTAAACCCAAGTTCCTCAAACAGGGTGCTGGGCATGAGCATCCCTTTCATGTGTTCTTCCCAGCGCCCAACCAGTTCGCGCAAATGCGGCAGGGTGCGCAGCGCGGTTTTGCTGCCCTCGCGCATCGAGGTGTAAAACCGCCCCGACAAGAGTCGCGCTAAATGGCCGCTAATTGCGCCGACCGGCGGCGAAATGGACATGTCGTTATCGTTCAAAATCACCAGCAGGTCGGGATCGAGCGGGCCGGCGTGGTTGAGCGCCTCAAATGCCATGCCGCCGCCGAGCGCGCCGTCACCGATCACCGCAATCACGTCGCGCCGTTCGCCCTTCAACTTGGCCGCCAGCGACATGCCCAGCGCGGCGCTGATCGAGGTGCTGGAATGCCCGACGCCGAAGGTGTCATACGGACTCTCGCTGCGCTTGGGAAATCCCGATAACCCGTCTTTTTGGCGCATCTTGTGCATTCGGTGACGGCGAGCGGTGAGGATTTTATGCGGGTAGGCTTGATGGCCGACATCCCAGACGAGGCGATCTTTGGGCGTGTTAAACACATAATGCAGCGCGATAGTCAGTTCCACCACGCCCAACCCGGCGGCCAGATGTCCACCGGTGCGCGAGACGCTTTCAACCAGAAAAATGCGCAACTCCTCGGCGAGGATTTTTAATTGGTCAACGGACAACGGGCGCAGATCGGCGGGGTCGTTGATGGTGCTTAATAACGGAAATTCTTCAGCATCGGTGGGGGAGGAGAAATCGGACATGCGACAACTAGTCAGGTGGGAGGGGCATGGCGGGAGATTTTAGTCGAATCTGTGACCCAACGTCGCTATCCTAAACGGCCGCCCGCCACTTGTTAATGAGTAACAGTGGTGGATTGCGCCGATTAGTGGCAACATAGGTTAAAATCCCCCAGGCGCTGCGTTGAACAAAACCACAACCCATCAATTGATATTGAATGGTATTACGGCATTCCTGTTCTAAAGTAATTAATTGTTTTGAATTTTGAAACAATTAATTCAACATTATTTAAAAACTATTCCATCACCTGGCGCACGCGCCACCAAGGATTATTCATTATGACCTTGCGTTTTCAATCATTATTATTCGCAGCGATGTGTGCCAGCAATTTGACAATTGCACCGGCATTTGCAGATGAAACGACGGCCATTCGAGCGGCGCTGGCAAAAGTCCTACCCGATGAACAAGCCACTGCTATTCAACCCAGCCCAATTAAAAACTTATTTCAAGTGAATGTCGGTTCACAGGTGATCTTTATGACTGATGATGGGCGGTATCTAATTGATGGCGCCATTATTGATTTAACCACCCGCAAAGATATTACTGAAACGGCGCGAGCCGCGGCGCGGCGAGTGGCAGTAGCTGCGCTTGGCAGCGATAAAATGATTCAATTTAATGCGGATAAACCGAAACATACCGTGACGGTTTTTACTGATATTGATTGCGGGTATTGCCGCAAATTGCATCAAAAGATTGGCGATTATAATGCTGCCGGCATCAGCGTTAATTACCTGTTCTTTCCGCGCAGCGGCATCAATACGCCGTCTTATGATAAAGCGGTGTCAGTCTGGTGCGCAGATGATCGTAAAGCGGCCATGACCGCCGCTAAAAATGGCGAAACCGTACCGAATAAAACCTGCGATAATCCAATTCAACAACAAATGGAATTGGGTGAGCAGTTGAATATTCGCGGCACCCCAGCTCTGGTATTAGATAGTGGCGAATTGATCCCCGGTTTTGTTGAGCCAAAACAATTAACAAAAATGTTAGATCAATCACAAGTCAGCGCACATTAATCACAGTGTGCGGTGCAATTAACCCCTTGTTCGTTTTCATTTAAGAGAGCGTGACACCTTGGCTGAGATCGCACAACCGGCGCTGGAATTTGCCTGGCGCACTCATCGTGGAATGGTACGGTCGAGTAATGAAGATGCCGTCGCCGTTCATCCCGATAGCCGCCTCATTATTGTTGCCGATGGTGTTGGTGGCGCCAGCGCTGGCGAAGTCGCAAGTCGCATGGCGGTTGATATGATTGGTGAGCGGTTTATTCGCCGTCTGCCGCCGTGTGATGAACCGCGTCCGGCGCAATTATTAACCGAAACCGCGGTTGATGAAGCGAATGGTGCCATTATTAAATTGGCAACAGAACAAACCCAATACGCCGGCATGGGCACCACCATTGTCATGGGCTATGTGGGCGATGATTGGTTGGTGTATGGACATGTCGGTGATTCACGGCTCTATCGCTTGCGTGGCGGGCAATTAGAACAATTGACTAAAGACCATTCGTTTATTCAAGAGGTCGTAGATCAAGGGTTCTTTCCTAGTTTAGCCGAAGCGCGGGAATACGGCATCACTGATAATGTATTAACTCGTGCATTGGGATCAACCGCGCATATTAAAGCAACGACCGCGATTACGCAATTAATCGCTGGTGATCTGTATTTGTTTTGCACCGATGGATTAACTGGGATGCTACCGCATACCGAGATTCAAAATGTATTAGCCGCCGCGCATGGTCAATTAGACACCGCCGTCGAAACATTAGTCACATTAGCTTGTAAGCGCGGTGGAATTGACAATATCACGGTCGCCCTGCTGCGCGTGAATGCTGTGCAACCGTCGTCAACTGAACCCTGAATAATTGCGGGGACTGGTCAGTATTAATTCAATTGACTGGCAGTTGGCGTCGCATGAGGAGACGCTCTGATGAAAGTAGGTTTATTTGGATTTGGTAGAACCGGCAAAGCCGTTGCGTCGGTGTTGTTATTAAATAAAAGTGTGCATCTTGCTTGGGTGATTCGTAAATCAAACACGTTGCAACATCGCTCAGTTCCGGAGTTTTTAGGTGTTGATTCGGATGAACCGGGACTGATTTTTTCTAAAAATGAATGGACGGCAGCGCGGTTATTAGACGAAAAACCCGTTGATGCCATCATTGATTTTTCCGCAGTAGATGGAATTGAGTTTTACGGTCACGAGGCCGCCAAGCGGAATGTAGCTATTGTCACGGCGATCTCGTCTTATTCTGATGAGCAGATTGCGTTAATCAAACAATTGGCCGAATTAACGCGCATTCTGTGGTCGCCCAATATCACCATCGGCATTAACTTTTTGATTATTGCCGCCAAAGTGTTAAAACAAATTGCGCCCTATACCGATATTGAAATCATCGAGGAACATTTCAAAGATAAGAAAGAAGTGTCTGGCACCGCTAAGATCATCGCGCATAATTTGGATATTGATCCAGAGTTGATTAAAACGGTGCGAGCGGGCGGAATTGTTGGACGGCACGAAATCTTATTTGGCTTCCCCTATCAAACCGTGCGTTTGACCCACGAATCAATTACCCGCGAAGCCTTTGGTAACGGCGTCCTCTTTGCCGTCACTAATCTGATTGATAAAAAACAAGGCTTTTATACGATGGAAAACCTGTTGCTGCCGTATTTTAATCAATTTGATCCAGCGTCAGCGTGTGTCTGCTAATTGAGTGAATTAAAATATGGTTGCGCATAATCGGTTATTGGTGAGGCTATTGGTATTGGTTTGGATGGGATTAAATGCAATTGGATTAATCACCACCGCCCAAGCGGCGACCTTAATTCCCGCCGCGCCGGTGATGACTCTGTATCAATTCAACGGCCCAGCGCGCATGTCTTATTACGCGCTCACCCCGCACGGCGTCGGCGCGGCTGTCGGTTCTTTACCACAAGGCACGTCAGTTATTCCCTGCCTTGTGGTACGCAACGGACAGGCGTTGACCGACGACAGCGGTGCGCCCTACGTCGGCTTTGAAATCGTCGTCAATCCCGACGAGGCCACGCCCGCTGCAACTGCGCGCTTCCAACGCGCTCTTGCCGAGCGCAAAACGCGACAGGTGACTAATCACCACTGTAGCGCCCAACCAACACACGTCCTGCGCATCCGTGACCTGTCTGTACTGGAGCGCCCGCCGTCATTCGATCCGCCCGGCCGCGGTGATCCAGATCGCGCTGCTCGCGCTGCCACCAGTCGCCTCGATGCCATCGTGCGGACTTTTCACAACAGCCCCGAGTGTGCGCAGGTCAATCGTCATCTGGTCGGACGGCGGGCGGCGTTGGCGACGGCGTGGGATCGCTTTATTGCCAATCATGCCGGGCAGTGGGAAAAAACCACAGTGGCGCGAGCGAAACATTTAGATTACACCCTGCGCACCGCGTTGTACGAAGGACATTTGGGGCGCGGCTGCAATGCCTACGGGGCGTGTGAGCGTAACGTGATTGTGTTGTCTATTCGCAACCGCGCTGTCGGGCAGTGCAGTTCACGGCAAGGCTGCCAATTTCCTGGTGATTTTCAAGGCGTTACGTCCAATCCGAGGCAGTACAACATTTGGGATGCGTATTTGACGCAGATTTCCGGCCTGACCTCGTGTTATTTGCGTACCGATTTGGCCGAGCAACCCGCCCCGCAGCGCTTGCAGGCGATGTACACGCAAACCGTTGGTGCAGCTGAGAAAATTCTGTACGGCAGTTCGGCGGAGTTGTTGGAACTGTTCCCCGGCAATGACCTGGATGATCTGACCGCGCTGCGGCATTATTACCACCCGCCGGCGATGGGCAAATGCTTTCCCACCGAGCGGCGGTTGGAATACATCACCGGCGCGGTGGCGGAACGCGGCGGCAATTTTGCGCTGATTGCCAACCTGCGGGTTCACGTTGACACGGCAGTCAGCGGCGGCTACCGCTTTCGGGAGGCGCGCACTACCACCGACGCGGGCGGCAATGACCGCATCCAGTTGATAGATCGTTACCCGGGGTTTGTGTTAGACGAGCGCAAGGTGGAATTGAGTAGCGGTGGCGCGGCGCGGCGTTGCACCCCCTACGGCGTGTCAACCAGTTGTCAATTTGACGAGATCGGGCGCTATCGCACCACACCCAGTTGGTTGACCGCTGGCAAACCGCTGGCGCTGACCTGCCGCATTCAAACTCGCGGGCGCAGTTGCACCGACTCGCCGCGCCAGCAGCGGGTGACGGTCGGTGGGGCGTGTGATATTGACATGATGCCGATGACGCGAGTGCCGTAGGATGCGGTCGGCGAATAAACCGCATCGCTCGCGGGAATGCCCCAATCAATTAGCGCGTTTCAATTCCGCAGTGCCGCAATTCGGTTTTGACAGCGGCAATTGGCACTTCGTGGCGGTGAAAAATACCGGCAGCCAGCGCCGCTTCAACTGTATTGATCGCGGTAAATAACTGGGTGAAATGTGCCGGACAACCCGCGCCGCTGGAGGCAATGACCGGAATAGTCACGGCGTCGCGGATCAAGGCAATTAACTCCAAATCAAACCCTTGTTTGCTGCCGTCGCGGTCAATTGAGTTAATTAATAATTCACCCGCGCCCAGCTCTTCACACACCCGCGCTAATTGCACGACATCTAAATCCCGCCCTTCACGCCCGCCGCGCACCGTGCATTGAAACCAGCAATAGGTTTCGCCATTCGGACCCGGTTCAGTGGTGGGAATACAGGTATGCGTCGTTTCATCGGGTGAGGCAACATAAACCCGGCGCGGGTCAATTGAAATCACCACCGCTTGATTGCCATACACCGCCGCGATCTGTTCAATTGCACTGCTGCCATCTTTATTACCGCGGTTTAAATATTCTTCCGCCGCGTACACCGCATCCGAACCAATAGAAATCTTATCAGCCCCAGAGCGGAAGTATTCAGCCGCGACCTCTAATGCCGAATAAAACCGCCCGTCTTGATCGGTAAAGGCGCGAATCCCGCCGCCAATAGTTAATGGCACAAACACCTGTTCAGAGGTGCGGCGTAAGACTTCTAACATCGGTTGATCGGCTAATGGCGAATCCCGAAACGCGGTGATATTCAAAAAGGTGATTTCATCTGCGCCTTCTTCATAATAGCGCCGCGCCAATTCAATTGGTTTACCCAAATTGCGCACCTCGCCGGCCTCGCGCACGTCGTATTGATCGCCTTTGGTCACGACCAGATCGCCCTGATCGTTGTTGCGCACGTCCAAACACGCGATGATGCGTTTGGCCAAATGCGTCGCGCTGGCAACCGGGGCGTAAATCATCTGATCGCGCCGCGTCATCTGCCCGCGTCCGGTCAAAAATCGCCGCAGAATTTCCAAGCCAACCGCGCCGCTTTTTTCGGGGTGAAATTGCACGGCGCGCACCTGCCCGCGTTGCACGGCGCTGATAAACGGCTGACCGTAGTCGGTTTCTGCCAACACCCAGTCGCAGTTGCTGGCGGTACGGCGGGCGGCGTAAGAGTGGACAAAATACAACTTGGCGGATTTTTCTGTTGCTAACCAGCGACTGGTGCGCGTCAAGCGGATACCGTTCCAGCCCATGTGTGGTACGGACAACGAATGCGGGTCGAGGCGGCGCACTTGCCCGGGAATGATGCCCAGTCCCGCCACGCCGGGCGCTTCGTCGCTGCCTTCAAACAGCGATTGCAACCCGATGCAAATGCCCAAAAACGGGCGGTCGGCGGCCAAATACTCGCGCAGTGGTTCGATGTAACCGAGCTGTTGTAACCGCGCCATCGCGCTGCCAAATGCACCAACGCCGGGGAAAATGATGCGTTCGGCGCGCAAAATGTCCTCGGGTGCGGTGATGTCGGTCAATTGACAACCGAGTTGGGCGACGGCGTTGCGGACACTGCGCACGTTGCCAGCGCCGTAATCAAGTAATGCGATCATGGGATTTTTACCGTTGTTTTAATTAACATAGTGGAAGCAATAATTGATTCGTGGTTTCGCAATAAGGTTAATTAACATGGCCGTCTTGTTTATTCCACTGAATCAATTACCACGCGATTACGCCCCGCCATTTTAGCGGCATATAACGCACGATCCGCCTGTGCCAATAACTCGCGGGGGGCGTGATCGTGTCCATCACAACGAATAGTTGCCACGCCTACACTCACCGTCACCCATTGGGCAATACTCGATCCCGAATGTTCAATACCGAGTTGTTCAATAGCAATCCGAATTTTTTCTGCCAAGTTCATTGCCCCGATTCGATCCGTTTCTGGCAAAACACAGGCGAATTCTTCACCGCCATAGCGCGCCGCCAAATCAGATGGGCGATTCAAACAGATGGTGATGGTATTTGCAACACGCATTAAACACGCATCGCCCGCCAAATGTCCATAATGATCATTAAAATTCTTGAAATAGTCGATGTCTAATAAAACTAAGGACAGTTCGGCATGTTGTCGGGATAGGCGTTTGTATTCCAATGCGAACCGTTCATCAAAGTAGCGGCGGTTTGCAATCCCCGTCAAACCGTCCGTATTACTCAATGCCGCCAGTTGTTTATTTGCTTTTTTTAATTCTTCTTCACTCTTTTTTAACGTATTCTGCATCGCGTGTAATTCACGATAACTCTTTTCATTTGCCAATAACAGCATACTAAAACCACTCATCAACACAATGCAAAATACCGCTAATGGTAAGCCATACTCACACACCTGTTGCCAAACAACGTAAGAATGATCTGGCATAAACGCCAGGCAAATACCGCGCCCACCAAATAGCAATGCTAATATCCAATAACTAAATCCTAACACCGACTGCAATAATGATCTGGCTGAGTTGCGTAACAATGCCCAGCCTGGCAACGCATAAAAAGTCGTGTGAATCAGAAACAAAATTGATGCTTGATGCGTCAAGTTTAGATTAAGCGTTGACAAGCAAATAACCACAATAACTAGGCTCACTAGCCATTGTGTTTGCTGATTAACAGATTTATCCGTGATGTAAAATATTGCCCAGCTTTCATACGCACACCCAATGATAATAAGCGTCTCGGCAATTAAAAATAAAACCTCTGCGGGCAGATTAAGGTAGAGTAACAGCGAGCCGGCGCCCTGTAGAAATTTTGCAATAATCCAATAGCGGATGACCTGCGAATCTAAATTCTCTTTTTGATGTTGAAAAATAATGAGCAAAAAACCGAAAACAAACGAGCTAATTGCCAACGTTAAAATAACGGTTCTGACATCCATAACGTTTATTAACTCACCACGTTGATCGTTCCCACGCGCCAGCGTGGGAATGAAAACCTGTTTGAAAATCAATTCACGAGAATCTGGACACTCCTGTCACGACATTGAATTTCGGTTAGCTGTTTTCAACTTGGACGGCGCTGTTCAGGGCGCAGTTGCGGCGTAAAATACTCATCTGCCCTATCCAAATCAACCGCCTGTTCGTTGCCATCTATTAACGGTTGTTCATAATCTTTCCAACCGCGCACGCCAGTTTTTAATGACACGACATCGGTATACCCCAACACCTGTAATGAATGCGCGGCGAGAATACTGCGATGTCCCGAGCGACAAATCACCACCACTTCGCGCTCGCGGGCCGTGACTAATTCTGGTAGCGTTTCTTCATAATCCCATTCACAAGCTGATTCTAAAATACCCCGCGGCACGTTAATAGAATTAGGAATGTGCATAGCGGCAAACTCGGGCGGCTCGCGCACATCGAGCAATAAAATATTGGGATTGATTTGCAACCGCTCTTCTAAATCCCAGGGCATGATTTCACGGACATCGGTTAAACAACTTCGGATAAGTTCTAAAAAGTTTTGCATAAAATGACCCTAATATAAACAACAAGAGGGGCGCTGATAGTGCAATTAGCCAGCGCACGATTGCGGCGGCGGTGAAGCATGAACTTCATCATTCGATTCAATATGGTGACAAATAATGCGGTTCGCAAGCGCACCGCATCCTACGGTATTACCCGGTGCAATACTGATTCACTAATGAATGAAAACTGCTTAAGCGCTGGGGATTGATTTGACCCGCGGTGACGGCGGCGTTAATTGCACAGCCGGGTTCGCTGCGATGCTGACAATCATTAAAACGGCACTGCTGCAAATACGGCGCGAATTCACGAAACCCGCGTTCTAATTCATTCAAAGTTAAATGCTTTAAACGAAAACTGCGCACCCCGGGCGAATCAATCAAGCCACCACCAGTTGGCAAATAATAATAGGTTGCGGCGGATGTAGTATGCCGTCCCAATCCAGTTGCCGCTGATAACTGACCAATTTGCACCGCTTGATCGGGTAATAACGCCGCAATTAACGAGGATTTACCAACGCCGGATTGCCCGACGAATATTGCGGTCTGTGATTGCAAGTGCGCCATGAGCATTGTCAATTCAGCGCCCGGCACCGCACTCATGGGTAATAGCGCATAACCAATAGCAGGATAATAATCAAATTGAGAAATGAACTCAGTGGCCGCCGCTGTGGTTAATAAATCTATTTTATTACAGACAATTAACGTCGCTACGCCAATCAATTCCGCTGCAATTAAATATTGATCTATTAAACTGTTCGACGGAAGCGGTTCAGGTGCAATCACAATGACCATTAACGTGACATTGGCGGCTAATGGTTTATCACGCCCGCTATAATCCGGGCGACTTAATACCGTATGACGCGGCAGCAGCGCGGTAATGACACCGCTATTATTACCCGTCGGCTGCCAAATGACTTCATCACCGCACACTAAATGACCTAAATGTTGGCGGCTGGTGCAATGGTACAATTGTTGATTGATGGCCATGACCGCGCATTCAGCACCATAACGCACAATAACTTGACCGCGCTGTGGGGTGAGATCATCAGTGGCCATTGCGTTGATTGACGGTGCTTCTAATTGCTGCCGCCGTTCGTGGGCTGCGTTAATACGCCGCGCTTGCTGTTTAGATAATGCGCGGCGTGGCATAATCGTTGAGATAATCGCGCCAGTGAAACCCCGTTGGCGGCAATGTTTTAATTAACAAAATATGGAATACCAATGATTAATAAAGACGATACCTGGGTATGGATGGATTTAGAAATGACGGGATTAAACCCATTCACAGATCGGATTTTAGAAGCTGCCGTTATCATTACAACCAATCAATTAGATGTATTAGCTGAGGGGCCGGTGATTGCCATTCATCAATCCGATACTTGCCTCGCCGCGATGGATGAGTGGAATAAAACGCATCATCAACAATCGGGATTATTAGCACGAGTGCGCACCAGCACTTATAATGAACAACAGGCGGAACGGGTGCTATTGGACTTCATCATGCAATACTGCAATCCACAACGAGCGCCGTTGTGTGGCAATAGTATTTGTCAAGATCGGCGGTTTTTAGCGCGCTGGATGCCTGAATTAGAAGCCTTTGTGCATTACCGCAATTTGGATGTCAGTAGTATTAAAATCTTGGCAAAATCTTGGGCGCCAACAATTGCGGCGGGGTTTAAGAAAGCCAATCAACATTTGGCGCTCGCTGATATTCGGGAATCTATCAGCGAGCTGCGTCATTACCGCAAATATCTATTGCGTATTCAGTATGATGGGGAATGAGTGTTACTTTGCTAATGACGCATCGTTGACTAAAACCCGCGCCATGCCCGGACCGAGTGTGAAATTAAATGGCGTGGGTAAATAATCCATTGGCCAGTCGGGCGATACATCAATTAACAATGAGGTGGCGCGGATGAGTCGATATAAATCTTCGGTATAAAAGTGCTGTTCATTCCACGGATCCTTGTTAATAATTAACAAGGCCTCAGCTTTGCTTTTCGGCAAACACTTGCGCAGAATTAAAATTGCCGGGTTATGCGGATGCTCTAATCGCTCAATCGGTGCTTCGCTGGATAATACGGGATAGCGATCTTTAATACCGTTGATGTGGGTAATAAAATCAGTTAAATCACAATTCGGTGCTTCCCAATCCTCAGGGCGGGTATTAACGACATGCAGCCGCCGCCGCGCCCCGTATTCAAAGCCCATAGTCATCATCACATGACTAGAGAATAATGCGGTGAATAGATACCGCTGCCGCAGTGCATTGACATTGCCGTACGTTTCATTTAATAAGCGGTCAGTGTCATGGCTTTCGGGGAAGGCAATCGAACCGGCGAGGGTGCGCGTCAGGGCGTATTGATCTAATAACCATTCGCCATCGAAATCCCACCACTTGGCGCTATTATAAATGGCATCAAATCCCGCAGCCGCGGTGGTGCGCATTTGTTTGGGAGAGCAGCCCAGCGTTTCGGCAATAAAAATTAAATCAGGATGATTAGCACGACTCAGGGCAATTAACTCACGCCAAAATTCGGCGGGAATTTGATAGGCGGCATCACAGCGAAATCCACGAAAGCCTAGACTAATTAGATGTTCAATGACAGCGGCGCAATAGTCTAATAACTTGGGACGCGCTGGCGATTTACGATGGTCGAATTGGGCTAAATCTTCCCAAATCACTTTACTGCCATCTTGCTCAACACAAAACGGGTGAGTTGGCTGCCCATGTTTTAATACGAACCATTCGGGATGTTTGGTGACTAACGGGCTATCAATCGCACAGTGATTAATGACTAAATCTGTGATTAAACCCAATCCTAATGACTGCGCTTGCGCGGCGACGGCGCGGACTTGATCGTCGGGCGTTAAATCGCTATTCGGCGTTACAAATGTGGGATTGATCGCCAAATAATCGGCAATGGAATAGAGGCTACCAGACCGCCCCAGTTGTTGAATCGGATTGACAAATACCCAATCAAATCCCATTGCCGCAGCGCGGTCTAAATGCGGTGGCCAACGTGAGAAGTCGCCCGCTAATAACGGGAATAAATTATAGATTTTCATCGGTCACGAATGAAGTCATAAATGTTCAAGTAATCTTCACCAGGACGATTCCAGGAGAAGTCAGCACGCATGGCGTTTTCAATTAAATGGCGGAAATGATCCGGGTATTCGTAATAACACGCAATAGCGCGACCGAGGGCGGATTCCAAGCCCAGGGCATCATAATTATCAAAGCGATAGCCATTGCGCTCGTGTAATGGCCGGTCGGAATGATCTTTATCATAAACCGTGTCGGCTAATCCACCAATGCTGCGCACGACGGGAATGGTGCCGTAGCGCAAGGCAATTAACTGCGTCAATCCGCAGGGTTCAAAGCGACTGGGTACCAGCATCATATCTGAGCCGGCATAAATTAAATGCGCTAAATCATCATCAAAGCCAATTTCGACATGACAATCAGGGCTGTCATTGAGCATCCGTTTTAAGCCCCAGAAGTCATTGTTAATGGCGTGATCGGGGCTGGCGCCTAATAATACGAATTGGGCGCCGTGTTCGAGTGAATAAAAAATGGCATGGCGGACGAGTTCTAAACCCTTTTGCGGATCCAGTCGGCCAATGAACGCGACGATGGGTTTTTCATTATCGGCCAGCATGAACCGCTGCCGCAATGCCCGTTTATTATCGTATTTAGCATCAATATTGCTGACGCCATAGCGCGCTGGGATTTGTAAATCTACTTCGGGATTCCACACATCATAATCAATACCGTTGACCACGCCACCGTATTTGGTTTGATGGGTGTGCAGTGTCGGTTCTAATCCAAAACCCTGCCCCTGTTCTTTGGCTTCAAATGCATGACGCGGCGAAACAGTGGTAATGAAATTGGAATAAACAATGCCGGCCTTTAATAAATTCAGCGCGTTGGGATGGTGATTATCGCGCATCCGGTTGTAATCAAAAAACCGTTCGGGTTGATGCAAACCGCTGGCGCGTAATAATTCGGCACCGGTGACGCCCTGATGTTTGAAATTATGAATGGTTAAACAGATTCGCGGGTGCATCATGCCGAGGCGTTGATAAAACTCGTATAAAAACACCGGCACCAGCGCGGTTTGCCAATCATGACAGTGAATGATGTCGGGATGTTTGCCGGCTTTCCACAGGAATTCAATTGCCGCCCGCGAGAAGAAGGCGTAGCGTAAAACATCATCATTAAACCCATACACACTGCCGCGATTGAAGAAATTATCTTGGGAGTGCGGTTCAATAAAAAAGCATTTGCGGCCGTGGACAAAACCGAAAAAGACGGTGCAATGAACTGCGCCTTCGTACCACGGCACCCATAAATCATCATAGACGCGGTGCATTTCAAAAATGTGGTCATAACGCAGCGTGTCATATTTGGGCAGAATCACTTCGACGTGATTGCCGCGAATGGCCAATTCCCGACTCAAGCCGAATACCACGTCCGCTAATCCACCGACTTTGGCCACCGGCGCCATTTCCGGCGTGATATGCACAATAAATAAACTCGGGCGCTGGGCGTGGAAATGCAGCGGGGGTTGCGCGGCTGGTTCGGGTGGTGTTTCTAATGAAACTGGCTCGGGCGGAATGAAAAACTGCTCGGGTTCTGGTTCAGCCGCTAATTCAAATGTCGGTTTAGATTTCTGCTGCGATTTGGATTTTGGTGAATTGATTTCGGGTAATGAATCAGCCGCCGGCGCGGGCGGCTCATCAATGACCAGCGGCGCGGCGTGATCATCAATAACCGGCGGCGTCAATTCCAAATTCGCCGCTGTCACCGCGCCAGCAGCGGGTGGCGCATCGCTTGACGGCGCGGCCGCAGTCACATCCGCTGCGACGGCCGCTGTTTCAACCGCCTCCGTCGCAACCGCCTGCGCGGCCGGCGGCGTGACCTCAGCCACTGCCACGACCTGTTCAACTGGCGCGGCCGCCGGGGCGGGTGACGATGTCACCGCCGCTGGTGGTGCGGTGTCAGTCACGTCCTCGGTAGCAAGCGCCGTTGTCACCGATGACTTGACCGCTGGGCGCGGCGGTTTACGGGGAGACACTTTTCTGACCATTGCTTAATTTCCTGAATCGGTATCGTTAGATGAATTCAGACCAGCCGTTGTTGCGCTTTCGCTACAGCCGCTGGTGTCAAGTTGTAACAGGATGCCGGCCAGCGGTGGTAAATTGACCACGAGTGAGTCGGGGCGTCCCATCCACGCCACTGCTTCGGTGTGACGCGGGGCGCTGCCATTGCCGACATCGCTGCCACCGAACGCCGCCGCGTCAGAGTTGAACAGTTCGCGGTAGTAGCCGCCGCTGGGTAAGCCGATGCGGTAGTCCAGACGCGGGACGGGCGTGAAATTGAGCGCGACGATCACGGGTGGGGTGGTGCTGCCGTCGGCGGACGGACGGGCGCGGCGTTGGTAGATCAACACGGAATTCTGCGCGTCGTGGCAGTCAATCCACTCGAAACCTTGCCAGTCAAAATCCTGATCGTACAGCGCGGTTGTGCTGCAATACAGGTGATTGAGTTGCTGCACCAGTTGCTTGATGCCGCGATGCAGCGGGTATTCCAGTACATACCAATCCAGCACTTTGGTGCTGTCCCACTCGTCACCCTGCCCGAACTCGCAGCCCTGAAACAGCAGTTTTTTGCCCGGATGCGTGAACATGTAAGTGTAGAGCAGGCGCAGGTTGGCAAAGCGTTGCCACTCGTCACCGGGCATCCGGTAGAGCAGCGAGTGCTTGCCGTGCGTGACCTCGTCGTGGGAAAACGGCAGCAGGAAATTCTCGGTAAAGGCGTACAACATGCTAAAGGTGAGCATGTCTTGGTGATATTGGCGGTGAATCGGGTCTTCGCTCATGTAACGCAGCGTGTCGTTCATCCAGCCCATGTTCCACTTCAGATCAAAGCCCAGTCCGCCTAAATACGTCGGGCGCGTGACTTGTGGCCACGAGGTGGACTCTTCCGCCATGATGAGCGTCCCCGGTACCTGATCGTGCGTGATCGCGTTCAATTCGCGCATGAAATCAATCGCTTCGAGATTCTCCCGCCCGCCGTAGCGATTCGGCAACCAGTCGGTGCGCGAGTAATCGAGGTACAGCATTGACGCCACCGCGTCCACGCGCAGCCCGTCAACGTGGAATTCTTCTAACCAAAACAACGCGCTGGAGATGAGGAAGTTTTTCACCTCGTTGCGGCCGAAATTAAAAATCAGCGTTGACCAATCTAAATGCTCACCCAAGCGCGGGTCTTCGTGTTCGTACAACGCCGTGCCATCAAACCGCGCCAGCGCGTGGGCATCTTTCGGAAAATGCGCTGGTACCCAGTCGAGGATGACGCCGATGTCGTGCGCGTGGCAGTAGTCCACAAACCAGCGGAAATCGTCGGGCGTGCCAAAGCGGCTGGTCGGGGCGTAGTAGCCGGTCGCCTGATACCCCCACGACAAATCAAACGGATGCTCGGTGATCGGCATCAGTTCCAAGTGGGTGAAGCCCATTTCCTGCGCGTAGCTGACCAGTTGCCGCGCCAGCTCGCGGTAATTGAGCAACTCGCCTTCGTAACCGCGCCGCCATGAACCAAGATGCACTTCGTAAATGGACATGGGCGTATGCAGCCAATCATGTTCAGCGCGGGCTTGCCGCCAGGTCACGTCGGCATCACTCCAAGTGAAACTGGACGGTGGCTCGACAATCGCGGCGGTGTTGGGGCGCAATTCAAACTGCCGCCCGTAGGGATCGGTTTTTAATAAAATAGCGCCGTGGCGCGAGCGGACTTCGTATTTGTACAGCCCGCCCGGGGCCAAGTCAGGAATGAAGATTTCCCACACGCCATTACCGTGAACCCGCATTGGGTGACAGCGCCCGTCCCAGCGGTTGAAATCGCCCACCACGCTGACGCGCTCGGCATTCGGTGCCCAGACGGCGAATAACACGCCCGCCACGTCGTCGGTCTCATGCACCCGCGCCCCGAGCAGGCGGTAGGCGTGCCAATGTTTGCCTTCACCAAACAGATGCAGGTCGAAATCCGGCAATTGTGACGGGAAACAGTAGGGATCGTGCGTGATGTGTTCGTGATGGGCATCGTCGCGCCAAATCAGGCGATAACGCGCTGGGACATCTGCCGCTTTGCCGTGCCATTCAAACAGCGCCGTGTCACCCACCCGCGTCATGGCGTGATTGCCCTCAACGATGGTCACGCTCTCGGCATGTGGCAGCAGCGCCCGAATCACGAGCGCGTTGCCGTGATTGTGACGCCCGAGGTGCGCGAACGGGTCGGCACTGCGGGCGTCGAGCAGGGTTGTCAATTCGGGGGTCAGAGAAGAGTGGCTCATGCGTTGGAATCCTTTGAAGTGCGGGGGCGTGACCAAAATAATGCGGCGCTGCGGCTGTCACGCAGGGCAGTCAGTGGTAATTATGCTGGATTTTAGCGGGGGCGGGGTAATTTTCGGCAATTCAGGGCGGGCGCGGCGAGCGAGTGGGGGCGATGAGCGAGTGGGGAGCTGGCGCGGCGGTAATTGTAAATAAGAATGCGACCACAAAGTTGAGATAAAAATCAACCTAAAAAATCGTCAAAACAGCATCACTTCTATTTGATTTGTACAAGTAAAGTTAAGTACTTTATTCACCAAAGATGACGGCTCACACGTCGGAAACTCATCCGGTTTTAGTTGATTGCTAATTGTCGGGTTGCCACAAGCGGCAATTTAACCGCCGCTGTTTTTTTTCATTAGAGTTGTTTTGACGGCGTGAGCAGTATCACGCTGATTTATAAGATTTTATTTTTGCCACATCCACAGAAATGTGGAGATTTTAGCGTTGCTAACTCCTTGTTTTATAAGTGTTAGAACAAGTCTATTTAGCGGAGTCCGCTGGAACGCTGAGTGAGGCTTGCCGAATGTTCAGCAATTTCAATAAGATAACGCAGAGCTTCGTTTACGGTTTCGGCAGTTGGAAACGCGGCAATCACATCAGGTTCTAAGCGAACTGTATCGCAAAAAATTTTGCGTTTTGGGCCTAACTTACGGACTTGTAAACTTTGTACGTCGTACTCTGACCGTAATTCGTCTTCTGCTTCAATTTTGTTCATATGCTCTACGCTC
Organism: Thiospirillum jenense; assembly: GCF_014145225.1. Taxonomy (GTDB): domain Bacteria; phylum Pseudomonadota; class Gammaproteobacteria; order Chromatiales; family Chromatiaceae; genus Thiospirillum; species Thiospirillum jenense. The sequence continues at coordinate 57,828 of NZ_JABVCQ010000015.1, forward strand.
CGATGGCGTTGCTTCTCTTGCGCTGATTAAACGAATGGAGTGGCTGCGTTCCATATAAGAAATAAACAACAATCGCCCTTGTGCCGATTGACCCAGGAGGATAAAACGGTGTTCCTCACAGGAATGGTCTGGATCATAGAAATCCACATACAACGGGTCATCGAAAACTGTTTTAGCTTCTTCAAAAGAAACGTTATGCTTCGATAAGTTCATTGCCGCTTTATTTTCGTCCCATTCGTATACCATGAAAATGGATACCTCGACCTAATAATCTGGTCAAGCGCCAGATTCAGTTGGTAATTATGCGGGACTTGACACTTTTTCTATTCAGAACCCCCTCCAGTTTTAGTTGATTGTTAATTGTTGGGTTGCCACAAGCGGCAACCAAACCCGCGCCTTGTTATGGTCTTTACGAGACCTAATAAAAGACCTACAATTTGGTTTTATTGGCTTATGAGATGGTAATAAAAAGATGACACATCCAATACTGACAGAAGTTGCAGCCAGCATTTCCGAATTCAAAGCAAATCCAATGAAAGTCGTATCAAGCGGCAATGGGATGCCTATTGCGGTGCTGAACCAAAATGAACCTGCTTTTTATTGTGTACCCGCCGCAGCCTATGAAGCAATGATGGAGTTGCTTGACGATGTAGAACTATTGGAACTGGTGAAGGCGCGAATGAGCGAACCTGCAATCAGGGTTACGCTCGATGACTTATAAACTGGAATTCAAACAATCTGCCCTCAAGGAATGGGAGAAGCTCGGCCATACCGTCAAAGACCAGTTCAAAAAGAAACTTAAAGAACGACTCGATAATCCACATGTACCATCTGCTGCACTATCCGGTGCCAAGAACATATACAAGATTAAACTTCGTCAACTCGGATACCGATTGGTTTATTCAGTCGAAGATCAGACGATTATGGTAACGGTCATTGCCGTAGGAAAACGTGATCGAAATGAAATCTATCACATTGCCCTTGCTCGATTACACGATAAGTCTTGAGGCATAACAAGACTTCGCCCTCAAATCTGAGGCTAATTGACTGTTGGGTTATTAAAGGACGCAACCCAAACTACCTTGCTGTTGCTTGCAAATGATTGATAAGCGCTATAACGGCATCAGACTCCACCCAATAACCCCAATGTTCATTCGATAAAAGATGACGTTTGAGTCTATCCAAGTCCGCTACACAAATAGCATTGTTTAGCAGACCGTAATAAATCAGCTCAATCCGTATATTGTTTTCAAGCTGCATGTTATCATAATTATTAAAGTTGCAATCACGCACCCAACTATTTGACCAATTTAATTCAACTGTGATCGGTTCATTTGCCTGCTCTAGGGGGAGATGATGCGCCCGATGATCCGCAAATACAATTTGATGGCGACCCAGAGGAATGGTTTGGTCTTTATGCGTTCGATAATAAAATGCGTTTAATACCAAAAGGCACAATTGCGGATGCAGTGCGGGAAATGTTTGGGCGCCGGAGTGAATGACTCCTATAGCAATATAAGTACTAATGTGATACAGCAACACGGCATTAACAATTCTGTGATGTGTAGCACCGGGTCTGCTATTATAAAAGTTGCACCCAGAGAAAACGTTAAAATTGCATACATGGTGGAAAATCACATGAACAGACGCACATTTTATACACCATTATTTATTGGTAGCCTGTGGTTGTGCGCAGTTACTGCATATGCGCTCCCAATAACAACGTCTTATGTTGATAATTATCAAGGGGCGGCACCTAACGGCTATACCGATGTCATTGCCGCTAGTAATCAAACAAATTGGTTTGATATTACCGGTGCATTAGTCACCCTGACTGATACGCAATTGCAAATTGATATTGTGACTGATTTTATGACAACGGGTTTAGGTAGCTACACTAACCTGACAAAATCGATTAATAACCAACGCCCTGGCATTGGCGCCGGGGATTTGTTTTTATCAATAGGTGGTTGGGACCCTACCGGGACAGAGGCAAATAGATACAGCACAGATAGCTTAAAACAATCTGGAACAACGCAATGGACACATGCGCTGACTTTGGATAATCGTTGGAGTAGCACGGGCGGCACTGCAACCCTTGTGGAATTGCCAACATCAACAAATAACGGTTATCAAAGCAACGATTATTCCTATATTTTAACCGCCGAAGATTTTATGAGCAGCGGCATTTATCGGCATAATCAAGCAGTAGCGGTCAAACCCAACTCTGCCACGCCCGTTAATACCGTGACCGCGACATGGGCGCCCGTGACTACAGTCATTAACGGTAATAGTAAAAATGCGCTGCGCTTTTCTGTTGATTTAATGGGTACAGACTTATTAGGTGAGACGCTTGGCGTTCATTGGGCAATGACCTGTGCCAATGATGTGATTGAATTCAGTCTTCCCCTGGCGAGTATGACAATACCCGAAAATCGGTCATCAACTGTACCTGAACCCAATAGCCTACTTTTATTAATGTCAGGTCTAGTCTTGCTCTGGTGGCATTTGAAAAATCAACCTGGCAGCATGACTGCCATCTCAATTCAGCCGAAAAAATCTTTTAATACGGCTTCCATATCATTCAGGAGTTACGCACTTCGGATGTTAACTGGTTAATTTTTCAGGTTAAGAGCGCATTCCCACGCGCCAGCGTGGGAACGATCATTAAAACAATGCTATTCACTCAAATAACAACCACCAAATTGATTGGAGTAAGCTGATGACTACGACTGCTGCCATTCCGTTTATGTCGGTTGAAGAATATTTATGTACTGAGGACGCTTCAGCAATTAAACATGAATACTTAGATGGCGAGGTATTTTCAATGGCGGGCGCGAGTGATGCGCATGTCACTATTGCTGGTAACGTATTCAGTTTAATACGCACACATTTACGCGGGAGTGGCTGCCGTGCTTATATTGCCGATATGAAACTGCGCGTCGAAGCAACCAATTGTTTTTTTTATCCTGATGTATTTGTGACCTGCACGGCCGCAGATGCACAGCAGCCCTATATTAAACAACAGCCACTTGTCATTATTGAAGTCTTATCGCCGTCAACCGACGCCTATGATCGCGGTGTGAAGTTTGCGCATTATCGGCAGTTGGAGAGCTTGCAAGAATACGTTTTAATTGATTCGCAACGGCAGTTAATTGATCTATTTCAACGCCAAACGGCGGGTTGGTTATTCCAATCATTCACCGCCGGCGCGACGTTACATTTATCAAGCATTGATTGGCAGGCGGCAGTGGAAGCGATTTATGAAGCGGTCAATTTCACGGCAGACATGACACCAATAGATGAGTTCCAATGGAGTTAATTGATCGCTCCCATACTCGCGCATGGGAACGACTGTTGTTTTACAATCAAACACTCAAATACCATTTTGCGCACCAGTTAAATTAAGATTGCATTCGCCCAATTGCGCACGATACAACCGACACGACATCCGCTTTAATTGCCGCAAAACCATTCACCTGCCCGCTGCGCGGATAACCCAATCGCAATAATTCCGCCTCAATCTGCGCCAATTGGTTTTCATTCGCTGCAAAACACACTTCATGCTGCGCCACATTCACCGTGACATCATTCACACCCGGCAATGCGGATAGCGCATGACGAATACGATTTGCACAACCGTCACATTTCACATTATCAATTTGCCAATGAATCATCATTTCCTCCGCTTGAGTAGGTTAGGTTGGTTAAACCAACCCAACAGTGAATGATACAGCGAGCAACTCATCATTAAATGACAGTGACACCGCCCCGCCGTTTTATTCCGCCGTTTTTAATGTCACTAATTCCTCCGCGCTGACCGGATGAATTGCCACCGTATTATCAAAATCGGCTTTAGTCGCGCCCATTTTCACTGCAACCGCAAAGCCCTGTAACATTTCATCCACGCCATCCCCGACCAAATGAATCCCGACGATTTTTTCATTCGCGCCGACGCAGACTAATTTCATCGCCGTGCGCGGGCCATTGCCACGCAACGCATAACGCAATGGTTCAAATTGGGTTTGATAAATCCGCACTTCATTCGGCCATTTTGCGCGTGCGGCCGCTTCAGTCATTCCAACACTACCGACTGGTGGATGGGCAAATACAACGGTTGGGATGTTGTCATAATCCAACCGCCGCTCGGGTTGTTGATTAAATAACCGATCCGCTAATCGTCGCCCGGCGGCAATAGCGACCGGCGTTAATGGAGCGCGGCCGGTGACATCACCAATCGCATATAATCCCGCAACGGTAGTATTTTGGAATAAATCAGTTGGAATAACACCATTGCGTTCTAATTCAATACCAACGCTGGCTAAATTCAATTCCCGCGTATTCGGGGTGCGACCAATTGCCCAGATAATCGTATCAAATCCAGTTAACACTTGCCCGTCTTTACTCAATACTGCCAATCCATCCGAGCGGCGTTCTAATGCACTCACGGCAAACGGCAAATGTAATTGTACGCCGGCATGTTCTAAATTATGCGTCAAGGTGTCGCTAATTAACGGATCAAAGGTTTCTAATACGCGGTTTTCTAATGCTACCATCGTCACTTTTGAACCGAGCGCCTGTAATACGCCCGCCAATTCAATTCCAATATAACCCGCCCCGACAATTGCCACGTTCATTGGTTGCTGTTTTAATGCAAAAAAGCCGTCGGAGGTGATGCCTAATTCAGCGCCCGGCACCGGCGGTACAATTGGGCGGCTGCCGGTGGTAATGACAACGTGCGCGGCGCGGTATTGTTCATTATTCACTTGCACCACGCCCGGCGCACTCAATTGCCCATAACCATTAATGCGCGTGACGCCTAAATCAATTGCGTATTGATCCCAATAGCCATTGATGCCGGCGATGACGCGGTCGCGCCCCGCCACCAGCGTCGCCCACTCCACGCCGTCGAGGTCGGCTTGAACGCCGCTGGCGCGGGCGTGGCGCACGTCTTCGGCTAAGTTCGCGGCAAACCACATAATTTTTTTCGGCACGCAGCCCAAATTGACGCAAGTGCCGCCCAATTTGCTGGGTTCGACGATGGCGACGCGCTGCCCGTATTGCACGGCACGTTCGGCGACTGCCAGTCCGCCGCTGCCGCCGCCGAGGACGATAAGATCAAATGCTTGAGTCATGTTTAATTCCTAACTGGTTGAAATGATTGGAGAATCGTAAGTCACGCAGGGATGAATGATGATGAAAGTTGAATTGATTGGATAGGAGACAGTTCATTCAGCGCACTGCTTTACCAATCAATGTTGAGGTGCGCGACCGTTTTTCCAACTGCATCACGCTTGAATAATTTTTTTGGCAATTGGTTTTATTTCATTATTTTATGCAAACCAGCGCGCTGGATTGAATACCCGCGCTATACCGCTGGCGACGTGTTTAATTCCTTGTGCAATACCGGTTAATACATGAGCGGCGGTCTTAACGATTGATTTGCCGCCGGCATAAACCAATTCACCAATGCTGCTGCCCGCTATACCGCCCACCACGCCGCCAATTAAACCACCTAATACGCTGCCAATTGGACCCAATACCGTGCCGAATGCCGCACCTTTAATTGCACCAAAGCCCGCGCCCATTAACCCAGCAAGCGCACTGCAACTGACATTTGCCATTGCATCGAGCGTTTCAGCGCCACTCAATTCACCTTTCGCATATTGATACAACAGTTTTGCATTTTCCATTCCAATATAAACGCTATTCGCAATACGGCCGGCAGGCGTGCTGCGTAATAGCTTGCCTAATAAACCATTTTTAACTGCCACTACAACCGCACCAGACACCGCAACTTGCACACCAACATGCGCACTGCTTTTAATTGAACTGGTAAAAAACTCCCGCATGTCTTCATTCAAGGGCGGGTTGTCTTGACCCATAATTGCATTCCACACCCGCCGCCCGAGAATACGCGCTCCCTGCATTCCAGCAACAATTGCCGCGCCCGCCAATGCTTGGGTGCCAATGCGTTTAGCAACCTGAATACGATTGACTTCATTCCAGTCATATTCGCGGATTTCAGCGCGCAATTGCGCATTTTCTTGCAACTGTTTTAATTCTGCACGGCTGGGCATATCAACCGAAACATCATCAACATCTAATTGACTCGTGACTTTGCGATGAGGGAATTCCTGTTGCACTTGGGCGACTTGATCTTCATGCACCACAATGGTGGTGCCATCGGGATACCCATCGTGATGTTTCAGGTTTTTAATGAGTTGTTTCGTGTCAGCATAGGATTTTATTTGAATGTTTTCAATTACGTTACCCGCACCATCTTTCAACACGATGTCGTGGGAATTCCAACCCGTTTCATTCAACACTTCAGCGCGAATCGTTGAACCGCTGGTGGTGGCGCGGATATTGAATTGATTAGCAATATCACTTTCCGCTAATAAACCGTGCAAATGTGGATTGGTGCTGACCGCGCCATCTTGATTAAACACTCGTTGGCTCAATTGATGATTCGCATCTGCTAATGCACAATCAATTCCCGCCGCGTATTCGCCAACCTTCACTACGCCGGCCTGTTTTGCACCTGATTCAATCCGCTCGGCTATCCAACTATCACGACTTTTACCCTGATCTACATGCCGATACAATGCCGTTTTTGCTTCATTGGCGACGGTGATACTGATAATGATCTCATGCGCCGTCGCTATTAAATCGGCATCATCTTGCCAAATCGTTGGATATTGGTGCAATTCAGCAACGAGCCAATCATTTAATGATTGCTCATGGTGCCGTTGGCTATAGGAATCCACAAAACGGATGATTAAGCGTCCAGTTTGAATAGCGTTGTGTTCGCCATCAAATACCTGCACTGCGAATTGATCGGCTTGATGCTGTTGCACCTGTTCATCATCTGTCATGTCAAGTGTGGGCGCTTTAATGGGCAACTGGTTCATGGCATTACTCCATTGGGATAATAGGGCGGCTGAATAAAAAAACGGCAACGGCAATTGTCATGTGAGGCATCGTGGCGAGTTGACAAATTAGTCAATACGCAATCAAGAAGCCGGTTTAATTTTCATTTCTGCGAACCGTTCCTCGAACTTTTTAATTTTATTTGCCATCACGTCGCGCAGTGGGTGCGTGTGATTAATGACCTGCAATAAGCGTGTATTATCAAGCGCGACACACTTGTCAACAAAGGCTTGTTCAATTGCTTCTTTAACCACTGCTTCAATGTCAGCGCCCGAATAGCCCGACGTTTTTTTCGCCAATTCTTCTAATTGAATTTGGGCAGATAATTGCTTGCGGCGGTGTAAATGTAAGCGGAAAATATCAATCCGTTCGGCTTCAGTGGGGAAATCAACATAAAAGATTTCATCAAAGCGGCCTTTGCGCAATAATTCGGGCGGCAATGATGAAATGTCATTCGCGGTGGCAATGACGAACACTTGTTTGGTTTTATCCTGCATCCAAGTCAAGAAATACCCAAATAAACGGGTGGCGACCTCTGATCCTTCATGGCCACTGCTAATCCCGAAAAAGGCTTTTTCCACTTCATCTACCCATAAAACGCATGGGCTGACGGCTTCGGCAACTTGAATAGCGCGGCGCATATTGCCTTCACTTTCACCGACGTACTTGCCCATTAATGATCCCATGTCGAGTTTGAGTAATGGTAAATTGAATAATGCGGCGGCGGCTTTGGCAGTTAATGATTTGCCACAGCCGGGCATTCCAACAATCATGACGCCTTTGGGTGGTTCAACGCCAAAAGCGCGGGCGGCAGGCCAATCAGATAGAATGCGCGCTTTTTGCTGTAACCATTGTTTGAGTTTTGCTAAACCACCAATGTCATTCCCCTGTTCTTTAATGGTAAGCATTTCTAATATGCCGCTTTTTTTAATAATCTGCGCCTTTTCCGCGAGGACAAGATCGAGGTCTTCTAATCCAATATTGCCGTCGCGTTGATAGCCGCGATTGATTAACTGCCCAATTTCATACCGCGTTAATCCCTGTAATGCTAATGCCATTTTGCCGAGCGTTTCTTCATTCATGGCTTGCGCGTAGGCGTCAGCATAATCGCTGATAATCGTGCGAATGGCGCTTTCATCGGGCAACGGTAATTCAAATAAAGTGATGAACTTTTCTAATTCTGGTGGAATGAAGATTTGTGAAGATAATAAAAAAAAGGTGACGGCGCTATCATCATCAGCGAGGATGCGATTGACCAATAATTTGAGGCGGGCGACGGCGAGTGGTTGCTCGCGCAGCCCGAGGTGGGCGTCGCGGATGACGACGATGTGGTGGTTAAGGTCTTGATCTAACAGGTTATCTAGCGCGCTTGCCAGATCGCACCATGCCAAGAGCGGGCGTTTGGTGGCGAAATCCACCACGCCCCGCGCCATGTTCCATTCTAATATCTTGCGGCCGTCGGCGAGATCACGGATCAATACGTCGGCGTCCGTGTCGGTGTGGGTGAGTAAATATAAAATGGGATAGTGGGATTCAACGTGCGCTCGTAACGTCGTGATGAGTGTGTCTGACATGTGGATTGACTTCTGAATAAAAAGTACGGAATAATTTCCATTTAACCTGAACGATCAGTGATTGATCTCTCGATCTGTTCAGGATAAACAGGCGTGATTAAAACAGCCGAAAATTGGTCTTTACATGGCAAATTAACGTTAATGGTTTGGTGCATGATTGCAGCCGCGCCCTATTCTGGTTTCCCGTTAGCGCGGGAATGCCAGTTGTTAATTAAGAACCTAGCCGCGTCTCTCGCATTGCGCGTTCGGCGGCTTGGGCTAAAAAAACAGCACGGCTTTTGCCATGCGCCGCAATATACAGATCAATCTCTTGTACCAGTGATTCTGGTAATGTGATTTCCAATTGTATTGAGGTTGATTCCACTTGTGACAGGTTGATGTTTATCAACATCCAATAACCATCCTGAAAGCGTTCATCTCCGATCCATTGTTCAGGTGTGGATGGCGGCGGCATTGAAACCGACTCACCTTCATAATACAGTTCAATCGCTTCTTGTGCCATACGCGGAATATCAGCGAATTGATCAGCGGCAGAGAAGCACCCCGGGAAATCAGGAAAGGTCATTCCGTAAGCACTGTCTGCATCTTTATGAATATAAATTGGAAAAAACATATTCACCTCTTCCAATCCCAGCCGGCTTGACGATAAATATTGCGCAAAGTACCTATTGAAATATCTTGGCGCGGATGCGGCACAACAACATGCTGCGGGTGGTGTTGGTGTTTGAACTTCCGATGATCACCTTTGCCACCCACTTGTTGCCAACCTTCGGATTCGAGCCGTTTGATGACATCAGTGCTTTTCATTCAAACGCTCACATCATCATAATCACTGTCCGCCGCGGACGAGGCGAACGTGGCTACCGCCGTTCCGATAGTAGGTGCCGGCGAAGCCATAGTCGAAATACACGTACCACGCGCCGTTCGAGTCGTAGGCATTCGGAGACCCGGACCAAAACCACGACGATGGCGTATTCGGAAAAGCACGATGATCAATAGTGGGTTTATTATCGGCAACAATCAATGTTTGTAATTCATCAATTGTTGGCAAACGCCAATCGTGATACCCGGCATAGCGACTATCAGCGGCGGCTTTTTGAGCATCACTCTGATTAAATGCTTTAGCCTCACCAACACACGTTTGCCCATCCCACGTCTGCCCCAATGCACAGCGCATCCATTGCAACCCAGTCTTATTATCCAAAATCGTGCCATTACCCAAATCCGAATAACAATCCAGCCAACGATGCTGCCGCTTCACCGTCGCCACCACCTGACACGCTTGCAAAATCAAAGTGCCCTCAATTGGCAACGTCCACTGATCTATGCCAATTAAACAGCGTTCAAACAACTTGACTTCATCCGCTTTAATCGGCAGGAAATCAGTTAAATCCACAACTTCGCTTTGATCAGTGACGTGCATTGTGGCGGGCGGCGCTTGCAATGCTTTAACCGTCGAACCGTGTAATTGCGGCGCTTCATTTAATAACGCCATTGCAATTTCATCGGTAATCTCAATTGCAAACACCGCACACAAGCCCTTCAACAACGTAAAATCATTTGCACCCTGCAACGCTTGCAACGCGGTCAATTCCGTTTCTAATTTGCGCACCGCCAACCATTTCGCCAATAAACCACTGTGATAATGCGCAAGAATTTCAATCGTAAAATGCTCGCGCAATTCTTCCACATTCTTCGCTTTAATCCCGTCAATCGGGAGGTCGAATTTAATAATCTTTGCCATAAATAAACACTCCAAATCAAACCGCGTCACACAACCAATTAATCAACCAATTGCGTGTATCTTATCACCCCAACCGCGCCAGCACCGCCGCCAGCGCCTCGGGCAACGGCGCCGTCACCGTCACCGCCGCCGCCTCGGGTGACGGCTGAAAACGCACCAGCGCCGCGTGCAAAAACAGCCGCGTCAAACCCAGCGCCCGCAACTGCTGATTACCCGCCGCGTCACCGTACTTCTCATCCCCCGCCACTGGTGCGCCCAAATGCGCCGCATGAACACGGATTTGATGCGTCCGCCCCGTCGCCAGCGTCACCTGCGCCAGCGTCACCTGCCCCGGCGATTGCCCAGAACTGGTTGATTGAACCCACACCTGCTGCTGACCAAACAGCGTCTCCGCCGGCTTACCGTGCAGCGGGTCAACCGTCACCACCCGCTCGCCACTGCGCAACTGATTTTTGCGCAACGCCACCGTCACCCGCGTCTGCACCTGCGGCAACCGCCCGAGTAACAACGCCTGATACTGCTTGGTCATCTGCCCGTCGCGCAGCTGCTCGTGCAACCAGCGCAACGTACTGCGGCGCTTGCTCACCAGCAGACAACCGGACGTGTCACGATCCAACCGATGCACCAGTTCCAACTCGATGCGCGGACGCATGACCCGCAGCGTTTCGATCACACCCGCACTGATGCCGCTGCCGCCGTGTACCGCCAAGCCGGCGGGTTTATTCAGCACCAGCAGGCGGTCATCTTCGTACAGCACCGCCGCGTCCAGCAGCGCCTGCAAACGAGCCGAGGGCGTGGGTGGATCATTGGCGGCGGCGCAGCGCACCGGTGGAATGCGCAACCAATCGCCGGCGGTCAGGCGATCACTGGGTTTGACGCGGCGTTTATTCAGCCGCACCTCGCCTTGCCGCAAAATGCGATAAATCAAACTGCGCGGCACGCCTTTCAAATGGGTTAACAAATAATTATCAATGCGCTGGCCGGCGTGAGCGGCGGTGATTTGAATCATGGCAACTGCTGGCGCGGGGGAGGAGTTAGCAGCCGTCACGGGCGCGGTGAACGAGCGGGGGGGGGAAACATCAGTCACGGTGGTTACAGGGCGTTCAATTGCGTTAGGGATAAGACACTGATAATATGATCTGTCCACAATGTATGCCATTGGGGACACACCGATACCTTCCAGCACCCCACCCTACGGGCTGACAATTCCCGATTTTTCTGCCCCAGTTTTGCGCCACCATCGCCTAGCCATGTGGGCCGCTCCCCAACGGTGGCACTGTGTTTGTGGCTTCCAATCCGTGTTGGATTTGGATAATGGATTGCAAACCAGTCTGGAACGATTACCAACGCCGCGCTGCATTGAACGGCGCGGGATTACGGCACAGTCGCGCACATCCTGCGAGTGGTGCCCACACCATGATTGCGCGTGACCGACAGGCTGCAACTCACCCACGATGCCGTCACGCCCAACCGCCGACGCTGTGGTGTCAGGCGGTTGGCACTTGCGCACCTGTCCCTCGCGCCGAGTGACGAGATCACACTAATGAAAAGAATGCTCATCAACGCAACCCAGCCCGAGGAATTGCGTGTTGCGATTGTCGATGGTCAACAATTATACAACCTCGACATTGAATCCCCCGGCCGTGAACAAAAAAAAGCCAACATTTATAAAGGCATCATTACGCGGGTTGAACCGAGTTTAGAAGCCGCATTTGTGGATTATGGCAGTGAACGGCACGGCTTTTTACCCTTAAAAGAAATCGCCCGCGGTTATTTTGATGCTGAGGTCAAACCCGGGAATAAAATCAGTATTCGTGACCTGGTGCGCGAAGGATTAGAAGTCATTGTTCAAATTGATAAAGAAGAGCGCGGCACGAAGGGCGCGGCATTAACAACTTTCGTGTCGTTAGCTGGGCGCTATTTAGTCTTAATGCCAAATAACCCCCGCGCAGGTGGCGTCTCCCGCCGTATTGAAGGCACCGACCGCACCGAATTACGCGAGGCACTTAGTCAATTAGCTATTCCCGAAGATATGGGGTTAATTGTCCGCACCGCCGGCGTTGGCAAAAACATCGAAGAATTGCAATGGGATTTGGATTATCTCAAACAATTGTGGGATGCCATCAAATCCACCGGTGATGAGCGCAAGGCGCCGTTTTTAATTTATCAAGAAAGCGACGTGATTATTCGTTCCATCCGCGATCATTTGCGCAACGATATTGGCGAAATCGTGGTAGATGATCCCGAGATGTATGAAAAAGCGCGGCTGTTTATGCGCTCGGTGATGCCGCAAAATCTAAAAAAACTGCGGTTGTACGAAGATGAAGTACCGCTCTTTACCCGCTATCAAATTGAAAGCCAAATTGAATCGGTATTTCAACGCGAAGTGCGCCTGCCCTCCGGCGGTTCATTGGTGATTGACCACACCGAAGCCTTGACGTCAATTGACATCAATTCCGCTCGTGCCACTCGCGGCGCTGATATTGAAGAGACGGCATTAACCACCAATTTAGAAGCGGCCGATGAAATTGCGCGGCAATTGCGCTTGCGGGATTTGGGCGGATTATTCGTGATTGATTTTATTGACATGACGCCGGCCAAGAATCAACGCGAAGTAGAAAATCGCCTGCGTGACGCATTAAAACAAGATCGCGCACGAGTGCAATTATCCCGCATTTCCCGCTTTGGTTTATTAGAAATGTCGCGCCAGCGGCTGCGCCCATCATTAGGTGAAGGCAGCCAAATTGTCTGCCCGCGCTGTCGTGGTCAAGGCACCATTCGCAGCGTCGAATCATTAGCACTGGCGGTATTACGCATTGTCGAAGAAGAGGCAATGAAAGATAGCACGGCGCGCATCTTGGCACATTTACCCGTCACCGTTGCCACCTTTTTATTAAATGAAAAACGCCGCGCCATTGTGGATATTGAACGCCGTTATCAGGTGGACATACTCTTATTACCAAATAAACAGATTGACACACCCGATTATCATATTGAACGCATTCGTACCCAAGAGATCGCCAAATCGGGTAGCGATGTGGCCAGTTATCAATTAGCCGCCACCATTGACCCGCTCACCACCGCCGATCCGTCCACGCCCAATGCCGCCCCCGCGCCGCGCCGCCCTGAGGTGTTCACGCCCAAACCGCTCGCGGCACTCCCCACCGCCCCGCAGCGTCCCGATCATCCCGGTCACTGGGCGACGGATGACGATCAAGCAGAATCGCCCACCCACCCGACCTTGAACACGGCCAATCAAACCGGTCAGCAGCGGACGGAGAATTTGCTAAAACGGCTGTGGGTAACATTTTTTGCCCCGCCCACCGGGAATGGCGCCGGTCAGGCATCGTCGGGCAACGAGTTGAGTGATTCAGCCGCACCAATGGAACGTCCGATTGCTGGGCCGTCATCGCGTTACCCGCGCACCCCACCCGTGCGCTCGAATCGTGCCACCGCCGAGCAGCGGAATGACCCGGCGGCGGCGCGGGATGACAGTGATGATGCGCCCGCCGTGCCAGCAGCGCGGCCCCGTAGCGAGCGGTCCCCGCGGCCGGGTGGCAATTTACGGCGCGGCAACCGCAATCGGCCGCGGCGTTTACCCGGTGAGGGTGAGACGACAGCGGTTGATCGGTTGAGTGGTGACGAGCAACCCGAGGTGGCAGCCGAGTTACCCGCACCCGTCACAGCGCCCGCGCTGGATGATGCGGCGGCGGCGTTACCTGTCGCGTTGGCGGATGGCGCAGTTGACCGTGACCGTGAGGAAGTGGCGCGGCCGGCGGCGCGGGCAGTGGAGGATGAAGCGGCGTTTAATGCCGACGATGACACCCCCGATCTGCTGGACGCCGCCGAGGAGGACACGTCACCTGCGCGTTCACGGCGGCGGCGGCCGAACGGACGGTATCGGCGGCGGCCACCGACTGCGACGGATGATGGCACGATGGAACTTGACGGCGCACCCGATCAACCAGCACCGCCGCCGCCTGCCACCACCGCGCCATCGTTGCAACTGTCTGATCCGCCGCTGGTTTTACTGCCGCGCCATCCGTCGGTGCTGGACACCCGCCCGGCGGCGCCCGCGTCACCTGAGCCGACTGACGCACCAACCACGCCAGTCACACCCAGCGCCGCCCCGCCCGATCAACCGCGTCCCAGTGCCGATCCCGCACCGCTTATTAATGATCCAACGTGATCGCCTGCTATTCGTGAGAAAGAAGTTGTGAATGTAGCGCACCTGTCTGATTTGATTGAAACCGAGTTCAACAAAAATAACAAACAATTGCCCATTTTTAATTCAGTGGTTTTGGAATTGCAGCGTTTGAAATATTCCAAACAAATCACCATGCAGCAATTCACTGATTTAATTATGCGCGATCAAGTACTGGCCGGGCAGATACTCAAAGCGGCCAATTCAGCCTTTTACGGTGGATTAAAACAAGTCACAACGTTATTAGGCGCAGTTCAACGTTTGGGCATGGGGCGCGTCGGCACTTTAGCCATGTTAGCCGCGCAAATGCTGGCGCATAAAGCCAAGCATAAAACCATTGCCAATTACTTTCCCGGCCTCTGGCAACATTCATACATTAGCGCCAATGGAACGCAATGGCTCAGTCAACATGTTGATGTCCAAGTCAATCCTGACGAGGCGTTTTTATGCGGGTTATTTCACGACATTGGCCGCTTGTTTCTACTCAAAACATTAGACACATTCATCACGCAAGGATTGGTGCCAGCGGATTTAGAGACCAGCATAATTGATGATGTTTTGGCAATTAAACACGCCGACATCGGGTATCGCCTACTATGCCAATGGGAATTACCTGCGATCTACGCCGCCATTGTCCGCGATCATCATTCACCCAACTATGATGAAGACAATCAATTGCTACTCATGGTGCGGTTAATGGATCAAGTGTGTCAAAAATTGGGGATTGGCTATCCACCACAACCGGCAATGATATTAGACAACACACCCGAAGCGCGGTTATTGAAAATCACCCCAACGCAATTAATGACTCTGGAGGAACGACTCCTTGATTGTCTGCTCGAATTACCGCTCAACTTAGATTGATAACAATCATGCAATCCGAAACAACTGTACGCCGTGTCATTCGGTCACACAGATTTATATCACTCTAAAACCCACGCATCATCATTAATAACTTACTGACATAATGCGCGCCGTGACTGATCCAGTTGTCCATTGGCTACGTCAATTTACCCCCTATGTTCATCAACATCGGGGCGCAACCTTTGTGATTACTTGTGGCGGTGAAACACTCAATGACGGCAGCTTCACGCAATTCGCACAAGACATCGCGTTATTACACGGGTTGGGCATTAAATTAGTATTAGTACACGGCGCCCGCCCGCAAATTGCCGACTGTCTTGCCGTCCACAAGATCGCAATGAACTATGTCAATGGAGTGCGCGTCACCGATGCCGCGGCATTGCCCTGTGTTAAAAGCGCCATTGGCGCTGTGCGAATTGACATCGAAGCACAATTATCACTCGGGTTAATGAACACCCCAATGGCGGGTATTCGATTATCAGTGGCAACAGGTAATTTCGTTATTGCCCGCCCCTATGGCATTATCAATGGCGTTGATTATCAACACACGGGCGTTGTGCGGCGAATAGATCACAACGCATTAAATGCCCGCCTCGACGCCGGCGCCATTGCATTAGTTTCGCCACTTGGCTACGCACCCACTGGTGACATATTCAATTTAACCGCCGCCGACGTCGCCCGTTCTATTGCACTCGGATTAGGCGCGGACAAACTGATCTTTTTAATTGATCCGCCAGGATTATGCACCGCCGACGGACAGCGTATTTCAACTTTATTATTTGACCAGGTCGAAAATTTAATTAGCACTACGCCCGCCTTGACTGAAGAAATGACACAAGTATTACGCGCCGGCGCGGCCGCTTGTCGTGCTGGCATTAGGCGGGTTCATTTTATTGATCGCACTCAAAATGGCGCGTTATTAAAAGAACTTTTCACCCGCGACGGCGCCGGTACGCTCTTATCTAGCGAACCTTTTGAAGCATTACGCCCGGCACAACCTGATGATGTAGCGGGTATTTTGGCGTTATTAGCACCGCTGGAACAACAAGGCATAGTTGTGCATCGTTCTTATGAACAATTAGAACATGCTATTCATCAATTCCACGTCGCGCAATGTGAAAACACTATTATCGCCTGCGCCGCTTTTTATCCGTATTATGATGAACGCATTGGAGAATTGGCTGCATTAGCCGTGCATCCTGATTATCGCGCACAGGGGCGGGGCGCCCGATTATTAGCGCAAATTGAAACGCTGGCACGTTCACAAGGATTAACACGGTTATTTGTTTTAACCACGCAAACCGCGCATTGGTTTCGAGAACGTGGCTTTATACCGGCGCCCTTGTCAGAATTACCGATTGCCAAGAAAACCCAATATAATTTCCAACGCAATTCGCAAATGTACATTAAATCTTTGTAATGTACAATCGGCAAATCATTTACTTATTTTAATAAATCGCGGTAATATTTCCAATCAAAACAGGGACCGGGATCAGTCTTCCGCCCTGGCGCAATGTCACTGTGGCCAACAATACGATCCACTGTGATTGCCGGATAAACTTGACTTAACAAGTGCGTACAATCCGCTAATGCTTGATATTGCGGCGCAGTAAATGCAATGGTGTCCGTCCCCTCTAATTCAATTCCAACTGAATAATCATTACAGCGTTCGCGTCCTTGAAAATTGGAAACACCCGCGTGCCAAGCGCGTTGACTGAATGGCACATATTGAATCAGTTCACCATCACGCCGAATCAAGACATGCGCCGATACCCGCAATGTGGCAATAGTCATAAAAAATGGATGGGCGGTGGCATCTAATTGATTCAAAAATAACGCATCAATCCAATAACCACCAAATTCACCCGGCGGCAAGCTGATATTGTGAATGACTAATAAATCAATTGCGGTATCTAATGGGCGCTGGTCACAGTTCGGTGATAAGCGGTGAATCGCCGTCGTTAACCAACCATCCTGATTTATTGTGGCGTGTGTATGCAGTGAAGTCATAAAATTGTGCAAAATAGCCGTTAAAATTAAATGGTAGTCATGCTGTTTGATAGCACGTTTATTTGAGAATCATAATCAGTGCAATTTGGCGGACAGTAATAATTGCCACTCTCACCAAACCATCCAATAATCTAATCACAGGTGCTAATATGAATTCACTGCGTGAGTGCTAT
>NZ_JABVCQ010000016.1 GCF_014145225.1 Thiospirillum jenense
ACTAACGACGAGATACCTCCAATCGAATCCGTATTGAGTTGCCCACAAATTAGGGCAACCTATTGTTCGATTGCTTCATTTCTCCCCCCCCTCTCACCATAAACATCCCAGCCGCTGCATCATTGAATAATGATGGGTTGCTGGATTTATCTAGCCGTATTGTGAGCATTGGCGAATGAATCTCACCGAATTAAAAAAAATGCCAGTCCCCGCATTGGTGGATTTGGCGCAAGCAATGGAAATTGAAGGCGTTGGTCGATCACGTAAACAAGATTTGATTTTTGCAATCTTAAAAGCACAAGCCAAACGCGGTGAGGATATTTTAGGTGATGGCGTATTAGAAATTTTACAGGACGGTTTTGGGTTTTTACGATCAGCAGATGCGTCTTATTTAGCTGGACCGGATGATATTTATGTGTCTCCCAGTCAAATCCGCCGTTTTGCATTACGCACTGGTGATACGATTTCAGGGAAGATTCGCCCGCCGAAAGATGGCGAGCGTTATTTTGCGTTACTCAAGGTCAGTGATATTAACTTTGATCGCCCTGAGAATGCAAAAAATAAAATCTTATTTGAAAATTTTACGCCATTATTTGCCCAGCGCCGATTGATTTTAGAATTAGGCAATGGCAGTACCGAAGATATTACCGCTCGGACAATTGATTTAGTGGCGCCAATTGGCCGCGGTCAACGTGGTTTAATTGTGTCACCGCCTAAAGCGGGCAAAACCATGATGTTGCAAAACATCGCCCAATCTATTACCCATAATCACCCTGATTGCTATCTCATTGTTTTGTTAATTGATGAACGCCCTGAAGAAGTGACCGAAATGGCGCGTTCGGTGCGAGGTGAAGTCATTTCCTCGACCTTTGATGAACCCGCCACGCGGCATGTTCAAGTGGCTGAAATGGTCATTGAAAAAGCCAAACGTTTGGTTGAACACAACCGCGATGTCGTCATTTTATTAGATTCAATTACCCGATTAGCACGCGCTTATAATACCGTCGTACCAGCGTCAGGCAAGGTATTAACCGGCGGCGTAGATGCTAATGCGTTACAGCGCCCTAAACGCTTTTTTGGCGCGGCGCGTAATGTCGAAGAAGGCGGTAGTTTAACGATTTTAGCAACGGCGTTAATTGATACCGGCTCGCGCATGGACGATGTGATTTATGAAGAATTCAAAGGCACTGGCAATATGGAAATTCATTTAGACCGCCGCATTGCCGAAAAACGTATTTTCCCAGCAATTAACATTAACCGCTCGGGCACCCGCCGCGAAGAATTATTAATGGCACAAGCTGAGTTACAAAAAATGTGGATTTTGCGTAAAATTTTGCATTCAATGGATGATTTGGCCGCAATGGAATTTTTGTTTGATAAACTCAAGGCGACAAAAACGAATAACGAATTTTTTGATTCGATGCGCGGCTAATTACTTAATTCTAATCCATCATGCGCGCCATGATTCTAGCCGCCGGGCGTGGCAAACGAATGCAGCCATTAACGGATCACACCCCTAAACCACTGCTTTGTGTTGCGGGTAAACCGCTCATCGTTTATCAAATTGAACGCCTCGTTGCCGCCGGTTTTATTGAATTAGTTATTAATCATGCGCATCTCGGGGCGCAGATTGAACACGCATTAGGTGACGGCAGTCGATTCGGTGCCCGCATTGTTTATTCACACGAAGGGGAAGGCACTGCATTAGAAACCGGTGGCGGCATATTACGCGCATTACCGTTATTAGGCACAGCACCATTTATGGTTGTGAATAGTGATGTTTGGTGCGACATTGATTATGCTATGCTCACATTGGCTAAAACTGATTTAGCGCATTTGGTTTTAGTCAATAACCCACCGCACCACCCACACGGCGATTTTATATTAACCAACGGTCGTGTTAATGACCACCGTCATATTCAGACTGCTTTAACCTTTGCCGGGATTGGTGTTTATCATCCCGAATTATTTGCACAGTGCCAGCCCGGCGTCTTTCCATTAGCACCGTTATTAATTACCGCAATGGCACAGCAACGAGTAAGTGGCTATCATCATCGCGGCATTTGGATGGATATTGGCACTCCCGACCGTTTGGCAACATTAGAGCGATCACTCACCGCCTAAATAAACACATTGGCGCAGCGATTAAAAACACGCCTGCCAAAACGAATGACTCGCGGTAAATGCCGGCAACCTATTATATTGACTGTGATAAGTGATGGCATAAACATGCCGTAATAATTATTACGCCGCATATTTTACATATCACCCATCGCAAAACAATCTGTTACAATTCTCAATTTGTGATTGTTATCATAGGTAGTGTGCCATCATGTCTGTTCGCACCCGTTTTGCTCCCTCCCCCACTGGTTATTTACACGTTGGCGGCGCTCGCACCGCATTATTTTCCTATCTATTTGCCCGCAAACATGGCGGTCAATTCATTCTGCGTATTGAAGATACCGACTTAGAACGGTCAACTGCTGAATCAGTCAATGCCATTCTTGAAGGCATGGCGTGGCTCGGTTTGGAATACGATGAAGGACCATTTTTTCAAACGCATCATTTTGATCGTTATCAAGCGGTGATTGATGAATTACTTGATAAAGGCTTGGCATATCGGTGCAATTGTTCAAAAGAACGGCTTGATCGTTTGCGCGATCGGCAAATGGCCGCTAAAGTAAAACCGCGTTATGATGGTCATTGTCGCGGTCAAAAGATTGACGCAGATGAACCGCATGTTGTGCGCTTTTCTAATCCAATTGATGGCTACGTCGTAGTGGATGACATGATTCGCGGCCGCGTCGCTTTTAATAATAATGAATTGGACGATTTAATTATTCGCCGCACCGATGGTTCACCTACTTATAATCTCACGGTCGTAGTGGATGATGCCGACATGTGTATTACCGATGTCATTCGGGGGGACGATCATCTTGGCAATGCAGCGCGGCAAATTAACATCTTAAAAGCCTGGGGTAAAGAACCGCCGCGTTATGCCCATGTGCCAATGATTCTCGGCAATGATGGCACCCGTTTATCTAAACGACATGGGGCTGTCAGTGTCATTGCATATCGTGACCAGGGGTATTTACCCGAAGCACTGTTGAATTATCTCGTGCGGCTGGGTTGGTCACACGGCGATGCTGAAATATTTTCATTAGATGAAATGATTCAACTATTTGACATCAATACGGTGAACAAATCACCTGCTGCATTTAATTATGATAAATTGGATTGGTTGAATCAACACTATATTCAACATGCCGATCCGTTACGCATTGCGCGTTTATTAAGTCCACATTTGGGGCAACTTGAGATTGATCCGACGACGGGACCGGATTTAGTTGACGTGGTAACAGCACAGGCGGCGCGGGCTAAAACATTAAAAGAACTCGCCAGTATTAGCGCCTTTTGTTATCGTGATTTTGATTATTATGATGCCGATGCCGCTAAACAACATTTACGGCCGGTGGCGCGTGAACCGTTAATACGATTGCGCACGGCATTTGAATTGATGGCATTAGATGATTGGCAACCCGAGTCATTGCATCATGTCATTACGCGCATCGCCGATGAATTAGGATTAAAAATGGGCAAGGTCGCGCAGCCATTGCGGGTGGCAATTGTCGGCCGCGCCGCATCACCGGGAATAGATATTACCCTGCAATTAGTCGGCAAAGACGCGACATTGCGGCGCATTGATAATGCGTTGAACTGGATTGCAACTCAGCATGACAATGTTAACGAATAGTAGTTATTGCGTAATGATTGACCAATTCCAGCGTGATTGAATAAGCGTCATTTAGTATGATGTCGCCATTGCAAATAGCGCAGCGCACTCGCCTTGAACAAGGTTTAATACAATTAAATATTGTGTTCACCGGCGAGCAAATCACCGCACTATTGCATTATCTTGATGTATTAGCGCAGTGGAATCATCATTATAATTTAACGGCAATACGCGATCCGCTTGACATGGTGGCACGTCATTTACTCGACAGTCTCGCGGTATTACCATATTTACACGCGGGATGTGCATTAGATTTGGGTAGCGGTGCGGGTTTACCCGGCATTCCATTAGCAATTGCTCAACCGACTTTGCAATGGGTTTTATTAGATAGTGCAGGTAAAAAAACCCGCTTTTTGCGGCATGTTATTAGTGAATTAAACTTGCGGAATGTTGCGGTAGTGCAAACCCGTATTGAACACTATCAACCATCGCAGCGGTTTAATACCATTACCGCCCGCGCCCTCGCTGATTTAATGACATTATGGCAATGGACTCACGCATTCTGCACCACTGATGCCCACCTGCTGGCATTGAAAGGGCGCTGTCCTGATGTCGAATTAACTGCATTAAACACCGCCGGCGCCCATTATCAAGTCCATCGTTTAATGGTACCTGATTTGAATAGCGAACGTCATTTGATTGACATTACCTGTCAGGGTAGCAACCTAACATGACTGATTTCAATACAGCTCGTCTTTTAACCACCGTTCTTGCGGCAGCTAATGATATTATTTTGGGGAAAGAGCGTGAGTTGCGCTGGGCATTAGCCTGTTTATTAGCACGCGGTCATCTATTAATTGAAGATGTGCCGGGCGTTGGCAAAACGACATTAGCACAATTATTGGCACGGCTGTTGGGATTAGAGTTTTCACGGATTCAATTTACTAGCGATTTATTGCCGGCCGATATTCTCGGCGCGTCGGTTTATGAGCGTAGCCATGAGCAGTTTCAATTCCACCCGGGGCCGATTTTTGCACAGCTAGTATTGGCTGATGAAATTAACCGGGCAACGCCAAAAGCACAAAGTGCATTATTGGAAGCAATGGAAGAGCGCCAAGTTACCATCGAAGGGACAACGCATCCTTTACCGCAACCGTTTTTTGTAATTGCCACACAAAACCCCAGTTATCAGGTTGGCACTTTTCCATTACCCGAATCACAACTAGATCGGTTTTTAATGCGAATTGAGTTGGGTTATCCGTCTCCCGCGCAAGAAAAGATATTATTTGCGGGTGAAGATCGCCGCCGTTTAATTGCTAATTTACCGCCCGCATTAACATTAACCGATTTAATCACATTACAACAGCGGGTTGAGCAGATTCATATTGCCCCGCCGGTCATAGACTATTGCTATGCGATTGTGCAATTCACTCGCACTCATAATCGGTTTTTACATGGTTTATCACCGCGGGCGGGATTAGGTTTATTACGCGCAGCGCGGGCGTGGGCAATGATTGATGGGCGCAGTTATCTATTGCCAGAGGACGTGCAAGCAATTGTACCGGTGTGCGTTCCACATCGTCTGCATAGTGGCGAAGATGATAGCCCCGCCGGTCATGCTGCTAATGCCGCATTTATTTTAGACGCCATTCCTGTGCCGTGAATAAGTTATTTAGCGTATTGCGGGCGCCGATTCGATTTCCCAGGTGGAAAACCGCATTAAAACAACGAGTTGATGCCAAATTTGCGACCTTATTGCGTCGAGCGCCGCTGACCACGCATGGCAGCGCCCAGATTGCAGCGCGGCATATTTATATCATGCCAACTGCCGTCGGGTTCTGGTACGGGGTGCTGCTGTTCGTGACGCTGATAGGCGCACTTAACTATCAGAATAATCTAGGATTATTGCTCACATTTTTGATGATTAGCATCAGTCTCGTGAGTATGCACCATACCTGGTATAACTTACTGGGATTGCGCATTCAGACCCAGGCCGGCGCCCCGGTGTTTTGCGGACAAATGGCGCGATTTGTGGTGCAACTGGACACGGAGCGTGGTCGAACGCGTTACGATTTGCGCATTCGCGGCAGTTCTGACGTGGTGGATAAAATTGCAGATAGTCATGCGCAGGTGGTGATGCAGATGGCAACCCAGCGGCGCGGCCCTTTACCAATCAACGAGATAGAGGTCAGCACCCGCTACCCGCTCGGTTTATTTCATGCGTGGAGTTTGGTGCAGGCGGATGCGGTTGGGTTGGTGTATCCGTCGCCCGCTGCACATGCGAAAAGTCCGGCG
Source organism: Thiospirillum jenense (assembly GCF_014145225.1). Taxonomy (GTDB): domain Bacteria; phylum Pseudomonadota; class Gammaproteobacteria; order Chromatiales; family Chromatiaceae; genus Thiospirillum; species Thiospirillum jenense. Next base: position 6,029 of record NZ_JABVCQ010000016.1, read on the forward strand.
CAAATGTTTTCAATAGATCATAACGCGAAAGGCGATCATGGCGTGGGGGCGGACGATTTTGTCGGGCCGCGGCCATATCGCGCGGGTGATTCGCCGCGTCATTTGGATTGGAAAGCATTAGCACGGGAACGAGGTTTAATTACGAAGCAATTTGGTGGCGATCAGGCGCAGCGTGTGTGGTTGGATTGGGCGCACTTGCCGGCGGTGGATGTTGAGACACGCCTCGCGCTCTTGTGTCGTCAAGTGCTGGACGCGGCGGATCAACAGTGGGTGTATGGTTTGCGGCTGCCGGGCGTCATTATTGAGCGTAATCAAGGAGATGCGCATCGACATCGGTGTTTGGCGGCGCTGGCACGGTTTCAAATATCCAGTGAATCAGCGGTGCTGGAAAAGTGATTAAAATAACCTAAACCTGTGATGGATTTTAATAACTATGCTATTAAAAATGGCCGCTCGAATTGACCGTTTTAATCAAATACTCGGGCAAATGACGGTGTGGTTAGTTTTGCTTTGCGTAGTCTTAAGTGCATTGACCGCAACCCTGCGTTATTTATTTGACTGGGGGTCAAATGCCATGATTGAAGCACAATGGTTTGCATTCGGCTTAATTTTTTTATTCTGCGCGCCCTGGACATTACAACAACAGGGGCATGTGCGCGTGGATATTCTTTACACTGCGTTGCCACCACGCGGGCGTATTATCGTTGATTTAATTGGCAGCCTATTCTTTTTATTACCGGTCTGCGGTTTGGTCATTGTCAATGCGTGGGATTATTTTTTCATTTCTTTTCAACAGCACGAACTATCAATGAATCCCGGTGGGCTGCTCTGGTGGCCTATGAAACTCGCTATTCTATTGGGGTTTATCTTTCTTGCTGCACAAGGAATTGCCGAGATCATTAAAGGGATTGCTATACTCATGGGGCAGTCTCCATCACCAATTGTAAAATCAACCGCCGCGCCGATTGTTGGTGATCATTAACATGGACGCCTGGTTTGTTGCCCATCTTGCGCCAATCATGTTCAGCACTTTGGTGCTGTTTTTACTAATTGGTTATCCAGTCGCATTTTCACTCGCCGCAGTAGGTGTGACATTTGGGTTAATTGGCATTGAATTAGGTTTATTAACGCCAGCATTATTGCAAGCCGCGCCAGATCGCATCTTTGGCATCATGCGCAATGAGATTTTACTCGCTATTCCATTCTTTACTTTTATGGGATTGATTTTAGAACGCAGTGGCATGGCGGAAGATTTATTAGACACCATTGGGCAATTATTCGGTAGTATTCGCGGCGGCTTGGCGTATGCTGTTATTATGGTTGGCGCATTATTAGCCGCCACTACTGGCGTTGTCGCCGCCTCAGTGATTGCGATGGGATTGATTTCTTTACCTATTATGTTGCGTTATCAATATCAACCGCGCCTCGCAACAGGTGTCATTGTTGCCAGCGGGACACTCGCGCAAATCATTCCACCGTCATTAGTGTTAATAGTCATGGCCGACGTTCTCGGACGTTCAGTTGGTGACATGTATCGCGGCGCGTTAATTCCAGGATTATTATTAACCGCACTGTATGCGCTGTATGTATTTGCAATCACACGATTGCATCCAGACGCCGCACCACCATTGCCAGCGGCAGCGCGCACACTGCATGGCCGTGCATTATTAATGCGCGTCATCGTTGCGTTAATTCCGCCGTTGGCATTAATCTTTTTAGTGCTGGGTACAATTTTTATTGGCTGGGCAACACCAACTGAGGGCGGAGCAATGGGCGCAGTTGGTGCGTTGTTATTAGCAACAGTCAAACGCCGTCTGAATTACACCATGCTCAAATCAGCAGTGACAAAAACAGCAATTATTACCAGTTTTGTCGTATTTATTCTAGTTGGTTCAAGTTTATTTACGTTAACATTTCGTGGGATTGATGGTGATCTTTGGGTAGAACATTTATTAATTAACTTGCCGGGCGGGACATTAGGATTTTTAATTATCGTCAATATTTTGGTATTTTTATTAGCATTTTTTCTGGATTTTTTTGAAATAGCATTTATCGTATTACCATTATTAGCACCCGTTGCCGAACGTTTAGGCATTGATTTAGTTTGGTTCGGAGTTTTAATTGGCGTCAACATGCAAACCAGTTTTATGCACCCCCCATTTGGCTTTGCATTGTTTTATTTGCGCTCGGTTGCACCATCGCAAGTGCGCACCATTGATATTTATTGGGGGGCAGTACCGTTTTTAGGGATACAAGTTGTATTATTAACACTAATTATCACCTTCCCGCAATTGGTGAGTTGGAATTTATCATCGGCAACCCAGAGTTCAACATTATCATCGCACACAATTATAACTCCTGATCAAACAGGATCAAGTTTATTGGATAGCCAAGAATTTGATGATTTATTTCAACAGACAACGCCCAGCGATACGCAATAGAAAATGTTTCGTTTCCCAGTTTTATTTTTAATAGCCTAATGAATCTAGTTGCACGGGATCAGGATAAGCAGGAATACGTTCGACACCACTCTTCACTTGTCCGTCTGAATATAAATCAATCCAACGATACCCGGGTGTGAGTGTGTCTAGTGCAAAATTTTGGCTATATGGTAGGAATTGAACACAGGTTGACGGTGTAGAAAACAACATACTATGACCACATTGACCATCAAATTGCTGATGCGTATGCCCCCAAACGACAACACGCACTTGGGGATAACGATCAATTATTGAAAGTAAATCGTTGCCATTATAAACCATGAGTGCATCTAACCATTGACTGCCTGATGCAATTGGATGATGATGCAATGCAACCAATGTGGGACGCCTTTCATTATGTATTAAATGAGCTTCTAATTGTGCAAGACTAGAAGGCGCGAGATAACCGCTCGATTCACTTGGAATAGTTGAATCGAGTAATATCAAATCCCAATACTCCAATTCAATAATATGCAGGCGCGACGGTTGATAAGGATCCAATAGTCCGGCAACTAAATCAACCCGGTCATGATTACCAGGTAAACAATAATATGGGCAGCCAAGCTGCTTTAAATACTGACCGAGATAACGATAAGTTGCAATGTTTTCATCATGAACAAGATCACCAGTTAATAATATTGCGGACACTGGCCAATGATGGCATTGCACCCAATTTAATACAGAATGAAATGTCAGACGTGTATTTTGTCCAAGTAATTGCACATCCGCATCAGCAAATAAATGTAAATCAGTCAAATGGAGCAAGCGCACTCTGGTATCAAATATATCGGTCGTTGTCGGTTTTATTTCGGTTTGTGGTATTGTATTGAAATCAGGAGTGATAACAACATTAGCTGATGTATCCATTGTAAGTTTCCATTGGCAGGTTTAAGGCTGTATAAATAACTAAGTAAGCTGAGTTATAGTCTAATGTGATTATGGTAACATCTTAATTTCAAGATGTGGTCAATTTAACATTTAGATTATAATAACAAACTGTCGTCTAATAGAGATATTTTTTACATATCTAACAAATATGACAAGCGGTGACATCTTGGTATTTATCTGATGTCAATCAATCATCTAAACATTGAGGACACGAACATGACAACTGCTTGGTCTGAAACACATTGGAAAAATACTGTTATTGCTTTGAGTACGGCGCTGGTAGCAGTTATTATTGGGTTGCTGGTAGTATTGTTCATGGATGAACATCAAAGTGATTGCATGCCTACAACACTGTCCAAAACAGTCACTAATCAGCAAATTTCGTCTAATGAATTAGCGATGGCGCACCAGCGTATTCAAGAATTAGAGAAAAAACTGACAAGCACGATTGAACTAGAAGCATCTGAAACAACTTGGTCAACCATGCTGCGCAATTATGGCAAATTACGGGCGCAATTAACGCCAGAGAGTGTCACAATCAACCTCGGTGAAACCGAATTAAAATTTGCACAAGGTAAAGCGACATTACCGACTACTGTATCTACTGGTGTATTGGCAATATTGGCGACGATTTTACAGCAACAGCCAGAATTACGGGTATTATTGCAAGGACATACAGATAATGTTGGTGACAATGAAAGCAACCAGATTTTGTCATTAGAACGAGCGGAGGCGGTGAAAAAAGCGTTAATAAAACTGGGAATTTCACCAGATCATTTACATACGGAAGGTATGGGTGAAACTCAACCATTAGTGCCAAATGACAGTGCAATGGGGCGTACTCAAAATCGGCGGGTTGAAGTACATTTAATTTTTCCTAATTAAGTACTGATTAAACTGCAGGTTTATCCTCTTTAATTAAAAACTGTTGCAGAATTAAACGTGCAATGCACCGCTTGGTCATTAACAACCAAGCAATGCACCTTGTCTTATTTTATCACGATAATTGGGTACCGCGCCTAATAGTGATTACCCAGCCGCATATTGACTAGCAACAAAGTCCCAACTAATTTTATCCCAAATAGCGTCAAGATATTTCGCCCGCGCATTGCGGTAATCAATATAATAAGCGTGTTCCCATACATCAATGGTGAACAATGGAATTTTGTCTATTGTTAAAGGTGTTGCGGCATTTGAAGTATTCATTATTTCAACGCCTCCGTCCACTGTTTTAACTAACCACGTCCAGCCAGAGCCGAAATTAGTTGTTGCCGATTGTGTGAATTGCTGCTTGAATTCGGCGAACGAACCAAACTTGGTATCAATCGCTGTTGCCAATGCACCAGTTGGTGTCCCACCACCATTCGGGCTTAAACAATTCCAATAAAATGTATGATTCCACACTTGCGCTGCATTATTGAATATACCTCCGCTAGATTTTTTTATAATGTCCTCCAATGTTAATTGCTCAAACTCAGTACCGCCAATCAAATTATTGAGATTAGTCACATAAGTTTGATGATGCTTCCCATAGTGATAATCAATAGTTTCGGCCGAAATCACGGGCGCAAGTGCATCTTTTGCATACGGTAAAGTGGGGAGTTGATGAATCATTTGCAATTATCCTCTGTTTAATTAAATTAGAACAACACCGCCCTCTAAGATATGTCTCATTTTGTGAAACTCAAGGTCAAACACCACTGTATTATGATGTCTATCATACCAGCACTACGCCTGCATCGAGTGAATAACTAATGGCGCGTCATCCACAATCCCCGCCAAAATCATTGTTGCGTCAAGCTGGACGAGCTATTGCCGATTATCAAATGATTCGGGCGCATGACCGTTTATTACTCGGCGTCTCTGGTGGTAAAGATTCGCTATCATTACTGCATATTCTCAAACATTTACAACGCCATGCACCTATTCCTTTTACGCTGGCTGCTGCGACCATTGACCCACAAATCCCCGGATTTAATCCTTCTCATTTACCTGAGCATTACCGCGATTTTGATGTTGAATGGCATTATGAATCGCAACCAATTATGGAGCAAGCATTCACACACATGGCTGGAGATTCATTCTGCGCTTATTGTGCGCGGATGAAACGCGGCATTCTTTATCGCCTGTGCCGTGAACAGAATTATAATGTGTTGGTATTAGCACAGCATTTAGACGATCTCGCCGAAAGTTTATTGCTATCATTATTTCACGGCGGACAATTGCGCACCATGAAAGCGCATTATGTCAATAGCGATGGCGATGTGCGTATTATTCGTCCGTTAATCTATTGTCGGGAACGCCAAACTCGCGCCTATGCAATACACGCACAATTACCCGTTGTGCCAGATAATTGCCCGGCATGTTTTGAAAAACCAACGCGCCGTGAACATGTTAAAGCCCTACTTGCGAATGAAGAACAACAGAATCCGCAAGTATTTTTAAGCCTGCTTTGTGCCATGCGCCCGCTATTAACAACGGGCGATGTGACCACTCATTAGCCTGAGATATTTGCCGTGACTCAATCGCATGATGATTCAGCTATTAATGCACCATTAGCAACTGCTGTCCATTCTCAATTATTACCCGCTATTATGCCAGAACGCACTGCTGTTTTAATTCTAGGAATGCACCGTAGTGGCACATCAGCGGTAGCGCGGGTATTAAATCTTCTTGGTGCAGCCTTGCCAACTAATTTAATGCCAGCAGTGGCAGATAATAATGAATCAGGGTTTTGGGAATCAAAAGACATCGCCGCATTTAATGACGAGTTATTAGCCAGTGCCGGCAGCAGTTGGGACGATTGGCGGCAATTGAATCCTGATTGGTTTCAATCAGCCACCGCCGCCGCGTTTTTAACCCGTGCCAGCACCGTTTTGACTGCGGCATTTGGTGATGAGCGCTTCATCGTCTTAAAAGACCCCCGCATTTGTCGTTTATTACCTTTTTGGCAACAAGTATTAACACAACATGGCTTTACAATTAAAATTGTTTTGCCGTTGCGTAATCCATTAGCTGTTGCCGCTTCATTACGCAAACGGGATGGATTTGCTTTACCTAAAGGGCATTTAATTTGGTTACGTCATGTATTAGATGCCGAGCGGGCTAGTCGCCATTTAGCCCGAGTGTTAATAGATTATGATGATTTGTTATTTGATTGGCGCGGCACAGTACGGCAATTAACGAATGTATTAAATTTACGCTGGTCGCGTTGGTCAGCAACGGCGGAAGTGGAAATAGACGCCTTTCTTAATCCACATTTACAGCATCATCATTTCACTGTGGCCGCTGTTGCCGATCATTCCGATTTAAATGACTGGGTGAAACGCACTTTTGCTGCCCTGATAGCAGCGCAGAAAATCATTAAAAATCAAGTAGTTGATGCGGAACTCGACGCGGTGGCGGTTGAGTTTGATCGCGCCAGTGCCGTCCTCGGAGCGGTGCTGCGAGCGGAGGAGGTGGCGCGTGATGACGCGCAACACAGCGCGTGGGAGGCGCATCGGCTCGCGGGTGAGGCGGAAACGCGAGCAATTGCGGCGACAGCGTTGGCAGATGCGCGGATTGCTGAGGCTGAGGCACGGCTCAATGTCGCGGTGACACAACAATCGGATGCTGAATCACGCGCAATTCGTCTTTTTAATGAAACAGTTGCGGCATCACAACAACTGGATAGTTTACAGCAACAATTTGCTGCTGCCGAGCAAATACGCCATGCTCAACAGCTTGAATTAACAGAAAAAAATCAGCTATTGGCACAGCGTGATACCCAATACGCTCGGCTGGCACGGGAAGAACGTGAGCAGCACACACAGTTATCATTGTTGCGTATTGACCACCGGCGCTATCGGTTGCAGGCACAACAATTGGAACGTACTTTGCCCGCGTGGCAACAGCGAGTACAGGAATTGACGGCGGCATTGCAATCAACGCTCCAGCGGCAATCTGCTATGCAAGTTGTTGATTCTAAAAACTTTGCTAAACAATTAACACAACCAACGCAATTAAATGACGATCAAACTATCGTTATTGCACAATTGCAGTATCAATTGACATATTTCATCCAACATCATCACCAGTTATTAAATTGGTTAATGCAATTGCAGCATAGTCAAGCGTGGTTGGTTATTCGCGCATTATTCACGTTTGAACAGCGTTTACCACTCCGCTGGCGGCGGTTATTACAATTGCCCATGTATGTTAGTTGGTTAATGCGGTTGCGTTTAAATAAAATACGTCGTCAGCAGCGACAAATGCAACAGTTATTAGCAACGGGTTTATTTGATACGCATTGGTACGCGGCAACCTATCCCGAAGTTTTATTCACATGGAAGCGTCCAATTGAACATTGGTTAAATACCGGTGCGCACGGTGGATTTAATCCTAATCCACTCTTTGCAGCAGATTGGTATCGGGCCCAATTACCAGATTCATTGCAAAAAGTAATGGATCCATTGCTGCATTATGTGCAATACGGCGCCGCTGCCGGCCGCGACCCGCACCCGTTGTTTAATACCACCTGGTATCTAAATCAATACCCCGATGTCGCAGCATCAGGATTAAATCCGCTGCAACATTTTATTGCACAAGGTGCTATTGAAAAACGTCACCCTCACCCGTTGTTTAATAGCCATTGGTATTTGACACAATACCCGGATATTGCTGCGTCTGGCATTAATCCATTGGTGCATTTTCTAGCTGTTGGTGCGCATGAAGGGCGGGCGTCTCATCCGTTATTTGATGCCCGCTGGTATTTAACGCAATACCCGGACGTCGCAGCAGCGGGATTAAATCCGTTGGTGCATTTCATTAGCACTGGTGCAGCAGAAGGTCGCAATCCGCATCCCTTATTTAATACGATCTGGTATTTAATGCGCTATCCTGATGTTGCACATAGCGGGATTAATCCGTTACTTCACTTTTTAATGCACGGCAGCTCAGAGCGACGCGATCCGCATTGGTTATTTGACAGCGTGTGGTATTTACATCATTATTCTGATGAGACCGAATTTGGTCATAATCCGCTGCTGCATTTTATTACTCACGGCGCCGGTAGTGGTTATTCACCACATCCGTTATTTGATTTACAGTGGTATTGTCAACAACAACCATTATTAGCCAATAATCACGAAAATCCATTGAGTTATTATTTGTGTGATGGGCGTTATCATGGTCAGACGCCGCACCCATTATTTGATTCGCAATGGTATCTAACGCAGTATCCCGAAGTCGCGGTATCTGATCTTGACCCATTAACACATTATTTAGAACATGGCATTAAAGCCAATTACAATCCCCACCCATTATTTGATGCGTGTTATTATTTACAACAAGTCACAATTCAAACCACTCTCGCATATCGCCAACCAATTCAACATTATTTAGAATACGGCGCGCAGTTAGGTTATCAACCACACCCATTATTTGATGGCAATTGGTATCTCACACAAAATGCCGATGTTGCTGTATTGGGCATCAATCCTTTACTGCATTTTATTTTTAATGGTGCGGCAGAAGGGCGGAATCCCCATCCATTATTTGACACGCAGTGGTATTTAGAACACGCTCCTGATTTGCCAGTGGCAACTCATGCGTTAATTCATTATGTATGCAACGGTGCGCAAGAAGGTCGTAGTCCACACCCATTATTTGATGCCAATTGGTATCAGGCACAGTTTAATAGTGCGGCAATTGATTTACACTCGAAAAATACATCGCCATTAGCGCATTATATCACGCACGGCGCGGCCGCTGGCTATAGCCCACATCCATTATTTAATGCCGCGTGGTATTTAAAGCGTTATCCTGATATTGCTTTGTTAAAGTGCAATCCATTAATTCATTATTTGCAAGTTGGTGCGGCTGAAGGGCGACAACCGCATCCGCTATTCGATCCAGAATGGTATCTAACACAACGCCCAGAATTGGCCGAAACTAATTGCAATTTATTACGACATTATTTAACCGTCGGTGCAATTGAAAATCTTGATCCACATCCAGTATTTGATTCATCGTGGTATTTAGAACGCAGTCCTGATTTAGCCGCCGCTGGCATTAATCCTTTAGTACATTTTATTACCGCTGGTGCAGACGAAGGGCGCAACCCGCACCCGTTATTTGATTGTGAATGGTATTTAGAACAATTGCCACTATTGCGCACTCAACGCATTAATCCATTAGAGCATTATCTACAAGATGGCGGTTTTAATGGCTATACGCCGCATCCGTTATTTGATTCTGCGTGGTATTTAGAACAAGACGCGGCATTGCGTGATGCACAACTTAATCCACTGGTGCATTATTTACGTTGGGGGGCGTGGGAAGGGCGTAATCCCCACCCATTATTTGATTCAGTGCGTTATTTGAATGGCGATGAAGCATTACGCGCTGCTGGATTCAATCCATTGGTGCATTATCTATTATGGGGCGGCTTTGAAGGACGCGATCCGCACCCATTGTTTGATTCAGATTGGTATTTAGAACCTAATCCTGCGCTTGCTGCACATGATTTAAATCCATTGGTGCATTATTTGCGTTGGGGGGCGAATGAACAGCGCAATCCGCATCCGTTGTTTCATTCGGTTTGGTATAGTGATAATTACCGAACACAATTAGCAAACAGCATTAATCCATTGGTGCATTATGTGCGCTGGGGTGCGTTTGCCGGTTGCGATCCTAATCCGTTTTTTCGTTCAGCATGGTATTTAGAACAAGACGAAGAATTAAAAAAAGCGGGTATAAATCCACTGCTCCATTATTTAGAACACGGTGGATTTGAAGGGCGCAATCCCAGTGAGCAATTTGATAGTCAATGGTATTTTAATCATTATCCTGACGCCGCGTATTCTGGTTTGAACCCATTGGTGCATTATGTGTTACTCGGCGCCAATCAAGGCTACGCCGCCTGTGCTAAACAACTAATAACAACTGCGAATACAGCACATAGCCAGTTGTATGAACAGTTATTACGCACGGCAGAAGAACATCACGACGGCGATGATTACATACCTGAAGATGATTGTTGCCTTGATGCTGCGACCTTACCATTACGGTTAATTGCGTTTTATTTGCCGCAATTTCATCCTATTCCTGAAAACGATCATTGGTGGGGCAAGGGCTTCACTGAATGGACCAATGTGGCTAAAGCCGTGCCGCAATACGACGGTCATTACCAACCGCGTCTGCCAGATACACTCGGTTTTTATGATCTGCGTGTTCAAGAGATTCAACGTGAACAAATCCGTTTAGTACGCAAGCATGGTATTTATGGATTTTGTTATTATTACTATTGGTTCGATGGCAAAAAGTTATTAGAGCGCCCATTAACACAGGTATTAAATGATCCGACGCTTGACTTGCCGTTTTGCTTGTGTTGGGCAAATGAAAACTGGACGCGCCGCTGGGATGGTGGTGATGAAACGGTATTGATTGGGCAAAATCATTGTCCGTCAGATGATCTCGCGTTCATTGCCGACATTGCGCCAATTTTAATTGATTCGCGGTATATTCGTATTGGTCAGCGCCCGCTGTTATTAGTGTATCGTCCGCAGTTATTACCAACACCGGCAGCAACTGCAATACGCTGGCGTGAATTCATGCGCCAACATCATCAAATAGAATTATTTCTGGTTGCGATTCAAAGTTTTGAAGGAATTGATCCAACCTCAATTGGTTTTGATGCGGCCAGTGAATTCCCACCGCATCAAACCAGCAGTGTGGAAATCACGGCGCAATGTAAGCTATTAAATCAGAGTTTTAATGGGCGCATTTATCATTACCAACGTTGTGTTGAATACGCCGAGAATAAACTGGTACAACAAGAATCGCAGTCTTATGTGACCTTTCCAGGTGTAATGGTCAATTGGGATAATACGGCGCGGCGCTTGAGTAGTGCGACCATCTTTGCTCATGCAACGCCAGATGCGTATCGCCGTTGGTTAAACATCACCTGTCAACGTGCATTAGCGATTCCGCAACCAGAACAGCGCATTGGTTTTATTAATGCGTGGAATGAATGGGCCGAGGGTACCTATTTAGAACCAGATCGGCGCTATGGATTCCGCTATTTGCAAATCACGCGGGATGTATTAAATCAATTGCAAGCACCATCGCCTGCGCTGGTTGAATCACGCATCGAATTAATCAACGAAAACGAAATTAGTGTGGTATTGCCAGTGTATAATGGCAGTGCGTGGTTGACGGCGGCACTTGATTCACTGGTCAATCAAACGGTATTACCGCGTGAATTAGTGATTATTAATGACGGCTCAACTGATGAGTCGCAGGTGTTAATTGACCAATGGATTGCAGCGCATCTGCAATTACCCACCCGTTCGATGTATCGGGATAATCAGGGCGCTCATGCGGCAATTAATACGGGAGTGGCATTATCCCGCTCTGCGGTGATTACAATCATTAATCAAGATGATGTATTTCATCCGCAACGTTTAGAACGTTTATTAACAATCATGCAGAATAAACGCAATGCGTTTGTTTTTTCAATGGTTGAAGTATTAAACGATGCTGCTAACGATGCGGGATTAGAAATGGCACAGTCTATTGCACACTTGTATTCGGCGGCACACAATCGTCCGACTTTATTACACGCCTTTTTAAGCAGTAACTTGACTGTCACGACGGGCAATCATTGCTTTACTCAAGATTTATTTATTAAAAACGGCGGGTATAAACACTTGAGATATTGCCATGATTGGGATTTTGCCCTCACGGCATTTTTTCATACTCATCCAGTGTTAATTGACCAAGCTTTGTACCAATATCGCATTCACGATCAAAATAGTTTTCATGCGCTAAGTGACATCGCTGAAGCCGAAAGTCAATCGGTGTTGTTAGCGTTTTATCAACGTATCAAAGCGCATCCAGCCTTGCTGGCACAATACTTTGGCAATGTACAGCAATTATGCAGTTACGCAAAAACCATTGGCCATGACCAATTATTGGATGAAATGACTATTGGCTGTGTTGATTTATAAAACGCGGTAAAAAGTAGGGCGAAGTAATCAAATCATTACAGGTTTGTTTGACGTTCTAATGGCAATGCTGGATAAGGTGGCAGCCCTAATTCAGCACGAGTTTTAAAGATCATATTACCACTTTCATAACCGGTCGGTTGTTCAGACACAATCACATTATCTGTCACCGTCACTTGCACTTGGTCATTGCCAAGATGCAGCAAACGATTATTGCCATGCCGTTCAAGTAAAATGACGTTATTGCGCAGTATGACATTTTCTTGACCCGGCGCTGCTGACCCTTCTAATGCAAATCCAATTGCGTCGCCATTGCTGGAATTCGGTCCCTGCGCCAAAATACTATTCTCAACGACCAATTGACCGCCATTAGAAATATCAATTAGTCGGCTGTCATCACCACTCAACGAGGCAATTAAACTGTCACTGATGGTGGTCATGTGTGCCCGACTTTTTATTTCGTGTCCTTGATCTTTCGACGCTAAAAACCAGCTTTTTTCAATTAATAATTTGCCTTCTTTTCCCATATACACTGCGTGGGCTAGTCCACCAGCGCCGAGGCGTTCAAAGCGGCTGTCACGAATATGAACAAAGCCCGGCAGCCCACCAGTTAATAATCCCTGTTCGCCATCGTGAAAATAAACATGATCTAAAAACAGGTTTTCGCCTTCTAAACGGACACAGGCGCCATTGCGATCTGGTACGCTAATCAAGCGGCATTCGATATTGCGTAATTTAACGCCGTTCCCTTTAATCAGGATATTCCCTTTACCTTCAGCGGTGCCATGTTCTAATATGACGTGCCCATGACCAATAATGGTCACGTTATCGGCGGTAATAACCAACGGTGTATTATAAATGCCCGCGCCAATGTCGAGCGTATCATCCGGTTGTAATGCGGCCGCGGCGTCAGTTAATAAATCAAATGTGCGGTCGCCAATACGCGCCGTGTTTGGCGTGGGTGGATTGGATGTAATGAGTAGCGGTAGTGGCTGCCACGCTGGTAATTGTTGACGCACCTGTTCCCAAGTAATGAGTGTCATTGCATTGGTGGATACGCTGGCAAGCATTGGCACCTGTTCAATTAACTTTGCCGTCATGCGAGTACGAATGGTATCAATCACATCAGGGCGTAATAGCCAAACCGTGATGAATCCGACGTGCGCCAATATGCCAATCAACAGCAAATACCCTTTGATAATTGATAATAAGCGGCGCATTTGATTAAATCCACGCATGATAATATTGTTAAATAAATTCGCAGGATACGGTTTGTTTATCACCGCATCCTACGCCGTTTCAATTGAATTGAATAATTCCCAGTACCGTTAATGAAACCGTCGCACAGCAGGTGATTTTAAGTAATGACGGTTGGTGCCGTGCGCTCGGTGCGGGCTTCAATCTGTGCTAATTCACGCGCAATAGTAATTAACGGCTGTAATGCGTCTTGCACTGGGCGTTCATGGCGGGTTGCATCTGGTTCGTATTGTTCAATATAAATGCGCAATGTCGCGCCTTCAGTGCCAGTGCCGGATAAACGAAATACAATGCGCGAGCCGTCGGTAAATCCAATCCGAATGCCTTGCCCGGTAGACATGCTGGCATCAATAGGATCAACGTAGCAAAAATCATCAGCATAGGCGACGGTGTAATTGCCAAAAACGCGCTGTGGTAATGTGGGTAATAGCGTGTGTAAATGATGCATTAACCCATCGGCGGCGGTGCTGTTAATGGCTTCATAATCATGGCGAGTATAATAATTGCGCCCAAACCGTTGCCAATGTTCACGCACAATGGCGCCAACTGATTGGCGTTTAATGGCTAATAGATTTAACCAAAATAAGACCGCCCATAAGCCATCTTTTTCGCGGACATGATGTGAGCCGGTGCCGAAACTTTCTTCGCCGCAAAGTGTGATGCGCCCGGCGTCGAGTAGGTTGCCGAAAAATTTCCAACCGGTCGGGGTTTCGTAGCAATCAACGCCAAGTGCGGCGGCGACGCGGTCGGCGGCTTGGCTGGTGGGCATCGAGCGGGCGATGCCAGCGATGCCTTGATGGTAGCCGGGGACGAGGTGGGCGTTGGCGGCTAACACGGCGAGGCTGTCGCTGGGTGTGACAAAAAAATCGTTGCCCAAGATCATGTTACGGTCGCCATCGCCGTCGGAGGCGGCGGCAAAATCCACGCCGTCGCTGCCGTGTGCCAGTGCCACCAACTCGTGGGCGTGGACAAGGTTGGGGTCGGGATGACCGCCGCCGAAGTCTTCGAGCGGGATGCCATTGATGACGGTGCCGGGTTCAGCGCCGAGGATATTTTCCAATATTTCAACGGCATAGGGGCCGGTGACGGCGTGCATGGCATCAAAACGCATCCGAAAGGCGCCGGATTCAAACAGTTGGCGGATGGCGTCAAAGTTGAATAGGCTGGCCATGAGTTCGGCATAATCTGCAACCGAATCAATCACTTGCACCTTCATGTCGCCGAGCTGGTATTCGCCCAATAGGTCAAGATCGAGCGGCGCGGCGGCGATGGTGAAGTAGCGGTCAATGCTGCGGGTGCGGACGAAAATGTCGTCGGTGACGATTTCTGGCGCGGGGCCGCCCGAGGCGACGTTGAATTTAATGCCAAAATCTTCGTCTGCGCCGCCGGGATTGTGGCTGGCGGACAACACGATGCCGCCCTGTGCGTGATATTTGCGAATGACGCACGAGACGGCGGGCGTGGATAAAATACCGCCGCGCCCGACTAATGCGGTGGCCACGCCATTGGCGGCGGCGATGCGTAAAATAATTTGAATTGCTTCCCGATTATAAAAGCGCCCGTCGCCACCAACGACTAAACAGCCGTTGTTTAATACAGATTGCGTGTCAAAAATCGCTTGCACGAAGTTTTCTAAATAATGCGGTTGTTGAAAAACCTTGACTTTTTTGCGCAATCCTGACGTGCCGGGTTTTTGACCATCAAAGGGCGTGGTGGCAATTTCTTTTCTATCCGTCATCTTGTCTTACCTAATGCAATGGGGAGTGATTATTGATTGGTTATGGGTTATGCGCCACGACAGTTAATGTCTGTCGTTAATTCACCGGCGGGAGCATTTTATTTCAGAGTTCACCGCCACGTCGGCTTAATTTTAATACAGCACCACGCATTTGACAGCAATTATTTTAATTAATGACTGCATCTCAAAAGCGATTCAAACTCGGCCGCTGCGCGTGACCGGTTCACCAGTGCGATGGTTATAGCAAAACTGCGCACACAAGCAAACAGAATTGTTATCATTGCCAACCCGTGTCGCATGGGTGCGACATGTTGCGGCGGCGCAGCGGTGGCGCGGCGCTTGAAATCGCACGATAGCGCCTTTATCCAATGGTGCGCTTGAATTGGCCGCGCACTTGCGAACTGCTGTGGCACAATGGCGACCGATTGTAACCGATGATTCCATTCCATTTTTACATGCTTGAGGTAAACCTAACCAATGACTGTTGATGCACAAAAAGAAACATTAGAATTTAAAGCCGAAGTGAGCCAAGTATTAGAGTTGGTCATTCGGTCACTGTACTCGAATAAAGAAATCTTTTTGCGTGAATTGATTTCCAATGCCTCTGATGCGGCGGAAAAATTGCGCTTTGAAGCCCTCACCACTGCCAGTTTATTTGAAGATGATCCCGAGTTGCGTATTCAGGTCAGCGTGGATAAAACCGCCGGCACCGTGACCGTCAGCGATAATGGCATTGGATTAAATCGCCAAGAAGTCATTGATACCATTGGCAGTATTGCCAGCTCTGGGACGCGGCGCTTTGTTGCCGCATTATCCGGCGATCAAGCCAAAGACAGCGCGTTAATTGGACAATTCGGCGTCGGTTTTTATTCCGCATTCATTGTCGCTGACCGCGTGACTCTATTATCCCGCCGCGCCGGTTTAGATCAAGAACAGGGCGTATGCTGGTCATCTGACGGCCGCGGTAGCTATACGTTGGAAAGCATTGTTAAACCAACCCGCGGCACTGATGTCATTCTGCATTTGAAAGACGATGAAAAAGAATTTGCTGATGATTGGCGGCTGCGTTCCATTATTAGCAAGTTCTCCGATCATATCGCCGTGCCAGTTGAAATGGCTAAACAGGAATACAAACCGGCGACTGATGAGAATGAAGACAGCGCCGCGGAGAATAAAACACCTGAATACGAGCGCGTCAATCGTGGCACGGCCGTGTGGATGCGCAATAAAGCCGACATCACGGATGATGAGTATAAAGACTTTTATAAACATTTGTCGCATGATTTTGAAGAACCATTAGCCTGGGCGCATAATCGCGTCGAAGGCTCGAATGAATACAACGCCTTGCTATATGTCCCCAAACGGGCGCCGTGGGATTTATGGGAACGTGAATTAAAACACGGCGTGAAATTATACGTCCGCCGCGTGTTTATTATGGATGAGGCGGATAAGTTATTACCGCATTATTTGCGCTTTGTCAAAGGCGTGGTGGATGCGGATGATTTGCCATTAAATGTGTCCCGCGAAATTTTGCAGCATAATCGCAAAATTGACACCATTCGCAGCGCCAATACTAAACGCATTCTCGGGTTATTAGAAATGCTGGCTAAAGATGAACCAGAGAAATATCAAACCTTTTGGGATGAATTAGGTCGGGTATTAAAAGAAGGTCCGGCGGAAGACTTTAATAACCGCGAGCGCATTGCCGGGTTATTGCGCTTTTCCACCACTGTCACGGAAGGGACTGCGCAAACGGTGTCATTAGATACCTATATTGAACGCATGAAAGAAGGGCAGACCAAGATTTATTACATCACCGCCGACAGTCCAGCAGCGGCGCGGCATAGTCCGCATTTGGAAGTATTCCGCAAAAAGGGCGTTGAGGTATTGTTATTATCCGACCGCGTGGATGAATGGTTAGTCACCAACTTATTGGAATATCAAGGTAAATCTTTGCAATCCATTACCAAAGGTGAACTTGATTTGGGCGCATTGGCGGATGAAGAAGAGAAAACTAAAACCGAACAAGCCGCTCAAGCGCATGGTGATTTAATTAAACGTTTGCAAACAGCACTCGGTGAACGGGTAAAAGAAGTGCGCCCATCAACCCGTTTAGTTGATTCGCCGTCGTGTATTGTGGTGGGTGAACATGAAATGAGTGCCAATTTAGCGCGGGTATTAAAATCGGTTGGTCAAGCCGCGCCCAGCAGTCAACCCATTTTAGAAATCAATTTAGATCACCCATTGGTGCAGCGGTTGGAATCAGAAACGGATGATATGCGCTTTGCGGATTTGAGTTTTATTCTATTCGATCAAGCGCAATTAGCCGAGGGCGGACAATTAGATGACCCAGCCGCATTTGTGAATCGCTTGAATACGTTCATGTTGCGCATGATGTTAAGCGGTGCATAAAGATTGAATAGCGTGGGATGCGGTTACTTTAATCAACCGCCGTCACCACCGCCAATCCAAACGCCACTTGACCCGCCCGCTGCTGCCGCCACCACTCCCACCCGTGCGGTAGCGGCGGCAGCCCGGGCGGATTGGCGCTCTCCAAATACACATACCCGCCCGCCGTCACCCAACCGCCCGTCGCCAGTGCTTCACAGGTGCGCGGCAACAAATCGGCATTAAACGGCGGATCCAGCAACACAATATTGTAAGGCAAATCAGGTACTTGCGTTAACCAGCGCAGGGTATCAACGCAGTGAATCGTCACGGCCGCGGTCAGGTCGAGCGCGGCCGCGGTCGTGCGCAACTGCCGCGCCACCGCCGCTGACTGCTCACACATCACCACCTGCGCGGCGTCGCGTGACAGCGCCTCAAATCCCAGCGCGCCGCTGCCGGCAAAGCCGTCTAAACAGCGACTGCCGGTGATGACGGGGGCGAGCCAATTGAACAGAGTTTCGCGGATGCGGTCGGCAGTGGGGCGCAGACCGGGGTGATCCTGCACCATCAAGCGGCGGCCGCGCAGGCGACCACTGATGATGCGGACTTGATGCGGGCGGGCGCGGCGGGTGGCTACGGACGTAAGCCCTGAATATATTGGGCGACCGCCGCCATTTCGGCATCCGTCAAGCGGGCAGTCACACCGCGCATCATGCCGTTGGGATCATTTTCGCGCTCCATCGCCCGGAACAATTTCAGCGTTTGTGTAATGTAATCAGCATGTTGCCCGGCCAAGCGCGGGAATTTTGCCAAATCATTCCCCAACCCCGCCGGCCCGTGACAGCCGCTACACGCCGGCACACCATTGGCTGGATTACCCGCCCGATAAATGCTCTCACCCAGCGCCACCAATTCGGGTTTAGCCGTACCGCCCTTTTGCGTTTGTGATTGGAAATACACCGCCACATTACGCATTTCTTCATCCGTCAACGGCAGCGCCATTGGCGTCATTTGCGCATTATGCCGGTCGCCAATTTTAAAATTATTTAATTGTTTATAGATATAATTTGCATTCTGCCCGGCCAATTTTGGCCAAATGGTTTGCACCGCCACACCATTGCCATCCAACCCATGACACGCATTACAAATCTGGGCAACTTTTTGTTTCCCCTTTTCAATATCACCAGTCACGGGTGCGGCGTGAACCTGTAATACTGCAAAACCGACGGCGAAAACGCCTGTCATCAGGACACTCTTCATAATGACTTCACCATTGTTAATTGTTAAATGACATGATTATCAATGAAACGCACCAGTTGGGAAATAAAAAACGCCCGCTGACACGTTGACCAGGATCGGCAAAAAACCCGCCCTGTATAGCAAAATTCACTAATGGCGGTCAAATTGTTCCGCATCATCCGCCGCTGTACGCCCCGCCCAACCGCGCTGGCGCGGTGGCGACGTCAACCATTGCGTCGAAACTGCCACCATTGCCACCACAGCCAGCCGGTCAACCCCAATAACCCACTTATAATACATAAATGATGCAGTGCCGTAATTGATAACCAATGATAAATCGTATTATTCATTACCCAGGGCGCTAATGGCGTCATCTCACTGTGCATCACGCTATCTAATAAAACGTGCGATAACGTCCCGAGCCAGGCACCGTTAATCACCGCAATTGGTGTGAATTGTAGCGGCGTTAATACCCAGGGCAGTTGATAATAAATGACTTCGTGTTGCCAGCGGCGCAGCAATGGCCGACACACGATTGGCGTGAATAGCGCAACCGGCACTGCAATCAATATAGCGGCCAAATAAGTATGCGTGATGCCGTGCAACCGTTCCGCCCCGCGTATCATCCCCACCAATGGCTCAATATCCATTGCCACCTGCGCAATGGCAAAGCTAATGATGCTAAACCGTTGCTGCAATACCGCTTTGAATACCATGCCGGGACCTAAATGGAAAAGCGTAAATGGCATCGGGGAATTCTCAATTAACCCGTGATTGAACAAGTGACCACAGCGCCAATTCACATCTCGGGTCAATTGCGCCGCTTCAACACCAATTAGTGTCGGCAATGGCGGCGTAAACAACTCATCACATAACTTAATAAACCACCGCTGACTACAATAAACATACCCGCGCTGGCACCAATGCGCACCAGCTCATCACTTTGAGCAAAACTAAATGTCAACCAGGTTAAAAAAGTTGACACGCTGGCAATCACGATAATAAACACAAAGGGCCAGGGACTTTTGCGACACTCGGTACATAAACTCATTATTAATCACCTCGATCAGGATTGAAACCCGAAATGAACAGTTATGAACAACCCAACTTTTTGAATCATGTCTATCATCAATTAGCCGTCAATCATCTAGCAATCATCTGCCCATACAACAGCAAGTGGTTAATTGCGATTCTGCTGATAGACTATTCAAGCATAGCCCAGTTGATTGACGCAAAAGTGTGACCAAGTTAACAATTTATTCTGACGATTGGTGGTACTCAACCGCGCCAGTTGGCTGCTGAATTATTTCGCGCCACCATTGCCCAGCATCCGTGACTAATAATTCACCGCAGTCATCGTGCCAATCTGCCAACACTCGCCGCTGTATTGCGTGCTGCGCTTGCGTGAAATAATAATCACCCGGACGATGCGTATGACCATGAATTAAATGCGTCACCTGATGCGCCGTCATCATCGCCTCTACTGCCAGTTGATTCACATCCATGATCTCTAATGACTTCATAGCGGTTGCCAATTGACCGCGCCGCCGATAATCCGCCGCGATCCGCTGCCGCCGCGTTAAAGATTGACGTAAAAACAACCATTTTATAATCGGATGGCGAATACGACGGCGGAACTTTTGATACGCCACATCATCCGTACACAATAAATCACCGTGCGTCAACAGCACCGGTTCATCATTGATCTCAATTCGCCAAGGATCATTAACTAGAATACACCCAGTGGCGGCGGCAAAGCGTTGACCAATTAAAAAATCACGATTGCCCCGCATTAAATAACACGCCCGTCCTGATTTGGTAAAATCGCGTAATGCCTGACGCACCGCATCATAGTGCGTATTCACATCATCATCACCAATCCAGGTGTCAAATAAATCACCGAGAATGTACACTGCCGCGGCGCGACGAGCGCGGTGCTGCAAAAAGAATTGAAACAACCGCAACGCTTGCGGGCGCTGCGGTGTTAAATGCAAATCAGCAATAAAAATCGCTTGCGTCATCGCATCATTCAATTATTGACTATTCACTCGGATCGGCAACGATTTCGGCTTTTTCAATCACCACATCTGTCATTGGCACATCTTGATGTCCCTGCCGCGTTCCAGTCGCCACTGCTTTAATTGCGTTCACAACCTCCATGCCTTCAGTGACTTGACCAAATACGCAATAGCCCCAACCGTCTTGACCGGGATAATCTAAAAAGCCGTTATTTGCCACGTTAATATAAAACTGCGCAGTTGCGGAATGTGGATCAGTGGTGCGTGCCATTGCAATCGCACCGACGACATTTTTCAAACCATTCTTGGCTTCATTATCAATTGCCGCCCGCGGCTGTTTCGCCTGCAAATCGGGTGTCATACCACCGCCTTGAATCATAAACCCATCAATCACGCGGTGAAAAATCGTCCCGTCATAATGACCATCGCGCACATATTGTATAAAATTAGCGCAAGTCACAGGCGCCCGTTTTTCATCCAGCGTTAATAAAATATCGCCGTGATTTGTCGTAAGTTTTATCATTAAAATTACCTATTTTAGATCACAAAAGATTATACAAAATGGGTCTAATTTGGCAACTTAGCCAATTGCGTCCATTCAACCCGCGCCTCGGCTGCCAGTGTTGCCGGTTCAATTGCCGCCAGCGCATCAATAAAAGCAACCGCGAATGAACCCGGTCCCTTTGCCTGCGCCGCTGCATATTCACCAGCCAATCCATAATACGCCAATGCGGCGGCGGTATTCATTAAAATATTTCCACCACCGGCAATAAAGGCGGCGACCACACCAGTTAATGCACAACCCAACGCCGTCACCCGCGTCATTAATGAATGTCCATTCGCAATACGAGCGGCGTATTGACCGTCGGTAATAAAATCTACCGCACCAGTCACCGCCACCACACAGCTTAACTGACTTGCCAGACGTTGCGCGGCGATTTCGGCTGCCACCACACTGTCAAGCGCATCCACTCCGCGCCCTAGTTCGCTTGCCAAACTGTGGCTAACACGTTGATCTAACGCTAAAATCTCCGACGCATTACCCCGAATTACACTGGGTTTGAGCGCCGCCAACTGTCCTGCGATCTGCCGCCGATACGCCGTCGCACCCGCGCCAACCGGGTCAAATACCCACGGCCGCTGCGCCGCCACCGCCGCCGGCGCCGCAATCATCATGCTATTAACCCACGCAGGCGATAGCGTACCAATATTAATCGTTAATGCACTCGCTATTGCTGCAAATTCAGCCACTTCATCTTGTGCATGAAGCATTGCCGGCGATGCACCCGTCGCTAATAACACATTCGCCATCACTTCCATCGCTACATAATTAGTAATATTATGAATCAGCGGTACTGTAGAGCGTAATTGCATTAAAGTTAATGCGGGGGAAAAATGATGAATAACATCGTCAAAAGCGATTGACATAATCAATTACAATACCTATTTGAATGAAACTGCATTGCACCTAGTTCAATATCTTGGCACAATATGTGCGTCACTAATTTTAACCATTTCACTGCGGATGTTACATGATGTTATTAGCACCACGTCAAATAAAACCTATTTATGTCACACATTATCCTCGCGCCGATCAATTAAACCTGCCGCTTATACAAGCATTTAATCAACTCACCGCCGCAGATTTCACGCGCCGCAGTCATTTTATTAACGGGCGCTATGAAAATTTGTATTTAGAATTAAATACACTGCCCGGCTTGGAGCAGGTGCTGCAATTCGTGCGTGACTGTGCCGCCAATATTTTGGCTAATGACAACCGCCCGCTGCGTCAAGGATTTTGGCTCAACGCAATGGCGCCAGGCGATCATACCAGTTTGCACAGTCACGATGAAAATGATGAATTATTATCTGCTGTTTATTATGTGACAGTGCCAGAAAAAAGCGGCGACATCGTGTTTATTGATTCGCCGTTTAATATCCGCATCACACCAACCGCCGGCATGGTGTTATTATTTCCACCCGACTTATTACATCAAGTTGAATGTAATCACAGCGGCACCAAGCGATTATCTATTGCATTTAACTTTGGTTTAGCGGATACCGATTAGACAACTGAATATTAACGGCGGTTGGGGTTGCTAGTACTGATAAACAATGCTAATGAATTGCTATTCGTTAAACAATCACCTGTACTCACGCAATTTAGCTACGGGATGCGGTGCAGGGCGGTTAAGTTCTTTAGGTTAACGCAATTGTCGTTCCCGCGAAAGCGGGAAACTAGGGTACAGCGTTAATGGATTCCCGCAGATGCGGGAATGACGATTTTAATTGTCGATTAATCAGCACTTAACCGCCCTGTTATACGGTGAACCACATCATTTGTGGTTTGATACTGTAGCGACCTTCTAATGCCCGCTATTATTGTAGATGCGTGTGAATGATGAAATCAATAGTAACACCAACAGATCAAGAAAAAGTCATGCGCGATGATGATTTCATTGTCTCTAAAACCGATCCCAGCGGACGCATCACCTATGGCAATAGAATTTTTGTTGAATTTTCTGGTTATAACGAAAAAGAATTATTAGGCGCCCAGCACAATATCATTCGCCATCCGGACATGCCACGCGCTGTGTTTCAATTATTATGGGATACCATTCAAGCTAAACGTGAGTGCAATGCGTATGTCAAAAATATGGCAAAAGATGGCAGTTTTTATTGGGTATTTGCGAATGTTACTCCTGATCTTGACGCCGCCGGCAATATTATTGGTTATTTTTCCGTGCGCCGCAAACCCAAAGCCTCTGGCCTGACAATAGTCACTGAATTATATCGTGTCATGTTAGATGCCGAACGCCGTGTTGATCCGCAACACGCAATTGCCAATTCAACTAAAATCCTCGTTGATTTATTAACCACAAAGGGCATGAATTATGACGAACTGGTCCTTGCAATCTAAGTTCGTTACCCTATTGTGGAGTTTATGGGGACTATTCGCCATCACCGTGCTTGAGCGTTGGGTTCAAGCAGGTTGGCATTGGTTGCCGGTTATGTTTATTAGCATAGGGACTGGTTTAACACTATGGGGACATAATCAAATTAAACACTGGTTAACTCCATTAAAATATTTGGATACGCTGGTATCACGAGTCAGTCGTGGTCAATTCGATGGGCGTATTATCAACATTCAAAACCATGATGAAATCGGCCGTCTTAGTTGGAACATGAATGACATGCTCGATCAATTGGAAGCCTATTTTCGAGATGAAAATACCTCATTAAGGTTGCATTTGGAGGGTCAATTTTATCGCAAAGCCTTTACCTCGGGATTAAAAGGGCATTTCAAAACTGGGTTAATTGGACACAATCGCTTGCTGGATGGAATTAAAGACTCTGAGCAAGAGAAGCATCGCAATCAGTTAATGTCAGAAAGTCAGCAATTGAATAGTGATAATCTGATTTGTAATTTAACTACCAGTCAAACGGATTTAACTACAGTGAATGACGAAATGGCAGAAGTGGTGACACTGGCCACTTCAACTGCGAATAATGCCCAAAATAGTCGTGGTAGCGTTAATCAAGTGGTGGCGCATCTAAATGCGATTAGTGAACGTATTCAGCATGTCGCCAGCGCGGCGCTAGAACTTCATGCACGCAATCAAGAAATTACCGACGCTGTGCAATTGATTACTGCCATTGCCAATCAAACGAATTTATTAGCACTCAATGCGGCGATTGAAGCAGCGCGAGCGGGTGACGCGGGGCGTGGATTTGCGGTGGTGGCGCAAGAAGTGCGTCAATTAGCCGAAAATAGTAAAAATGCGTCGGCCTCTATTGGGCATATTATGACGACGTTGCAAGATGAAACTGAACGAATGCAAGATGATGCAAAGGTCATGTGTCGAATGGCTGATTCGTCGCGTCAAGTGATTGTTAGTTTGGAAAATTGTTTTGTACAATTTGCGCAATCGGCGAATGAAACGCAAATACGCGCAATTCGCGCCCAAGATCAAAGTTTTAGTTCATTGATTAAAATGGATCATTTAATTTATAAACAACGCGCATACATGGCGATTAGCAGCGGTGGTCAGAATTCAGCGTTGATTAGAAAATTAAAATTGAATGAACATGAATGTCTCTTTGGGCAATGGTATGACAGTCAAAAACACGCCGAATTTGGCACGACCTGTCATTATGCAGCATTAGCCCTCCCTCATGCGCGAGTGCATGCCGCTGTGCATCAAATGTTGACGTATTTAGAGCAGAATTGGGTAGAAAATGCGTCTATTCAATCGGCGTTATTAGCCGCAATGCGCGATGCTGAAACTGCCAGCACTGAGTTAATTAATATTTTCGATCAAATGGTCGCGGAAAAACATCAAACAGTCATTGCTGAGGAGCAACATTCATCACACCACCATTAGCCCTCTATATTCATTTACCCTGGTGCCGGCGGAAATGTCCGTATTGCGATTTTAATTCCTATCCCGCCCCCGCCGCTATTCCTGAAGCGCGTTATCTGGCGGCTTTATTTGCCGATTTAGATGCCGATTGCGCATTTTTAATCAACCATCGCCCGTTATCGCCATTGCAATCCATTTTTATTGGCGGCGGCACTCCGAATCTCTTTTCCCCCGCGGCCATTGCGCAATTATTAAATGGTATTCGCCAGCGCCTGCCGTGCAGTGCCGCAATTGAAATCACATTGGAAATGAACCCCGGCGCGTCGGTCATGGCACAATTGCCGGCGTATTTAGCGGCGGGCGTGACGCGCTTATCATTCGGTGGGCAGTCGTTTTCAATTCGATCATTAAAGCAATTGGGGCGTATTCATCGCCCGCGTCATGTTTTGGCGGCAGTGCGAGCGGCGCAGGCGGCGGGGTGTCGGCAGATCAATGTGGATTTAATGTACGGTTTGCCACTGCAAACGCTGGCAGCAGCGCGGGCGGATGTCGAGCGGTTACTGGATTTGTCGCCGTCGCATGTCTCTTATTACCAACTGACGCTTGAACCCAACACACCGTTTGCCCAGTCACCGCCACCGCTGCCAGCGGCGGATGTGAGTGCCGATATGGGTGAGCAGGGGCAGCAGTTGCTGGCGGCCGCTGGGTTACAACGCTATGAAATTTCGGCATATTCTCGCAAAGAGGCGCAGTGTCGGCATAATTTGAATTATTGGACATTTGGCGATTATCTCGGCATCGGTGCCGGTGCGCATGGCAAACTGAGTACGGTTAGTGGCGGTCAAGTGGCGCGTGTGATACGCTTGGCTAAATGGCCACAGCCGACTGCGTATCTCGCGGCGCATCAGTCCGGTCACTCGCAAATTGCTCACCAGCGCGAGTTGAGCGCGGCGGATTTGACGCTCGAATTTGCCCTCAACGCGCTGCGATTGACGGCGGGCGTGGACGTGACGTTATTTCAACAGCGGACGGGTTTGGCAGCGGAACATCTAAGCGCGGCGCGGGCGGGTGCGCAGGCGGCGGGGCTGTTGGATGGCGGCGCGGCGGGGCGGTTGGTGGCGACGGCGCGGGGGTTGGAGTGTTTGAATGACTTGTTGCAACACTTTGATCTGAGTTGAAAACCGTTGAAAAAATCGCGCAGTACGGGTAGGTTAGACGCTGTTCTTCACATAACTTAGCAGGAAATGACCATGTCGAGCGT
Organism: Thiospirillum jenense; assembly: GCF_014145225.1. GTDB lineage: Bacteria > Pseudomonadota > Gammaproteobacteria > Chromatiales > Chromatiaceae > Thiospirillum > Thiospirillum jenense. The sequence goes on from NZ_JABVCQ010000016.1 coordinate 32,649, forward strand.
CGGTTATCACGAACCAACCGAGGAATTGTCAACCGCGACCCGCGATATGCACCGCGCAATTGTGTCGTTAATGGAGGAATTGGAAGCAATTGATTGGTATAACCAGCGGGTGGATGCGTGTGCGGATGCGGAATTAAAAGCCGTATTGGCGCATAACCGCGATGAAGAAAAGGAACATGCGGCGATGGTATTGGAATGGATTCGGCGCCATGATCCGAGCTTCGATCACGAATTGCGCGATTATTTGTTCACGGATAAATCGCTGTCCCATGATTAGTTGCGCCCGCGGGTTGTTAGTTAACCGCTTGAATTAAAACGTTTTTTGGCACGGCACGGCGGTGTTGTTTGAGAATGAAGCCGCACCGCCACGACCGCCGCCGCCGCACTGATGCTGCCCATCACCGCATATTTCGCTATCATGCAACGCTTGGTAAAAGCAATGCGCATCACGCGACCATGACATATACCCGAATGACATTAACTCAATCGCAGCCTTTATTACGCTGGCCAGTGCGTATCTATTATGAAGACACTGATGCCGGCGGTGTGGTTTATCACGCCAGTTATTTGCGTTTTATGGAACGGGCGCGCACCGAATGGCTGCGTGGTCTCGGTTTTGAACATAATCAATTGCGCACCGACTATCAAACTGTATTTGCGTTACGGCAAGTACAGGTACAGTTTGTTTCACCTGCGCTATTGAATGATGAATTAGTTGTCAATACGCAAATTGTCGCCTATCGTCATGCAAGTATTGATTTTCACCATGAGCTGATCCGATTAAACGACGGGCGCTGCTGTTGTCGAGCTGATGCCAATATTGTCAGCGTAAATGCTGAAAACTGGCGCCCAGCGCGCTTGCCGGCGGCATTGCTGGAGTTAATCATCAATGGGCAATGAACTGTCGGTTATTAGTTTAGTAACTCATGCCAGTTTCATGGTGCAACTGGTGTTGTTTATTTTAGTCATGGCGTCACTGTTTTCGTGGGCGGCAATTATTGATCGTTCGCGGGTATTAAAAAAAGCGCGCAATGCTGCCGATGAATTTGAACGGCAGTTTTGGTCAGGTGGTGATTTAAGCGCCCTATATCGGGAATTGAGTCAGAATGAATCCAACGCCACCGGATTGGCATCCATTTTTCGCGCTGGATTTAAAGAATATGTCCGCCTGCGTAAAGCCGATCAAGATGACACCATGTCGGTCATTATTGGTGCGGAGCGGTCAATGCGCGTGGCAATGAGTCGTGAAGTGGATGAATTAGAAACCAATTTATCATTCTTGGCGACCGTCGGTTCTACTAGCCCGTATATTGGTTTATTCGGCACCGTGTGGGGAATTATGCACGCCTTTCATGCGCTGGGAAATGTGCAACAGGCGACATTAGCATTAGTGGCGCCCGGTATTTCAGAAGCATTAGTCGCCACCGCCGTTGGTTTATTTGCTGCTATTCCCGCCGTCATTGGTTATAACCGCTATAGTTATCAAGTGGAACGGTTGCATAATCGCTATGAAGAGTTCATGGAAGAGTTCTCCACTTTATTACAACGGCAAGGGCGGAGTTAATTAAAATGCGTAAAAGAGAACGTCACGCCCGCCGTCGCCCAATGGCTGAGATTAATGTCGTGCCGTATATTGATGTGATGCTGGTGTTATTAGTGATTTTCATGGTCACGGCGCCGCTCATTACGCAGGGCGTGAAAGTGGATTTACCCCAAGCCGTTGCGGAAATGCAAAATACCGATACAAAACTACCGATTGTGATTCATATTGATCAGCAGGGCGATACTTATGTTGATTTGGGCAATTCCAGTTTATTGCCGGTGGATCAGCAATTATTATATGAACGTTTGAAAAGTGTATTAACTTCCGCGCCAGCAACGCCGGTGATGGTGCGCGCCGATCATACGGTTGATTATGGCCGCGTGGTGAATGTCATGGTTGCAGCGCAAGCGGCTGGTGCGATTAGCGTTGGATTGGTGACGCGCCCGCCCGGCGATGAAACTGTCGCGCAACCTTAATTGCTGGAACTGGGTTTATTGAATTGAGTTATGTGGGATGTATTCAAACGCAATCCGCGAGCCTTATTTGGGTCGCTCGCTTTTCATGCCATTTTAGCGGTATTGCTATTGGGTGGCGTGAATTGGACTTTGCGTAATGAACCCCCGCAAAAACCGCCCAAGGTGGTTCCCGCGTATATTGAACCAACGCCCGAATTGACGGCGCGGATTGCTGAATTGAAAACGCCGCCCGCGCAATTGTCTTTACCGCCGCCGATTGCTGAATTACCGAATGAAAATCAATTGACACCGCGGCCGGTGGATTTGGCGGCGGCGGCGCTGGTGGCGGCTGAGTTGGCGGCGAAACGGCGGGCGGAAGCCGAGGCGGAGGCGAAGCGGCAGGCTGAGTTGGCGGCTAAACGTGAGGCTGAATTGGCGGCTAAACGTGAGGCTGAATTGGCGATTAAACGTGCGGCGGAAGCTGAGGCGCAGCGGTTGGCGGCACTGGAAGCTAAACGTGCCGCTGCCGCTGAAGCCAAACGTGAAGCGGCCGCTGAGGCTAAACGTGAAGCTGCTGCCGAAGCTAAACGTGCCGCTGCCGCTGAAGCCAAACGTGAAGCGGCCGCTGAGGCTAAACGTGAAGCGGAATTGGCGGCTAAACGTGAGGCGGCCGCTGAAGCTAAACGTGAAGCTGCGGCCGAGGCAAAGCGTGAAGCGGCCGCTGAGGCTAAACGTGAAGCGGCCGCTGAGGCTAAACGTGAGGCGGCGTTGGAGGCTAAACGTCAAGCTGCTGCCGAAGCAAAGCGTGAAGCGGCCGCTGAAGCTAAACGTGAGGCGGCGTTGGAGGCTAAACGTCAAGCTGCTGCCGAAGCAAAGCGTGAAGCGGCCGCTGAGGCTAAACGTGAGGCGGCGTTGGAGGCTAAACGTCAAGCTGCTGCCGAAGCAAAGCGTGAAGCGGCTGCTGAGGCAAAGCGTGAGGCGGCCGCTGAAGCCAAACGTGAAGCTGCGGCCGAGGCAAAGCGTGAGGCGGCCGCTGAAGCCAAACGTGAAGCTGCGGCCGAGGCAAAGCGTGAAGCGGCCGCTGAGGCTAAACGTGAGGCGGCGTTGGAGGCTAAACGTCAAGCTGCGGCCGAAGCTAAACGTGAAGCTGCGGCCGAGGCAAAGCGGGTTGCCGCGGCCGAAGCTGCCGCTGAGGCTAAACGTGCCGCTGCCGCAGCTGCCGAAGCCAAGCGTCAGGCGGAATTGGCCGAAGCGGCGCATGTCAAGAACTTGGCACGGGAGTGGACGCCGCGTATTCAAGGTCGCGTCGAACAATACTGGGTACGGCCGGTTGGATTGACCGCCAACGTCACGATCACGGTAAATTTACGGTTGCGCAAGGGTGGTGAAGTGGTGTCCGGCAGTGTGCGAATTCTCAAAGGCAGTGGCTCGCCCGCCCTCGATGCCTCGGTCAAAGCGGCGATTTATCAAGCCTCACCGTTGCCAGTCCCCGACGGTGATGATTTTGAATACTTTAAAGATTTCGATTTTCGGTTTACACCGCAATAATTGTTTTTAATTAAATTGTATTGACTTAACAGGAGTATTTGAATGACGAGGTTAATCATTCCATTATTGATGGTATTGCTGAACGGCTGGGGCGTGACTGCCGAAGCTAAATTGACCATTGACATCACCGGCGGCGTGGAAGGGGCGCAACCCATTGCCGTCGTGCCGTTTGGTAACACCGGCACGGTGGACATGGCCGCCATCATCGCCGCTGACTTGGCGCGCACCGGACGTTTTCAACCGCTGGCGCGCAGTGACATGGTCAAAACCCCGCACACCGAGCAGGAAATTGACTTTCCCGGCTGGCAATTGCTGTCCACCACCAGTCTAGTTGTGGGGCGCATTCTCCCCGGCGCGGCGGGCAGTTATCAGGTCGAGTTCGGATTATTCGACGTGTTCAGCGGCAAAAAATTGCTCAGTCGAACGCAGCCCAGTTCCGCACGCGGGTTGCGCTTGACGGCACACCGCATCGCCGATGAGATTTATCACGCGCTGACGGGTGAGCGCGGCGTGTTTGCCGGACGCATTGCCTACATCACCTCACGCGGTCGCGGAGCAAAAGAGCGGGTGATGCTGCGCGTAGCCGAAGCGGATGGGCATAACCCGCAGACGATTGTGGATTCGGCTGATCCGTTGATGTCACCCGCCTGGTCACCCGACGGGCGGCGCTTGGCGTACGTTTCATTTGAAGGGCGGCAGGCGTCAATTTATGTGCAGGATTTGGCCAGTGGACGGCGGCAGCGCGTCGCCAGTCATCAGGGCATCAACGGTTCACCGGCGTTTTCACCCGACGGCAGTCGTTTAGCGGTCACGTTGTCAAAAGACGGCAATCCCGAGATTTATGTGATCAGTGTTGACGGCGGGCAGATGACGCGCATCACCAATCATCCGGCAATTGATACCGAGCCGGCCTGGTCACCGGACGGGCGGACGTTGGTATTTACCTCGGATCGCGGTGGTCAGCCGCAGATTTACCGGACGTCCGCCAGCGGTGGTGCGGCGCAGCGCGTGACGTTTGAAGGCGATTACAACGCCGCGGCCAATTTTTCACCCGACGGGCGGACGCTGGTGCTGGTGACGCGAGTGGGCAAACAATTCCGCATCGCCACCGTGTCAGCCGCGAATGGCGGCGGGCGGCGGTTTTTAAGCGGTGGGCCGCTGGACGAATCCCCGAGTTTTGCCCCGAACGGCAGCATGGTGGTGTACGGGTCACAAAACGGCGGGCGCGGTGTGTTGGTGGTGACGCCAATTGCCGGGGGCGCAAGTCAGCGCCTGACTCAAGACGGTGAGGCGCGTGAACCGTCGTGGTCGCCCGTACCGCGTTAAACAGTTGTTTTTATTCAGGAGGATAGTTGTGAAGCGAATCAGTTTAGCAACGGTACTGACCTTGACCTCGGTGTTGGTACTGACGGGGTGTTCATCAACACCCAAAGAGGAGGACGGGGCGTTAAGTGCCGATGAATTGGATGCCATGAGCGATGGCGGTGGCGGGCGGTACGGTGGTGGCGGCGGCGGGCGCTATGACGGCGGCGGCGTGACGACCTCGGGGTTATCGGATGACGGCAGCCTCAGTGGCAGTAATCAGTACGACGCGGGCGGCGACGGCAGCTACGGCGGGGGTGGGGGTAATGGCGGTAGTCAAGACTTTGCCGAGTTGAACAATCCCAGCAGCGCGGTGTACCAAAAAATCGTGTATTTTGACTACGATGCGTCAACTATCGAGCCGCAATACGCCGATTTACTGCGCGCTCACATCGGCTTTTTGCGGCAAAAACCCGGGGCGCGGGTGATGTTGCAGGGTCACACCGACGAGCGCGGTACCCGTTCGTACAATTTGGCGCTGGGTGATCGGCGGACGGATGCGGTGCGCGGCTTTTTGTTGGCGGAAGGCGTGCCGGCTGGGCAAATCACCACGCTCAGTTACGGTGAGGAGCGCCCGGCGGATGCGGGTCACGACGAGCGGGCGTGGTCACTTAATCGCCGCGTGGAATTGGTGTATTAAACATCGGCAATTGATTGTTAATGATCGTTCCCATGTTCCAGTATGGGAACGCACCCGATGAGCGTAGTAAAACATCTAATTGAGTATTGACTATGCACTGCCGCCCCACCCGTTATTTAATGATACTGCCATTGTTCACGGTGCTGGCGCTGGATACGCGAGCAGTCACCGCGGAGCCGTTTGCAGTCACCGCGGATCCGTTTTTAGAATTCAATGCCCGCGTGACGCGCCTTGAACAATTACTCAACGATCAAGGCTTGTCGGCAGTGTTATTAGAAATGCAGCGGCTGCAACAAGAAGTGCGCGAATTGCGCGGGCAACTTGAGCAGCATCAATACCAATTAGATCAATTGCACCGGCAATTAAACGGCGGTGATAACGGTGACGATGCGGATAACGACAATGCGCCCGTGCTGCCGCAATTGCCCGACGCGAGTGATTTGGATTTCACGCCACAATTTGATGATGACCCGGCCGGTTTAGAGGACGCCGCTCCAATTGACAGTCCAGATGACAGCGCCGCCAATGAAGAACGTGAGGCGTATCGTGCCGCGTTTGATTTATTAAAAGAGCGCCGTTACGATGCCGCCAAAGCCGCGTTTATTGCATTATTAGAGCGCTACCCGGCGGGTCAATTTGATGATAAAACGCGCTATTGGTTAGGCGATATTGGCTATATCACGCATGATTACGCCAGCGCCGTGCGCGAGTTCAATCGCCTCGTCAGTGCGCACCCGCGCAGCCCCAAAGCCGCCAGTGCCTTATTAAAAATGGGCTATATTTTTAGTGAACAACGCGATCAAGCCAGCGCCCGCATGGCATTGGAACAATTGATGGCGCAATTCCCCAACACGCCCGAGGCGCGGCTGGCCGCTGGTCGTTTGCGCGACCTCGGGCGCTTCGGCGCTGACCACTGATCCCGCCCATGACCGCCCACCGCCCACCGGATAGCAACACGCTGACAACTTTACTGGCGGCGCAGCGGCGGCCTTTTTCAATTATCACGCAAAATCAACGCATTAAGTTGATCAACGCCGCGCTGTGTGAGGCGCTGGGTTACGCGGAAACCGACCTGATCGGTGCGTCCTGCTGTCGCTTTGCCACCACCGTCAACGGCAGCGAATGCCGGCACCAGCGCTTTTTTCGTGATTTGGAACCCTACGTTGAAACCGACACGGTGTTGGACGCGAGCGGTCAGCCGCACTTGGTGCGAGCGCAGGGGTTTCCCGTCCTCGATGCGCACGGCACCGTGTATTTGGGCGAAATGCTGCAATTGCTGCGCGGACGGTGCGACGTGGGCAACATGGTTGGTGATTCACCCGAATTGCGCGAGTTAATCACCCAATTAACGCAGGCGGCGGTGACGGATGCGGCGGTGTTGTTGTACGGCGAAACCGGCGTGGGTAAAGAATTAGCGGCGCAGTTTTTACATCAACAATCCAGTCGTGCTGGCGCCCCGTTCGTGGTGGTGGATTGCACGGTGTTGAATGAAGAATTATTTGAAAGTGAATTATTCGGGCATGTTAAAGGCGCTTTCACCGGGGCGGTGAATCATCGCGTTGGATTATTTGAATTAGCCCACACCGGCACGTTATTTTTTGATGAAATTGGCGAATTGCCGCTGTCACAACAACCCAAGTTATTACGCGCACTGGAGACCGGCACCTACCGCCCAGTTGGCGCGACGGCGACGCGGCAGGTCAACGTGCGCGTCATCAGCGCCACGCACCGCGATTTAACGGCAATGGTGCGGCACGGACACTTCCGCCAGGATTTGTTTTATCGGTTGGCGGTGCTGCCGTTGCGCATTCCCCCGTTGCGCGAGCGCCGCGATGACCTCGCCGCGTTATCCGATTACCTGTTGCGTGACACGACCACCGCCGACGGGCAGCCGTATTATCTGCACCCGGCGGCGCTTGACAAATTGCACAGCTACAGTTTCCCCGGTAATGTGCGCGAGTTGCGTAACCTGCTGCATTTGGGCGCGGCGCTCAGTTCGAGCGGCGTAATTGAAGCAGACGCGATTCATTTGCCGACCTTGATGGCGCAGGTGGCACGAGCGCCGTTGCCCCCGCCGGCAGCGGTGAGCGCGTATGATCTTGGCTGTTCGGAACTGGACACGGCATTTTTGCGCCATTTATCACCAGTTGAAGCGGCCGAAGCGCGACAGATTTTGGCGTTACTCCAGCGCCATCACGGCAATCGGCGCGAGGTGGCCGTTAGTATGACCATGAGTGAGCGGACGCTGTACCGTAAATTGCGCCGTTACGGGCTGAATCGCGCTCGCTCGCTGGAGGGCAGTGGGAATGGCGATGACGCGAGTTAATGCAGAACACGGCGGCGATATAGCGGATGTGACCACGTTGGCGTGGAACTTGGACGCGGCCTCGCGTCACCCGTTTGAAATGCTCCCGCCGCATGATGTCCGTACCCTGATCGGCAACAGCCGTGACCTGCCGCCGCTGCCGCAAATCACCCGCCGCTTGTTGGATTTACAGCGTTCACCCGAGGCGACGGCTAAACAATTGGCGGACATTGTTGAACTCGACCCGCTGTTGACCGGGCAACTGCTGCGCTGGGCGAATTCGGCGTACTACGCGGTGCGCCAGCAGGTGGTGACGGTGCAGGACGCAATTGTGCGCGTACTAGGGTTTGAAACGGCGCTGAGTTTGGCGCTCGGCTTGACCGCGCTGGTGCCGCTGCGTACGCCCAATCACGGCGCACTGGGGCGCGACGCGGTCTGGCAACACGGGATGCTGTGTAGCGCCCTGATGCAGCGGCTGCGGCTGTTGTTACCACCTGACCCGCCGCGGCCGTCGGTCGGTTTAACGCAAACCGCCGGTTTAACGCACAACGTCGGGTATTTGATTCTTGGACATCTTTTGACGGATGCGTTTGAATTTGTTAGCCAATTAATCCAGCAAAATCCAGTGCTTGAGCTGCCGGTGATGGAGCGCTTCGCACTAGGTGTGGATCACACGCAACTGGGATTGTGGTTATTTGACGAGTGGCAAATGCCGGCGGCGCTGCGCTGCGTGGTGCGCGAACATCACAACGTCGGTTATCAGGGCGAGCATGAGCAACTGGTGCTGCTGACCTGGTTGGCCGATCACCTGCTGGCGCACACCTCGGCGGGACTAGGGCCGCCGCGCTCGCCTGAGTGCGTTGAAATTGCCTGCACGCGCTTGGGGGTTGATTACACCGCCACGCAAGCCAGTTGCGCGTTTGTGATGGAGCGAGTCAGTGGCGAATTACCCTGACCAATTTTAATTATTGGGGCGTCCAATCTGCAATTATTAAACGATGCAGAGCGGGCGGTGGTTTTCATCAACTTGAATAGAAAAATAACAATGTCGAAAGGACAAAGTCTGCAAGACCCATTCTTAAATGCGTTGCGTAAAGAACGCATTCCCGTCTCGATCTTTTTGGTCAATGGCATTAAATTGCAGGGGCAAATTGAATCGTTCGATCAATTCGTGGTATTGCTGAAAAATACCGTCAGCCAGATGATTTATAAACATGCCATTTCCACCGTCGTGCCGTCGCGCAATTTGCGCAACCCATTGGTATTTGACACAGATGATGACGCGATTGATAACCATGATGCGCACTAATTGCCATGTTTGATCGCCCACAGAGCGGCGAGCGCGCCGTGTTGGTGCAACTGGCACTCGGCGGGTTGACGCCCGATGCCGATATGCGTAATGAATTCAGTGCGTTAGCCGCGGCCGCGGGGGCAATTGAGGTGGCGTATCTCAGCGGCAGCCGTGACCAACCCGATGCGCGGCTGTTTGTCGGCACGGGCAAGGCGGATGAAATCAAAGCGGTGATAGCCACGGAATCTGCCGAGTTGGTCATGTTCGATCACACCTTGAGTCCGGCGCAGGAACGCAATCTGGAACGCTTGTTACAGTGTCGCGTGGTGGATCGTAACGGCTTGATTTTAGACATCTTTGCCCAGCGGGCGCGGTCATTTGAGGGCAAATTGCAGGTCGAGTTGGCGCAGTTGCAACATCTGTCCACGCGATTGGTGCGCGGCTGGACGCATCTGGAACGGCAAAAGGGCGGTATTGGCTTGCGTGGACCGGGTGAGACGCAGTTGGAAACTGACCGGCGGCTGCTCGGCAAACGGATTGTGGTGTTAAATCAACGCCTTAAACGCATTGAAACGCAGCGGGCGCAGGGGCGGCGAGCGCGGGAGCGGGCGGAATTGCCGACGGTGGCGCTGGTCGGTTATACCAATGCGGGCAAGTCCACGCTGTTTAATCGCTTGACATCTGCGGGTGTTTTTCAAGCGGATCAATTATTTGCCACACTCGATCCGACGGTGCGGCGCTTGGATTTACCGCAGGCGGGCGCGGTGCTGCTGGCGGATACGGTGGGATTTATCAATCGCTTACCGCACGCGCTGGTGGCGGCATTTCGGTCAACGTTGCAGGAGGCGCGCATGGCGGATGTGTTACTCCATGTCAGCGATGCCAGTGCCGAACAACGCGAGCGGCAAGCGGCGGACGTGTTGGCGGTGTTGGCGGAAATTGACGCGGCCGAGATTCCGTGTGTGCAAGTGTTGAATAAAATTGACCAATTACCCGAGCAAACGGCGCGAGTGGATCGGGATGATAGCGGGCAGGTGACGCGGGTGTGGTTATCCGCTGCGACGGGTGACGGCGTGGATTTGTTATTAGCGGCGTTGAATGAACGGCTGCATGGTGATATGACCACGCGGCAATTATCCTTGCGGGCAATTGATGGCAAATTGCGGGCGTGGTTATTTGAACATGGTCAAGTGAAAACGGATGTGCCGAATGATGAAGGCGGGTGGGAGATGACCGTTTCTATTGCCCGAACGCAATTGGAACGGCGGTTGGCGGAGGAGGTTGGTATTTACTGCGTATAAACACGGGGTAAGGTTATGAAAACAATTACTATATTTAACAATAAAGGTGGAGTTGGTAAAACAACTTATATGTTCCATGTGGCTCATCTGTTAGCACGAAAAAACAAAACTGTGCTAATGGTAGATTGCGACAGTCAGTGCAATTTAACAGCATATGCAATGAGAGATGAAGCAATTGAAAAAGCGTGGAACGAAGATGGAAATAGTATTTACCGCGTTATTGAACTTGTTTACAGGGGGATAGGTGACATTCGTAAAACCCGTCCCACCCCTTTGAGTGAACATTTGTATATTGTCCCTGGTGATTTATTTTTAAGCAACTATGAAGATAAATTAGGTGACTCTTGGAATAGCGCAAAAGGCGGTAGCGAGCCTGATTTAAGGGTACAGTCCGCAATTTATCGGTACATAAAATGGGTTGCTTCTGAAATAAACGCGGATGTCGTGATGATTGACTTGGGACCAAATCTAGGGGCATTAAATCGTGCTGTGCTAAGTTCAAGTGATTATTTTATAGTTCCCGTCGCCCCCGATTTATTTTCAATAAAAGGCACAGAAAATTTGGGATCAAAATTAGTGACATGGCAACGTGAATGGCAACAATGCAATAATGCTTGGGCAGGAGATAATCTGGATTTACCACAAGGGAAACCGATTTTTGCTGGCTATGTCATTCAGCAACATAATCCGCGCAATAACGCGGCAGGAATGACAAAGGGTTGGCAAATATTTGGCGACCAATTGGAAAATGCAATGCAACAAAACATCATTGGAAAGTTATCTTCAAGTCAAATCATTTCTTGGGCTGATGGTTCGTACAATTTGGGCAAAATACCTAATTTACATAGTTTAATACCTTACTCTCTAAATGCAAGAAAACCTGTTTTCGATTGCAATAATGCTGATGGTCTCACAGGGGCTCACATTACCACAGCTAAAAAGTCCGTAGATCACTTCAATGCAATGGTAGAACGCCTACTAGAGTTAATCAACTAATAATCAAGCCTGTGCAAATCAAGTTATTTTTGACGACTTTGATGAGAACACTTTGTAAGCACTTCTTTGAAGTGAAAATAGATGAAAATAGCTATTTGTTCCCACGCTGGAACGTGGGAACAACCAAATACTTCTAATGCACCGCCCAATCAGCAATATCCACAAAATGCCCCGCAATTGCCGCCGCGGCCGCCATTGCTGGACTCACCAAATGCGTCCGCCCACCCGGCCCCTGCCGTCCTTCAAAATTGCGATTACTGGTGGCGGCACAGCGTTCACCCGCCTCCAATCGGTCAGCATTCATTGCCAAACACATTGAACAGCCCGGCTCGCGCCATTCAAAACCCGCATCACGAAAGAGTTGATCTAATCCTTCCGCCTCGGCTTGCGCTTTGACTAATCCCGAGCCCGGCACCACTAATGCCGCTTTAATAGATGGCGCAACTTTTTTACCCCGCGCAATTGCCGCCGCCGCCCGCAAATCTTCAATTCGGCCATTCGTGCAAGAGCCAATAAACACCTTGTCTAATTGAATTGACTTTATTGCCGTGCCGGGCGTTAAACCCATATACGCCAGCGCGTGACGCATTCCCTGCGCTTTAATGGCATCTAATTCGGCCGCCGGATCAGGCACGCAACCGTCCACGCCGACCACCATTTCCGGCGATGTCCCCCACGTCACTTGCGGGCGCAGCGTGTCGGCATTTAACGTCACCACGCGGTCGAATTGCGCCCCGGCATCGCTGACCAACGTGCGCCAATACGCCGCCGCCTCGTCAAATGCCGCCCCCGCTGGCGCGAGCGGCCGCCCGCGCAAATAGTCAAGCGTCGTGTCATCCACGCCAATCAAGCCCGCCCGCGCACCGGCTTCAATCGCCATGTTGCACAGCGTCATCCGCCCTTCCATTGACAGCGCACGGATCGCATCACCTGCAAATTCAATCACTTGCCCGGTGCCGCCCGCCGTGCCGATCTGACCAATTAATGCCAGCGCGAGGTCTTTGGCCGTGACGCCGGGCTTGAGTGTTCCCGTGACCTGCACCAGCAACGTTTTGGCCGTTTTTTGTACCAAACATTGCGTGGCTAAAACGTGTTCGACTTCCGACGTGCCGATGCCAAATGCCAGCGCACCGAAAGCGCCGTGCGTGGCGGTGTGACTGTCGCCGCAGACGATGGTCATGCCCGGTTGCGTGAAACCCTGCTCTGGCCCGATGACATGCACCACGCCTTGACGCGGATCGTCCATTGAAAACAAGGGGATGCCGAACTCGACGCAGTTGGCTGCCAGTGTTTCGACCTGCAAGCGGGCGATGGGGTCGGTGATGCCCAGATGGCGGTTGAGTGTCGGGACGTTGTGATCGGGGACGGCCAGATTGGCGGACGGGCGGCGCGGCTGGCGGCCGGATAAGCGCAGCCCTTCAAAGGCTTGCGGTGAGGTGACTTCGTGAATCAATTGCCGGTCAATGTAGAGTAACGCGGTGCCGTGTTCATCCACGCGGACGCTGTGTGATTCCCATAATTTGGCGTATAAAGTTGTGGCGCTCATGTGCGGCTGCTCCTAATCACTTAGGCACTCTTGAGTATTGAATTGTGTTGGTTATTCCCGATTAGGGAGTGGTTGATTTCATTCCGATTAATTGAAAACGCACCGGCGGCTGGCGCGGTGCGTTTTAGTTGGGTGCTATGCCAAGTTGTTAATTGGTGTCGCAGGCGTTGCCAATGCGGTCGCCGTCGGTGTCAGTTTGATCTAAATTCATTACAGTCGGGCAATTATCACACGCATCGCCAAGCCCATCTCCATCACTTTGAGCTTGATCTGGATTAGGTACTGCCGGGCAGTTGTCATTGCACAACACACCATCTTCATCATCATCTGCTTGGGTTGGGTTTTTATAATTTGGGCAGTTATCGATTGTATCTGCAACACCATCCATATCATTATCTATAGACCAGGCGTGAACCACCAGTCGACAAGGATTACTGCTACTACAGACACACTGATTTGAAGGACAGGTTCCATTCTCGTTAACTGGAACGGAACATGTAGACTCTAAAATGCCGCATGTAAAATCATTATCATTTTCAATTGCGCGGAAATTTGCATAGTATGTCCTATTTTGTTCCAATGAACATTTATTTGATGAAGTATAGATGGATGTAGTACCAGACACACTTTCTTTTCTACAATCTGGATTCGGCGGATTAAGATTGCTCGGATAATCCGAAATAGAAAACTCAAAGCTACGATGCGTAGTACCTTGTAAATCTATGGAAAACTGAACCCATGTTGGGATATTTGTTATAACTTGCCCTGCACCAAAAGGTGGTAATCGTTGTACATAAGTTATTCCGCCTTTCAACGTTCCTCGAAAGTCATTACTGCTACTACGGCAAGATGTCGTGATAGGACTTACTCCAGCACATCCAGGATAATAAACATTATTATCAAAACCATCATAAATAATGATAGTAGGATTTCGAGAGTCTGGGAAATAAACCGTGCCCGCACCGGGCTCCAAGGCATCATCAGCTGGCTCATCAATCCCCTGTGCATTGCGTCTGACCCAAGTGATAGTGGGCTGCACGGGTGGGGATAATAAGGTTTGAATTTGCCCCTCTGGGTCATAGCCAAGATTTGTACCATCATCCTTATAGTTTTCAATCACATATTTAAGAAGAACATCCTGATTGTTATCATCTATGCTGGTACCAGTCACCCCATGATCTCTCTGATAATCAGCAAACAGTAATCCAACTCTGACAAGCTCTGCAAAGCGCGCCACGTCTGTAGCAGCTGCGGAATTACAACGGGCGCCATTGATTAACGAAACAATCATCTTGCCTGGTTGCATGTTCCCGGATACCAGCTCTTTAAGCCAATAATAATAACCACCAACTTGAATATCGCATTGTCTCTCCGTCGTGTTTGTGGTAACTGTGAATTGATCAATTACAGGAACTACAGGATTAATTACAGGAACGACTGTGCAAGTCGTATTCGCAGCAGTCACATCAACATCAGCATCACGGCCAAAAATGTTTTGATAGAGACTTGTAACGAACACCCCATACAGGTCAGCCTGTTCGTCAGTTCCCCACCCCGGCAAGCGGGCTTTAGGATATATTTCCAGTCTTTCATTTTCATTCTCTTCATAAAACCACTGTGCAAATTCTGCTTCAACTGCCTCAATATCTGTTCCCGCCTCAACCGTATTTCTTATTTCTGTCAATTTATTTACCCAGTCCACTAATTCAGTATTACTGGGAGCGCGGCCGAGCGTACCTATGCAAATCTGAGTGATAAAACAGCGGTTAGAATCACTACCGGCGCAAATATCGTCTGGAATGCTGCCATCACCGCAAACAGAAACTGTCGCTTGTGCTGGGATGACCAGCAATAAACTCGCCAGCAATAGCAAGATTTGATTATTAAGGAGACGCTTGGAAAACATCGCTATAATCCTTTTCATCGTTTGAATAATCGTAAAAAAAGGGGCATTGCTGCCCCTTTCTATTTTCACACCACGCTTTTGTTACCCGAAAATAAATCTAAATAACTGCATGGCAAACATATTCACTAAGGATTTCTAGTGTAGGCATGTTCTTGTGTAATGCCGTACTGGATACCGGTCGTAGTGTTACTATATGTTTTAATACCAAAGCCTATTACTGGCAGGCCCAAATATCGGGTCTCAGTAATACCATCATTAGTATCAGTCCCAACTATACCGCCATTCTCCGCATCAGTTGCTGCATTCCCGGTGAAAGTCAGATTCAACCAACCGCTGGTAAACCCATCTTCGAGTTGGATGCCATAAACATTATTGGCAGGTGGTGGTGACGCATTTGAAATATTGCCTGCCAAAGCACTGTAGATATTATTTCCGTCAACAGCGAATGAGAGGATATTTACTTCTTTACAAATTTGCGGGACTGGAGTGGGCAATGGCGGAGAAAACGGAACATTAAAACCAACAGGCGAATTTTCTTCTCTATTAGCATAGTCATACTCAACAGTTTCACACGCACCATACGAATTAGAAAATGGTGACAGCGCTCGTCCGTCTGCATAAAAATGTTTGGTTGGGAAGGTCAAGACCCAGTCATTGAGCGCCCGCGCCGCTCCACCAATTGCATACTCGTTAATAACACTGGTTGCCATTAACAATGCACTAACACTGTCATAGCCAGTTTCAAACTCGTCAGTTTGCACACCACCTGCGCTGTTAATTTTAATAATTTCTGGTGGGAATACATCGCCTAAATCTGGTCTCGTATCGCGGGGAGGATTCAGCATCAAGCTATTATTATTATTAAAATTCGCCAACATTGTGACAGGCATGGGCACTACAAGTCCACTGCCGGCGTTAATCAAGTTAGCTGCTACCTTCATCACATTCAAAGGCTCACGAAACTGAGCTTGGATATGTTGGAACCCAGAGGTAATAACTGCCTCGTTATATTGAGCTTCAAGGGTGGGGCAAGAGGCCGGAACACCGTTACTATGAACGGCTAATGCGGCGATTGGCGAAACGGCGGGATTAGCAGTGCCCATTTCGATAATTTCAACATACCCGTCATAGGTTCGCACAATGCTACTAGAACCAACATCAGTTCGCGTAGTTCCATCGTAGTCAGCAGAAGTGAAGGCAACCCCACGCATCCCGGCTCGCGTCGCCTGACTTGCATCAGCCTCAAATGGAATCAGGGAGGGAACAGTACAACTATTATCGTTGGTTTGGATTACTGGCCAGCCTAGTGCGGGGTTGCCAGCTGCATCAGGAGGAAGTGGGGCGCCTGTAGCATCAACTGCTGCGTGCATCGTGATGGTGCCAGTCCAAACATCATTTGGCGATAAATAAATCAAAAAGTCACGCGCATCACGGCTGTTGTCATGCTCGCGGAATCGAATCTTGACTGCAATGACATTAACCGGATCCGTATTCACAATGCTAATATAAGTGTCATAACCATTGCGCGCTGAATAATACGGCACCAGCGCCACTTCACCCAGTCCATCGGGTGACAGATTCACCGCCTCAGCCGTCTGCACCGCCAATCCAGCCGCCATTGCCGCTGCAACAGCACCGGCCAACTTCGCTTTCTTAAAAAAATTCGCCATTTGAATTATCCTCTGTGGATCACAGTTGAATGAAACGAAAACCATTGAAAAATTAAAAACACCCAAGAACCGCTCCCGGCCTGACGTGTGAGTATAGCCTATGCCACCTTAATTGTCATAGCGCCCCCATTAATCAGACTGCGCAAACCACCACTGGTCAGCAACTCGAATCCAAGTCTCATCCATTCGCCGCCGCCCCTGATACAAATTGCCACCATCTGGCAACACCGTCTCATAACTCAACATCAGCGCCACCTTCGCCGACTGCAACGCCGCATCGAGTTTGACCTCCGTCACCTGCGCACCCTGCCACTTCACCGCCCCGCCAAAGCGCCCGGCAAAACTCGCGGCATCGTTCAACTGGCGAAACGCCGGCGTCTCAAAGGTATAAGCGGTTGCAAAATCCCGTTTTGCCAGCGCCGCCCAGCGCGCAGTCACCCGCGCTGAAAGCGCCGCCGCCACCGCCTGCTGTTCCGGGGTCGTGGCACGAGTAAAGATCGGCGCCGCCGCAGCTTGACCAACCACCGCCGGGGCGGGCGTCGCCACCTGCTCGACTGCGCTGGTCACACCAGTCACCAACATCAAAGCAATAGCATAACTAAGCGGTTGCAATTTCATGGAATCTCTAAACAGTCAGTGCTAAATGACGCAAAACTAAGACAAACTGCCGGATCACGTCAAGTGTCCGCCTGATCTGAACTTGGTTATGATACGATTGCTCGTTATACGCAGTGTTAGGGACACCTAATAATCTAGGCGCACAATTAGGTACACCGAACAACACTTGAACTGGCAGTTTAGCGACCCTGTACAAGTTTTGCAACATTCTTGTTTTTGCCACAACTGCCGCGCTGACCTGTCAAGATATACCGCTAAACTGGCGATTTATCAAGCGTCATTGCCACCAGCGCCGGCGATTTTCACCGCACTTGACACCAATTCCGTCTTAAAAAAACCACAGCCACCGCCATCGCAACGCCAACGGATCCGCCACGCATGTCACAACCAAACGTCATCACCACCGGACTATACGTCGCCCTGACCTATCACATCCGCGATCAACACGGGCGGGTGTTAGAACAAACTGATCTACCAGTGCATTACATTCACGGCGGCGATACCGAATTAATTGGTGGCATGGACTCCGCCCTCGTCGGCTGTAGCGCGGGCGACGAAATCGAATTTGAACTCACGCCCGCCGACAGCGGCTTTGGCGACCACGATCCTCAGCTGGTATTCACCGACGATCTGGACAACGTCCCGCCGCAATTTCGCCACGTCGGCGCGGAAGTGTTGATGGAAAGCGACGACGGCGAGTCGCGCATTTTTTACGTCACCGCCATTGCCGACGGCAAATTAACGGTGGACGGCAATCACCCGCTCGCCGGGCAACATTTAATTGTCACCGTGCGCGTGGTTGAAGTGCGCCCGCCGCGGCCAGATGATCTGCTGGAGACGGCGGGGGCGCGGTTACACTAATAATTGATCGCATTCCTACGCCGGCGCGTGGGAACGATTAACTGATAAATAATTAACCTTAAAACAACGCAACGACACTTGAATTGTTGATTCACCGACAACGTTGGGGGTGTAAATGAAACTTGGCATCGTCATTCTCGCGGCGGGCAAAGGAACGCGGATGCGCTCGGCACTGCCCAAAGTGTTGCACCCGCTCGCCGGCCGGCCGTTAATTCGCCACGTCATTGACGCCGCCCACGCCCTCGGCGCCGTGCAAATCTGTTGCGTGTATGGTCACGGCGGCGAATTAGTACCCACCACGCTCGCCGCGGCCGGCTGCATTTGGGTCGAGCAAACTGAGCGCCTCGGCACTGGTCACGCCGTCCTGCAAGCCATGCCGGCGCTGGCGGCGATGAACCGCGTGTTGATTTTGTACGGTGACGTGCCGCTGATTGAACCCGAAACGCTCAATCGGTTGGTAGCGGACAGCGCCCACACCGCGCTTGGTGTTTTAACGCTGCGCCTGCCCGACCCGACTGGTTATGGGCGAATTGTGCGCGATAAACACGGGCGGGTATTGCGCATTGTGGAACAAAAAGATGCGAGTGAAGCTGAATTAGAAATCAATGAAGTCAATACCGGTATCATTGTCGCAGACCGCCGCGCCTTAAATGATTGGCTGCATCAAATTGATAATAAAAATGCACAGGGCGAGTATTATTTAACCGACGTGATTGGCATTGCAACGGCAGCCGGCGTGCAGGTCGCCACCACCGCACCTGAAATGCCCGAAGAGGTCGCCGGCGTCAATGATCGGCTGCAATTAGCCCAATTAGAACGCTACCACCAGCGCCGATTAGCGGAATCATTATTACTCGGTGGCACGAGCATTGCCGATCCCGCCCGCATTGATATTCGCGGTGAATTGATTTGTGAACGCGACGTCACGCTCGATGTCAATTTGATTTGCGAAGGGCGGGTGCGGCTCGGGGCAAACGTCCGCGTCGGCCCCAACTGTGTTCTCAAAGATTGCGACATCGGCGCTGACACAGAAATCTTGGCTAACTGTTTGATTGAAGGCGCAAAAATCGGCGTGGGCGCTCGCATCGGCCCCTTTGCCCGCCTGCGCCCCGACGCCGACATTGGCGACCGCTGCCACATCGGCAACTTTGTCGAAGTGAAAAAATCCCGCGTCGCTGAAGCCAGTAAAATCAACCACTTAAGTTACATTGGCGACACCGACATCGGCAGCCACGTCAACGTCGGCGCCGGCACCATCACCTGCAATTATGACGGCGTCAATAAACACCGCACCGCCATTGGCGACCGCGCCTTTATTGGCTCAAATACCGCGCTCGTCGCCCCAGTTGACGTCGGCGCGGGCGCAACCATTGGCGCAGGCTCCGTCATCACCCGCGCCGCACCGGCAGATCAATTGACCCTCACCCGCGCCGCGCAAGTCACCATCGAGGGCTGGCAGCGGCCGGTGAAACTCAAACCAACGCCACCAGATTCTCAAGACTAATCAAGCGGTTACATGCTGTGCGTCGGGCGATCTGAATCCAGCGCGCCGGCCAAATACTGCTCAATTTTGCGCCGCGCCACGCCCTTATCCTGATCGCTGAATTGAATCCCGACGCCAACCGCTCGATTACCCTCCGCCCCCGCCGGCGTAATCCAAATAATTTTGCCGGAAACGGGAATACGATCCGTCTCTTCCATCAATTGCAATAATAAAAACAGCTCATCGCCCAGTTCATAGCGTTTATTCGTGGGAATAAATAACCCGCCATTCTTGACAAATGACATGTATGCGGCATAAAGCGCATGTTTATCCCGAATCGCAAAGCTGAGAATACGTTGTCGCCCGGGCTTTTTATCTTCAGACATCCGCTATGTCCCATTCACAGGTTTCATTCACTCGCGTTAATTAACAGCCGCCAAGTCTATTGCCCCGTATTATTGATCGAGCGGGCGGAACCGATGTGGTTGTGATAATTCAGCCGCCGGCGCGGGGGATTGAAACGGTGGCGCGGCAGTGGTGACGGGTGACGGCGCTGACATCATTGCCGGCGCGGGCGGATTCAATTGCCGCTGCGCCGCTTCTAATTGTTCAATCCGCCGCTTGAGTGCATCAATTTCCTGATCTTTTGCATCCGGTTTAATATCAATTGGCGCGGCGGGCGTCACATTAGTTACCGCCGGCAATGTGACTAACGGCGCGGCAGTTGGCGCAGTTGGTGCGTAATACGGCGCGGGCGCGGTGTAATGCGGTGGATAAAATGGCAATCCATAAGGTGAATAGCCCGGTGCGTAGGGTCCGTATTCAGAATAATAATAATCATCATTGCCGCCAAACCAGCGCGACGGATTCATCATATTGCCAAAATCAAAGGCATTAATTGCTGGCGCCGCGAACAACAAGGTCGCTAAACTCATTCGGCGATAATGCGCTAAACGCTGGGCTGCTGGCCGGGAATTATTCATCAGCATCATAGTAGGTTCACTCCTCCTTTTCACGCGATATTTTTATGACGGTGCGTAACACAATTGGAACATCTGCTGTTAATTGATCGTTCTCATGCGCCCGCTTAAAAACGATCAATTAACGCTATTATCACGGTTTGCCACGCACTCTTCAAATCTTGCTTTACCAAACTCGCGGCGCGAATTCAATTGTATTACTAATATCCACTTGTTCACCGTTTTGACATAAGACATAAAACCCCTGCGCAATTGCATAATCGCGGACACTTTCATTCATCACCATTGCCGCTACCGCGCCCACTGCACGATAATTGCGATACGCCGGCAATAAGCGTTTTAATCGCTCCATGCGCACGATATGCGCATCAACATGCTCGCAGGTTAATTTGCTTTTACATTCCACCGCAACCAGCGTGTCATCATTGACCACCAACAGGTCAATTTCAATTCCTTCACCATTGCGTTTAGCGGTGACATCCTGATGAAATTCATGCACGGGAATACCGCGCAATTGAAATAACCGCACCGCTGCCGGCGCGACCATGTATTCCACAAATTCACCCAAACGATTACCTAAATCGCCGAGGTTTTTTGATAGTTTATTCACTATTCGGTCAGTTTCTTTTATCCGATCAGCCAGGTCTTGAATCTTATGATCGGTTTCTTTATTGCTATTCACAAGTTCTTGAATCTTATGATCGGTTTCTTTATTGCTATTCACCAAGTCTTGAATCTTGCGATCCGTTTCCTGACCAAGTTGCGCAATTCGCCGATCAGTGTCTTTTCTGATTTGTGCCGCCTCACGCAAAATTGCCCAAATTTCCTCTGCTTGCGGACTCATTTTGTTACTCCTTAAATTGCAACGCTTTTTACTGAAAGTTAATTGATTTTGCGCAACAATTATACATGTTCATGCGCCCTGACATGCACCGGTTCTAATGCCAGCCGCTGTTTTAATGCCGACTGTTCAGCGCGTAACCAATTCAACCACGCGGTTAAATCGGGCGCACTGCTGCGGGTGTTTAATTGAAAACATGGACTATGAGTCGCCAAATGACGCAATGCCTGTGCCGCCCGCGCTGGTTGAAATTCCGGGCAATAGGGCAATAAATCTGTTTTCGTGATTAATACCAAATCAGCGGCGCGAAACATCACCGGATATTTCGCCGGTTTATCATCGCCTTCCGTCACAGATAATAAAACGACATTGCGATGTTGCCCCAAATCAAAACTCGCCGGACAGACTAAATTACCGACGTTTTCAATTAACAATAAATCAATCTTATTTAAATCCAAACGATGCAGCGCCTCATGCACCATATTCGCGTCTAAATGACAAGCCGTGCCGGTAGTAATTTGCACCGCCGCCACGCCTTTTGCCCGAATGCGTTGCGCATCATTTTCAGTTTCTAAATCGCCTTCAATCACCGCAATGCGCAATTCAGCCGCCAACGCATCAATGGTTGCTTCTAATAAACTGGTTTTACCCGCGCCGGGTGATGACATCAAGTTAATGACCAAAATGCCGTGTTGTTCACAATGAGCGCGATTATGAGCCGCCTGCTGATCATTGGCATTAAGCAATGGTTTTAATACCGTCAACTCCACCCGCCCAGCGGCGTTTGTGGTGATAGGTTCATTAGAATCAGTTAAATCATGCTGATGACAGCCGCAAGTATCACACATAAATCAATGCTCTCAAAATGAAGTTAAGTAATCAACACCGCGGGCGGATTTTGCACAACTGATCCAACGGTACGCCCGATTGAATTGAATATGGGTTATTCCAACGTTAATTCCAAGTGGGCTAATAACAACTCATCGCCACTGCGCACTTGAGTGTGATAACTGTGACACACACCGCAGCACAGGTTATTTGCCGTTGCGTCACTCTCAGCCCCGCAATCATGGCAATAAACGCGCACTGGGCTAATGATAATATCCAGCACCGCCGTTGCTGCAAGACTATTAGCTGCTGCAATTGGCCACGCAGTGGTTAATAAACTGGGTTCAATGCCTGACAGCGGCCCCAAATGTATTGTCATGCGCTCAACCCGAATAGCGTGATGCTGCGCCGCCAGTGTTTCTACCTGCTCTAATAATGCAAAACAAAGTGATAATTCGTGCATGATGTGACAGTCAAGTGATTGCGCGAGCGCATTAAATCCGATCACCTTTTGCTAAATTACACCGCCGACATAATAATTGCAAATTATCCACCGTATTCGCCCCGCCCTTACTGAACGGAATAATATGATCGAATTCTAAATAAGACGTAGCCCCGCATTGCACACATTTACCGCCATCGCGTTGCCACACGGCAATTTTAATATGCTGCGCGATATGCCGATTAACCGCGTCGTCTTCATGGGGAATTAACAACTGGCGTTTGGCAATTTTCGTCATGGTGGTTAATACCGCTTCCGTCAATTCCGCATCATTAACACGATAATAGCCATTGCCCTGCCGCGTGGATAGTTCTAATACGACATGCGGCGGTTCTTGACCAATACGCATGATGTTTTTCCACAGCATTGTCCAGCCGCCTTCTAATGATAAAAAATGCAGTTTTTTATTGGTGGCTAATAATTTACCGGCAATGGGTATGATACCACGCGCTGACATTTTTTGATACGCTGATTCAATTTCTAAATGGCAAGTTTCATCCGATTCTAAACACAGCGTGGTCGTCACCGTCTCCAATTGACCTTGCCGAATATCACTGATTTTTTTCAAATACGCCAGTCGTTCTAATAACCGTTCAATCGCCCGAGTAGGCAGATTGAATTGCTGGCATAATTGATGAAAACTGGCTTCTTCATCACTGGTAATCACGCCGTCGGCCGCGTAAATAGTTAAAGTTCGTTCTAAAAATTCCAGAATGTCATCATAGATAAAATATAAGAATTCGCTCCATTCAATCCGCGCTTGCTGCACCGACTGATGCAACCGCTGCCATTCAGCATCCGTTAAAATATCATCCTGACAATCGGCAATAAACTGTTGACGCAATTGATTTAATAACTGGCGCACCTCAGCATCGCATTGACTGCACCGCCGCGTGTATTGATGCGGCTGTAAAAAATGTCCGCTGTCTTGATGAAAGGTGCGCTGACAGCGGGCGCATGTTGTGGGTGATGAATGCGCGGCGCCGGCTGGTAATGATTGAGTCGGTTCATTACCCGTCGCTGTGACTGGTGCAATGGATTCATCAATTGCCGTTGCCACTTCGCCGCCAAAATATTGCACCAGCGCATCCAATCCGCCATTAAATCCCTGCCCTAATGCTTGAATACGCCAGTGCGCATCTTTGCGGTACAGTTCAATTAACATCACGGCACGTTCTGCTTGAAAATCAGCCGCTTGGAATTGAAAACTGATCACCGCTTGCGTATTCACCCAGCAATGCACTTGACCGCTAGTGATGTCACCCATCACGCCCGCGCCATCAATTGCGGTGGTCAACACTAATTTGGTGATCTGCGGTGATAATTTGTTTAAATCAATTAAAAACCGCACCTGCTCAGGCGCTGTGAGTTGGTCAGATGCGGCTAATGAAACGCCGCCGCAGGGCGTCACTGGTTGATTATAAAAGGTCATGTAGCGGTCGTCGGTTAATTGTTCTTGGGCATTTAAACCGAAACACGCATAATCAAAAGTGAGCGCCGGCGCGTGAATTGCAACGCCAATGCTGAATTGGGTAGTTGGAATGACATCGTGCAGATTGACTCGTTGTCCGCGTAATAAATTCATGCGCTCACTCTCAGACAATGCGGTTAAAATTGAATCGTTCCCACGCACCCGCCAGCCGGGCTGTTAAATGCTCCAGATAACGCAACCGTCATTCCCGCGAAAGCGGGAATCCAGAATGCGCCGCCGCTGGATTCCCGAAGACGCGGGAATGACGCTGCGGGCAGATTTGAATGTTGCGTCTATCAGCACTTAACAGCCCTGCGCGCCCGCCCGGGACGATCAATCGAATTAAAAACTCCCCAAATAAGTATAGCCATATAGCCCGGCTTTCAATTCCAAATAAAAGCGTTCGCGGGTGGCCTTGTCTAAATCGGCTGCTTCTAATTGCCGCCGATACCCAGACAGTAAAGCGCGGGGTTCAAAATGCACATAACGTAATAATTCTTCGGTCGCATCGCCGCGCTCGGGTTCTAATAACCGATAGCCGCACGGGGCTTGCGGGTCTAATTCTACATTCACCGCATCAGTATCGCCGAATAAATTATGAATATCGCCGAGGATTTCTTGATACGCCCCGACCATAAAAAAGCCGATTAGATAATTCTCGGTTTGAGGATCAAATGAATGCACCGGCAAGCTGGCTTCAATGCCATCTTGATCCACATATTGTTTAATGCAGCCGTCGGAATCGCAAGTTAAATCTTGAATAATGGCGCGTTCGGTCGGCAATTCATTTAATCGCTGTAATGGCACGATGGGGAAGATTTGGTCAATGGCCCACACGTCGGGGAGTGATTGAAACAGCGAAAAATTGCAGAATAATTTGTCGGCTAAATCGGCGTTAATGGAGTCTAATAACTCGCGTTGCCGACGGCTATTGGGAGTTAATTGTTGACGCAATTGCTGACAAATAGCGGTATAGAGGGCGTCGGCGCGGGCGCGAATGATTAATGACACGTCGCCATGTGCAAAGCGTTGGCGAATGGTGTCGCGTAATTCTTGCGCTCGATGCAGGATTTCTTGCGCGGCCGTAGTGGTTTCGGCTAATGCGAGATGCTCAGTTAATAATTGCAAATCCGCATCAGTGGCGTCGCTATCTAATGGCGCTGGGCAAGTGGTATTAACAACTTGTTCGCGGGCGACGACATCGGTAATTAACACGGCATGATGGGCGCTAATGGCGCGGCCGGATTCGGTCATTAAATTAGGTGGCGGGAGGCGGCGCGTTTGGCAAATGCGGGTGAGCATTGAGACGACTGCTTCGGCGTATTCATCGGCATTGTAATTGACTGAACAATAATTGCGGGTGCGGGTGCCTTCATAATCAACACCTAAGCCGCCGCCGAAATCGAGTGTATCTAATGGTGCGCCTAATAATCGCAATTCGGCATAAAACTGTGCTAATTCAGCGACGCCATTGCTGACATCTTGCAAGTTGGGAATTTGCGAGCCGAGGTGGGCGTGGAGCAGGTGTAACCAGTGCAATTGCCCGGCGGTTTTGAGGCGTTCGACGAGGGCGAGAATTTGTGTGGCAGAAAGGCCGAATTTGGCTTTTTCGCCACCGCTGTTTTGCCATTTGCCCGCGGCCGCGGCGGCCAAGCGTACGCGCACACCCAGAAGCGGTTCTACGTCTAAACGGGCGGCTTCGTCGGCGATCAGGTCGAGTTCGGCCGCCTTTTCAATCACGATGAACACGCGGATGCCCAGCCGCCGCCCGATCAGTGCCAGGCGGATGTATTCGCGGTCTTTGTAACCGTTACAGACCACAGTTTCGCCCGGCGGCACCAGCGCCAGCACGGCGAGTAATTCGGGTTTGCTGCCGGCTTCTAAACCAATTTGTCCAGTGCTGAGAATGGCTTGCACGACGCTGCGTTGCTGGTTGACCTTGATTGGATAGACCGGACGGTAGCTGCCGCCGTAACTGTGGCGGGCGATGGCGGTGGCAAAGGCGGTGCGCAGGCGGCGGACGCGGTGGCGTAACAGGTCGTCGAAGCGCACCAAGACGGGCATGGATAATCCGTTGTTGCGCAGGCGGTTGGTCAATTCGATTAAATCAATGGCGGTGGGGCGGTTGGGGTCGGGGCGGACGCATAAATGGCCGGCGCTGTTGATGTGAAAGTAGCCTTCGCCCCAGCGGCTGATGGCGTAGATGCGGTCGCTGGTGGTGGACGGGGCGGGTGACGCTGATGCAGCGGCGTCGGGTGTGGTTTCCATGTTGACGATCTCGGTGAGGGTTGCGTAATAGTTGCAAGTGGCGAATATGTTGACACGGCGGCGGGTGATGCGAGCGGCCGCCTCAGGTTGGCAACTGGCATCACTGCGCTCTCTGATTGCGCGTTTCCACGCTGGCGCGTGGGAACGATCAAAACCAGCGCCTGTGCATTCTGGATTTCCACCTACGCGGGAATGACGAGGGGCGCAGTTTTAATTGGTGATTGATTAGCATTTAACAGCCGTGCTTTTGCAAAAGGGAAATAAAAACCCCGCTTTTGTAAAGGTGTTGATTAATCAATCATTCATGCTCCAACTGCATGACTCCTATAATCAAATCGTGATGCTGGCATGACAGTTGCGAACGTTCGCAAATGCAGTCACGCCCGGCGCGGCGTATGACAATTTTGCAATTTGTGCGTGTCAAGTATAGGCACGTTACGTCGAATCGGGTAGCGGTGGCACGGCGTCAAGCACTTGACTCTGTTGTTTTTTTGCCAAGTGTCGTATTGCGCTGACAAATGACGGTGCCGAGTGGATAAAGCGGCCTTATACTTGGGCCGAGCCGCGCTGGGCAGTGCGGCGCGACGTTTGGCTTTGAAGAACGAGTGACAGGGGGAAGTGACCATGTGTGCGCGTAGGATTTGTTCAACAATATTAATTAGTTGCGTAATGGCGACAGTGCCGATTGTGGCCGCAGCGGCGACCGATTCAACCGTCGGCGCGACCTATGAAATGGGTTTTGCCGATGGTTATAACCAGGGTGTGAGCGCGGGGCGGGCAGCCGGCGCGGGGGAATGCGCCACCAATCCCACCGGCTGCGGGATCACCTTTGCGGCGCTGGCGGCCAGTCGCAGTTGGTACGGTGAAACAGAGGCGAATGACAACATTGTATCCGCCGATCCGCTGGCGCTGGATCAGGGCTTTTTAGCGCAGAGTTACGCGGCCGAAGATCAGGATTGGTTTTATGTCGTGACGACGGCGCAGAATACGAATTTGACTTTGAACTTTTCAATGCCGAGCATGGCGGTTGGTAGTTTGGCTGGCTGGGTGATTTCTATTCGGGATGCGATTGGAATGCCAATTGCGGAGTTTAATACCGGCTATACGTCAGTAGCGGATGCGCGGGTTGGAATGGATTATTACGTCACGCTGGGATTAAAAGGGACGTATTATGTGGTGGTGAAACCGGCGCCGGATGCGTTGAATTATAATCAATACCAGGTGAAAGCACATTTGGAGGCGGCGGCGAATACGGATCCGAATTTTGTCGTCGGGTTTTATGATGCGGAGACTGAGCCGAATAATGATCCGACGGTTGCCGATGTCATTACCAAAGGCGTATCCATGTATGGTTTGATTAACTTAATGTTTAATGGCGTGGTCGCCGGTGATCCAAGTTATACCTGGGGACAGGGTGAAGATGATTGGTATGTGTACGAAAGCCCGGGAAATGAAATTGTGCGCTTGTCATTCTGTGATCGGGAGTATTGTTCAGCGGGTAATTGGTCGGTGCAGATTTTTGATGAAAATGGTATTGAACGCACGGATGTCAGCAATTATGTTGATGCGTGTAATAATCCAGTTAATCCACCGCCGGCGGATGGCTGTGGCGGGGTTTTACCATTATTATCCTATGATGAAGTGGCATTGGTGACGTTTAATACTACCAGTTGCGGGGCTAGTCCGTGTGAATGTGATGTTGATTGTCGCCCGGTGCCGGAGGTGTGGAATATTGGATTAGAACACGCCGGCAAGTATTATATGCGGGTGAATCATCAACGGCGAATTGAGGCACCCTGTGCGGCATTTGCGTTGGATACGGATAATAATGGTGTGTTGAACAACGATGACAGAGTAAATGGCGTTTTCAGTCCTTGTGGTTGTGCCAGTGGTTATAGCTGTGACATCACAGTTCTCAATCCAAATATCACTGCGGCAAATATTAATTGCGCCACAGAAGTACAAACAATTACAGATGCAAATGGTGAAACTACCGAGTCAGTAGGGACATGCCCACCCTGTTCAAATGGCACTGGCGGCGGTAATGAAGCACAATGTAATCTTGGCTGTGGGTGTGCTGCTTATGGTTCGGTCGTTCAATTACCGCTGTGGGATGATGCTGAAGCAAATAGCGTGTACACCTCCCAATACAACTACAGTTGGACAACCAACCCGCGTGGCTCAGAAATCACCACGCCATCCAATAGCACCATTAACACCGACGCTTACACTGATTACACGAATCGCCCGTCGGCGTATTAAACTGCACCGTCAGTTGGAATAAGTCACCGGTCATCATAGCCGGTAGAAATCAATTGAACGCCCGGCGGCAACGTCGGGCGTTTTTTTATTTATATCTTCCAGTTTTGTAGAATTTGGTGTACTGTGTAAGCCACGTTTTAGAGTAGATTTAGTTGGGTTTTGCGTTGATTCAGACCATCGAGTTTATTGAAACCAGCATCTTTACGCATCAAATTCAGGCAATCGCTACAGATGATGAAATGCAGCAACTTCAGCGTGAACTGATCGAACAGCCTGAAAAAGGTGATTTAATTAAAGACACCGGTGGATTAAGAAAAATTCGCATGGCAACTGGTATTTGCGGCAAAAGCGGTGGCGCTAGAGTGATCTATTTCTTAGCAACATCCCAAACCATTTACCTCATTGCAGCTTACGCCAAGCGTCAAAAAGAAAATCTAACATCCGCAGAAAAAGCGGCGCTAAAGAAACTCACGAAACAATTACACAGCGAGGCACACCATGAGTCTATTTAATGACCTTCAAAACTCTTTAGAAGAAGCCGTTGCAATTCAGCAAGGTCGTCAATCTGCCAGTCGCGTCACCCGCCATGAAGTGATTGATGTCAAAGCCATTCGCGCCCAATTAAATGTCTCACAAAGTGAATTCGCCAGCGCTCTTGGCACCAGCATTGATACCATCAAGAGTTGGGAAAGCCAGCGGCGCAAGCCGTCCGGACTGGCCGCTAAAGTATTAGCGACTATTCAAAAGAAACCGGATTATTTCCAAGAACTGGCAGCACATTAACTCTTGCTGCGTAATAGTTTAATTGAGTTGACAATCGCACTCCAATCAATGACCAACTTGCCGGGTAAGCAATGGAATAATTGCTCCCGCAAGTCACACAATGGCAGGGCTGTAATGACCACAACCTATGAAGACATCCTCAATTTATTTCGTGAAATTGCCGAAGATCGCAAAGCCACTGAACGACAATTGAAAGCAATGGCAGAGGAAACTGAACGACGTTTTCAGGAAACTGAGCGGCAATTTCGGGAAACTGATAAAAAAATCGCCGAAGTGAATAAAGCAATTGGGCGATTAGGTAATCGGCTAGGCGAGTTTATTGAAGAATCCGTGCGTCCAGCCGCGCTGCGCTTATTTCAAGAGCGGGGCATTGCAGTCAATCAAGTTCAGCAACGAGTGAATATCAAAAAAGCCAATGATGGTGTAGAAATTGATTTAATGGTTGCCAATGGACAAACGGTGATTGGGATTGAATGCAAAAGTGAACTATCACTGGATGATGTCAACGATCATATCGAGCGGTTGGGCAAATTAAAACAGCTGTCAGATGATTATGCACATAAACGGATTTTAGGTGCGGTGGCTGCAATGGTCATTCCCGAAAACGTCGCCAAATACGCCTATCGCAAAGGCTTATTTGTCATTGCCCCAAACGGTGAAAACTTGGATATTTTGAATAATGAACAATTCGTACCACAGGAATGGTGAATCATGTTAGTCACATTCAAAACCGACGCTCATGCCGACATCATCATGTTTGGTGACGTTGCCATTGCATTATTAAACATGATGGGACACAGCGGCCACATTTCCGGCGCTTTATTAGCGGAAGATATTCCCGCCGCATTAACGCAATTACGCGCCGCGGTCGCGGCTAATCCCGAACGGCCATTAAATCCGCCGCACCCTGCGCATCATCATAGCCCGCGTGAATTGGCCGACGCGCAATTAAACAGCGTGAGTTTAGCGCACCGGGCTTTGCCGTTAATTCAATTATTAGAAGCAGCACAGGCGCGCAATAAAAATGTGTTGTGGGATTATTAAAAATGACGGCGGCGTTCCCACGCTGGCGCGTGGGAACGATCAATAAATGCTTCTATGCCTTGCATGACATGGGGTTGAATATAAACCAAAATCGCTACCTGATTAATTATATTTGAGATAAAACACTCATGCCTGAAATTTGTCGTTTTCTTGGTATTGTAATTACCATGTATTTTGATGAACATAATCCTCCACACTTTCATATACGTTACAACGACTATCGTGCTGTTATGTCTATTCGAGAATTAAATATCTTAGATGGGCAATTACCAGCAAAAGTGCGAGGGCTGGTTTCTGAATGGGCAGAGTTGCACACCCAGGAACTACTTGACATGTGGGAAACAAAACAGTTTTCGCGTATTGAACCATTAGTTTAGGAATAAAAATACATAATGATTGCTTTACAAGAAGCCAAATATTGTCACGATTTCTGTGTATGGTTACGGTTTAATACCGGCGAAGCAGGTGAAGTCAATCTTGCTGAGATTGTGCGCCGTTATCCACAAGCCAAACCATTACAGGATATTGAACAATTCCGTCAGTTTTATTTAGATGATTGGCCAACCTTGGCGTGGGAATGTGGTTTTGATTTATCACCAGAATTACTTTACCAATGTTTAACCGGGCGGGTGCCGAATTGGAGTAACGATGAAATAAGTCACGGCGATTAAGCAGCCGCTATATGGTATGATTTATTTATTCCCACTTTTTATTATAAAGAAACTCACGAGACCACTCATGCGCGTTTTAGGTATTGAAACTTCCTGCGATGAAACCGGCATTGCCATTTATGCCAGCGACGGCGGCTTATTAGCACATCATTTATACAGCCAAGTCGCATTACATGCCGAATACGGCGGTGTCGTGCCTGAATTGGCCGCCCGCGATCATTTAAATCGCGCCGTGCCACTCATTCAACAAACTTTAACTGCCGCGCAATTGAATTGGTCAGATATTAACGGCGTCGCCTATACCGCCGGCCCCGGGTTAATTGGCGCGTTATTAGTCGGCGCGGCGCTCGGGCGGAGTTTAGCCTGGGCGGCGGGTATTCCAGCTATTGGCGTACATCATTTAGAAGGTCATTTACTCGCCGCGCATCTTGAAT
Source organism: Thiospirillum jenense (assembly GCF_014145225.1). Lineage (GTDB taxonomy): Bacteria > Pseudomonadota > Gammaproteobacteria > Chromatiales > Chromatiaceae > Thiospirillum > Thiospirillum jenense. The sequence goes on from NZ_JABVCQ010000016.1 coordinate 64,258, forward strand.
CACCCGCCCCCGCGTTTCCATTCGTGGCGTTATTAGTTTCCGGCGGTCATACGCAATTGATTGCCGTGCATGACTTGGGCAAGTATCAATTATTGGGTGAATCATTAGATGACGCGGCCGGCGAGGCATTTGATAAAACCGCTAAAGTATTAGGTTTACCGTATCCGGGCGGCGCGTTATTAGCCCAATTGGCAACGCGGGGTGATCCGAATCGCTATCGTTTTCCACGCCCAATGACTGATCGGCCGGGATTAGACTTTAGTTTTAGTGGATTAAAAACGCATACCTTGACCGCGTGGCGTGAAGAGCAACTCACGCGCACTGATAATGAACAAATGCGGGCGGATATTGCGCGGGCATTTGAAGAGGCTGTGGTGGAGACGTTAATTATTAAATGCCGGCGCGCATTAGCACAGACGGGATTAACGCGCCTGGTATTAGCGGGTGGTGTCAGTGCCAATCAACGTTTGCGTGAACGAATGCAATTGGCCATTGCTGCAGTTGGCGGCGAAACCTTTTATCCACGCGCTGAGTTTTGTACCGATAATGGGGCGATGATTGCGTATGCCGGGTGGTTGCGCTTATGCGCTGGTCAATTAGAACCACTGTCATTTCAAGTGCATCCGCGCTGGGCGTTAGACAGTTTGCCACCAATTAAAACGGCGGATGCAATCTGAATTGATCTGTGTATTTAACCGAGCAAATCACTGAGTGAATACATGCTATGAACGACCAACAACTTGACATCAGTGCATTAGACAGAGCGGTACAGCGTTTGGATGAAGGGTGGGGGCGTTATCAACAGGACGTGAGTGATTTACAAATCCGCGATGGCTTAATTCAACGCTTTGAGTTCACTTATGAAATTAGTCATAAACTGCTCAAGCGTTATTTAGCAATGATTTCGCCGACGCCGGCATTGTATGCGCAAATCGCATTTCAAGAGTTAATTCGTGCGGGGAATGAACAGGGGCTATTGTTGGGTGAGTGGCCAGCGTGGCGGCGCTATCGTGATATGCGCGCTAAAACCAGCCACACCTATGATGAAAGTATTGCACTGGCCGTGGTGGCTGAGATTCCGCAGTTTTTATTAGAAGCACGTTATTTACGCGATCAATTGCGCGAGCGGTTGCAATGAATACCCCGCCTATTGATATTCAACCAGATCATTGGCAAATCGTGCATAGCATTTTGCAACGGCATGTCCCGCAGTTAATGATTTGGGTATTCGGTTCACGCGCTCGCGGCACGGCGCGGCGCTATTCTGATCTTGATTTGGCAATTATGACTGAGCAGCCATTATCATTAGAGGTGAGCGCGGTATTGGCAGATGAGTTTTCCGAATCAGATTTGCCCTACCGAGTAGATGTGATTGATTGGGCAGCGACCAGCGCGTCATTTCGGGAGATCATTCAGCGCCAAAAAGTCGTGGTGGTGGCGGCAATGAAGAATGGAAAAGAGAGTATTACACTATGAGCGATGACCATTCCTCGATCCATGAATTCGATTTTCAATTGATTTGCGAGTATTTCGCCGGTTTAGAACGACAGGGGCCGGGCAGTCGCACAGTGACGTTACAAGCGTTGCAATTTATTGACACACTCACACCCAATGCACAGATTGCCGACATTGGCTGCGGCACTGGTGGTCAAACGATGGTATTGGCCGAATACACAGCTGGTCACATTGTTGGAATTGATTTATTTCCTAAGTTTATTGACCTGTTTAATGCCAACGCCCGCCGTTTGCATTATCAAGATCGCGTCCACGGCATCGTTGGTGATATGACCAAACGCTTGCCATTTGCCAATGGCAGTTTGGATGTGATTTGGTCTGAAGGCGCGATTTATAACATCGGTTTTGAGCGTGGACTCAATGAATGGCGACCACTATTAAAAACTGGTAGTTTTATTGCAGTTTCCGAGGCGTCGTGGTTCACACCGCAGCGCCCGGATGAGATTAACGCATTTTGGCAAGATGCTTATCCCGGTATTGATACGATCCCGAATAAAGTGGCGCAAATGCAGGCGGCGGGTTATCTGCCTATCGCTACGTTTGTATTGCCGGAAACGTGTTGGACAGAGCAGTTTTATTTACCGCAAATTGCCGCGCAAGAGGCGTTTTTACGCAAATATCCGCACAATGAGATGGCAATGCAATTGGTGACGAATGAACGCCGCGAGGCGCAATTGTACGCGCAATATAAAGCCTATTATGGCTATGTGTTTTATATTGGCAAAACGTATTAGTCATTAAAGCGGCGCGCATGTAGCAATTGCCGCTACTCATTCCCAGGACAGCCGCGTAAGTTGGGTTGCGGCCTGTGGCAATCCAACATTTAATCAACCGGGACTTGACAGCAATTTAAGCAGATCACTGTTCAAAGAAATAATCAATGGATAAAGCATTATTGAAGTGACAAAAATCACCACGAAAACTAATGCTAAACTGTAGATTACGTCATTACGAATTTGAGTGAGGACGGTGCTATCTACCTGATAGACGCCCTCAAAATACCCAGACAACTCGCCTTGTGTATTTTTAAGTGGCAATAAAACTTGCACATAAATGTGTTGATGAATATAAAACTTGTCATACTGCAATTTATTTTCAAGCGGAAATGTATGCGCATACTTGTTTAGTTCTGTTTCGACAAATTCAAAATTAGTATCTGTTTGTTCTAAAATTTTTTGTTTAACACTGTTGTACAATTCAATCATGACGAAATTCTTTTCTAAAAAACGTACCGCCTTTAAGCGAAGCTGTTCTAAAAGATCCGGGTGTGTTTGATCAGCAAAGCGTAACCGATTCACAATATCGCTGGTAAAAGTAGCCGCTTCCTGTGTTGCAAGTTCTAAAATGCGATCATCTATCTTTTCCATTTCCAAATAAAACACAACGCCACCAATTAAGAAAGATAGTATGATCCACCCAGCGAATAGTAGGCGCAAAATTTTTGCATGGATATTTGACATCGTTAGTTGCCTACATTAATTGAATATACAGGTTTGCGGTTTTCGTGATTCTATTAAAATATGCTAATTCCCGTTCGTCGTGAGCCTGTTAGCGCCCAAAAATTTCTCGCACTGCATCCGCAATTGCGCCTTTTGGTATTAAACGCATTTTATTATCGAGCGCATAAAGACCAAACCATTCCTCCGGGTCGCCATCAAATCGTATTTGCGGATCATCTAATGTATCGCCACTTTTCCACCATTCATCATGCAATTCAAATACCGCCACACCAATTATACGTTCGTGATGTTTAGCGGTATGAATATCTTGCCACACGGCGCGCAGTTTATTCGGCACATCTGCCACGCGATGACCACCAAAACCCGGTACCCAGGGTTTAGGTTCATAGGGCGAAGTAGAAAATCCCACTTGCGTAATGAAAATAGGTTTATTCGTTATTGCGGTCAATTCATCTAAATACCCTTGATAGGATGTGCCGGTCACTGCACCGCGTGGCGAAGTAACAACACCGCGAGCGTAGGTGTATACATTTAGACACACCAGATCGGCTAAATCCGGCAGCAGCGCGCTGGCGGGTGGCACGTCTAAATCCGGGCGCACCAGCGGCCCGACGTGCGTAAAACTGGTATGACAGTACAAATGCCGCTGCCCATAGCGGGTTAATTCGTACTCCATTGCCGCATCAATCAGTTGTGCCAGCGCAATTTCGGTCGGGGTGCGGCCGGTGACGCGCAAATGTTTTCCAGTAAAATCATGCACTTGCGGGTGCAGGCGATCCGTTTGCGCAATTGCCCGAGGATTGAGTTCATCACCAATGGAAAACAGCACCAACCGATCCGGCCGCCCAACCGCGTAGGTGTGGTCAATCGTGGCGCGAATTTTGGCCAAAATATCCGCCTGCGTCGCCGCGTCTAAAAAATCGTCCGCTTGTTGTTTAACCCACATGTCCTGTCCATACAACAGGTCGGCGGCGTCGAGTGCGGCGAAAAATGCCGGCGGCATCCGCTGCGGAAAAACGTGCAGATAATTAGCATTCAAATCAAGCACTTGACGCAGATGCGTGGCATAGCGCCCGTCGTTTGGCAGCGGCGTGTGCAGCACTGGTGATTCGCCGCGCAAATACGGTGAATAGCCAATCCCGCGAAATTGGACGGGCGCGGCATTCCGCCAGTGATCCACGATGCCGCCGTCGCGCACCGCAAAACGCGCCGGCGCCGGGGTGGCGGGATTGATAGCGGAGGTTTTGGCGGCGTGGGCAAACGCGGTGGTGGCGATCAACGCCGCTAATAACAGAAACTGGCAAGTGCGAGTGGGCATTGAGTTGTCCTAGTCAAGGTGACAATTAGCGTATAATTGTCATTCGGAACTGATTTAATAAAGAAATGATGAATTGGAGAATACTAATGGCGCGTGTTACCGTTGAAGATTGTTTAAACCATGTGGATAATCGTTTTAATCTCGTTTTATTAGCCAGCCGCCGCGCTCGGCAATTGGCCAACGGCGTCGCATCCTTATTACCGCGTGATAAAGAACGCGATAAACCAACGGTATTAGCATTACGCGAAATTGGCGCAGGTTTAATTCGCCAAGAGACGGTTGCCGAAGTGGATCGGGCAACCGCCGCGTTGCGCGCTCGTCAAATCGCGGAAGAAGCCGCCGCCGCCGCCGAGCATGAAGATTGATCGAATGTGATCCTGTTATTCGGTGGGCAGCGCCTGCGAAATTTTAATTAAGTCAATTAAAATTGAGCGCTGCGCTCGCACTGACAACGCGCCCCTATGACAGGATTTTTAATCCACTAGCGCGCTTCCGCTTCAATCATAGCGCGAGTAATGGCATTCAAATCTTTTTCGGCGCACCAATGCAACCGTTGATAGGCTTTGGTGGGATTAGCACGGCTGACGCGAATATCAGTTGGGCGAAATAACGTCGGATCAACTTGCGTATGCCGCTCCCAATCACATCCCAATTGCGCGAAGACACTGGCAATGAACTCGCGCAATGAACTGGAGCGCCCGGTGGCAATGACATAATCCTCCGCGTATTCCTGTTGCAACATGCGCCACATGGCATCGACGTATTCAGGCGCCCATCCCCAATCACGCACAATATCAATATTGCCGATTTGCAATGTTTCACCCGACCCCGCCGCAATTCGTACTGCCGTTGAAATGATTTTGCGCGTAACAAAACGCGGTGGGCGTAATGGTGATTCATGGTTAAACAAAATGCCGGAACAGACAAATAAATGATATGCCTCGCGGTAATTAGCCACTTGCCAAAATGCCGATGCTTTCGCCACTGCATAAGGACTGCGCGGGCGAAATGGCGTATTTTCATTTGCTGGATGATCGCCGGTGTCACCAAAACATTCACTCGATGACGCATTATAAAAGCGTGGTTTGCCGCCAATAAACCGCAACACTTCTAATAAATTCAGCGTTCCGACGTTAATACTTTCATGCGTTTCCGCCGGTTGTTGGAATGATAAACCGACTGAACTTTGCCCAGCGAGATTATAGATTTCATCCGGTTCCGCTTGCGTAATAGCGCTCAAGGTGCTGCGAAAGTCATTAATAGCCGCCGATAAACAAGTGACCTGCTCTCGAATACCCAAGCGAGTGAGATTGCCAAAACTGGATAATTCTGCATCGCGGGAGGTGCCGACGACATGATAACCTTTATCTAATAATAATTGCGCTAGATATGCGCCGTCTTGTCCCGAAATGCCGAAAATAAGCGCTCGTTTCATTTTGGGTGATTACCTGTGTGAATGGTAAAAAAGATGCGTAAGTTGAATTGATTAAACAATTCAACCGCTTGCCAGCTTCATGCGTATCAGAGAATTAAGAGTTGATTGAATGGACTGATGCCGGTTAATACCCGAACGGCATTGTCGGCACTTAAAATTAGTTGATTGCCAACCAATCCACCCGCTTTGGCTATGTCAATAAATACTAGAAAAGCATCACGCAGTTTATCATCATTGATGGCACTTGTTTTATTTAAAAAACAACAATATAAAGGACGGGGTTACGAATAGCGGGTGCATCTTAAAGATGCCCACACACGGTTTGCCCATAGCAAATTAAAGTGTACATTAAAAATTAAAGTGTACATTAAGAACTTAATAAATTGTCTGCCAGAACTACACTGGGAGACTAATCCTGTATCACCAATTGCCAGTGACCTGATAATTATTCACCGAATAATAAAAGCTGTCAAGCGGGAAAATAACATCAGGTCGGCAAAGTTATTAATCCCCCAACCGCTTGCCCGATTCATTCGTGTATAAGCCGCGTAGCCCTGCCCGCCCATTCAATTGAATTAACCATTTTTATTAGCCGGGGTTTGGGGGATTTAATCAAACGCGGGAAATGTTGGTCTGCCTAATTGGTGATGAATTGATTGCGGAGCGGTGCGCTGTCAACCCACCCTACGCTGCTAATTGTGTCGTCCGTAATGGAATGGAGCCATCGGTTGGACAGCCATTCTCTGCCAGCATTTCAGGGACTCGCGTTTTTAATAGCAGCATCATCGCATCTAATGTTGCTGCTTCGCCAACCAATCCCGGTACCGTGCTATCTTCAATATACCAAACCTGTGCTTCTGCATCCCATTCAATACAAATTTCGTAATACATGTTGATTGCTCTTAAAGCGGAAAGCCGCGTAGGTTGGGTTGTGTGCCGTGCGCGGTGTTCATCATAAATAACCAATCCAAACGGCACACAACCCAACATTTTTATTAGCCCTGCTTTGGAAAAGGGGGGTTGGGGGGATTTAATCAAAAGCGAAAATGTTGGCTTGCCCAATTGGTGGTGAATTAAACGCAGAATCGGCCGCGGTCAAGTGTTATTGCAAATCCTGCGGTGATAATCCCGTCTGTTTCGCAATACGCGCCAACATACGCGGGCCAATTTCTTCATTATCGTGAAATGCAAAAACAACATCTTGCCAACCGTTCCGCGCTAATGTTTTATGTGAACCAGACTGCCGTTTAATACTCCAACCAATCCGTTTTAATGCGGTTAATAGGCGTTTTGCTTTAGTCGCTGGCCAATGATTCATGCCGCGGCCGTAAATGTAATGTGAATTGGTTGCGGCTGATGTTCACCCTGTTCTAATCGCTCGGCTAAAACGCGCAAGGCTAAAATCTCGGCTTTTATCATTGCCTCTGGTAATGAATCACCATACACCAACACGCCGGGTAATGCGGGGATGTCGGCGAGCCAGCGACCGTCAATTTCCTGTTCATATTCAATAGTTAATTCCATTGCTATTCCTCATAGTTGTTAATCTCAATAAACTGCGGGACCTTTTCAAATGCTTACCCGATACGCCCCCATCGCCGCCGACTTAATTTCATCCGCCGCCAATAGAAATGTATTAGGTTGGCTTGCCCAATTGGCGATGAATTGATTGCGGAGCGGTGCGCGAGCAATCCACTACGCGCCGCTATTTTTACCGATCATTTCAATTAAATCTTTAGTAATTTTTGGATGTAAAACTCTGCCGGTATGACAAGGCACAACAAACATCTCTGCCGCTCTTTGATAGATTTTATGACTGCCTTTACATCTGACATATTGAAATCCCGCTCGGAGTAATAATTGTTCTGCTTGTTCTGCAGTCAATCTTGGCATTTTAGGCAACATTCACCTCCAAAATCGCCGCAAAACTGTTTTGATTCAAACAACGCATTTTCTCTGCTTCTGAGAGCGTTTCTAAATACAGTTCAATTGCCTCTTTGATATTCGCCAAGACCTCATCTAATGAATCACCTTGTGAATGGCAACCCTGCAGAGCGGGGCAGAATGCGTAATAACCATCTGCGTCTTTTTCAATGATAACAGTGACTTTCATGTTGTTTCTCTGCGAAGTAGTTTTAATAAACTGGCAATCTCTGTGGCATGACGCCGTCATGCAATCTACAGTGTTTTTAATACCCGATACGCCCCCATTGCCGCCGTTTTAATGTCATCCGCCACCAATGGAAAGGTGGATAAAACATGGGCGAATTCTAATTCAGTTAAGCCATACAAATGCGCAATTAACCCGTCTAATTCAGCGCGCAGCGTTGCCCGTTTAGTTGAATCAGTCACGCCGTCACGATGCGAGTGCAAACCCACCGCCGCCGCTAATGAATCAAACGCCGGTGTGGTGCAAATCAATTGCGCGGCGCGAGTGACAATCGGATTAAACGCGGGATCGA
>NZ_JABVCQ010000017.1 GCF_014145225.1 Thiospirillum jenense
GATTAAAGGCATTTATTTTGGTTGAGACGGTACAATTAAAAAAACGACGTTTCATCGTATTTAGAATAGTAATAATAAACCGATTTTTCAGAAATTGAATAACAGATTTCTGCCATTTCGCTTGCAGTCCATTCCTGAACACGAAAATAAAACGAACCTCTATTAAACCGACTACCCGCCGCATTGTGTAGGTATTGATGATTCAGACGACCAAACATTGCGATAGTCACTACCCGATCAAGAATACTAGAATCATCGGCAAAATCACATCCATCTCCGAAGCAAACGAATGGAAAAATGGATTCTTGCAGTAGTGCAGTTCTAAACCCAATGACATTTTTTCCCAGACGTTCTATTGCATTACCTTTCGCTTGCTTTCCTTTGCCTTCGGCTATGCGAAGATCATTAGTACCCTGATTCTTTTTTTCAGCAATTAGAATTGGGTACTTTGAATCATCCTTATCACAAATGTTTAATATTCCACCGTCCGGTTTCATAAACGAAGTATCATGGTAATAGTAAAAATCTATTTCTGGAAATATTTCTTTTAAGGCAGAAACGACATTTTTTAAGAGCCATTGTTTATCATGTTTTAGTTTGATTCCTGGAAACTTCTGTAGAAGTCTTTCACACACCAATACTAATGCTTTATCGAGTTCTTTTTCCTGCCGTTTTGAAGTAGCATTGATGATAGTGCCTTCGCGTTGATTACGCAGTTCATCCTTTTTTGCCATGTCATGTTTTCTCCAACAAATACAAAAATTCCGTCACATGGATTGATCTGTTATTCAAATTTCTACTGCCTCTGAACGTATTATATGGCGTTTCTAATACCGAAAGTTTCCCGCTGCAATTCATTAAATCTAAAAAACGCTCATGGGCAATAAATCCTTCTGAATTATACGACACCATGACATATTTCGCCGGACAATTCTGAATAACCTCAAACAGCGCCGCCTCCGCCTCTCGACGTTGATTATAGCGGCTGCGATTCCAATTCGTAGGAATGCCTGAGATTGCACTCATTTGATGGGGGCGTTCATACGTCGCAATTAGATTTAACATGAAATAATTTGAGCCGTATGGATGTTGATTATACGGCGGGTCTAAATAAACTAAATCAAACTCGCCAAAAGTAGAAGCATTAAAAAATACATTGGCATCAGTTCGAGTCACGGCGTGTGAACAAGCAAACCGCGAAAAAATGGGGAGTTCAATTGCAATCGGTTTTTTAATTCTAGTGAGCGCGTCCTGTCCACGCCCGCCAAATTGACCAATCCCTGTTTTTGATTTATGAAATCCTTTGAAAACCCCGGACGTATTTGCGTGTACTGACGCCTGCGCAATGAGTGGCGCGAGTAAATAGAGTTGTAAATGATGCGGCAAACACGCAATTTGCATTCTCGCGGTGTCAATATATTCAGCATTCCGCCTAGTGTAAAACGTTCTTTCACCCGGCTGAATATGTTCATCACATTCGGGGGCATACAATTCGGCAATAAACCCGCGTTGCCAATGCTGTTCAATTGCGCTGTGCAGAAATTGAATTGCATCATTTAATTCTGCAAAATTCACGTCCACCGTATTGGATAAATAACAGCGATTAGTGATTTCACTGTAAAGTTCCAGATCATTTGCCACCAGAAAACTAGAATGCTGCTTCAGATAACGCGACACAACGCCAGTGCCGGCAAATAAATCTAAACAACGTAGCCGCTCTTGTGCAAGACGCTTTTTAATAATTGCGACGCCTTTACCAATAAACGGTAGCAAAGCGCGTTTATTGCCGATGTAGGTAATTAGCTGGGATTGGAGATATGCAGGAGATTCTTGAATAAAATCTTCTACAATGAGACTCAATTGTTCGCGCACAGGTTTACCTTCAAATAGCGAGTGTTTTATAGTTGTCTCAATAAACCATCATATTCAGAATGTGTTCCTATCCAAAACCAGTAAATGTGATCGTTTTCACGCAAGCCCAAAGCGCGATAATCAATACCGATGCGAACTGAATAGATTGGTTGCCTGTGACTAATACGTTTGAATTGCAGGCTACTATGGTATGGGTCGTTGTACCAAAGTGTATAAGCGCGTTCTGCTTGCTCTTGTACCTCTCGCGGAAGTTGATTAAGTAATTCACGAAACTCGTCAGTTACACTCGATTTCATTAGGCTCTTTTACCGTAAAAATCTCATCAAGTGGTCTGGTTTTTTTATTAGCAATGCTCGTTCTTACTCGATTCGCTAAATTATCCCATTGGCTATCAGTGGTTGCCATAAAGCGGATATTCCACTCCCGTTCATCCTCTATTTCACTGAGTAAACGGGCAGCAATTGCATCTTGTGCGTCAGTTGGCAGCGTTTTAATAGCGGTAATGGCACGTTCTAGTAATTCAGTCATTATTAAATTCCTCTATATTTATTCACTTGATTTCATGCCTAATTATTCGCAAAATCAACTCAATATTTCAAGATAATGATAAACAATACTATTAGCGGTGGCAATTTAATATGGAAGCATTAAGCACCTTTTTAATATTGTTGAATAATTTTCGCCAGAGACCTGAGAGTGTCGTTGACTGCTTTGGCATCAGGAAAGTTTACTGCAACATCTGGCTCAAGCAGAATGAGTTTTGCATTGTCATGGCACTGCTTGGCGTATTTACCACGCACACCACCTTGCATATTAGCGAAATCATATTCATCTCGCAGTTCGTCATTGAGTTCATTGTCAACGTGCATGTTCATAAAACTCCCGTTCCCGAAAAACAGCGGTTAATTCTTCAAAAGAAACACCGTGTTTTTTATTGTTAATTTCTGCTTTTTGAGGATTCCATTCAAAATTCATGATTTCTCCTGAGTCTGTGGCTTAACAAAAAATCGCCTAACATTTCAGGCTAAAATCAATCAAAACACTTGTCAACACTGATAAAATCTACTCCCGTATCTGCTCTATAAACAATCAAGCGTTATGCGGTTGATTGATTAAAAACTGCCATCAATTTGATTGCTTGAAGGCGGTTTGATATATCGGAGCTGAGGCAAGGGTTAGATTGTTAAACAGTGATAACCTAATATTATTCCTTAGCATTAACAAAAACGTGAGTCCGATGCCAACTGAGGTATTTTAAGTGAGCTTTCTCGAATCGAATTTGCATATCAGAGTGCAATCCCAAAGCACGTTGCGAATCCATCGTAATCTTTGGTGAGATAATAATCCCGCCGCTATCTTCAAACGAGATAAAACCTTTATCAAATAGCGCATCCATGTTGGGTGTCAGGAGAAGCCCATTAAATACATCAAGACGCTCTTCATTATCAGCATCTCTCCAAGGCTTGATGTGTGATGCTCGTAGTACTGATGAAAAACTACACCCAGTCAGGCAGCAGTGCTTCCAAAATGACAATACGCGCTCACGAAAAAGTCCTTGACCTATTCGCGCTTTGACCAATTGAATCTTTTCAGTTTCATTTATGCTTGAGTTTTTTACTATATCTCGCTCTGCTTTAGCGTCTAAGTATTCCATTACTTCTGGAGTAATCCAGTATTTACGTTTACGCTCAAATTGCCTGGACACCGTAATATCTAAGCGCTTACAGAAAGCAAGATATGTACGCTCCAAACTTTCGTTCGGCACTGGAGAAATACCGAAAATCTTATTTAGCGCTGTATTTGTTTGTCCCCCGTGACGCTCAGAATTGAGCGAATGCGTTCTTAATCTATTTCCGACATAGCCAATAAATCTTGAAGGGGCAAATGCTAAACCTTTAGAGGAAGAATATGGAACGAAGCACGTTCCGCGGCCGATCAATGATTGATATTCTTTGATGTCAATAGATTCACTACTAACTTTACCTCGCTCTAGCTCTATGATATTTTCTTGAACCTGTTGGAGATCACTAACAACGAGCATAGTTCACCTCTCTAATATGGCATAACAAAAATTCGACCTCACATTTAAGATCATCAACAACGCCCCCACGCCCCGCATGGGGACATTTCTTCATTCGCAAATCAATTCGGTTTTAATCCACACCCCGGCTGCGTCTGCGCCGCGATGACTCGCGCCAATTTATTATGAAAATGGGTCAAATCATCCGCCGTCTGCTGTTCAGTCGTGCAAATCAATACCGCCGCGCCCAGTTCGGGATAATCATCACTCAAATCATAACCACCGAGTAATTGATGCGCCGCCAAACTGCGCAATACCGCCGCGGCCGGCAATGGTAATTGCAACACCTGCTCGTGAAATACGGGCGCATTAAATCGCCGCGTCACGCCGGGAATAGCAGTTAATAATTGCGTCAATTGCTGCACATTCGCGTGACAGTGTTGCGCCACTCGCGCCAACCCTTCCGCCCCCAACAGCGCGAGGTGAATGGTCGCAGCCGTGACCAACAAGCCCTGATTGGTGCAAATATTCGACGTTGCTTTGGCGCGACGGATGTGCTGCTCCCGCGCCTGCAACGTCAAGGTGTACCCAATTTGCCCGTCGCGGTCGAGCGTTTTGCCGACAATCCGCCCCGGCATTTGGCGCACAAGTGCTTGTTTGCAGCAGAGAAATCCCAAGTACGGCCCGCCGGACGCCAGTGGAATGCCGAGCGGTTGCCCCTCGCCACACGCGATGTCCGCCCCGCGCTGTCCCCACTCGCCCGGCGGCGACAGTAGCGCTAACGCCACAGGGTTGACCAAACCCACCACAAATGCCTGCTGCGCGTGCGCCCAATCGGTCAGCGCGCTAACCTCTTCAATTACGCCAAAAAAATTCGGCTGCGGCAGCACCAGCGCGGCAAATGGTTGACCGGCCGCGGCCGCCTCCAATTGCGCGATGGTCAATTGCCCCGTCTGCGGGTCAAACGGCACCTCGACCAGTTCAATATTCTGATAGTTAACAATGCTTTGTACGACGCGGCGGTAGAGCGGGTGGACACTGCGCGGCAACAAAATACGCGGCGCGTGACGCTGCCGCTGCGCCCGCACCGCCATCAAAATCGCCTCCGCCAACGCCGACGCGCCGTCATACAACGAGGCATTCGACGCATCGAGCGCGGTCAGCGCCGTCATCATGGACTGAAATTCGTACAACACCTGCAACGTGCCTTGACTCGCCTCCGCCTGATAGGGCGTGTACGCGGTATAAAATTCACCCCGTTCAACGAGTTGCCACACCGCCGCCGGGATGTGGTGGTCATACGCACCCGCGCCGGTGAAGCACAACGCCTGCCCATCGGTGCGCGCCCGCCGCTGCATGAGGCGGGTAATTTCCATTTCCGACACGGCAGGCGGCAGGTCGGTCAAGTCGGCGGCGGGCAGATCGGCGGGAATATCATCAAATAACGCGGCCAAATCAGGCGCACCAATGGTCGCCAACATCGCCGCGACCTCGGCGTCAGTATGCGGAATAAATGGCATGAGTTCATTAACCCGCGTCGTGCAAACTGGCTTGATACGCCGCGGCGTCTAATAGCGCGTTTAATTCGGCGGCATTTGCCAGTTTTAATTGAAAAATCCAGCCCGCGCCGTAAGCATCTTGATTAATCAATTCGGGCATCGCGGACAGTTCTTCATTCACTGCAATCACGGTGCCGGCCACTGGGCAATAAATATCCGACGCCGCTTTGACGGATTCAACCACCGCACACGCGGCCTGCGCGGCAATGACTTGATCTAATTGCGGCAATTCAACAAAGACCAAATCACCGAGCGCCGCTTGGGCGTGATCGGTAATACCAACGGTGGCGGTGCCATCGCCGTTGTCTTTAATCCATTCGTGGCTGGCGCTATAACGCCGATCAGTGGGAAGGGTGTGCATGGTCATACAATCCTATTGGTGAGGTGAATAAAAAGAATCGCTCCCGCACGAGCGCGTGGGAACGATATTGGGGAATGCGTGAGGACGAGTTATTTGACAGTTTCAATGAGTTCAATGTCTTTTTTCAGCATATCGTTGACCATCTCATTTAACGTGATGCCCTTTGCTGTTGCCCGCGCTTGCAGATAACTGAATACATCAGTACGCAATGTCACAGCAAAGGTGGCTTGTTTTGCAAAACGATTGGCTTGTGCCTGTGTATAATCAAAATTGTATTCTGGTAATAGATCATCTGGCGTGGTGTTCATAGTCGCGTTGCTCTTTTGATGTTGCTAGTCTGGCACTAATAATGCGTAAGTGCTCTGATTCAATTTCGGTAAAAATGACTAGACATAATCTCAAATCATGGAGATGCCCAATAATAATTTCGCGGGCGCTGTTTGAATGCCAAATATCTGGAAAAATTTTGGCTAATGGATCATCAAAAACGGCAATTGCTTCTGAAAATGCAATGCCATGCTTACGCACATTGATTGCCGCTTTGTGTAAATTCCACTTGAAAACCAAACTCAAGTGTTTTCTTCGAGTAATGGATAGTTGAATAGATAATAAGCGCAAATCATTTATCGAAGCATTAATTGTTGCTACGTTGGCGTGTGCAAACAACCATGCCAACTGAATATGAAACGCATTAACCATCCGCCGGCCGAATACGCACCCGCCGATTAACACTGGCAAATGGATTATTCGGTAAATACGGCATGGCTTTACCGCGTCCAATAGGGCACAAGCGCGCTGCATTCAAACCGCAATGCTCCACTAGATAACGCACCACTTCATCGGCTCATTACGCTGATAAACGCAAATTATATTCATCTGAACCCACTGCGTCAGTGTGATCTTCAATTAATCATGTCACATCACGGAATTGTTCGGTGGCTAATGCCGAACCCAAACGATCTAATGCCGTGGCGGCATCATGCGTCAATTGCGCAGTATTAAAACCGAAATAGATAGACACGCCAACAGCCGTAGAGTCATCATTAATTGTTCCCACGCTGGCGCATGGGAACGATCAGTAGTGAGTTGCGCAATCAGTGTTAATCACTAAACCTTAAACCGACTGACACGGTTTTGTTGTTCGGCAGCCAATTGCGCCAATTCAATTGCGGCATTATTAATTTGGCTCGAACTAGCAGCCACTGCATTAATGGCTTGCGTACTATTGGTCAAATTACGATCCACTTCTGCCGCAACTGCTGATTGCTCTTCGGTCGCACTCGCAATTTGATTATTCATATCCCGAATCGTGGTGATTGAATTGGCAATGGTATCTAATGAATGCCCCGTATTTTCAGCCATTTTGACACTTTCTTGTGCTTGACTGCGCGCTTCATCCATTGCCATTACCGCGGTTGCCGCACCACTTTGCAAGCGTTCAATCATTTGCTGAATCTCCCGCGTTGACGCCTGAGTACGACTGGCTAATGTCCGCACTTCATCCGCCACCACCGCAAATCCTCGCCCTTGTTCACCCGCCCGTGCTGCTTCAATAGCGGCATTTAATGCTAATAGATTTGTTTGATCGGCAATATCCCGAATGACATCGAGAATCTTACCAATTTCCGACGAATCATTTGACAAACGATCAATGGTTTCTTTACTCGTTTCTATTTGATGTGATAAGACTTGAATTGAGCGCACAGTACGCGCCACCACATCCCGCCCAGCAGTCGCTTCATCATCCGCTTGCATTGCCGCATGAGCAGCATTTTGGGCATGATGCGCCACCTCAGAAACGGTAGTTGTCATTTCATTCATTGCCGTTGCGACCTGCTCAGTTTCACTCTGTTGCCGGCGCACCTGTCCATTGGTTTCAATACTGGTTGCGGATAATTCTTCCGCCGCCGCCGCGACTCGTTCACTACTGCCGGCAATTTGTGCAACTAAATCTCGAATGCGTTTTTGAAATCCATTAAATGATTTTGCCAATTCGGCTAATTCATCACCACTGCCGGTATCCAATTGACGAGTTAAATCACCTTCGCCATCAGCAATACTCCGCAGTGTCGCCGCAACCTTTAGAATTTGACGTGCAATGGCAATCGCTACCCACAACATTAACGCCACCCCGAAAATGACGGCAACAATTGAACCGATAATCATAATCGTTGCTGTCAGGTGGATTTCGCTAATCGCCTGTTCTGCTTGCGTATTCAATAAATCCATCGGGACAGTTATTTCAACTGCCCAGGGTGTTTTAGTATAGCCCAATTGAATTGGTACCACTGCTACCACTTTATTATCGGCTTCAAACGTTAATTCAACGCCATCCGTCACTGCTGCGCGAATTTTCGCACTATCTGCGCTACTGCGGTGGATTTCATCAATTGACTTACCAATTGAATATTGTGGGTTATTTGACGCGACCAACGTGCTATTATTAGCAACCAGCATCACTTCTGCTTGACCGTTGTACAGTCGTTGTGCGGCTTTTTCAACTGATGCTTGAAAACCATCTAATACCAAATCCACCCCGGCAATTCCACGAAAACGATTATTTACAATCACGGGTGCTACTAAAGAAGTAATTAATAATTGTTGCCCTTGTACGGGATAAAAATACGGGTTAATAACCTGTTCAACTTGGTGCTGTTTGGGTAATAGATAATAATCACCGGCGCCAGGTTTGTCATAATCAACCAACGGCTCAAGTTTAATGCTTCCATTAGCATTACGACTCCAATAAGGAATAAACCGTCCGCTCGCATCCGTCCCTTCTTTATTGACAAATTGGCTATCTAATCCGTCAAACGCATTTTGCTCCCAGGCGGTGTAGGTCGCAAGAAAATGTGAATTATTTTCCAATACTACCCGCAGTATCGAATTCAAATCTGCCCGACTATAAAATGACATGCTATCTAACCACATGCCAGACCCTAATACCCAACCCCATTCGGGAATTAACCGCCCGAATGAAAATTTAGGTGTCATGGCTGTTTCGCCGGGCTTTGACCAATTATAACGCACATAGCCATTGCCATCTTTTAAGCATATCTCATTTAACACAGTGGCAAAGTTATGTGACAATCCCATTGCGGTATTGTACTCGGGATTATCCATGCGTTCTCCATCCAATTGTGGCTGAATGGGGTGCATGATCATGCGGGGGATAGGTTTGACGGTATCTTGAATCCAAAGATAATTACCGCCATCAAAACGCATTTGTCGAATGAGATTGACGGCGTTCTTTTGCGCATCGGCTAATGTCATTTGTCCATTTGCAGCGGCCGCAATGTACGGTTGAATAGCTGAACGCGCCAGCTCGGTGACAACCTCCACATTTCTAAACCGCGTTTGCAAGCGCGTATAATCAGCATCGGTTAATTCAGCATATTCTTTACGCGCTGCTGATCCAAATGCCTGTGCCAGGGTGCGCGCTGCATCCAATGGCACCTCTATCGATGCTTTTACATTAACAGCAAGTTCTTTAGCGGCATTAACAATAATCTCATGCGCTAAGTTCATTTCATGGACGCGCTGTCTATCCGCCATTGAATTCATACGCTGGACAGCATAGGCCGTAATTGCCCCTCCCAAGATCACGAGCGTTAATCCTGACCAAAAACTAATTCTAAAACTGATGGAATGCCTGTTCATTAGATGGAAACGCCTTATTGCAGTAGTAATGACAATTTACGCATTTCTACCAGTGGTGACTACTGGTAAAAATCTAGGGTTCTTGACCAAAGACCGATTTTGCGCTAAAAAGTCAGCCGTAAATAATAACCGTTGCTATTTAGGAAACCTTGTCTTATGCGTCAACTCACATTCCCCCCCGCGCTTGCAATTACCAGTCTGCTGTCGTCAACGGCGGTGGCGGCGCTTGACTTGAACGATCAATTAACCCTCGACGGCTTGGTGGAAGTTGAGGCCAGTTATGTGCAACCCGACACGGGTGACAGCACGAGTGATGTGCGCGTGGCGACGGTGGAATTGGGCGTGACGGCGCAAGTCAATCCCTGGGTCGCCGCCACCGTGTCGCTATTGTATGAGCAGGATGAAACGGATTTGGAAGTTGACATTGCACAAATCACGCTCGCTAATCCTGAGCGCCTGCCCTGGTTTGCCACCGCCGGGCAATTTTATCTCCCTTTTGGCAGCTTTGAGACACAGCTTGTCTCTGATCCGCTGACGTTGGAATTAGGCGAAATTCGTGCCACCGCGCTGCAAGTCGGGTTCAAACAACACGGCGTCACGGCCAGCATGTTTGCGTTTAACGGCGATCATGCGCATTCTGATGACAGTGACGACAGCGATGATACCCAGGTTGACCGCTGGGGTGGGCAGGTCGGTTTTGCCGCCGGTGATGAGTCCACCGCCATCAGTTGGTCGGTTGATCTGGGGTATTTGAGCGATCTGGGCGACACGGGGAGTTTGCAAGACGTGATCGTGTCAGACGACAGCACCGCCGCGTGGACGGTTGCTGCTGGCGCGAAGTTCGGCGCCGTGCAGGTGATTGGCGAATATTTGGCGGCGACCGACCGCTTTGATGCCGGCACGTTGGATTACCGCGATCACGGCGCTCGTCCAGCGACCTGGAACGTTGAGGCGGGCTATCATTTTAAACTGCTCGGGCGGGATAACGTCGCTGCCATCGGGTATCAGGGTAGCCGCGAAGCACTGGCGGTGGAATTACCCAAACAACGCTGGCTGATCGGTTGGTCGGCGGAGGTGTTCAAACAAACCACGCTGGCGCTGGAATGGTCACGCGATACTGATTACGAACGCCGCGCCGGCGGCACGGGTGAAACCAGCGACAGCGTGGTAGCACAATTAGCCGTGTCGTTTTAATTCAACCCGCCGTGTGACTTCCCGCCACCATCGCAACTGTGTCACGCATAAAACTGCGCCAATGCAGTTGCGCCTGTTTATAATAACGCCAACCTCGGGCTACACTCGCAGTGCGATCAGGCGCGTTATTATCCATGCCACGAATCACAGTGATTGGCTCGCTGAAAGGCGGCTCTGGCAAAAGCACTTTGACATTTAACCTCGGCGTTTGGCTCACGTTGAGCGGTATTAAAGTGCAATTGATTGACGCCGATCCGCAAGCCACTTTAATTGACGTGACCGAATTACGCCGCCAAGAAGGCATCACCCCGTTTTTAACTATTGATGACCGCGCCGCGTTAATCACCGCCCACACCACCGCCGCGGCCGAAACGTTAATTGACATTGGCACAGCAGACATGGACGCCGTGCGCTTGGCATTAACCATCTGTGATCGCATTGTCATTCCCGTTCCGCCTTCACAAGCCGACATTTGGTCAACCCAACGCTTCATGCAACTCATCGCCGCAATTAACCGCGACCGGCCATTAGACATCATTGGTTTTATCAATCGCGGTGACACCCATCTTGGCGTCACTGAAACTAAAGAAACGGCCGCCGCGTTAATTTCACTGCCGCGCCTCAAGTTTATTAAACCACGCCTGTCACAACGCACCATCTTCCGCCGTTCCTTTAGCGAAGGATTAGCCGTGTTTGAATTAGAACCACACGGCAAAGCCGCGCAAGAATTCCACTCGCTCGTCGCCGTCTTATTCGCTGATTTATTAAATTAACCACCGCCCATCAATTCATTTTTTATCACATCAAAACGGGGATTAACAATGCAACTAGGCATGATTGGATTAGGCCGCATGGGCGCCAATATGGTGGCGCGTTTATTAGATCAGGGACATCATTGCGTGGTATATGACCGCAATGCAGATGCTATTAACACAGCACAACAGGCGGGTGCAATTGCCACCAGTTCTATTGCCGAATTATGCGCCCAATTAACCCCCCCGCGAGCGGTGTGGATCATGGTACCCGCCGCCGCCGTTGATTCCGTAATTGACAGTTTAATACCTGAACTCAGCGCCGGTGATTGCGTGATTGACGGCGGCAATTCGTATTATAAAGACGCCATCCGCCGCGCCCAACAATTAACGCCACTGGGGATAGACTGGATTGATTGCGGCACCAGCGGCGGCATTTGGGGACGCGAACGCGGCTATTGTTTAATGCTCGGCGGCAATGACACGGCAATTAAACGCCTTGATCCCATTTTCGCCACACTCGCCGCACCGGCAATTCCTATTCCGCCCGCCGTCGGCTCTGATACGCACGATTCCGCCACGCGAGGCTATCTACATTGCGGCGCAAATGGCGCAGGTCATTTCGTGAAAATGGTGCATAACGGCATTGAATATGGCTTAATGGCCGCCTATGCTGAAGGCTTTAATTTATTAAAACACGCCAATGTCGGCTGTTCAAACCAACGCATTGATGCCGAAACCGCACCATTAAATGATCCCGCCGCCTATTCCTATGAATTTGATTTAGCGCGTATTGCCGAATTATGGCGGCATGGCAGCGTCGTTTCATCCTGGTTACTCGATCTTGCCGCCATTGCACTGCATCATGATCCTGATTTACACACCTTTAAACCACAGGTAGCTGATTCAGGTGAAGGGCGCTGGACGAGCATTGCCGCTATTGAAACTGGCACCCCAGCACCGGTATTAACTGCCGCTTTATTTGAGCGGTTTCAATCACGCGGTGAAGATCAATTTGCCAATCAATTATTAGCCGCCCTGCGCCATCAATTCGGCGGGCATTAAATCAATCGCTATTAAAAGCAACGGGGCGTGAACCAGTGTTAGCAATTTGTCAGGACAATACATGAAGCGTTTTTTATTCAACCGCTCCCCCGTCGTTTTCTTGTGCATCGCCATTAATACGCTGCTGTTATTCACGCCACCGTTAATCATGGCTGAAACACCAGCGTCTTCCTCTATTGTTGTCCCCGCGCAATCATTGCCAAGTGCCGATGTTATTACGGCAAAAATCAAAGCAACTGAAGGTAATTCGACTGTTACCGAAGAGCAAAAAACGCGGGAATTAGAACAATACCGGGCGATTTTGTCTGATTTAGAAGCAATTAAAAACTTGGATAACCAAGCGATTGGGTATCGCACGGCACTAGAGACGGCACCGAAAGAAACAGCCGTCATTAAAACTGAATTAAAAAAAATTGCTGCTGATACGCCAACGCTACCGACTTTAACCAAAAGTGCCAATTTACAAGAGATTGAACAATTATTAGTGCGTGAACGAGCCGATATGGTAGCACTCGATGCACAGCGGCTTGAATTAGATAAAACTATTGAAGATTTGCAACAACAACCCAGTGCAGCACGACAACGCCTAACCGAAGTTAAATTGCTATTAGAAAAACGTAATACTGAATTAAAACAACCGCTATCTGATTCGCTCACCGCTGATGAAAAACAAATACGGCAGTGGGTATTAACCAGCCAACGTGAACGATTGCGCATTGAATCACTGATGCTGGAACAACAGATTTTAAGTGCGGCCGTGCGTACTGAGTTAGCACTCGCGCAACGTGAACGCAATTTATTATTAAAACAGCAATTACAAACGCGACATGATTGGTTAGAAAATGCGGCGGATCGTCAACGGCGCGCTGAAGCAGAACAGGCGCAAGCTGAAACGCAGGCGGCCGAACGATCATTGGCAGATGCGCATCCAGTGGCACGGCAGTTGGCAAAAAACAATGCTACTTTGAGTGAACGCATCACTGAATTAACAGAGCAATTGAATGTACTAACCGATCAACAGACTGCTATTGAACGTGAACACACTCGTATTGAACAAGACTTCCGCAGCGCCCGTCAGCGACTTGAATTAGTTGGATTAAATCATGCACTGGGGCAGGTATTAATAGATCAACGTAATCAATTACCCGAGCAGCGTGTATTGCGTAAAGCGGCGGCTGAACGGGCTGACATTATTTCTGAAACGACACTGAATCAAATTCGCTTGCGTGAAGAGTTACGGCAATTAAATAATGAAGAACAAGCGCTGTCTCATTATCTCACGCCCATCCCAATAACTGAGCGCCGCGCCACGTTGCGTAAAGTATTGCGAGAACAATTACAAAGTCGCTTAAAACTATTACAACAAAGCATTGCATTAGAAGATCGGTATTTACGCGCATTATCTGATCTCGATGACCGCGCCCAGCAATTATTACGCATTACAATAAACTATGAACAGTTTCTGGCTGAACGATTGCTGTGGGTGCGCAGTATTGTCCCTATCACTCAGCAAACCTTTACTGCTTTACCCACTGCAATTGACTGGTTAATTGCACCAACTAATTGGTATGATCTTGTCTTAGTTTTATACAAAGAATTAAAAACATCGGTCGTGTTATGGATAACGATTATTGGCTTCTCTGTTTTAATTACACGCACTCACGCGATTCGACGTTATATTCGAGCAACCGCAGAACCGTTACGGCGCGTCAGCAGTGACCGGTTTTCTTATACGTTGATAGCGCTTGGCTGGACTGTGCTATTAGCATTGCCTTGGTCACTTTTATTATTCGTTATTGGCTGGCGGCTTAATGTATCATTGGAGGCCACATTATTTACCAAAGCAATTGGTCAAGCGCTTTTGAGTCTAACCGCGATGCTATATGGATTACGCGCCTTTTCATTATTATGTATGAGCAGTGGTGTTGCCGACCGCCATTTTCGCTGGCATGGCGACACGCTAGTTCTTTTACGTCACACCATCACCTGGGCAACCTGGTTACTAATTCCATTTGGCTTTATTGCCACAGCGGTTTATCATCACCCGGATAGCAATTTTAGTGGAACACTCGGCCGCCTCGCTTTAATCACCTACATGTTTATATTAGCGGGCTTTACCGTGCGGGTTGCTCATCCTAAAACCGGTGCATTTAAACATTTACTCACTGCACATCCAACCGGGTGGGCAAATCGGTTGCGTTATGTGTGGTATCCAATTGTCGTTGCGGTACCGTTATTATTAGCCGTGTTGGCATTAGCGGGTTATCTTTATACGGCAGGGATATTATTAAAATCGCTAGTTGGCGAATTGTGGCTAATATTAACGTTGTTGGTTGTTCAACAGGTGATAATACGTTGGTTAAATGTGACACGCCGTAGTTTGGCATTACAAGCCGCATTGGACGCCCGCGCTACCCGTGAAGATACAGAAGGACGGGATGATTCAGCTGAGATTACTCAGAATGAAGAAGAAATTGATTTTGCGGCATTAGATGAGCAAACGCGGCAATTGGTAAACAGTTTAATTTTTGTTACGGGATTAGCTGGGCTGTGGGCTATTTGGGCTGATATGCTACCTGCATTAACCTTATTTGAACACGTCACGTTGTGGCATTACACTGGCGCTGACAGTGGGCAATTAGTCCCAATGACACTTGCTGATCTAGTGCTGGTATTATTAATTGTTGGTCTTGCAATTATCGCCGCTCGTAATTTACCCGCTTTATTAGAAATTGTTTTATTGCGTCATACCAGTATCAGCGCCGGCAGTCGCTATACACTCATTACTTTAACTGGCTACTCCATTACTGCTGGGGGCATTTTATTTACCTTTTCTACACTCGGGTTATCCTGGTCACAAGTACAATGGTTGGTTGCTGCATTAAGTGTTGGCATTGGTTTTGGATTACAGGAAATTGTTGCCAACTTTATTAGCGGTTTAATTATTTTATTCGAGCGTCCAATTCGTGTTGGCGATGTTGTAACGATTGGTGACATTACAGGTTCTGTCACAAAAATTAACATTCGCGCCACCACGATTCGGAATTGGGATCGTCAAGAACTTTTGGTGCCAAATAAAGAATTTATTACGGGACGCCTATTAAACTGGACCCTAACCGATAAAATTAACCGACTTGTGGTGACTGTCGGTATTGACTATGAAGCCGACGTGCGCCAAGCATTAACAACCTTGACTCGTATTGTTGAGGATAATCCGCGTGTATTAAGTGATCCCGCACCTTTAATTACATTTGAAGGTTTTGGCGATAATGCGTTAATTCTAGTACTGCGGTGTTATTTAGATTCACTTGAACACCGTATGGCGGTTACGACTGAATTACATCAGGCAATTCATGATAACTTCCGTGCCGCAAACATTGGTATTGCTTATCCACAACGCGACCTACATTTGCATTCTACACAACCATTGGAAGTGCGAATTATTACCGATTGATTTATCCCCGCTTGGAGTGTAATGCGTGACTCGTTTTGCTGCTGTTGATCTTGGTTCTAATTCTTTTCATTTAGTGATTGCGCGCAGTGATGGCGGTACTTTGCAAGTATTGGATCGTTACAAAGAGTCAGTGCGTCTTGGTGAAGGATTAACGGATGATAAACGTTTAACACCTGAAGTTGAACAACGTGCATTAGCATGTTTAGAACGTATGGGACAACAATTGCGCGATATGCGTTCAAGTCGTGTGCGCATTGTTGGCACGAATACATTAAGGCAATTACGCCGTGATAGTCGTTTTATTGAACGTGCCGAACTTGCATTAGGGCATTCTGTTGAAGTCATTGCTGGTCGTGAAGAAGCACGCTTAATTTATCTCGGCGTGGCACACGGATTAGCGATTGGTGATGAAAAACGACTCGTGGTTGATATTGGTGGCGGCAGTACAGAACTCATTGTTGGTCAAGGATTTACGCCATTATTGCGCGAAAGTTTACATATTGGCTGTGTGAGTTTAACCCGGCGGTTTTTTGCAAATGATCGAATTACCGCTCGCGCAATGGAAAAAGCCGAATTAAACTGTGCATTGGAATTGCGACCGGTGCGTGAATTATTTCGCCAATCCGGCTGGCATACCGCAACCGGCAGTTCAGGAACGATTCGCGCTATTGCCGCAGTACTGGCCGCTGAAGGCTGGAGTAATGATGATGATAGTATTAATGCGGAAGGCTTATTAAGATTGCGTGAGGCGATGATTAATACTGGACGAGTGAGTGCTATTCACTTTAAAGGATTGACTGAAGATCGTCGGCCAGTTTTTGCCGGTGGCGTTGCGGTATTGCGTGCTATTTTTCTTAATTTAGATATTAAACGGATGCGCGTTTCCGATCAAGCGTTACGCGAGGGATTGCTTTATGAAATGTTGGGGCGTATTCAACATGAAGATGTGCGTGAACGCACTGTCATGACATTTTGTCGGCGCTTTGATGTAGATAAGGATCATGCCGAGCGTGTATCACAGACTGCATTAGCCTTATTTGCGCAATTACGTTTGCCCTGGCAATTAAATGATCCTAATGCACCTAAATTACTGAGTTGGGCGGCACATTTACACGAAATTGGATTAGCTGTTGCGCATAGTCAATATCAAAAACATGGCGCCTATCTATTAAGTCATGCCGATTTATCTGGATTTACACGCTCAGAACAGGATGTATTGGCGACATTAGTTTTGGGGCATCGCCGTAAATTACCAATGGATACATTTATGAGTTTATCTGGCACTGCTCGGGAATGTACACGGCATTTATGCGTCATTTTGCGGCTTGCTGTTTTGATTCATCGCGGGCGGTCTGCATCTGCCAAACCAACTCCTGAAGTCATTGCACAGAATGAACATTTGACACTCATGTTTCCGACGGGATGGTTAGCGACACACCCTTTAACCCGATTAGAATTAGAAGAAGAAGCACAACGCTTAATAACCGCTGGAATAAACTTGGAATTCTTTTAACCAAATAGGGTTAATTCAAATAAGTTCAAACTTAAATTTCAGGATTTTTAAACTCAAGCATCATCACTGGATTCAATGATGCTTTTCACATCAAACATGACAACTTGTGTACAGTTTCTCATGCTAAAAACATCACCTGAACGGCATATATTACGCTATGTTTTGCCGATTTTTTTTGCAATATTGCTAGTCATCACTGCAATATTTGGACTCGGCTTTTATTGGCTATATCAAACAGAAATATTTGTAGAAACCTGTACTGATAATACAACAAATGCTATTATGTTTAGCCCCCAACAGCCACATTGGCAACAATTACTCATAGTCATGGGTAGTGTATTTACAGTGTGTCTTATTGCAATTTGGTTGAGTGTATTGAGTTTTGTCAAACAACATCGATATAAAGCGCGGCTTGAATTACTTTCTCACTACGATCATTTAACAGAATTGCCAAATCGCACCTTGTTTTTTGATCGATTAGAACGTCTGCACATGCACGTTAAACGTTATCAACGTCGGTATGGCTTAATTGTAGTTGCACTAGATGGAATTAAAAATATTAACGACCGTTTAGGTCATCATGTTGGTAATGAATTGTTATTGCGCGTTGCGCGTATGCTAACTAATAGCCTGCGTCAATCGGATACGGTTGCGCGCCTAAGTAATTATGAATTTGCGGTACTATTAACTGAGATTCGTGATCCTCCAGCGGCGCTGTGGTTAGGTAAAAAAGTGGCGGCAGCATTAAAAGCGCCTATTCGTTTAAGTACAGGTGAAGTTGAATTGGATGTCAGCGTTGGAGTTGCTGTATTCCCAGAACACAGTCAAGATGCCGAAGAAATTTTTCGGTTGGCTTATCAAGCAATGTTACAAGTGAAGCGTTTAGACGGGGAATCGTGTCTTGGCGCATCACCACAAATTAGTTCACTAATGAAAGAACAATGAACAGATCAAAAATAAGATTAGTAATAGCATTTATTGATAGGTATACCATACCCAATCAGATGGATTCAGTTCATAGACAAAACCTTCAGCTTTCCGCGAAAAAACAAACTGATGAATCCATTTTTCACCACATCTTGCTTAATAAAAGTACTCGGTTATTTTAGATAATTTACCCAATTATCTAGTGCCAATTTAAGCTATAAATCTTCACCTTTCTATTAAAATCACTGCTTGTCATTGCTATGTTATTAGTCAATATTGAATTAGGGTTCTGCACGTCCAGTACAGGTGATCGCGCAGTCGCGTAACGTTGCGAATGGTACAAAACCACCACAACCACTGTAAAAGAATTGCCGACAGCGATCAGTGCGATAATCATAATAAAATGCTGGAATTGACGCACGACAATGACCGCGCCGCGGGCGATCAAGACAACGCACTGGCAGTATATCCGAGGAACGAACTGTAGCAGTTGGCGTACACCCACTAAAACAAACTGAGGTAGTGATAATGCAGCAGGTTAATCCGAGTTGAATAAGCGAAAATCGGTGTTGAGCAATAGTATGCACTGGTATTGTGTTATGACTTATTTCAAGTATGACGAGTTTAGCACCTGTTGACGGTTTTAACAAAATGAGATTAAGCAAATGCGCTTGCCTTTCTAGTTGCATTAGATTTGAATTCAACGAAACACCATGTCGGCGCAATTAACTAGTCCATCCTTTAGTAGTTGTTATTGCATTAAAAATGACACACAACGCCATTTTCAATAAGACATGCGCCTCTTCAAAATATAAAATACCTGCTATATTTATCGTATCCAATTTCAATTAGATTAAAGTGTAATTTACAATTAGAGCTGTTTTTTTACTTCTTATGATGAAATTACGCTATTATATTCTTGCACTATTGTTATTGTTTGGGCTTGCACCACTTATTTTAGCGGCTGCCATTAATTTACCTCTCGTATTAGAACGTACCGCGCTTTTCTATCAAAAAGCCTATTTACAAAATCTACGGGCAGATTTTCGTGATCTCGATCAACACCTTGCTAGTCGAGATGAAATTATCCGTTTATTAGCAAAATTGCCTGGATTAGAGATTATTCTTGGCAACGAAGGTGATGAAGAACATATTGATCTTGCTCGCGCTCGCTATACTGATTGGATTAATCAAATGCTGGCAGATCAACGTGACATCATTCAAATTTTATTTGTTGATCGTCAGGGACAAGAACGATTTTGGTTAGAACGTCATGCTGAAACTGGTATTTGGCATCCGACTGCTAATCCACCTGAGCCACCCAATTTAGGGTTTTTAAATGCCGCATTAAAGCTACAATCTGGTGCGGTATTGGTGAGTCGTATTCGCGTCAATCCTGCTTTAGCTAAAGCGGATCCGCGTCAATTATTAACTTTACAACTCGCCAGTCCTGTCAGGAATCAGCATCAATCGGAAACAGTTGGTGGATTATTGTTAATGACAATTGATGTCGGTGGACTAGCGCAGTTTTATCGTGACACATTATGGGTTAATTATCATGGGCATTATTTACGTCCGGGAACACCAATTAGCGATTTTAGTGAAGCCTTTACAGATTTCCCTGAATTAACCGCTGTATTTCACGAAGGCAAATTAGCATTATCAAAATCAGCTATAGGGATACCATATTTATGGGTGCCAATGTTTATGACCGAAGACGGATTACCATTATGGGTTGGGCGGCCAGTTGATTCATCGCCAATTGCCGATTTTCGTAATACCTTGATGATTCGCGTACTATCTATTATCTTGTTATTAGTAGCGGTCGTTTTATTAATGGCGCATTGGATTGCCAGTCGTGTTGAAGAGTTTGGAACTAAATTAACTGCAAGTGTGCGACATATTTTACGCGATGGACAAACCGTCACTTTGCAATGGCGCGGGCCGCGTGAAGTGCGTGAATTAAGTGAGCAATTAACCGAATTATCACGCACTCACGCAGAACATTTAGCGAGTGAACGGCAACATACCCGCCAATTGGAGCAATCGAATCGGTATAAATCTGAGTTTTTAACGAATGTTAGCCATGAACTGCGGACGCCATTAAATGCCATTTTATTATTATCAAAGTTATTGGCCGAACACTCATCCGGGTTAGATAGTGAACAGCGTCGCCAAGCCCAAGTGATCCATGAAGCCGGCAGTGATTTACGCACCATGATTGATAATATTTTAGATATTTCGCGTATTGAAGCCGGGCAAGTCACGGTCAGTTTAGAATGGGTTGAATTACGCCCTATGTTAGAAGAGTTATTTGCACTAATGGAACCACTGTTTCATGCAAAAGGTATTATACTGCACTTAAATATTGCAAATGAAACACCGCCGCGTCTGTATAGTGACCGAGATAAATTGCGGCAAATTATTAAAAACTTTTTATCCAATGCAGTGAAGTTTACCCACGTTGGCAGTGTCGTTATTCACGCTAAACCTGAGCATCATGCCAATTATGCCGTGCAAATTAGTGTGACTGACACGGGTATTGGCATTACCCCTGGTAAAGAAAACATCATTTTTGAAGCCTTTCAACAAGCGGATGGATCAACGCGGCGTCGCTATGGCGGAACGGGATTAGGCTTATCAATTAGTCGGGAATTAGCGGGATTGCTTAGTGGCAAAATTACCCTGAATAGTACGATTGGTAAAGGGTCATGTTTTACGCTAATTTTACCATTAGCACTGAATCCAGATACCTTTGATGATGTAGAAATTTTGGAGAGTAATGAAATCGTGCCAGTTAGTCATCATTTAACATCTACAACTGATTGGCCAAGTGATAATTTAGAAAACCTTGATGCTCATGATTTGGCAATAACCTATGCTATTCATCATGAATTTAATTTCAGCGATCATTGGGTGTTATTGATTGAACGTGATGTACAAACTTTATTGTGTTTAACGGTGCGTCTTGAAGCACTCGGATTGCGTGTACAAACAGCGGCTGATTTAGATGAGGCATTTGAAACCTTATCAGAAGAGGATGTTACAGGAGTAGTTTTATTACTCGCATCTAGTCAAGATTTAACAGTGACTTGCCAGCAGATTGCTACTTTGCGTAATGAAACACTATCAGATGCAATACCGCTTATCGTTCTTGGGTATGCTGATGATAATAAACAAGCAGAATATCTTGCCGCCGGCGCCACTGCTTTTATTAAAAAACCTGTCACCAGTGAAATGCTTTTTCACCTGCTGCATTCGTTATTAGTCAAGTCTTGCACGGAAATAACTTAAATAAACTTTAATTAAATACGCAAAAAAAAACCAAAATTAAGTTATTGTACTTTGGAATCTATCACCATGAACCGCACTGTATTTTATTTTGCAACCACGCAGTTTGAAGGCGCACGACAATTAGTTCAATTACCCAATACGCACCCCGCATCACGTTTGCATGGTCATAGTTTTCAAACTGTGGTTGTGACGCCGGTTAATACTCAATGGGAAAACCGTATTGGAATGCAAATGAATACGTTAATGACAGCATTGCACACGGCTGTCGAACCATTGAATTATGCTGATTTGAATCGCCAATTGCCGATGCCGAGTGATGCACATCTTGCGCATTGGTTGAATACGCGGCTGGCATTGCCAAATGCAACCCTGTTTGTTAATAGCACACCGCAACAGGGTGCCGAATTAACCGCCAATCATGTTGTCATACTCAAACGCCGCTATCAATTTGAAGCAGCGCATTATTTACCTCAGGTGCCGAATGGACATCCATGCGGGCGAATGCACGGGCATCGGTTTGGCGTGATCTTGCGTATTTGCGCTTTGGAATTAAATGTTGTGACGCATTCGGAGCAATGCAATCAATTAGATGCGCTTTGGCAGACGCTATCTATTGAATTGCATCATCAGTGTTTGAATCATGTGCCGGGATTAGAAAACCCAACCAGTGAACATCTGTGTCAATGGATATGGCAACGCTTAACATCCGCTTGTCCGGCATTATTTGGCGTGGCAGTGATTGAAACGGCCACGGCGGGTTGTCATTATGACGGTCAACAGTTTTGTATTTGGAAAGATCAACGGTTTGAAAGCGCGAGGCAGTTATGTGTAGCGCCCGCTGGTGATGGTCATCAACAATTGCAGGGTCACAGTTATCTATTACGTCTGCATCTGTGCGCGCCATTAGATACGGTATTGGGTTGGACGGTGGATTACGGCGAGGTGAAGGCGTTATTTCAGCCGATTTATGCGCAATTAGATCATCATTTGCTGAATGAACTACCGCAATTAACCGATACCGATGTAGGGAGTTTAGTGACGTGGATTAGTGCGCGGGCAACAAACACGCAACCTGAATTAGTGGCGGTGGAATTGCAACAACAGCCCGGCTGCGGTGCAATTTGCTGTGTGGGCGAGTCATTGCCGCCATTTTTAATGCTAGATCATTAGCGGTAGTTAATGACCGATTGATGTGAAATACAGCGCGCCGTGCAAACTATTTTTAATAGCAACTTGCCGTATCAATTGCGCTAGTCATTGCGTACTGGTCAAGCATCTCAATTAAAGTACCGGGTGCGTGACCAGTCAAATGCGCAATCAGTGATGAAGCGCGTCAATGCGACTGGTGCAATTAAAACCCCATTTTTTCAAAGAAGTTTTTTGCCCGATCTAACCAGGAACTTGAATTAGGGCTATGCTTATCACCGCCGGCGACAAAGCTCGCTTCTAATTCGTGTAATAATTCTTTTTGTCGGTCAGTTAAATTGACTGGCGTTTCTACCAACACGCGACAAATTAAATCACCCACCGGCCCGCCGCGCACCGGTTTAACACCCTTGCCGCGCATCCGAAACATGCGCCCAGTCTGCGTGCCATCGGGGACGCGCAGCATCACCT
Source organism: Thiospirillum jenense (assembly GCF_014145225.1). GTDB lineage: Bacteria > Pseudomonadota > Gammaproteobacteria > Chromatiales > Chromatiaceae > Thiospirillum > Thiospirillum jenense. The sequence goes on from NZ_JABVCQ010000017.1 coordinate 23,289, forward strand.
TGCCGTCGAGCGTCGGTACTTGAAACTCGCCACCGAGCGCGGCGGTGATGAAACTGATCGGCACTTCGCAAAATAAGTTGTTGTCTTCGCGGGTAAAAATCGGATGTTCCTGCACTTGAATTTGAACGTACAGATCGCCCGGCGGCCCGCCTTGCGCCCCGACTTCACCCTCGGCGGCGAGGCGAATGCGATCACCCGTGTCCACCCCCGCCGGCACCTTGACTGACAAGGTTTTTTCCTCTTGCAACCGCCCACTGCCGCGACAATGTCCGCAAGCATCTTCAATGATGCGCCCGGTGCCGCGACAGGTGGGGCAGGTTTGCTGAATGGAAAAAAAGCCTTGCTGCATCCGCACTTGGCCACTGCCCTGACAGGTCGGACAGGTTTTCGGCTGCGTCCCCGGCTTCGCCCCGCTGCCGCCGCAGTGATGACATTCCACCAGCGTCGGGATGCGAATTTTGACCTCTTTGCCGGCGACCGCCTCCTCCAACGTCAGCGATAGATCGTAACGCAAATCCGAGCCGCGCTGCGCCCGCCGTCCGCCGCCACTGCGCACTCCCGCGCCGAAAATATCGCCAAAAACTTCGCCAAAAATGTCGGAAAAACTGCCCGCGCCGAAGTCACCTTGACCGCCCGCAAACCCACCTTGATTCACGCCCGCGTGGCCGAATTGATCGTAAGCCGACCGTTTGCGCGGATCGGTTAATACGTCATGTGCTTCTTTTGCTTCTTTGAAATGCGTCAGTGCATCTGGATCATTTGGATTACGATCCGGGTGGTATTTCATTGCCAAGCGGCGAAATGCTTTTTTAATATCCGGCTCACTGGCATTCCGGGTCACGCCCAAGATTTCATAATAATCACGTTGAGACATAGCGGGTCATTCGTGGTACAGGTCAGTCATGGTTTTATTCACGCAATCATAATAGCAAAACGCCCGGGCGTCATTGATTATTTACGCTCATCTTTCACTTCTTCAAACTCGGCATCCACGACATCATCGCGGCTTGCTTTACCCGAAGTGGCGCCACTGGCTGACTCATTATCGGCATTAGCTTGTTGATGCGCGTATAACCGCTCGGCCATTTTACCCGCGGTTTCACTCAATAGTTTAGTCAGAGATTCAATGCGCTCTTTATTCTCACCCTTCATTGCCTCCTCTAATTCACGCATTGCCCGTTCAATGCGATCACGTTCATTCGGATCAATCCGCGATTCGCCTAACTGTTCTAATGATTTGCGCGTCGCGTGAACCAGTGTATCTGCCTGATTACGCGCCGCCACTAATTCGTGAAACTTGCGATCATCTTCCGCGTGCGCTTCGGCATCCTTAACCATGCGTGAGATTTCGCCTTCGGATAAACCCGACGAGGCTTTAATAATAATTGATTGCTCTTTACTGGTGGCTTTATCGCGTGCTGACACATTCAAAATGCCATTGGCGTCAATATCAAACTTGACTTCAATTTGCGGCACTCCACGCGGCGCGGGTGGAATATCCGATAAATCAAACCGCCCTAATGACTTATTGTCGGCTGCCCGCTCGCGTTCACCCTGCAATACATGCACCGTCACTGCCGTTTGATTATCATCAGCGGTTGAAAACACCTGCTGGGCTGACGTGGGAATGGTGGTATTTTTTTCAATTAACTTGGTCATAATACCGCCTAGCGTTTCAATCCCGAGCGATAATGGCGTCACATCCAGCAATAAAACATCTTTAACTTGACCGCCTAATACGCCGCCTTGAATTGAGGCGCCAATTGCCACCGCTTCATCAGGATTCACATCACGCCGGGGCGCCCGCCCAAAGAATTCCTGCACCTTTTCTTGCACTTTGGGCATTCGCGTTTGACCGCCAACGAGAATGACTTCATCAATATCACCCGCAGTCACACCCGCATCTTTCAATGCCGTGCGGCAAGGTCCCATTGTGCGTTCAATTAAATCTTCAACCAATGACTCTAATTTAGACCGCGTCAATTTGACGCTGAGATGTTTCGGGCCATTTTGATCGGCGGTAATGTACGGCAGATTAATATCCGTCTGCTGGCTGGATGACAATTCAATTTTGGCTTTTTCTGCCGCTTCTTTTAAGCGTTGCAATGCCAATGGATCATTATGTAAATCTACGCCCTGCGCTTTTTTGAATTCACTAGCAAGGAATTCAATAATGCGCAAGTCGAAATCTTCACCACCCAAGAACGTATCGCCATTGGTGGATAAGACTTCAAACTGGTGTTCGCCTTCGATTTCGGCGATTTCAATAATTGAAATATCGAATGTCCCGCCGCCAAGATCATACACCGCAATCTTTTGATCGCCGCGTTGCTTATCCATGCCATACGCCAGAGCGGCGGCGGTTGGTTCATTAATAATCCGCTTGACTTCTAATCCCGCAATGCGCCCGGCATCTTTAGTCGCTTGGCGCTGTGAATCATTAAAATACGCCGGCACCGTAATGACCGCTTCCGTGACGGTTTCGCCGAGATAATCCTCCGCCGTCTTTTTCATTTTTTGCAAAACTTTGGCGGAAATTTCGGGCGGCGCCATCTTCTTGCCATTCACTTCAACCCACGCATCACCATTGTCTGCTTTAACAATGCGATACGGCACCATGTCATTATCTTTTGATACGACCTGATCTTCAAAGCGCCGGCCAATTAACCGTTTAATTGCAAAGAGCGTGTGCTTTGGATTGGTGACGGCTTGGCGTTTTGCCGATTGACCAACCAGCACTTCACCATCGCTGGTATAAGCAACAATACTCGGCGTGGTGCGGTCGCCTTCGGCATTTTCAATGACTTTGGCTTTACCGCTTTCCATGACGGCGACGCACGAATTCGTTGTTCCGAGATCAATCCCGATGATCTTGCCCATTATTGAGTTCTCCGTTACAAATCTGATTCAGTAGAGGTCGCATCACGCGACATGGTTTAATACAGACATCTGGGGTAACAGTCACTGTTTTTCAAGTGGCTGAATACGCCGGGTCATTAATTCGTATGTGATAATTGCGCGACCATCACAAGTGCTGGGCGCATAAGACGGCCATTCAAGGAATAGCCACTTTGAATAACTGTCACAATGGTACCGGGCGGTACATCGGTGCGCGGCTGCATTGAAATCGCTTGATGATATTCAGGATTAAACGGCTCGCCATCCGGGTCAATACGCACCACGCCAAACTTATTCATCACATCGCTAAGTAATTTCAGCGTTAATTCCATGCCTTCGCGCAATTTGTCGAAGTTGGCATCGGGTTCTAATGCCGCTGCATGACCGAGTTCTAAACTATCACGCACCTGTAATAATTCACGCGCAAAGCCTTCTAATGCAAATTTATGTGCATTTTCTAATTCTTTAGTATGGCGCCGTTTGAGGTTTTCAATATCGGCGCGAGCATACAATAGTTGTTCATGGGTTTGATCGGCCCGCGTTCGCGCATCTTCTAATAGCAAAATCAATTCTGCCGGATCAGCCGGTAATACGGGTGGTGCCTGTTCGGTTGTCATCAATTCAGGCGTTGCGGGGGCGTCTGGTTCAATCCGCGCATCAGCGCCAGTGACCTGTTCCTGCATCGTTTTATTCTCCATCAAGCAGTCCCAGCGTTTTTATCCACTGGGAATTAAAACCGGTGTGGTTGATTCAGTTTGAATAGTGCAAATACGGACATGAATACACCCGAGCGCCTGATTAGATTCTCGCCCGGGTGTTGGCAGTGTGTATTTGACATTTTAATCCTTATACAATTGAACAGGATGATTGCTGACCGAACGCGGCGGCTAATAAGCGGGCGGTGACGTCAACGACTGGGATGACTCGTTGATAATTCATGCGCGTTGGGCCAATCACGCCTAATACGCCCAGCACTTGACCACGCACGCGATAGGTCGCGGTGACTAAACTGCAATCATCTAATAACGCATAGCCCGATTCATCACCAATAAAAATTTGGACGCCTTCAGCGGCGATGCAGCGATCTAATAAATCCAGTAATTGATGTTTTTCGGTAAAGGCCGCGAATAATGCTTTGAGCCGTTCGATATTCGCCAGTTCATCAAATTCCATTAGATTCGTTTGACCAGACACTAATAAATGATCTTTGGGTTCGGCGGTGACTAGTACCTGTTGTGCAAGCTGTAATACCTGCCGCATCAATTGATCCACATGTTGATGCGTTTGCTCAAGATCATCTAATAACTGTTGCCGTACCGTGTGCAAATCCTGCCCGCTGAACATCGCCGTTAGCATGTTGCCGGCCTGCACCAGTTGCGCGGGGGTGTAGGTGTGGTCGGTGTACACAATACGGTTATGTACCTCGCCAGCGCCCGTGACCAAAATGACCAGCAGCCGCGTCCCCGACAGTGGCACGAATTCGATCTGGTGGAACACGTCCCGCTCGCAGCGCGGCACCATTACCATGCCGGTCAGGTGTGTGATGCTCGACAGTAGCCGCGAGGCGGTGTCAACCAGTGTGGTCACGTCGGCGGCGGCGGCTAATTCGGTTTGACAGGCGTTAATGTCCTGTTCAGCCAGCGGTTGTACGGTCAATAAACTGTCCACAAACAGCCGATAACCCGAGACCGTCGGCACCCGCCCGGAGGAGGTGTGCGGCGACGTCACCAGCCCCATGTCCTCCAAATCCGCCATGACGTTGCGCACCGTCGCAGGACTCAAATCCAGCCCGGTATCTTTAGCCAAGGTGCGCGAGCCAACGGGTTGACCGTCACGAATGTAGCGTTCAATCAGCGCCTTGAGAAAATACGAGGCGCGCTCACTCATCAGCGGTTCAGTGCTGCGGGAATTCGGGTTATGAGTGTGTCGAATCGTGTTTGCCACTGCTCAAATGCCACGTTCATCCTGAATTGTGATCGAAATGGCCGCTGTATTGCTTGTTATCACCGTTCGGCGGGCGGAGTTGTGATCCGTTTGCCAGCGACACAATGCCATTTCAACCAGTTGTCATAGTCCTGAGTTTGATGTCATCGCCAGCAGTGCTGCCAACCGGTCATGGTTAGCACTCTTATTGTGGGAGTGCTAAAGGCGGCCAATGTAGGGATTACCGCCCACGCTGTCAAGCACAGGCGCTGACATGAAAACAACGTCGTGCCAATACGCGACACTGACTGCTACTGGAAAACTGACAAATGGTCAAATGACGCGATAAACTCAACCACCTTTTTATGATTATCATTTTATCTTTCGAGGTTTTCCTGTGGTCGCGCCGCATCCCCAATTTCGCCGCATTGAACGGCTCCCGCCCTACGTTTTTAACATTGTCAACGAGTTAAAGGCGGCTGCACGAGCGCGTGGTGAGGACATCATTGATTTTGGCATGGGCAATCCTGACCAGCCGACACCGCAACACATCGTTGACAAACTGGTTGAAGCCACGCTGCGCCGTGACACCCATCGCTACTCGGTGTCACGCGGCATCCCGCGCCTGCGCCGGGCAATTTGCCACTGGTATCAGGAACGCTACGATGTGTCGCTAAATCCCGACACTCAAGCGATTGTCACCATCGGCTCCAAAGAAGGCTTGGCACACTTGGCACTCGCCACGATGGGCGCGGGTGACACGGTGCTGGTGCCCAATCCCGCCTATCCGATCCATCCCTACGGTTTCATCATCGCTGGCGCGGATGTGCGACATGTGCGTTTAACGCCAGACGTGGATTTTTTTGAAGAATTACAACGCGCCATCCTCGACTCGTGGCCGCGCCCGAAAATGCTGGTGTTGAATTTCCCCGGCAACCCGACCGCGCAATGTGTCGAGTTGGACTTTTTCGAGAAAGTCATCACCATCGCCCGCGAGCATGGCATCTGGGTCGTTCACGATCTGGCGTATGCCGACATCGTATTCGACGGCTACCAAGCGCCGTCTATTCTGCAAGTGCCGCGTGCCATTGAAAACGCGGTGGAATTTTTCTCGATGTCAAAAAGTTACAACATGCCCGGGTGGCGCATCGGCTACATGTGCGGCAATGCAACACTGGTGGCGGCGCTGGCGCGGATGAAATCGTATCTGGATTACGGCACCTTTACGCCAATTCAGGTCGCGGCGATTCACGCGCTGGAATCGTCGCAGGAGTGCGTAGCCGAGATTCGGGCGCAGTACCAAAATCGCCGCGATGTGTTGTGTGACGGGTTGGATGCGCTGGGTTGGCCGGTGGAACGGCCGAAGGCGACCATGTTTGTTTGGGCAAAAATTCCTGAGCAATACCAACAACTTGGCTCGCTGGAGTTTGCTAAAAAACTGCTGCGCGATGCCAAAGTGGCCGTCTCACCCGGCATTGGTTTTGGTGATTATGGCGACACGCACGTCCGCTTTGCATTAATTGAAAATGAACAACGCACTCGTCAAGCATTAAAAGGCATTAAACACATGTTCCGTGAAGATAGTCGTGTTCATTTACCACCGACCGCTGTGATTGATTAACGGCGTCTTGTAGTCTCAATTCACTACGATTAAAAAACTAACAACGGCGGGGGAGTCAATCATCAATGATTCCACCGCCGTTTTGTATTGGTTAAGTCATTTCATTCAAGTGAGTGTTCTCAGGCGGGAACGATCAAATGCAGCAGATGCCGGTCATATACAAAAGTGACGCAGTTGGACACTAAGTGTTTGATTTTCTTAGAGTCGAGTTAGTTGCGATGTAAAATCTCATTTCTATAAAAATCAAGTACTTGCGCTTTCAATTGCATAATTCCTAAGCAATGTCGCTTAATTCAACGCGCTGTTTTTTAATAAAAAGCGTATTCACACAGAATTAGACTGCCGCCAACGTTTGCTGTGCAATTTCTAATTCTTCATTCGTGGGAATGACTAAAACTGCGATTGGACTGGTTGCATGACTAACCACCCGTTCTCCGCTGTTTGGCGCATAATTGGCAGTTTCATTTAATATGATACCGAAATTGTTTAACCCGTTTAGAGTATGGGTGCGGACGTCTGCATCATTCTCACCAATGCCACCGGTGAATACAATCGCGTCTAATTGACCTAACACCGCGTAATAAGCGCCAACGTATTTTTTCAAGCGGTAGCAAAATACGTTTAATGCCAATTCGGCATCTTGATTGTGATCTTGCGCAATTAAACGGTGCAATTCGCGCATGTCATTGACGCCGCACAAACCGAATAATCCGCTTTGGCGATTAAGTAAAGCGTCGAGTTGATGATGATCTAATCCCAAATGTTGCGTGAGATATAAAAGAATTGCTGGATCAAGATCACCACACCGCGTCCCCATGACCAATCCTTCTAATGGCGTCATGCCCATTGACGTATCTACACTGCGCCCCTGTTGAATAGCCGTTGCGCTACAGCCATTGCCCAAATGCAAAGTAATGAGATTGCACTGGTCAAGGGGTTTATTTAATAATAACGCGGCACGTTTAGCGACATAATGATGCGACGTGCCATGAAACCCATAGCGCCGAATATGATGTTCATTATAAAGCGTGGCGGGCAACGCATAATGATAGGCAGGGCGTGGCATGGTTTGATGAAATGCCGTGTCGAATACCGCGACCTGCGGTACTTGCGGAAATAACGCCCGCGCAATTAAAATACCATCTAAATTGGCGGGATTATGCAGCGGTGCTAATGGAATCATTTGGCGAATCGCATCAATGACGGCATCATCAATGATGGTTGGAATATGAAATGCCTCGCCGCCATGCACAACGCGATGCCCAACGGCGCACAATTCTTGAATATCAGTTAATGCACCACTGGATTGTAAGCGCGTGACAATCTGCTCTAAACCAATATGATGATTGGCAATTGCATGTTGTTCTGTTTCTATACACTGCTCACCCGTAGCGGATAACCAGCGGTAATGAAATGTGCCAGTGACTTCACCAATCCGGCTGACTTGACCCGATGCAACTACTGCCCAATCTTCAATCCGAAACAATTGAAACTTGAGTGAAGAACTGCCCGAATTTAATACGAGAACTTTCATGCTGCACTGTTTCCCGAATGCGTTTTTGCTTGTTGCGCTTGAATTGCGGTAATGGCCACCGTATTCACAATATCGGTCACGGTGCAACCCCGACTTAAATCATTAACTGGTTTATTTAATCCCTGCAATACTGGACCAATTGCCACTGCACCGGCGCTGCGCTGCACTGCTTTATAGGTATTATTCCCGGTATTCAAATCGGGAAAAATAAATACGGTTGCCACGCCGGCCACTTCACTCTCGGGCATTTTTGATCGCGCCACACCCATATCCACTGCGGCATCGTATTGAATTGGCCCGTCGAGTTTTAATTCAGGACGGCGCTGCCGGGCAATTTGAACCGCTTGCCGCACCCGCTCGACATCTTCACCGACACCCGAGCTACCGGTTGAATAAGACAGCATTGCAATGCGCGGTTCAATCCCAAAAGCGGCGGCGGTATCGGCGGATGCTAATGCAATATCCGCTAATTGTTCAGCATTCGGATTGGGATTCACCGCGCAATCACCATACACTAATACGCGGTCGGCTAAACACATAAAAAACACACTCGAAACTAATTGCGTATTCGGACGGGTGCGAATGATTTCAAAGGCCGGACGAATGGTATGTTGCGTGGTGTGAATTGCGCCGGAGACCATGCCGTCGGCTTCACCAATTGCCACCATTAACGTCCCAAAATAGCTGACATCGGCTAATGCGTCATGCGCCATTTGCATAGAAATGCCTTTATGTTTGCGCCGTTCATAATAAATGGCAGAGTATTGATCGCGTTTGGGTGAGGTGACCGGATCAATAATAGAAATTTGGTCAAGATGTAATCCTAATTCAGCAATTCGCCGCTGAATTTTATCAGGATTACCTAATAAAGTTAAATCGGCAACATCGCGCAAAGTTAAAATTTCAGCGGCGCGTAGAATACGCTCATCCGTTCCCTCAGGTAATACAATATGTTGGCGCTGCGATTTAGCACGGTGAATTAACTCGTATTCAAACATCAATGGTGTAATGCGGGTTGCCTGATGCGATGAGACACGCTGCTGCAAATCTTTAATATCTACATTCGATTCAAATACACCTAATGCCGCCGCTAATTTGCGCTCATCGCCAGGTAAAATAGTTGATTCAATTTTGCTAATAGCAAGCGTGGTGGTAAAGGTGTCGGTTGGGACGCTAAAAATGGACACCTTATTGCGGCGCAACCCATCAATTAACCGCCGCACATTATCCGCAGGTTTTAATCCACCGGTGAGAATTAAACCGGCAACACGAGGAAAGGACGCGGACACATCAGCTACCAAACTTGCCAAAATAATATCGCTGCGATCCCCCGGAACAATAATTAAACAACCATCTGCGATATAATTCAAAAACCCAGGGATTTCCATTGCCGCGACGCGATAATTCTTCACAACTTGGTTAAGACCTTCGCGTTCGCCGTATAAACATTCAGCGGCTAATGCTTTAGTTATTTCACCAATTGTTGGTTGCGCAAGCGTTGGCACTGCGGGAAATACATACACCGTTTCATTTGTGGGTACGACATCACGCGCCCGGCGGCGTACTAGGTCAACGTATTCGGGATTGACGCCATTGACAATGGTGGCTAATAAATCACCGCCGCGATTTAGCATGGATTCATGTGCCAATTGTAATGCATTGAGTGTTTCTTCTGGACTGCGATTAAACCCTTTAATGACTACGACAATGGTGCAGCCAAAGTTATTGGCCAGATCGGCATTAAAATCGAATTCTAATGACGGCACTAGCCCATCAAAATCCGTCCCGGCACATAATACGATGTCGCACTTTTCTTCGAGTACTTTAAATTTGTTGAGAATGAGTTTGAGTAGTTCATCATAATGACCGCTGGCAACTAATTCGCTGGCCAGTTGCGCCGTACAGCCATACAGCATTTCGGGTGGAAATGGCAGTGCGTAGCGGGCGCGAATTAAACTGGTCAGGTTGTCTTCATCAATATGATGATTGACAATAGGGCGAAAAAATCCCACCCGGCCGTAAATTGCTGATAAAAACTCCATAAAACCCAATATAGCGACTGATTTGCCACTCCCTGAACCGGCGCCGGCAATATACAAACTTTGCATGTTAGATACCTTAGTGATAATAGACATTAAGTGAATACACTTGTGTAAACTGTTTTATAATGACACTGTCAACATCTTCTGTCAACGCTATCGGAGTTATTTGCTGCTATGAGTAAGAATTGTCGCATTTGGTGGATTAATAGCGGATTGATTATGACATTTTTGTGGTTAAGCGGTGTCATTCAAGCCGCTGATTCACCGACTGTTTACCGTTGTGTGACGGTTGATGGCCGAATTGAATTCCGCCAATACCCATGTCATGGTGCTGATACGGCAACTCAAGTGGATGTTGAACGTAAATCATCTGGTTGGGTGCCGCCAACGCCCAATCAAACAAAAAAATATGATAATAAAAGTGACAAAACTGGGTCGCAGTCTAATCAATCAACGAACAAAAAACACTCAAAAAAAGCGTCAGATGAAACACAAATAGGACGGTCTGGTGAGAGTAAAAAATGTTGGAATAAACGGCAGCAAATTGAAGAGATCAATTGGAAATTACGGCAGGGCTATCAGGCGGATGAAGGGGTGAAATTGCGCCATCGTCGAAAGAATTATGAAACCTATGTGCGGGAGTTTTGCCAATAAGGGTGTCGGTAATTTTATTGAATTAAGTATTATAATTAATAATACGCCTTTAGGTCGAACGATGATTAATGTTAAATGAATCAATGCCCGACTGTGAATAAATAATTCACCGCCGGCGACACGCATGAGGGAGAAGTTCATTCGGTAAATCAGTGCGGTCATCACCAATCGCCCGCATTCCCGGCGGCGGTTGATGATGCCCACATGACCACGACATTGGACTTAGCGGACTATCAATAACAACCTGTGGGCGTAGCGTAAGCGTTTTATTTGCTACACTGGTATGCACATCGTGTCCGTATTGAATATGAATAGCGCCGTTGGCAACGGTCATGCCTTTAACATAATTCCCCAGTAATTTATTCGGTGCTGGAACGCCGGCCATTTGATTATCTATTGGAAAGCTGCCGCGTTCTTTATAAAAAGTTTGCACAGTGCTTTTGATGTCTTCAGCTAACATCAATCCCTCGGCAATCTGCGCACGAATAAGATATGGCATATAATTAGGTATTGCGATTGCGGCTAATGTTCCAATAATAGATACCACGACCATCAATTCAATCAGCGTAAACCCTTTGGATGAATTCATTGTTTGCTGCTCCATTAAATGTTGTTTTATACATCATTGCCGAGTCGGCTGCGTGGTGACTCATTCCGTCAGTAGTTGCCAGTTTTTAACGCTTAAATTATTTAAGTATATTACATTAAACCACTGATGCTAATTTAAATATTGGTAGATAGATTGCAATGATAAAACAAGCGATTGCGAACCCGAGTAATACGAATAAACTGTACGCAAGTAATTGATAACGGCGTTCTAGGTAACTATTTGATTGTAAAGCCAGTTGCCAATAATGTGATTCATCTGCCTCGGTGTTTAATTGTGTGGCAATGGTGAGGCTCTCGGCCAGATCACACAATAAGGCTGATGTTTCATTCAAATTCGTATAGCCTAATCCGTGTAAAACAATTGCTTGTGTTTGTTCGCCAGTGGCGCCCAGACTCCGTATGGTCAGATAACAGCGCAGGAATAGATCGCTTTCAAATTGCGTGACCCAATGTCCCACTATGGGTATCAAGTGAAAGCGTTTATGTGGACGCTGGTTTAATTGAATTAATTGGTTTAGCCAGCGATTCAAAACTAAAAATAGCGCAACCAAACTCCATACAAATACAATCAAAAAATACAGCATGTTATGATTAAACATGATTGTTGTCAGGCGCGGTAAATCCACGCCAAATCCTGAATATACATCAACAAATTGCGGCAAAATAATATACATAAAAAACAGCAACATAGCGGTTGCTACGGTGGTGGTGGCTGTAACAATTTCCAGATTTTTCCTAAAGATACGCACGGCAGGATTATACAAAATTGCCAATTCCCGCCGTAACATACCCAATGCAGTCGTGATGAGTATTGAATTGAGTTTTAATTCCGCGCTGCGGGTCGCCATCGAATTGAATACTGGACCCAATGCTTGCGCGGCTTTGTCATGTTCTGCCGATTGCCGAAATTGATTAACCGCTGTTATGCCAAATAGATGCGCCAGGCGTTGATCTGCATCGGTTTCATTCACACCCGCTTGGGCAAGATAATAGGATTGACGCGCTAGGCGTGATTGAGTGTGCGCATTGTCATTCATGGTATTCACCATTGCCTTGCTGGGTTAGAATAGCGTTTATTAATTAAAAAACTGGCACAAATTGCGCTATCCCCGTTGCCGAACGTCGCTATGATTTGCCGCATCTTGAATAATAAAATCGACAATCATGCCGGCAATATCTTTGCGCGTGACCTGTTCAATTCCCGCCAAGCCGGGCGATGAATTGACCTCCATCACGACCGGTCCCCGTGCTGCGCGCAGAATATCCACGCCCGCAATTTTTAATCCAACTAATCGCGCTGCACAAATAGCAGCCGCCCGTTCTTGCGGCGTAATGTGAATGAAACTGGCGCTGCCCCCGCGATGTAAATTGGAACGAAATTCACCCGCTTTTGCTTGCCGTTTTATTGCCGCTACGACGCGCTCACCAATGACAAAACAGCGAATATCCGCGCCCTGTGCATCGTGAATGTATTCCTGCACGAGGATATTCACTTTTAATCCCATAAACGCTTCAATCACGCTTTCAGCGGCTTGTTTGGTTTCCGCTAATACCACACCAATGCCTTGTGTACCTTCTAATAATTTAATCACTAATGGCGCGCCGCCGACCATTTTAATTAAATCATTTACATCATCCGGCGCGTGGGCAAAGCCGGTGATCGGTAAATCAATTCCCTGCCGTGATAATAATTGCAAACAGCGCAATTTATCCCGCGCTCGCGTAATGGCAATGGCGTCATTCGGTGTATAAACATTCATCATTTCTAATTGACGCAATACCGCCATGCCATAAAAGGTCACGGATGCACCAATACGCGGAATGACAATATCAAATTCGCCGAGCATTTGACCGCGATAATGAATAGACGGCGCGCTGGCGGTGATATTCATATAACAGCGTAAAACATCAATGACTTGGGCGCTATGTCCACGCGCTTTAATCGCTTCAACCAAGCGGCGCGTGGAATAGAGTTTGGGATTGCGCGAGAGAACAGCAAAGCGCAGCATAAATGATTAACGCCGACTGCCGCGCAGGGTGTCGAGAATTAACAAACCAACGCCAATGGTAATGGCGCTGTCGGCTAAATTGAATGCCGGCCAGTGCCAATTGGCGTAATAGATGTCAATAAAATCCACCACCGCGCCGCGCACAATGCGGTCTAATACATTGCCAATGGCGCCACCAATTAACAATGCTAATCCGGCGGCGGCGAGGCGTTGAGTCACAGTTAATTGCTTGAGCCACGCAATTAACACGCTGGTCACGAGTATGGCTAATCCAATAAAAAACCAGCGTTGCCAGCCGCCCGCTTCGGCTAAAAAACTGAATGCGGCGCCGGTATTATAAACCAGCGTTAAATTGAATAGCGGCATGACCGGCACCGGTTGGTGCAGCGGTAAGTTTAATTCGGCCAACCCTTTGGTGAGTTGATCTAAAACTAAAATGATGCCCGCCAACCACAGCCAGGGTTGAATACGCAAGCGTGATGATTGAAAGATGTTTTTCATTACGCAAACCGCCGCGTTTCGCCATTGCCGACCACGTTTTCAATACACCGCCCGCATAATTGCGGATGCTGTGGATCATTACCAACGTCCGGGCGTTGATGCCAACAGCGCACGCATTTCGGAGCAGAACTGGCATTGACCACGACGCGCAATTCGTCTAATTCAGTTGCCGCAGCAGTGGCCGGCGCATCAATGAACGGATGTAATCGCACGGCAGACACAATTAAAATAAACCGCAATTCATCCTCTAATTGTTGCAATTGCACAAGTAATGCCGGCGCGCAATACAACTCTAATTCTGCGGCTAAGGCGGCGCCAATGAAGTTTTGCCCCCGCGCCTGTTCTAATTGTTTGCCAACGGCGGTGCGCAGCGCCAGCACCTGTGACCAAAACTCGTGATTAAACAAAGTGTTATCATCCAGCGCCGCCAGGTCTGAATACCAGGTCGCGGTGAATACGGATGGTGAACGCTCGCCGGGGATGTATTGCCAAATCTCATCTGCGGTGAAACTCAGAATTGGCGCTAACCAGCGGCTCATCGCTTCAATGATGTGATAAATCACGGTTTGACACGAGCGCCGCGCTGCGCTATTGGCGGGCATGGTGTATTGGCGATCTTTAATGACATCCAAATAAAAACTGCCCAAATCCACCACGCAAAAGTTGTGCAATTTATGATAGATAACGTGGAATTGATACTCACGATAGGCGGCAATGATGTCGGCTTGCAATTGATGCGCACGATCTAATACCCAGCGATCCAGCGCTAATAACTGGTCAATTGGCAATTGATGCTCGGCGGGATTGAAATCGTGCAAATTGGCGAGTAAAAACCGCGCCGTGTTGCGAATACGCCGATACGCATCCGCCGTGCGTTTGAGGATTTCATCCGAGACATTCATTTCGGCGCGGTAATCAGTCGCCGCCACCCACAGCCGCAACACGTCCGCGCCGAGCGTTTTGGTCACATCCTGCGGACTAATCACGTTGCCGAGCGACTTGGACATTTTCCGCCCGTGCTGGTCAACGGTGAAGCCGTGCGTCAACACCTGCCGATACGGGGCGCGGCCGTGCATGGCGACGGCGGTCAGCAGCGACGATTGAAACCAGCCGCGATGTTGATCTGAGCCTTCGAGGTACAGGTCAGCCGGGCTGGTCAATTCAGCGCGGCGGGCGAGGACGCTGGCGTGGGTGACGCCGGAGTCAAACCACACATCGAGCGTGTCCTGCACCTTGACGTAGTGCGCGGCCTCGTCGGCGGGTAACAGATCGCTCGGTTGCAAATTAAACCACGCATCAATGCCTTGTAATTCAATGCGTTGCGCGACCTGTTCCAACAACTCGTCAGTGCGCGGATGCAGCGCGCCGCTGTCCTTGTGAACCAGTAACGCAATCGGCACGCCCCAGGTGCGCTGGCGACTGATGCACCAGTCGGGGCGGTGGCGGATCATGCCGTCAATGCGCGATTGTCCCCAGTCGGGCAGCCATGCAACCTGCTCAATTGCCGCGAGCGCGTCACGGCGTAGCCCGGCCTGTTCCATGCTGATAAACCACTGCGGCGTGGCGCGAAAAATGATCGGCGTTTTGTGCCGCCAGCAGTGCGGGTAACTGTGACGGAAGCGGCTGGCGAGTAATAAACGCCCGTGCGCTTTTAACACTTCGACTACGCGCTCGTTGACGGTGAACACATGTTCCCCGGCAAATAACGGCGTGCCGGGGATGAACCGCCCGTCGCCACCAACTGGGTTGTCCACTGGTAAGCCGTAGCGGTTGCCGACCAGATAATCGTCTAACCCGTGACCGGGGGCGATGTGGACGGCGCCGGTGCCGGCTTCGAGCGTGACGTATTCGCCCAAAATCAGCGGCACTTCGCGGTCATAAAACGGGTGTTGCAGTTTTAAACCGGCGAAGCTGGCGCCGCGGCCGTAGGCGATGACGCGGTAGTTGGTGATGCTCCAGCGATCCAGCGCCGTTTTGAGCAACCCTTCGGCAATCAACAGCCGCTCGTGGCCGTGATCGCCGTCCGCTTGCACGATGGCGTAGTCGAACTCGGGATTGAGCGCGACCGCGTGGTTGGCCGGCAGCGTCCAGGGCGTGGTCGTCCAAATCACCACCGACAACGGGCCGTCACCGTGACCGTCGGGGGCGGCGTGACAGCGGGCAAATAATGCCTCTTCTGATAACACCGGGAAGCGCACGTCAATGGCGATGGATTCTTTGTCGGCGTATTCAACTTCCGCCTCCGCCAGCGCCGAGCCGCAATCAATGCACCAGTGGACGGGTTTAAACCCCTGATGGATGTGTTGCTGCTGCAAAATCCGCCCGAGCGCCCGCACGATGTCGGCTTCGCAGGCGAAATCCATCGTTAAATACGGCTTTGCCCAGTCGCCCACCACGCCGAGGCGCTGGAAATCGGCGGATTGACTGGCAATTTGCGTGGTGGCGTAGGCGCGGCAGGCTTGACGGAATTGCGTGGGCGAAATCTTGCCGCCGGGCTTGCCGTGTTTTTTCTCGACCTGCAATTCAATTGGCAAGCCGTGACAATCCCAGCCGGGGACGTAGGGCGCATCTTCACCGTCGAGCGTGTGCGCTTTGACAATCACGTCCTTGAGAATTTTGTTGACGGCGTGACCGAGGTGGATCGCGCCGTTGGCGTAGGGCGGGCCGTCGTGGAGGATGAATTGCGGCGCGCCGTGCCGTGCTGCGCGGATGTGACTGTAGAGGTTAAGTGTTTGCCAGCGCTCTAAAATTTGCGGTTCGCGCTGCGGTAAATTGGCCTTCATGGCAAAGGCGGTTTGAGGCAGATTTAATGTGTGTTTGTACATGTGGCATCCCGATTGCTGAAGTGAAGATGCCGCATTTTAACTTTTTTCGCTGTTTTAATCTGGATTGTATTGAAGCGCGGGTGATCATCATTACTATTCGCCGCGTTATTTGCCGCTGGTTATTTCACCCTCCGACTGCGCAATCATCACCGCCCCGCAAGTATCACTCAATACATTGACCGCCGTGCGCAGCATATCCAGAATACGATCCACCGCTAAAATCAAGCCAATGCCTTCTAATGGTAAGCCAATGGCACCTAAAATAACGGCAATAGCGACTAGACTGGCGGCGGGAATACCGGCCACGCCAATTGAGGTTAATAACGCTAATAACACAATGGTGAATTGCGTGGCAAAAGTTAGCTCTAAACCATAGGCTTGGGCAATGAACAGCGCGGCGACGCATTCATACAACGCGGTGCCGTCCATATTCACCGTCGCGCCGAGCGGTAAAACAAAACTGCTAATGCGATTCGATACGCCGGCGTTCTTTTCAATACACTCCATTGTAACGGGCAGCGTTGCCGACGAGGAGGCGGTGGAAAAGGCGGTTAATAATGCGGCGCTCATGGCTGAATAATGCCGCACGGGATTGATCCGCCCGATGACAAATAACAACAGCGGTAGAATAATAAAAGCGTGAATTGCCAATCCTAATACAACGGTGATAAAAAACTGTGCCAGCGGCCAGAATACATCTAATCCGGTATTCATCACGGTTTTCGCCACCAGTGCGAATACGCCAATGGGGGCAAAACGCATAATAAGATGAGTGATGTGCAGCATAATATCGAACATGCCGCTGAAAAATAACCGCTGCGCTTGTGAATTGATGTCGGTTAATTTGTTAATAAAAAAACCGTAAAGTAAACTAAAGAAAATCAGCCCGAGCATTTGTCCTTCGGCGGCGGCGGCAATGATATTAGGCGGAATCATGCGCAGAAATACGTCAATCACATCGCCGCCGGTTTTATCACTCAATTGGGCGGCGATGGTGGCCGTGTCCGCATTTAAGCCAAATACCGTTGTTGGATCGCCAGTCACCACGCCGGGTTGAATGAGATTAGCCATGAACACGCCGACCACAATGGCAATTAAACTGGTCATGGTGTAATACGCAATGGTTTTACCGCCGAGCCGCCCCAATTGCTCGGCAGTTCCCAATCCCGACATGCCGACAATGATTGACGACATAATTAAAGGCACTATGACCATCTTGAGTGCATTCAAGAATAATGCGCCAATAAAATCAAATACCGATAGCAGAGTGATGCCGAATAATCCCGCGTCGCGTTCAATAAAAATCCCGACCAGGACGGCCAATGGTAAAGCAGCTAAAATTGGCGTTGATTTGTTAATGGTTAGCTCCTGATTTATCAAGATTACGTTCTTGGGCGGGCGCCCGCAATAAAACCGCCGCCCACAGGGTGCGCTTCATTGTTTTAATGTGTATCGGATAATGAATGACAATTGATTCTATACTTTTAGGCGTGGGGTAAGTGATCTATTGATCGTTCCCATGCGTCATTTCTAGTTATTTACGCCAAAACTGCGGTGTAAATAAAATGAGTAATGAAAATACCTCCAGTCGCCCGAGTAGCATGGTAAAGGTAAGTACCCAGATTTCATAATCAGTTAAGCTGCCGTAATTCGTCGCTGGTCCAACTTGACCCAACCCTGGCCCCGCGTTGTTAATACAGGCAATGACAGCGGTAAATGCCGAAATAAAATCTAATCCACCAAAAATGAGCATAAAAGTTAAAACAACAATGCTCATAAAATACAAAAAAATAAACCCCAAAATGGCAATCACGATGTTATTTGGAATTGGCGCACCACCCACGGTCACGGGTGACACTAATGTTGGATGTAACATGCGGGTTAATTCACGAGAACTTTGGCGGATTAGCACTAATGTGCGAATCATTTTAACGCCGCCACCGGTCGAGCCAGAACTGGCGGTGATTGAAGATAAAAAGAGTATCCAAAACGACACAAAAATTGGCCATTGTGCGTAATCAACACTGGCAAAACCACAGTCGGTTGCAATGGAGACTAAATTAAAACTAACGTGGCGTAATGCGGTTAAAAAGTGATGATAAGTATCAGTAAACCATAAATAACAGGTGCAGATTAAAATGCTCCAAATGAGTACAAATAAAACGCCGCGCACCTCGGCATCACGCCAATAGGCTTTTAACTTACGTTCGCGCCAGGCGGTGAAATGCGTCGCAAAATTCAGTGCCGCGAGTACCATAAAAACAATTAATATTGCTTCAATTAACGGTGAATTAAACGCACCAATACTGGCATCCCGCGTTGAAAAACCACCCAAACTTAATGCTGCAAACGCATGGCAAATCGCATCAAACCAGTTCATGCCAGCGAGGCGCAGCGCCAATAAACAGACCAGGGTTAATGCTAAATAAACAATCCATAATACGGTGGCGGTATCGGCAATGCGCGCAGTGAGTTTGGCATCTTTAATTGGCCCCGGTACCTCAGCGCGAAATAATTGCATTCCACCAACGCCGAGCATGGGTAAAATGGCGACTGCTAATACAATGATTCCCATACCGCCAAGCCAATTCAAAGTATGACGCCACAAGTTAATTGATGGTGCAACTTGATCCAAGCCTGACATGACGGTGGCGCCCGTCGTTGTTAATCCCGACATGGTTTCAAAAAAGGCGTCAGTGAAACTGAGTTGTTCATGCAACATCAATGGCACAGTGGCAATTGCTGAAATCAATATCCATGCAAGCGCGACTAAAATAAACCCGTCCCGCGCTTTTAATTCGGTGCGATGATGGCGCGTGGTTAAGGTTAAGACCGCGCTGGCAATTAAACATGCACCCAGGCTGGCGACAAAGGTAATGAGGGTACCATCACGATAAATGATCGCGGTGCTGATGGGCAATAGATAGGTGACGCTGAACACCATCAACAGGTGCCCGAGTACATTGGTGACTGACAAAATATTACGCATTAAAAAAACGCCAATCCGACTTGAAAATACCGCTCAATACTATTGACCAGACTTTTATTCGATAAAAATAAAATGATGTGATCTTCTGGTTCAATGACCGTGTCACGATGGACAATAATGACTTGTCCGCTGCGTGGCGTCTCGGGCGTGGCGTATTGTAATCCACGCACAATGGCGCCGACGCTGGCACCGGCGGGCAATTCTAATTCATCAATCCGCCGCCCAATGACACGCGAGGTCGCAGCATCACCATGCACAATGATTTCTAATGCTTCGGCCGCGCCGCGTCTTAAACTATGCACCGCCGCCACATCGCCCTGGCGGACATGCGCTAATAATGAACCAATGGAAATTTGCGCGGGTGAGATGGCAATGTCAATGCGATCTGCCTGTAATAAATCGGCATAGGCGTGGCGATTGATGAGCGCCAGCACCCGCCGGGCGCCGAGGTTTTTAGCTAATAACGCCGCCATGATGTTGTTTTCATCATCATCGGTTAAAGCTAAAAAGAAATCCATGTCATCAATGTTTTCCGCTGCTAATAAAGTCTCATCCGTTGCGTCACCGTGTAACACCAATGCGCTGCCTAATGTTGCGCCCAATTCCCGCGCCCGTTCTTCATTGATTTCAATGACCTTGACTTGATAACGCGCCTCGGCGGCCATGGTTAAACGTGAGCCAATATTGCCGCCGCCGGCAATCATTAACCGCCGCGTGGGGCGATCACGTTGGCGTAATTCACTCATCACTTGGCGAATGTCATGGGTGGCGGCTAAATAAAAGACTTCATTGCCGGCTTGAATACGGGTGTCGCCTTTGGGAATGATGGCTTGATTACCGCGATAAATGGCGGCAATGCGGGCGTCAAGATCGGGGCTGTGTTGGCGTAAATCAGAGACGGGATGACCGACTAATAACCCGCCTTCCACGGCGCGGGCGGCGACTAAACTCACCAGACCGCCGGCGAATTCTAATACCTGCAAGGCTTCGGGGAATTCAATTAACTTTAATAGATAATCGGTGACGATTTGTTCGGGGCAGATATTGAAATCTACCGCGAAGTTTTTTTGATCTAATAATTCGGGATGATCGCGGTAATCAGCCGAGCGCAGCCGCGCAATTTTGGTGGGAATTTTGAATAACGTCGCGGCGGTGCGGCAGGCGCACAAATTGGTTTGATCGCTTTGGGTGACGGCAATTAACAGGTCGGCATCTTCCGCGCCCGCCTGTTGCAGGGTGGAGGGTAACGCGGCGTTGCCCACGACGGTGCGCAGGTCGAGATGATCTTGCAGGTGGCGCAGGCGGCGGGTGTCGGTATCTACGACGGTGATCTCGTTGGCTTCGGAGACCAAACTTTCCGCAACGGAACTGCCGACTTGACCGGCACCTAAAATGATGATTTTCAAAGTAATGCTCGCAAAGGTGCGCGCAACTGCTGCGCCGGTTATGGGTTATTATCTAACGCAAAATACACATCCACCCGCAACCCGACCGGCAGTGGCGCGTTGGTTTCCAGATCAATCAAAACTTCGAGGACGCGGGTGTCCACATGCTCCTCGGGCAGTTCATTGCGCACCGCCTTCCGTCCCATGCGATTACCGATGCGGCTAACTTGCCCGCGAAAACTGCGCCCCGGGAAGGCATCAGCGCGGATGTCAACGGTTTGATTGGTGCGCACCAGCGCGATGTCGGCCTCGTCCACCTCCGCCCGCACCCGCAGCACCGAGGTATCGCCAATCACCACAATCGGCGTGTCACCCAACTCGCTGACCTGTTCGCCCGGGTGACGCAACTTGCGCAGCACCACGCCGTTGATCGGGCTGCGCACGAAGGATTTTTCAAACACCGCCCGCATTTCGTTCAAACGCGACTCCGCCACCGCCACTTCCGCCGCCGCCGCGGCCCGTTCATCGGCACGCGGCGGACTTTCCAGCAATTCGTGTTGCAACCGCGCACGGGTTAAACGGGCGGTGGCAACCTGATATTCACTGCGGGCGCGGTCTAAATCCTGCCGACTGCCCAGCCGCCGCTGTTCTAAACTCTGCTGGCGCGCCAATTCCAACTGCGCCAGCTCAACCACCGCTTTGGCTTCACCGACCTCAGCTTTGGCCTGATCGCGTTCCGCCTGACGGGCACCGTTTAACACGCGATCCAACTGCGCCCGCGCCGCCGCGAGCGCGGCTTGCGCAGTTTGCAACCGGGCAAAATGATCGGCATTTTCCAACGTCGCCAACACCTGCCCGATGACAATAGACTCGCCTTCTTCAACTGCCACGGTCGCCAAACGGCCGGTCATGGCGGCGGCAATGGACATTTCCTCCGAGCGCGGCTCAACGCGCCCAAGTGCTGCAACACGGGTGCGCGGAATGGCGGTGAGTTTGATCCCGGTGGATTGGGCGTGGAGTTGCTGCCCGGCGGGTTGCAACATCAGCCAAGTGGCCGTCGTGGCAAACCCCAGTACAAATATCAGCAGGTGACCCGGCCAGTGATGATGCGTCATGCGTGTTCTCTCGCGTCGGATTTCAAGCCATATTGCACGGGCGCGGCCACCAATTTACCGTCGGCAATCGTGACGAGGCGGTCGGACATGGGGCCGACGCGGGGATCGTGCGTGACCATCACGATAGCGCGCCCCTGTTCATGGGCGATGGTACGCAACAGTTCGACAACGGCCATGCCGTGTTTGGTATCCAGCGCGGCGGTGGGTTCGTCAGCTAATAAAATCCCCGGATCACCGGCCAGGGCACGGGCGATGGCGACGCGCTGTTTTTCACCGCCGGAGAGTTTAGCCGGGTAACTGTGGCGCCGATGCCCCAGCCCAACCTGTTCGAGCAGTGGCGCGGCTTCACGCGACGGGCGGCGCTTGAGTTCTAATGCTAATTGCACATTTTCCAGCGCGGTGAGGGCGGGGAAGAGATTGTAGCTTTGGAAAATAAAGCCCATCAAAGTTAATCGCAGGCGGGCGCGTTGCGTTTCAGATAAACCAGTGAGCGATTGGCCGCGTATTTGAACTTCGCCGAGTGTGGGCTGCAATAACCCGCCCAATACCATGAGGAGAGTGGTTTTGCCGCTGCCGGACGGTCCCATCATGGCGACGATTTCACCGGCGCCAATCTGTAAATTGACTGTGTCCAAAGCGCGGACGGCGGTGTCACCTTGACCGTAAATGATTGAAACATCAATGGCATGGAGTGCAGGTGGCGTTGACATAGCAGGGCAGGCGCGTGGTGAAAAGGCAAGCAGGTGCGGCGTCACGATAACCACAATGATGATACACCGCGCAACCGGTATTGGTGCTTAAAACAATTGGGTTTGATCGGTGATTTCAGCCCTCGGATTTTGAATGACGAGCGGGCGCGTACTAAATACGGGTAACGCGGATGCGCCGTGCCGGCAATTAAACTGGAATGATAAAATTAATGGAAAGCGTCAGTGATGCAGTTCAGATCATAACCGATTGATTCGTTAAGAAAGAAGGCGTTTTCAGGTTGGAGTCAATCAACCTGAAACTGATTAAAAGCAGTGAATATGCTAAAGCGGCGGCGCGGAAAATGTGATTCATCAAGCGCCGCCAGCAATTCTTACACTGGTTGTCAAGTGATCGCATGTTACGCCGTGCGTTAATAAATCAAGCAGTTAGCGACTGAAGCGGCCTAATGTGGTGATTTTTTTAAGGTGCATTCCGCTAGTGACAGCGGGCGCAAAGCTGCTATACTGCGCCTCCGATCACACAGCGCCCTTAGCTCAGTCGGTAGAGCATCTGACTTTTAATTAGGTGGTCGTGCGTTCAAGTCGCACAGGGCGCACCAATATAGCAACGGCTTAGGTCAAACGATCTGAGCCGTTTTTTTTGGGCAGTCATAAACCAGCACCGGGCGCGGCCGTGGTTGAAAAATCAATCTCAGCGGCGGCGTACCTGTCATGTCATTCCAACATTAATCATTAACTGCATTAAAACAATGCGCCACCAATTGTCAACAAACCTATCGCGTCTATTGATTAAATGACATGACATAGCTATTAAAACTCGTTACCCGAATTATTAACAGAGCAGATAACTTGGTTATTATCTGACACCCTTACTCTCACATAACGCTATACTCACGTTGCCCCCGCGCCAACCAATCGGCGTGGCGTGATGGGCTAATGTTTTATCGTAACCCTCTCTGTCGCCACGACATACCGCTAATTGTGGTTAAACGTGAGCGACATTTTCGCTAAAAATGCTCATGCTGGGATCCTGCATGTCGTCATCTGTCGCGCACCTGCTGAACAAATTCGACCTTCAACACCTCTTTGATGCACTCGCGGAAGGCGTCATCATCGCCGACCTCAACGGGTGCCTGCGGTTTTGCAACAAAACGGCGCAACATTTGCTAGAAAATTCGGCCTGCCAAGACGCAGTCACTCAGCCGAATGCCCCGCTGGTGGGTTTAGCGTTAGCCCTGACGCCAGATGGACTGCCACTCATCGCCGAAGATTTGCCGCTCGCCCGCGCCCTACGCGGTGAAATTATTCAGTCTATGCAACTGTATCCACACGGCAATCATATTCACACGCCGCAACCATTACTCATTTCAGCACACCCATTATTCGACAACGCCCAATGCTGTTGTGGTGCAATAATGACGCTCATACCAACATCAATACCGCAATTAACATTTAGCAGCGCGCCGCCAATAGATGTCAGTCACTTATTAGTCAAAGCAATTGAAGAACTCGACAATGGCATTTCAATTGCCGACGCCCGCGCTCCGGATATGCCAATTATTTATGCCAACCCCGGCTTTGCCCGATTAACTGGCTATACGATAGAAAACGTTATTGGCAAAAACTGCCGCTTTTTACACCGCAACGACGAAGATCAAATCGGGTTAGGACAATTACGCACCGCATTACGCGACGGGCGCAAAACCGAAGTGATATTACGCAATTATCGTCAAGATGGCAGCTTATTTTGGAATCGGTTAATGGTCGCACCATTACACGATGAATACGGTGGCATTAGTCATTTTTTTGGGATTCAACAAGACATTACCACCATGATTAATGCGCAAGAAGCATTGCGTAATGAACGCGACTTCATCCGCATGGCGCTGGAATCCATCCCCACCCTATTCATTATGATTGATGAACAGGCCAACTTATTAGCTTTTAATAACAAAGTCTGTGAAGTCAGCGGCTATGATACCCGCGATCTATACCACATGACATTACTCGACTTTTTCGCGGGTGAAGAGCGTGAACGCGCCCTGGTTGCTATTGCCGAAGGATTTGAAAAACGCGCTCCAGTTTCATTAGAACTACGTTTAATTACCCAAGCCGGCACCCGTGTACCAATTTATTACACGGCAGTGCGCCGTATTCACGACGGGCGGCCGGTGTTAATTGGCACTGGGCAAGATGTCAGCGAATATCGTAGCCTATTAGAATCGCTGCAACTGAGTGAAGAACGGTTAAGCCGTAGTCATGCATTCGCCAATATTGGTTTATGGGATTGGAATATCTTAGTCAATGAAGTCTATTGGTCAGACCGCATTCCAGAATTATTAGGATCAACCGAATCCCGCCTCGGCTTTAGCTTTGAAGATTTCTTTAACGCCGTCCATCCATTAGACCGTCTTCACTTACGCCAATGTTTAGATCGCTGCGTCGAAGGGCAAGATGTTTTAGATGAAGAATTTCGCGTTCAATGGCCAGATGGATCATTACGCTGGATGTTAGCACGCGGTAATGTCGTGCATAACATCGATGGCCGGCCCTTGCGTATGTTTGGTGTCGTGCAAGATATTACCGCATTAAAACATGCCGAATTCGTTGAAAAACGCGCCCGCCAACAAATCCAATCAATTATTGATTCATTATGGGCGTTAATTTGTGTTGTTGATGAACAAGGCGTGATTTTGTCATTAAATCGCTCGTGGCAACAATACGCCTATCGTTTTGGTGATGGCAGTCACCGCCTCACAATTGGCGGTAATTATTTACAATTGTGTGATAATTTAAGCACACAACATCATCGGACGGATATGACTACATTAGCGCAGGGTGTGCGCGATGTATTAGCAGGTCAATTGCGCGGCTTTGAAACCGAGATTCGCGTACCGCGTGCCGATAAAGAAGAAACCCATTTGGTGCGCATTACACCATTGCAGGGGGCGAATGAAAACCACCCCCGCGTTGTGATTAATCATCAAGATATTACCGCGAGTCGTCAAATTGAAGCCGATTTACGCCAAGCAAAAGAAGAAGCCGAACGTGCCAGTCAAGCCAAATCAGAATTCTTATCTTCCATGAGTCATGAATTGCGCACCCCCATGAATGCCGTGCTGGGATTTGCGCAATTATTAGAACATGACAGCGATCTCAATGCCGAACAAATCGAAAATGTTGAAGAGATTCTGCGCGCCGGTAAACATTTATTAGAATTAATCAATGAAATATTAGATTTGGCACGCATTGAATCCGGTAAAATTGAGCTATCGTTAGAGCCGATTTTATTATCCGAAATAGTCACAGAGTGTGTCACCCTATTAGCGCCGCTGGCACGGCAACAGAGCATTCAGATTTTGGCGAATATCACGAGTGATATTCACCTAATCTCTGACCGTATTCGCTTAAAGCAAGTGATTATTAACCTGCTGTCTAATGCGATTAAATATAATCGCCCAGCGGGTATTGTGCGGATTGATACCGTACCCGCAGGGGAATTAAACGCAATGACGCGCCTGCAAATTACCGACACCGGACTTGGGATTCCTGCTGTTCACATTGATGATTTATTCCAACCATTTGCCCGCCTGCGCCGCGATGAATATCAAGAAGGTACCGGTATTGGTTTGGCGGTGTGTCGGCGATTGGTTGAAGCAATGGGCGGGCGAATTGGCGTGGTTAGCCAGGTGAATGAAGGCAGCCAGTTCTGGATTGAATTACCCCGCGCTAATACGATGACCGCAGTCACAATAGATGTTGATTCAACTGAGTACGAAGCGATTGAGACACCGCCAATTAAATACCGCACAATTTTGCAAATTGAAGATAATTCAGCGAATCTTAAATTGGTCGAACGGTTATTAGCTCGCTATCCTGGCGTGCGTGGCTTGAGTGCGCAAACGGCGGCATTAGGAATTGACATTGCGCGCAATCAACAACCCGATTTAATTTTAATGGATATTAACATGCCGGGCATGGATGGTTATACAGCTTTGCGTATTTTGCACACGGATGCCGCCACGCAACACATTCCCGTTGTGGCATTAACGGCTAATGCAACAGCGCGTGATATTGAAAATGGGTTAGCGGCCGGCTTTGCGGCATATTTGACTAAACCATTTAACATTAAACAGTTGACCGATACCCTAGCGCATCTATTGGCAGATATTGATTTGTCAACGGATTAGACTAGAATGATGAAGCCGGCGGCGTATTATTAAATGGGCAAACTCATTAAAATACGTCACCATTGGCGGTGGCTCAACAAGCAACTTGACCCTACCGCGTTAATTCAGTAACCTAGCGCGTCTTTTCGCGCACGGGTTGCGCATAAATGATTTTGAGGATCAACAACATGTCGAAAATCTGTCAAGTGACGGGTAAGCGCCCACTCGTGGGTAATAACGTTTCTCATGCCAACAATAGAACTAAACGGCGGTTTTTACCAAATCTACATTACCATCGCTTTTGGGTTGAATCAGAACATCGCTGGGTGCGATTGCGGGTGACGACCAAAGGAATGCGCACCATTGATAAACTGGGAATTGATGCGGTGTTATCTGACTTGCGCACTCGCGGCGAAAGTTATTAGGAGAGCGATTCAGTTCAGTTGGTTTTTTTAACAAAAAACGGTTAACCCCGACGTGCATTTGTTATGGTTAACCACCGTCATTTTCAATGCGGAGCATTTTAATATGGCTAAGGCAGCACGCGACAAAATTCGATTGAATTCCAGTGCCGGTACTGGGCATTTTTATACCACCACGAAGAATAAACGCAATCAACCGGGCAAGATGGAAATTAAAAAGTATGACCCGGTGGCACGCAAACATGTCATGTATAAAGAAGGCAAGATTAAATAATGACGCTTGTCCAATTGATGTCACCAACTGGCAGTGGCGAATCGGCGATTTGGCGTTAATTATTCGTGTCATCAGCATCCACGCATTCCGAACGTGACCGGTTATTAGCAATCGCAGGGCTGTATCAAGCGGCTGCTTGTGTGCAAGCGATTGCCCGCCACGGCCGAATTGAAACTGCCCCAATGCAGCCGTGTATTTACAGTCTGTTTCAATTCGATCCAAGCGATGTTCCCGCCGTTTATGAATACGCGGCAGCGGTGCGCGGCGGGGCGCAACATTTACTCGATCAATTGGTCAGTTCCCCGCGTGATTTGGAATTGACTCGTTACGCCATCACGCTATTAAAACACGCGCAGCAATTATCCAAACGCCGCGATCTATTAACCCGCCTGCGCACCGAATTAGAACGCATTGCCGCCGTCTGTCAACATGAATCATCATTATTAGATGACACCTGTTTAGCGCAATTGGCCGCGCTCTACAGCGATACCGTTGGGCGATTAGAACCGCGCATTTTAATTCACGGTCAAGCGGTGTATTTGAAACAAACGGATAATCAACACGCCGTGCGGGCGCTATTATTAACTGGCGTGCGGGCAGCGATTTTGTGGTATCAACTCGGCGGGCGGCGCTGGCACATTATTTTTGCCCGGCGGCGTTTGTACGATGCAGCGCGGGCGTATTTAGCCGATACCGACACCGATCCCGCCGCGCCACCGCAATTGGATTGAACGCCGCTGCGCCTGCTGCACACTTCAGATTGGCATCTTGGACAAACGCTGCACGGCTTTGACCGCAGCGCCGAGCAGCAATTTTTCCTCACCTGGTTACTCGACCAACTGGTCGCGCAACGGATTGACGCGCTGCTCATCAGCGGTGACGTGTTCGATCAACCCAACCCGTCCGCCGAGGCGCAGCGGCAGTGGTATCAATTCCTCGCCACCGCCCGCCTGCAATTACCACGCCTTGACATCGTGGTGATTGCCGGTAATCACGATTCCGCCGCCCGCCTCGAAGCACCCGCCGCCGTGTTGCAACCGTTCGGCATCACCGTCGTTGGCACGGTCAAGTATGACGCGAGCGGGGCGCTGGACACGCAGCGGCTGGTGATCCCGCTGCATGACGCGCACGGGCGCTGCGCCGCGTGGTGTTTAGCCGTGCCATTTTTGCGTTTCAGTGATCTGCCACGTCGCGCCACTGCCACACCCGCGCCGCCGCCCGCCGCTGCCAACCCGACGTTATTTGATCCGCCCCACCGCGAGCTACCCGCAACGGATGCTGGCTATGTGCGCGGCGTGGCGGCGGTGTATCAACAGGTGACGGCGCGGGCGCAGGCGGTGCGGAAAGCCGATCACGCCCTGATCGCGCTGGGACATTGTCACATGTCAGGCGGGCAGGTGTCGGCGGATTCGGAGCGGCGCTTGGTGATTGGCGGGGCGGAGGCGTTGCCGGTAGAAATTTTTGACAAAACAATCAGTTACGCAGCACTCGGGCATTTGCATCGGGCGCAACTGGTTGGTCAACACGCGCACCGCCGTTATTGCGGCAGTCCATTGCCATTGTCATTTGCAGAAGTGAATTATCAACATCAGGTGCTGTGTATTGAATTAAACGGCGCGCAGGTTGACTCTATTCAACCTATTTACGTCCCGCGTCCAGTTCATTTATTGCGTATTCCCGCACAACCCGCCCCGCTCGCCACCGTGTTAATGCAATTGCGTGAATTGCAGTTGCCGCCGCAGCCAATTGATGCGCCGCCTTATTTGCAAGTGCGGGTTTTATTAACAGCGCCAGAACCGAGTTTGCGGGTGCAAATTGAAACGGCATTGCAGCATCAGCGGGTGCGATTAGCGCGAATTGAAACGACCTATGCCGCCAGCGCCGCGCCGGCCGTTGATAATTATCGTTCTTTGGATGAACTGGAGCGGTTATTGCCGCAAGATGTCTTCGCGCAATTATATCAAACGCGCTATGCCACGCAGCCGAGTGCGGAATTACTCAATACCTTTAACGAATTATTAGCCGAGGTCACGGCGGCGGATTTTAATTCAGCGGCGGAATAAAACTTTCTTAATTATTCCAATGCTGGCGCGTGGGAACGATCAATTAACCCTGGCACATGGGGAGGGGCAGGTAAGCGGGTTATTGAACTCATCGTGTTGCCAAACAGTTAATTAAGGAGTTGAGATGTTTGAATCAAGTATAAGCCAAGCAAGTGATTCCATGTATTTGGGTAATATCGCTGTTGTGGACGGGTTGGTGCGGCAATTCGTATCAGATGTGATGATGGCAGATGATATTGAAGTTATTTATCACGAAATTGATCGGCTGGGGCATATTTTTAGTGGTGATGATGCACAGTACACAGCGCCGAATGGGTGGCTGACTTTAGAACAATTGGGCGCTTTACTCATCACTATCTATCAGCTTGAGCAAGAACAAAGTTTATTCTTGATAGTTCGCTCTGCGCTCGCTAGTTTTGCGAGCGAGTTAATGGATCTACTGCCGCTATACGCAGATGATGAGCGTAAGCTGTATAGCAGCGTAGATCGCTCAGTTAAAAAACTGGTTTTTGCATTACTGGGCATTAGTTATGTGAATACAGTTAAATAACGGGTTTTATTCCATCGTGCGTACTGCTGCGTGTCCGGATGGGCAGTTATTAGTGCGAGCGCGGCGGGCGGGTGATATTGAGAAGTTGTGGGCAACAGCTGAGGTAATTATGACTAAAGGCTGTGATTATTTGTATCGCGCTTTTATTCCTGAACAAGAGGTGGCGGATGCAATTGCATTGTCAGTAGTGGGTATTGATTATCCTAACTTTAAGGAATCAGTGACCGATCATGCATTGCATCATGCTTATTACCGCGTGTGGCGGGCGCTGTCTGAAGTGCAGCATCCCGCGCCGTATTCGCTAGAATAAGCGGTCGTGACGTTTTTATTCACGCCTTCATTCACTTCACCAATCCGAAACTGCGCCGTTTCGGCGGTGACGCCATCCACCGTCTGTCGCACCTGTTGCGCTAATTCGGCCAATTCAGCACTAATGACCCGCGTTCCTAATACGCTTTGATTTGTCGCGTCAATTTGATGATTGATGTCATCCGTGACATGATCTTGCATAGTCATTGCCTGCTGCATGTGCGTAAAGCCTTGAGATAAATCGTGAATTTGCTGGGCAGCGGTGGACAATTCTTGTTCACTTTGATTAGATAACACGGACACCTGCTGCATCACACCAGTAGTGTCGTGCATAATGATTTCGGTGTGTTTAATATCGCGCACAAAGGTGGTTAAATTGCGATCAATGCTCTGGGTTAATTCAGCCGTTTTATTGGCTAATACCCGCACTTCATCCGCCACCACTGCAAACCCGCGTCCCTGTTCACCAGCGCGAGCGGCTTCAATGGCGGCATTGAGTGCTAATAAATTGGTCTGATCGGCAATGCGTTTAATGTGATTGAGTAATTCAACAATCGTATGCGATTGCGTCGCCACTGTGGTCATGCGTTCATTGCATTGTTGAATATGTTGCATCGCCGTATCACTCAAGGTGTGATTCTGCCGCGCCACCTGTTGACTGCGATCTACCGTATTCACCACGCCGTCGAGCGTTTGATTTACCTGTGTCACGGCGGTGGTTAATTGTTGGGTAGTCGTGCGCAATTGACTCGCGCCCTGACTAATCTGTTCTAAATGCGTGACCATTTGACCGCTATGCGTTAATAGGGTGCGGCTGCGTTGTAATAGTTGCTCGGCTTCGGTTGACAAAATAGTCATGCGCCGCATAATAGCGGCAACAATGGATTGCACCTTGCTGATGAATTGATTAAAGGCGGCGGCAATTAAACCCATTTCATCATGCCGTTTAATTGGCAGGCGGTGGGTTAAATCACCATCGCCCTGAGTTAAATCGGTTAAACTGTTTTGCAATCGCGCCAGCGGACGTTGAATGAAACGACGGAAGATGATTGCCAAGATTAATAAGGTTGGAATTAAAACGCCGAGCATGGCGCCAGCCATGCTCATTAACGTTTCATTGCGTTGGGCGGTGAATGGCAAGGGATCGAGGCGCACGCGCAAATAACCGCCGGCTTCGCCCTGCTGCCAATGGGTGTGACACACGATGCAGTCGGGCGTGACTGGTAGCGCGGCATAAAAATCGGCGCTGCCGGCGGTGATGACGGTTTCGCGCCGCGTGGCGTTGTCAAATTGCAGCGCCTCGGGCAGGGTGAAGTGACAATCCGCGCAAGTTTGGCGGGTGTCACGATAGGCGGCGATGTGCGCTTGGGCGGCGGGGGTGTCGGTGACGTCGCGCCAGTTCCAGTCACTGCGTTGATAGCGTCCGCGACTGCGCTGGTAAAGTGATTCGTTAATGTTATCAAGCAGTTGTCCATCGCGCTGGACGAATGGTAAGCCGACGCTGACCAGTCCTGAACGATAGACCAGGTGGCGAAAACGGGCGAATAATGCCACGTCCACCACGCCGTCGAGTTCGTTAAAATCGTCAATTGCGCGTTGAAAACTCTCGCGCTGCCCTTTGCTGATAGATTCGTGGGTGTTGCGCACCAGCATCGTCAACAAGTGGTCGCCATTTTGCTGGAGGCGTTGGTGAGATTGGCGGTCTAAATAAAACCACGCGGCGGTGAAAACGGCGGTGGCGACGCAGATGACGCCCAACAGCAGGGCGGTCACGGCGCGAAAGGCGATGGTGTGGCGCAGGTGATGCGTGGAATTGGACATGGTCACGGGGGGTGGCAAATTAACTGCCGATACCAAATGCGTGGCAAGGATACAACATTAACTGAATAGCAACTTTTTTACCAACGTACCATTCAGCGACAAGGTATAGTTATCAGAACTGCGCGGCGGTTTTACAGAGGGATTCTGCCTGGCGCAGCACCACATTTGCCACCAAGTCAAGCGAAATCGCCATCGCCGCGCCGCTCTGCTACCGTTCACATCAATCCCCTACCAACCGCGTTGGGTGGCGGATTTGCCAGCCCACCACTCGGAACTCACTGCATGAATGTTCATTCTCAAGCACCCGCCACCTCATCACCTGTTGCCATCACGCCACGCTCGGCGGCCGAAACGTCCATTATGGCGCCGGCGGATGTCGAGCGTACGCCAATTCTGTTAGCCATCGGCGGTCACGACCCCAGCGGTGGGGCGGGAATTCAAGCAGATACCGAAGCGGCCGCGGCCGCTGGCGTGCATTGTTGTACTGCGATCACTTGTATCACGGTGCAAAATACCTGTGGCTTGTGTCAACTCGTGCCGCAGCGGCCGGCGCAAGTGCGGGCGCAGTGTCAGGTGATTATGGATGACAGCCGGATCGGTGCCATTAAAGTGGGGCTAATTGGGAGTTCGCGGTTGATTCAAGTGTTGGGCGAATTGATTGACGCCTGCCCGGGGGTGCCGGTGGTGCTTGATCCGGTGTTAGCCGCCGGTAGTGGGCAGGTGACGGCGGATGCGGCGCTCATCAATCAGTTGCGCTTGCATCTGTTGCCGCGCTGTGAACTGGTCACGCCCAATGTGCCGGAGGCGTTGTTGATGTCAACCGTGACGCAATTTGAACGCGCCGCAGAGCGATTATTAGCATTTGGTTGTAAAGCGGTATTATTGACCGGTACGCACGATCACACGAGTGAGTTGGTTATCAATCGCCTGTACCGCCCCAATGAAGCGGTCGTGGCGTGGGAATGGCCGCGGCTGGCGGCGAGTTTTCACGGTTCCGGTTGTACGCTGGCCAGTGCGATTGCCGCACGATTAGCCAGCGGACAATCGTTGGTGGATGCCATTGAGGCGGCACAAATCTACGTTGCGGCGGCGCTGAACACGGCACGTCAAACCGGGCGCTGTCAAATGACGCCGCGGCGCGTTGGCTAATGCTGGCGGAAAGTGGCGGGCGCTTTGATCGAGACACCTCAGTCTGCGGATTGACTTAAGAAATAACTTAGTGGCGACATGCTTTAACAC
Source organism: Thiospirillum jenense (assembly GCF_014145225.1). GTDB lineage: Bacteria > Pseudomonadota > Gammaproteobacteria > Chromatiales > Chromatiaceae > Thiospirillum > Thiospirillum jenense. The sequence goes on from NZ_JABVCQ010000017.1 coordinate 56,951, forward strand.
TCTACAGTTTCACAACATGATGAAAGAAAAGGATTACAGCATTCTGGTGGTGGATGATGAGCCAGCGAACGTGTTGCTGCTGACGCGCATGTTGCAGGATAGCTACACGGTGCGCTCGGCCCTCAGCGGCGGTGAAGCATTAGCCATCGCTCAGAGTGACGATAAACCGGCACTGATCCTGCTCGATGTGATGATGCCCGAATTGGACGGGTTTGAAGTTTGCCGCCGCCTCAAAGATCAACCGGATACCAAAGATATTATGGTGATCTTTGTCACCGCGATGGGCGACAGTGCCGCCGAAGAGGTGGGGTTAAATCTCGGCGCGGTGGATTACATCGCCAAGCCGCTGCGCTGGCCAATCGTGCGCGCTCGGGTGCGTAATCACATGAACGTGCGCAAAAAAACCGATATGTTGGAGGCGATGTCCTACATTGATGGGTTAACCCACGCGCACAACCGCCGGCGGTTTGACATGACGCTGCCGATTGAATGGCAACGCGGCCGCCGCACCCGCCGACCGCTGGCGCTGGTGATGATTGACTTTGACCATTTCAAAGCGTTAAACGATCACTACGGTCACGGCAGCGGCGACATCTGCTTGCAACAGGGCGCAGCGGCCATGACATCCACTTTGCGCCGCCCGGGTGATCTACTCGCCCGCTACGGCGGCGAAGAATTTGTCGTGTTGTTACCCGATACCGATCTGGAAGGCGCCCGCCGCCGTGCCGAGGAAATGCGTTTAGCGGTCAAAGCGTTACGCCTCCCGCATGAATATTCCTCGGTGGCCGATCATGTCACCATCAGTTTAGGCGTGGCGGCGGCAGTGCCCGACCCGATTTTTGAACCGCTGCAATTGTTGGAATTAGCCGATCAAGCCCTCAATCGTGCCAAAACCGAAGGGCGTGATCGGGTCGGCATCGCCCCACCGCTGGGAACAACCCGCTCGATTCCCGCCTTTGCCGACTGCACCCTGGTCGCCATGCCCGAACAGCCGACTGACACGCCCACCGCCGCGCCCGAGGCCAGTTGCAAGCCAAGTCCGACGGAACGCAACGTCACCAGTCAATACCGCGAAGCCCAAACCTTGATGGGGGTGACCATCACCACGCTGGAACATTTGCTCGACACGCCGTTGAGTGGTGAGCAACGCCAGTGCGTGGAAACCCTGCGCTCCAGCGCCGCGCAATTGCGCAGTTTTCTCAACAGTGATGCGCTGAAAACCTCGGTTACACTCGCCCCGGCCACCGCCTTGGTGGGCGGTAGCGCCACCAGTGATGCGCCCGTCAAGTCGGCGGTAGCTGAAACGATGGCGGCGTCGGCAGCAGCAGTGGCGAAATTAGCGGAGGTGCGGCTGCTATTGGTGGATGATAACCGCGCCAATCGGACGGTCATCACCGCCATGTTGCGCAAACTGGGGTATCAGGACGTGGTGGCGGTCGGGGGCGGCCACAGTGCGCTCCAACATTTGGCGCAGCAGGACGTTGATCTGGTGCTAACCGATTGCCAAATGCCCGACATGAACGGGATGGAACTGGTTAAACGCATTCGGTCAGCCGATAGTGAGGTGCGCCAGCACGAGGTGCCGGTGATTGCGCTGACCGGCTTGACCGACAGCAGTGCGCAAAATTTGTGTATGCAGGCGGGGATCAACGGTTATCTGGTTAAGCCGGTCAATTTGGTTGATTTGGCGGCGATGTTGACCAAACATCTGGGCGATCGGGCGACCTCACAACTGATCTTGGAACCGCCCACCCCGCCCGTGCCAGCCGCGACTAACGTCCCCACCCCAGCCGCCACGCTCACCCCGGCGCCGCTGGGGGATGACCTGTCGCCGTTGTTTCGCAGCCGTGAATTGCTGGAACGGGTGGGGCAGGATCCCGACATCGCCAGCGCCGTAGTCGGGCAATTTCTCAGCGACGTACCGATGCGCATTGTCGAATTGCACACCAGCTTAAGCATCGGCGATGTGGAACGAGTCAAATTTTTAGCCCACAGCATCAAAGGGTTAGCTGGCACCATCGCCGCGCCGGGGTTGCAAAATCTCGCCGCCCGCCTGGAAACAGGTACGCAAGACATCGCCAGTGATCTGATCCTTGCCGGTGAATTAGACGCCGAATATCGTCGCCTCGCTCGTGTGCTGCGTCATTCCCTACAACAATGGACGAAACAGCGGACTGATTAATCACACCGCCGATTTTTTATTGCGCCCTTGAACATTCACTCAAACACACCGTATTCGTACAATCGCACTCCTGATTGAAGTTTCAGTTAATTCAAATTGCCGTATAGCCGTATTGTTTGCAAGATGCCCAGTGAACTCCCTATCGTATTGATCGTTGATGATGTGCCAACTAACATTCATATTTTGGCGGATGCACTGCGCCACGAATGCCGAATTAAAGTTGCCGTTCACGGCGAAGAAGCATTAGACATTGCCCGCACTGCGCCGCAACCCGATTTAATTTTATTAGATGTAATGATGCCGGATTTAGACGGCTATGAAGTGTGTCGCCGCTTGAAAAATGATCCCATCACGCGGGCAATTCCAATTATCTTTGTCAGCGCCCGCGATGCCGAAGATGACCAAACGCTCGGGTTTAATCTCGGCGGCGTTGATTACATTACCAAACCGTTTTCAATTCCAGTGGTGCGCGCACGGGTGCGAACACATATTCGATTAAAACGCCAAACCGACGCACTGCAACATTTGTCACGCATTGATCCGCTCACCGGCGTTGCCAATCGGCGCCATTTTGATGAACTCATTCAAATTGAAATGCGACGCGCCCTGCGTGACCAAGACCCCCTATCCTTGTTAATGATTGATATTGATTATTTCAAAGGCTACAATGATTATTACGGCCACGGCGCCGGCGACCTATGCTTACAACAGGTGGCCAATACATTAGCCAATGGATTATCCCGCCCGGGTGATTTACTCGCCCGCTATGGTGGCGAAGAATTCATTGCCGTATTACCCGCCACCGTGCGTACGGCGGCACATCAATTAGCCGACCGCTTGCGTATCAACGTATTACAATTGGGCATTGCACATGCGCAATCACCAGCTGCGGCGGTAGTCACCATTAGCGTTGGCGTGGCCACGTTAATTAGCACACCAGCAGTACTACAGGCGCATAATCAATCGGAAATAGATGTGTTATTAAAAGAAGCCGACACATTGCTATACAGCGCAAAAGCCAGCGGGCGTAATTGTGTGATGAGTGTTTTGCCACTTGATCCAGCAATTGACTGAATCAGTCATGTCATAGTCAATGGCGCCACGGAAGGTATTGCAAGACTCGTTACAAAACCCGCGGCACCGCATTTTGCGCATCACGCTGGTCGTGATCAAGCGCAACCCTTGTCATTTCAAGTGACGTGAGAAATCTCAATTGACTTAATAAAGATTTCTCAGAGGCTACGCCTGTTGTGCAATGTAGATCAATCAATCATCAATTCAAAATCTTCTTTACCCACACCGCATTCTGGACATTTCCAATCCTCAGGCACCTGCTCCCAAGGCGTACCGGCTGGAATATCATCTTCTGGCCAGCCTTCCGCTTCATCATAAATCAAACCACACACAGCACACGCATATCGTTTCATGTTTTATTTCCTCCAGTTAATGACTAATCCATCACGATTCATTAAAAAATGCGCATCACTAAACGGCACTTTAATCCTCGGCAATGCGCCGTAAACTTAGCACATCGAGTAAATATTCAGTGGGGGTAATTTCAATTATTAAATCTTCACGCTTGAAACTTGCCACTGTGCGACTAGCAGTTTCGGTAGTAATTCCCAACATCGCTCCCATATCTTCACGATTAAATAATTGGCAGGTATTGCGCGTGGAATCTTGAATTAACCGCAATAATAAACGAGCCATACGCTGCCGCGCCGACCCCGTTGATAATTCAGTCAACCACGCATCCGCTTCGGTTAACGCTCGCTGCCAACGGGTCATTAATTCACGATATAATTTTGAATTATCATGCGCCAGCGTCTGTACTAATTGCACTGGAAAACGGCAAAGTTCAGTTGGTTGCAAAACCACCGCATCATGTTGATAACACTCATCTAATAATGCCTCCAATCCTAATACATCGCCACTACGCACTAATCGCACAATACGCAAATTACCATCCGCCAGGTACTGCACTAATTTTAATGCACCACTGCGCACCGTGAACATATATTCATCACGATCTCCGCTATGATAAAGCACCGCGCCCGCTTTAAAATTAAATTGTTCAATCGGCTCGTGAATGATTTCAAAATCCGCCGCTTCCAGATCGGCAAATAGCATCGAAGTGCGCAAGGCACAGGTGCGACAATCGGCATCGCCCGCCCATGCTTCGCGTAAAGTAACTGATTTTGCCATAGCCGTTGTTTAATAATCAGAATGATGCGGTTGAATAAAAACTGGTGTGATCGGCAATACACTGTGCGAGCAGGAGCTGTGTAATTATCATCTGACTGATGCGGCGGTCAAATGCGTAGTGCGAGCCATTTAATAGGCTAATGTGCGCGGGCGGTATTGGTCAGGAATTAACACAGTCGGGTGCAGTTGTTCATCATCCTGATAGGGAAAATCTAATGTGTAATGCAGCCCGCGACTTTCCCGCCGCCGCTGGGCCGATTGCACAATTAAATCGGCCACTTCGACTAGATTGCGCAATTCTAATAAATCGTTATTGACGCGGAAGTGGCTGTAGTTTTCAATGATTTCTTGTTTTAATAAATCAAGACGGCGCTTGGCGCGGGTTAAGCGTTTATTAGTGCGCACAATGCCGACATAATCCCACATAAAACGGCGTAATTCTTCCCAATTGTGCGAAATAACCACTTCTTCATCCGGTTCGGTGACGCGGCTGGCATCCCACGCAGGAACGTCGGGTGGTAATTCCCATTGCTGCATTAAACGAGCGATGTCATTCGCGGCCAATTCACCAAAGACTAAACATTCTAATAATGAATTGCTGGCCATGCGATTGGCGCCGTGCAAACCCGTATAAGCGGTTTCACCAATGGCGTATAGCCCAGGAATATCAGTGCGGGCGTCCGCATCAGTCACGACTCCGCCGCAAGTGTAATGCGCAGCTGGCACGACGGGAATAGGTTCTTTGGTCATGTCTATTCCCAAATCTAAACAGCGGGCGTGAATGGTGGGGAAATGATCGTGAATGAACTCGGCGGGGCGATGGGAAATATCTAAATACACACATTTGCTGCCCAGTCGTTTCATTTCATGGTCAATTGCGCGGGCGACGATGTCACGCGGTGCTAATTCGGCGCGGGCATCAAAACGTGGCATGAAACGCTCGCCGTCGGGTAATAATAAATGGGCGCCTTCACCGCGTAGCGCTTCGGTAATTAAAAACGATTTGGCTTTGGAATGATACAAACAGGTGGGGTGGAATTGCATGAATTCCATATTAGCCACGCGACAACCGGCGCGCCACGCCATTGCAATGCCATCACCAGTGGCGACATCTGGATTGCTGGTATATAAATAAACTTTACTCGCACCACCGGTGGCTAATACAATAAACCGGGCTAAAAAGGTGCGTACTTCACCACTGGCTTGATCTAAAACATATGCACCGAGGCAGCGGCGTTGTTGATAACCGAAGCGGTCGGATATAATTAAATCAATTGCCGCGTGTTGTTCAAATAAATTGATATTAGCGCGGCTATGTACCTGTTCTACAAGGGTTTCTTCGACAGCGCGCCCGGTGGCGTCGGCGGCATGAACGACGCGGCGATGGGTATGACCGCCCTCGCGGGTTAAATGATAACCACTGGTGTCAGCGGTATCATCACGAGTGAATGCCACGCCCGCTTGCATTAACCAGCGGATATTGTCTGGCCCGTGTGCTACGACGCGCTCGACAATTGCACGATCACATAAACCGGCGCCGGCATCTAATGTATCTGCGACATGTGATTCTAATGAATCTCCCGCATCAAACACGGCTGAAATGCCGCCCTGTGCGTATAGCGTATTGCCCTCGTGCAGGGTGCGTTTGGCTAATACGGCGATTTGAATGTCGGGCTGCAAGCGTAATGCGAGGCTTAAACCCGCAGCGCCGCTGCCAATAATTAACACGTCGTGGCGGTATGAAGTAGTCATTTATTTTTATTCCGTGTGTTAATTGTCAGCTTGTCAGATGGGAATCACCATTGTCAATATTTAAATGCCACGATGGCAGGCGCCGAGATCGCAAAAGAAATTGCGTGTGAAATGCGTCTATTGACATCAGATGTATTTTACCATAGCTGACTGACTGATGTGTATTATACAATGCTGTTGTAACCGAAAAATGCAATTTATCTATTCGGATCAATCCCCGCTTCTTTGAGTAGTTTCAATAATCGCTCTTTTTCAACCAACGCCAAATATTTAAGTCGTCCTTATGGTGGTAGAAGACACGACTTTCATCTATTAAAACAAGAATTTTCACCAGCGCTACCCCGGTTTGAAAATTGTACAATGAAAGTTGATTCAGGGTACACCGGAATTGTTAATAGTTATTCATACAAAAGCGTTTCAATTCCACACAAAAAATCTAAAAATAAACCATTAACAAGTGAACAAAAAACTGCCAATAAACAGCTTGCTTTAGAGCGTATTTTTGTTGAGCATAATATTGCTGGATTAAAGCGATTTCGTATTTTTCAGATCGGTTTCGTATTCACAACTTTGATTTGTATGACAAAATTCTCGGCGTTTGTGCTGGACTGTGGAATTTTAGCCTAGCTAACTAGCTGATTTTTTAGTTAAAATAACTCTATTGGACAAAGCAAAAAGGGCGTTATTTCCCGCCGCCACTGTTTATATTAATGGCACAGGTGACAACGGATATCAATGCGATTAGAATAAAAGCATCACTTAAACAACCAATAAAATAACGCTGGTTTGTCATAACGATCATTGCGTGGTATTAATAGTGAACGTCCAACACAGATACACCACAATTGATCGGGCTTTTTCATTTAGTATAATGACATCATGGTCACTTGATAGGTCAGGGCAATGAAACAGCATCGGATAATTGATAACACCCACCCACGCTTGCATACCATTGCGCCCATTGCACCCAACCCAGCCCCACCGCCGTCATACTATACTTACGACGCTAACCCATTGATTGAACAGCATATTGCTGACGATCAACGCCGCATCGCCGCGCAAATCACCACCCGCATCGCACCAGTGCATTTGCGCGGCATCTTTTTAGGCGGCAGTTATGGACGCGGCGAGGGCGGTTATCATATCCGCCTTGACCGCCCGCCGCGACCAACCAACGGCTACGAATACAACATTCTGATTAATAGCACTAATGCCAAGCAACGCCGCCTGATCCGCGCCCGCCTCGCACACCTCGCCGCGGTTTTGCAGCGCCGATTGGGGATGACTGTCACATTTCAACTACTGCGACAAGAACGCCTCAGTGACCCGCCAATTCGCCTCGCCGCTGCCGAATTATGCTGGAATCGCCGCCTCATCGCGGGTGATACGGCGGTGCTTGACCAGCTCCCACCGTTGCTATTTCACCACGTTGATCCAAGTGAAATCACACGCTTACTGTTGCATCGTGGGCAACTCTTGTTGTTAACGCAACAGCAGTTGCGTGATCGCACCGCGTACACCGAACATGGTCGAGAACTGTTTTTTAACCGCCTTTGTCAAGTCATCCTCAGCAGCGGTGAAGCACGACTCGCCGCCATCGGCCGCTATCACCCGCTCGCCAGCGAACGAATGTTACGTTTAAAAGACATGGATGTCAGCCGCAACGCTCGCTTTATGTCGCTATATTATCTGGCCAATCAATATCTTCAGTATTCAAACGTCACTGATTTGCGTGATGCAAACCTGCTAGAGTGGCAAGCACGCATCATGTGGCTTTGGTCAGACACTCTGCGTCAATTTGAAACACAACGGCGTGGCCACCTGCTGCAAAGTTGGGAAACAGAATGCCATCCGCGTTATGACAAAGGGCAACGAAGCGTGGATGGTCACTGGCAACATCTGCAACTCACCGCGCAACAGTTTGGCTGGCGCGAGCTATTTCGCCATCCACGCTGGGCGTTGCGTCATCCACGCGACCGTCTCATCAGCGCACTACCGCTCCTGTTGACTAGCAGCAACAGTTGTATAGACACAACAGTCACCGCCGCGTTGGCGCTCCCACCACATTGTGACTGGGCAATGGCAGTGGACGCCTTTATGACGCATTGTCAGCAAATTGGTTAATTGTGTTACCATATTAGCGATCTTTTATTGATTTTACAGTCGCATTACGTCAAAGCATTACATGAAATCTCATGGTATTCCAGTCAGATTTGTGAATGTTTTCTATTCAAAAAAACGATCATTTAATATCAACAGCGTATAGAAAATGAGGCAATAATCATGCAGGTGATGATTGTTGAAGACGATACTTCAACTGCGATGTTATTAGAACGCTTAATAAAACGCATTTGGGCAAACAGCAGCGTGTACGTTTTTAACGAAGTGTCTGCTGCCTTTATACATTGGCGAGAACAAGGCACTGATTTGTTATTAGTGGATATGGGATTGCCGGGCGTTGGTGGCATGGCGTTATTAGAACAAATTCATCGCGTTGGCCGCGGCAAAACGGTGCCAGTCATTGTCTCTGGTCATGCCAATCGTTCATTCGTAATTGAAGCGCGCCATTATGGTGTGCGCGACTATATTGTTAAACCCTTTAGTGCTAAAGCATTAATGGTGCGCTTAAGTGAATTAATGGCAACTGCTAAAGTGCGTACTGACAGCGCTCCCCATTTTGAATCTTTTGTCGCTTTTGTTGAATATCATTTGCAAGCCAATAATTTAAGTTTGCCAATGAGTCCAGAATTAGCTCACACCATAGAAACGCTGGAACATGAGCATAAACTGAATAAAACAGTAATTGTGAAAAACTGGGAATTAGAACCCGCTCTGGTTGGGCGACTGATTGGTGCTGCCAACACTGGTTCATATAATACGACCATGCGTGTCATTGACAATTTTAAAGAAGCGGTTGAGCAATTAGGCACAACGGCCGTGACTAATTTAGCAATTGAATTATCCTTGCACCCCGGCAGTGAATTAACATTGGAACCATTGCAGAAACGGGCTGAACAATTGTGTGATCATGGTAAAAAACTCGCAGCGCAGGTCACGGAGTTAGCCAAAAAAGTGGATGGGGATGGGGGGGCATGTCGCGCCGCGGCGGTATTACACGGCGCAGGTGATTTGGCATTATTACAATTGATGCAGGCGTGGCATGACGATCAACACCCAATTGATGTTAATCGCTGTGACCAATGGTTAACATCCTATCGCACCACCGCGCGGGATCAATTGGGGATTCAGTGGCATTTACCCCTTGATATGCGCCGACGGATTAACGCAATCGATCAATTGCCCGAAGGTGCTATTAAGGTGGATATGTTACTAGAGCGTATTGCGGCATTAACACTGGCGGGTGACAGCGATCAAGAAGAATTAAAAACCTTGCGCGAACGGGCTGGCTTATCTAAATAAATGTTTAATTGACAGTCAACCAATGCGCCCACAGCAAACTAATACATAGCAAAGCAACCAGATAGGCTTGGTATAAAGCAGTTTGCCCAAGCAGTGGATTTAACCCCCGCCCTTCTTTAATACGCCACAACCGATAACTCAGCCGCAGCGCCGCCGGTAATGCCAATAACAATGGCAACCCGTGTTGTGGTGGTTTAATGATAATCATCATTAGTCCGACTGGTAGCACCAACAACACGCTGTATAATAAACGCGCTCGCTGCCGTCCCAAAATGTGACATAAGGTGCGGCGGCCAGCGCGGCGGTCAGTATCAAAATCGCGGTAATTATTCACTAATAACACTGCACATGCCGGCAATCCAATTGCAATACCGCTCAGGATTACTGCACCATTTAATTGCAACACCTGTAAATAATAGGTGCCGGCAACGGCGGCAATGCCGAAAAATAATAAAACATATAATTCCCCAAAGGGGCCGTAAGCAATAGGACGTGGTCCGCTGGTATAGGCATATCCGGCGGCAATTGCCGTTAATCCCAATAATAAGATTTGCCAACCACCGCGTATGATGAGGATTAAACCGCACAGAAATGCTAATAAAAACATAAGATGTGCGGCGCGGCGAATCTGAATTGACGTGAACCAACCTTGTGCTGCCGCTCGGGGTGGTCCGAGCCGATCTGGTGTATCTGTACCGCGTTCAAAATCGGCGGCGTCATTATACAAATTAGTGCCAATTTGAATAGCCGCTGCACTTAAAAGTGTAGCAATGGCTGTCAGCCAAACTAGATAACCCTTCTGAGCAAATGCGAATGCAAATCCAGCAATCACTGGGGCAATCGCCAGAATTAATGTTCGCGGCCGACTGGCAATTAACCAATGGCGCATACTGGGGCGCCACGATTGATGATGCGAATGAACTTGCACCTGTGATGCGGTCAGTAATGCTTTAATTGCTTGTCTATGACTGCGCATTAGGGCCGCCGTTTAAACCGATTAAAATCGGGCGTCCGCCGCTCTAAAAAGGCATTACGCCCTTCTTGCGCTTCAGCGGTGGTATAAAACAAGGCTGTGGCATTGCCTGCTAATTCTTGAATCCCTGCTAATCCATCAGTGTCGGCATTAAACGCCGCTTTTAATACCCGCAAGGCGGTTGGTGAATGACGCAACATGTGCCGGCACCAATTAACTGTTTCGGATTCTAATTCAGTTAATGGTACCACCGTATTCACCAATCCCATTGCCAATGCTTCAGCAGCATCGTATTGGCGACATAAAAACCAAATCTCTTTTGCTTTTTTCAAACCAATGGTACGCGCCATTAAACCGGCGCCAAAACCTGCATCAAAACTGCCCACTTTAGGCCCGGTTTGACCGAATCGTGCATTATCCGCTGCAATAGTGAGATCGCATAATAAATGCAAAACATGCCCGCCACCAATGGCATAGCCCGCTACCATTGCTATGACGGGTTTAGGCAGGGTGCGGATTTGGCGTTGTAATTCCAATACATTGAGATGTTCAATACCCGATTCATCCCGATAACCCGCCTCGCCACGAATACGTTGATCGCCTCCCGCGCAAAAAGCTAATTCACCAGCGCCCGTGAAAATAATCACACCAATCTCAGGATCAAGATGCGCATGATGAAACGCATCAATCAATTCGCGCACGGTTTGTGGACGAAATGCATTGCGTACTTCAGGGCGATTTATTGTGATTTTTGCAATGCCTTCCGCCGTGTGATGATAAAGAATATCGGTATAATCTTTATTGACCAGTTGCCAAACTGGCGGGGCAGTATCTATATCAGGCGATACATTAGACGTCACGTTTAATCCTCTAAATAATGACTGAATTGTACGATTGAATTGCGGCTAACGCCACTATTTTGATGGCTAGTTTAGCATTATTTTATGCGATAAGCACCTAAATCAAAATGCGTCGAAACGAAATTTTTAGGAGAGATATAGTTGATTATGCAGGATGCGTTGAAGTACAAAGTGCATCATTTTTTCTGCGTAATTTCTGTCTTTTTCACAGGATAATGACAAGATAAACGTTGAACTGAGATCAATATGTTTTAGTGACGATAGCAAGCAATTTAAAAAAGATAATAAGAGCAAAAATTTCATTTTTTAATCATATTTGTTGGACAATTTTTCAGTGCATTAAACATAACATAAATATTAAAAAATTGTAGATAATGATTCATTTATTTTGCTTTTTTGGGATAT
>NZ_JABVCQ010000018.1 GCF_014145225.1 Thiospirillum jenense
TTACCGAAATTGAGTTCGACGATGGTTTCTGGGAGGTTGATCTTTACAAGAATGGAAAAAAGACCAAGTTGATTATTAACCCCATGACTGGGGAAATAAAGTCATAAAGTGATTGAGCGATTTTGCCTAATAAACAACTGGTGCCGACGGCTTGACCGCAATGTAGTTTAGCCGTTAAGCAAAAAAACATAATGCAGATTCAATACGAAATGCAGCCGCTTTGAAACAACGGTAGTGTTAAAGTTTATAGGGTATTATAAAAGTAATTTGTAACTACTCAACCCTCAAATACGAGTCTGAATTGCTCAAATGGATTGAGTTTTCGCAACAAATAAGTTTCCCAAGCAGAACGAATCACCTAAAACGCCCGCGCACCCGCTTGAGCACAAAAATTACCAATCACTTTTAACTTCACTTTAGCCAGTCGCATCATACGTTTGGCTAGGTTATTAGCGAATGGCACCCGCCAATATGCTGAATTGACTATATCCGTGCCAAAGCATCTCAATTCTATACAAAGAATCAAAAAAACGCTGCCACAATTAGCATTAGAACGCCTGTCTGTTAAGCAAAATATTTCTGGATTAAAGCGATTTATTATTTTTTCAAAGCGGCTTTTATTTGTGCGGAACTATGAAATTTTTATCCAGCTAACTAGCTAATTTTTTGAGTTAAAACAACCCTATTATGAACTGGTTCATTCTAATCATCGCCGGTCTATTTGAAATTGGCTGGGCAATTGGGCTTAAATACACCGAAGGTTTCACTCGGTTGTGGCCGACCATTGGCACACTACTTTCAATGAGTATGAGCTTTATTCTACTCGGCGTTGCCATGAAATCATTACCGGTCGGAACAGCGTATGCGGTATGGGTTGGCGTGGGCGCAGTGGGAACGGCCGTCCTTGGAATGATTCTAATGGGCGAGGCGGCCAGTCTTTTGCGGATAATCAGTTTGGGATTAATTATTACGGGCATTGTGGGATTAAAATTGACCACATCAGTCTAATCAACCACTCAAGCGGTGTTGATTAATCCCGATCTGAGTTGTGTTAATGCAAATATGACTAGACTGCCGAATTAAAAAACGCCGCTTCTTCAGCGCGCAAAGTCAATACGTCATAACCATTAGGCGTCACTAAAATCGTATGCTCGCATTGCGCCGACAAACTGCGATCTTTGGTCACTACCGTCCAGCCATCGGGTAATAATTTAATAAACCGCTTACCGGCATTCACCATTGGTTCAATGGTAAAACACATGCCCGCCGCTAATGCCAATCCATCACCGCGTTTGCCATAATGCAACACCTGCGGGTCTTCATGGAACGCTCGTCCAATACCATGCCCACAGTATTCTTGTACAATTGAAAAACGTTGAGTTTCAGCGACAGTTTGAATTGCATGGCCAATATCGCCTAAGGTCGTGCCGGGGCGCACCTGCGTAATACCCGCCCAGAGCGCCTGCTGTGTCACGTTAATTAAACGCTGCGCTAAAACTGACACGTCGCCAACGGTGAACATTTTACTGGTATCACCGTGATAACCATCTTTAATCACCGTGACATCAATATTCAGGATGTCACCTTTTTTTAATTGTTTAGTGCCGGGAATACCATGACACACCTGATTATTAACTGACGTGCAAATGGATTTAGGAAAACCGCGATAATGCAGCGGGGCAGGAATAGCGCGCTGTTTGCGGGTAATATAATCGTGGCAAATGTAGTCCAATTCGTCGGTGGTAATACCGACTACGACATAGGGGCTAATCATTTCTAATACGTCGGCAGCCAGGCGACCGGCGACCCGCATTTTGGCAATTTCAGCTGCTGTTTTAATTGAAACACTCATTGGATTGACGGGTTAACCTCATAGCATTTTGGCAGAAGAATTTACGACTAAAAACCCTCGGCGTATTTTTTGATAAGATCATCCTGTTTTGTGCCGCGCTGGTTAAAAAAATGGTGACGAAATGGTATTGAACATGATAACCATGCGCCGTGATCGAGGGCGCCGTTATTGGGTAATCCATTGCCCATTGTGATCGCAACATGTTATAAAACGTGCCGTACTGCCGCAAATGTCGCGTCACTCGCCCATTGCGTCAGTCATCGCCCCAGTATCATCAATCCTGAATGATTGACCACGTTGTCACAATTTTGGTGTTAAATGTGGCATATTGCGTCGTTCTTGGCGCAATTGTCGGCAATTTTGATGCACTGGGAGCGTCGTTGTCGTGACTGGATAGTCTAGTCACGTTGTTGAAATCACACCACACACCAACCGACACTGCGACGCGGGGTGCCTGTCTGCGACAGGTTGCGTTATGGGGTTGCGTGGAGGTCTAACCCAATTGAATTGGAGCGAATGATGAGCGAAATAACCATGCGTGCGATGTTACAAGCGGGCGTTCACTTTGGACACCAAACCCGCTATTGGAACCCAAAAATGGGGGCGTACATTTTTGGTCAGCGCAATAAGATTCATATTATTAACTTGGAAAGAACTTTGCCATTATATTTGGAAGCGACGAATTATCTGGGTAAATTAGCCTCTAATGGCGGCAAGGTATTATTTGTTGGTACGAAACGCGCTGCCCATGATCCAGTCGCTGAACATGCGGCGCGCTGTGGAATGCCGTATGTCAATCATCGTTGGCTCGGCGGTATGTTGACTAATTTCCAAACGGTGCGCAAGTCTATTCAACGTCTCAAGGATTTGGAGGCGATGTTTGAAGATGGCTCAATTGAACGCTTCGGTAAAAAAGAGGCGCTCACGCTGCGGCGTGAATTGGATAAACTCGAATTAAGTCTGGGCGGGATTAAACACATGTCGCATTTACCCGATGCGTTATTCGTGATTGATGTCGGCCATGAACGCATTGCCGTCAGTGAGGCGAATAAATTGGCGATTCCAGTGGTCGGCGTGGTGGATACGAATAATGATCCCAGCGCAATTGATTATGTCGTGCCGGGCAATGATGATGCGATTCGCGCCGTCACCTTGTATTTAGAAGGCGCGGCGGATGCCATTCTCGATGGGCGTCAAACCGCCGCCGCCATGTCCGGCCGCCGTGATCCAGATGGGTTTGAAGCATTGGCGGATGCCGAATAACGCAATTGAATTATGCGCCATTGAATTCGTGGCATTTTTTTAATCGAGCGGTTGCAATTGGCGTTAATGATACTGCTGATGATAATGCTTTTGTTTTAACGGGCGTGGCGGGTGAAGCCGCAATTGAATTGTGCAATTTGTGCAATGAACCACCCCCGCTTTATTTTAGGAATGAGTGATTATGGCAATTACTGCCGGATTAGTGAAAGAATTACGCGAGCGCACCGGCGCTGGCATGATGGAATGTAAAGCTGCATTGGTGGAAACCAATGGCGATATTGAAGCGGCAATTGAAGCGATGCGCAAATCGGGTCAAGCCAAAGCGGCGAAAAAAGCTGGCCGCACCGCTGCTGATGGCGTAATTGCCGTGCGCGTGACGGCCGACGGCAAGCGGGCGGTGCTGGTGGAAATCAACAGCGAGACCGATTTCGTCGCCAAAGACGCCAATTTCACCGCCTTTGCCAACACGGTCGCCGAGTGTGCGCTGGCGTGTGATGCGGCGGATGCCGAGGCGCTGGCGGTGCAGCCACTTGACTCGGGCATGACGGTTGACGCAGCGCGGGCGGCGTTGATTAGTAAAATCGGTGAAAATATCCAAGTCCGCCGCCTCGTGCGCTTCGATCAAGCCGAGGGCGTGTGTCATCATTACAGTCACGGCAACCGCATCGGCGTCGTGATTGAATTGGTCGGTGGCGACGCGGCGCTCGGGCGCGACGTGGCGATGCACATTGCCGCCAGCAATCCACTGTGTGTCAGCGCCGAGCAGGTGCCGGCCGAGTTGTTGGATAAGGAACGCGAAATTTTCCGCGCTCAAGCAGCCGATAGCGGTAAACCCGCGTCCATTATGGAAAAAATGGTCGAAGGGCGCATTCGCAAATATTTGGAGGAAGTGACGCTGTTGGGGCAACATTTCGTCAAAAATCCCGATCAGACGGTGGCTGACCTGTTGAAACAGGCCGGCGCTCGCGTGGTGCGTTTTGCCCGACTCGAAGTCGGCGAGGGCATTGCAAAAAAAACCGAGGATTTTGCTGCCGAAGTGCAGGCGCAAGCGCAAGGGCGTTAGTAACTACCATGACTACTCCGCAGTATCGGCGTATTTTGCTCAAACTCAGCGGCGAGGCGTTGCTGGGCGGTCAATCGCACGGCATTGATCCGCAGTTGCTCACCCGCCTGGCGCAGGAAATTGCGGATTTGACCGCGCAGCGGATGCAGGTGGCGGTGGTGATCGGCGGCGGAAATCTGTTTCGTGGCGCGGGGTTAGCGGCCGCGGGCATGAATCGCGTCACCGCCGATCACATGGGCATGTTGGCGACGGTGATGAATGCGCTGGCGATGCAGGATGCGCTCGAACAGTGCGGAGTGGCAGCGCGGGTACTGTCGGCACTGCGCATGGAGCAGGTGTGTGAGGAGTACACCGCCCGCGGCGCCGTGCGGCATCTGGAACGCGGGCGGGTGACGTTATTTGCCGCTGGCACGGGCAATCCATTTTTCACCACTGATTCGGCGGCGAGTTTGCGGGCGGCGGAGATTCGCGCTGATTTGTTAATTAAAGCAACTAAGGTGGATGGCATTTACGCGGCCGATCCAAAAGTACAGCCCGACGCGCATTTCTATTCCCAATTAACCTATGCGCAAGTGTTGCGGGATAATTTACAAGTGATGGACACGACCGCCGTGGTGTTATGCCGCGATCATCATATTCCCGTGCGCGTATTGAACATTTATCAACCCGGTGCGCTGGCGCGGGTGATTGCCGGTGAGGCGATTGGGTCTTTAATCACTGCGTAGAATGCGGTGAGCGATGAACCGCATCAATGAAGTTGCCGCGAATGATGCGGTTTTTAAGTTCACCGCATCCGACGGTGATTTGTCAACATGGATAATGAAATATGTTGGATGATATTAAAAAAACCACCACTGAACGAATGCGCAAGAGTGTTGAAGCACTCGGGCATGAATTGGCAAAAATCCGCACCGGCCGCGCTCATCCGGCGTTATTAGATCATGTGCGCGTCAATTATTATGGCAGTGAAGTGCCGATTAGTCAGGTCGCCAATGTTGCCGTTGAAGATGCCCGAACTTTAACCGTCACGCCCTGGGAACGGAATATGGTGACGGTGGTCGAAAAGGCCATTATTCAATCGGATTTAGGCATTAACCCGAATACGGCCGGCACCGTGATTCGCGTTCCCATGCCGCAATTAACCGAAGAACGGCGGCGGGATTTACAACGCATTGCCCGTCACGAAGCCGAGCAGGCGCGGGTGGCGGTGCGCAATATTCGCCGTGATGCGAATCAAGAATTAAAAGAATTGGTCAAGGATAAAAAGATTTCAACGGATGATGAGCATCATGGCCAAGATGCGGTACAAAAATTGACCGATCAATTTATTAAAGAAATTGATCAGGTATTGGAACGCAAAGAAACGGATTTAATGGCAATTTAGCGCGTTATTCAATTGTCCAATGATTTTTAATTCACGCACATTGCGCTGTCATTAATGAGCGGTAGGGAATGAATGACTGCAACCGCCAACTCCGGAGCAATTGATCCGGTGCCCAATGCCACGCTCGACCCGCCGGCGGCGTTGCCATTGCATGTGGCAATTGTCATGGACGGCAATGGGCGGTGGGCGCGCCAGCGGGGGTTGCCGCGCACGGCGGGACATCGTGCCGGCGCAAAAGGTGTGCGGGCGGTGGTGGAAGAATGTATCCGTCTCGGCATTCCCGTGCTGACCATTTTTGCGTTCAGCAGCGAAAATTGGCGGCGGCCACCCAAAGAAGTCAGCGTGTTGCTGGAATTATTTATGACCACGTTGCGCAGCGAAATTCGCCGCATGGTCACGAACGAGGTGCGCTTGCGGGTGATCGGTGATTTGAGCGCGTTTTCCGCCAAATTGCAGTCGCAGGTCACCGATGCCCAGCAGATGACGCAACATAACCGCAAGTTGACGTTGCAGGTGGCGGCCAATTACGGCGGGCGCTGGGATATTGCGCAAGCGGTGCGGCAGTTGGGGCGGGAAATGCTGGCGGGGCAGTTGACGCCCGAGCAGATTGACGAGCGCGCCATTGCCGACCGCTTGGCGAGTGCCGATTTGCCCGATCCAGATTTGTTTATTCGCACCGGTGGCGAGCAGCGCCTGAGTAATTTTTTGCTGTGGCAGTGCGCCTACGCCGAGTTGTATTTTTCTGACCTGATGTGGCCAGAATTCGACGCCACCGCCTTTAGTCACGCGCTCGCCGCTTTCGCTCGTCGTCAACGGCGCTTTGGTTTAACCAGCGAGCAGATCGCCGCCGCGCCCTCCAGCTAGGAAGTTTCACGATTAAACCCGTCACGCCCCCCCGCACCGAATTGCAACAGCGTTGGCTGCTTGCGCTCATTCTTGGCAACAGCGTCATGGCGCTGGTGATTGTGCTGCCAACCACCGGCTTTGCCCTGCTACTGATGACGGTACTGGCGCTGGCGGCGTGGGAATGGGCGCCACTGGTTGGTTTGACCACCACCAACGGGCGCTTGAGTTATCTGGCCAGCGTCGTCGCGGCGGTGATGTTGACGTGGTGGCTGATCCCGCCGAGTTGGTATTTGCCACTCCTGCTGCCAGTGGTGGCGTGGTGGTTGCTGCTGACCGTGACGCTGTTCAAGTTGCGCCACATTCAACCGATCAGCGGCGGCGTTGAACCCAAGTTGGCGCTCACCGGCATTGGGTTATTAACCGCGAGCTGGCTGGCGTTAATATTGCTCGACCAGCAGGGCAACCGCTGGCTGGTGCTATTTTTGATGCTACTGGTGTGGTTTGCCGATTCCGCCGCGTACTTTGCCGGCCGCCGCTGGGGTCGCCGCAAACTCGCACCAGTGGTCAGTCCCGGCAAAACGCTGGCCGGCGTCGGCGGCGGCGTCGCCATCGCGGTACTGTGGAGCGGCGTTCTACTCATCGCGCTCTCCCCCGCCCCAGTGCACGCCATCGCCCTGAACGCCCTGTGCATTGTCACCGTTTTACTGTCCATCGTCGGCGATCTGTACGAAAGTTGGCTCAAACGGCGGCGCAGTGTGAAAGATGCCGGTACCCTGTTACCCGGCCACGGCGGCATGTTAGATCGCGTGGACAGCATGATCGCGGCCGCGCCACTCTTTGTCGTGGGATTTTTGTTACTGGAGAAATACTTATGATCGGCGTGGCGGTACTCGGTTCAACCGGCTCCATCGGTGTCAGTACGCTGGACGTGCTGGCGCGGCATCCTGACCGCTACCGCGTGGTGGCGTTGACAGCGCACAGCAACGTCGAGCGCATGGCGCAACAATGTCGCGCTGTCCAGCCGCAAGTGGCGGTGATGGTGGACGCAGCCGCCGCGGCCGCGTTGCGCGTGGCACTGGCGGACATGCCCAACCCGCCGGAGATTTTGGCCGGAGCGGCGGCGTTGGAAACGGTCGCCGCGCTGCCGGAGGTGGAGTATTTAATGGCGGCAATTGTCGGCGCGGCGGGGTTAATGTCCACGCTGGTGGCGGCGCGAGCGGGTAAACGGATTTTATTGGCGAATAAAGAAGCGCTGGTCGTGGCGGGTGCGTTGTTAATGCAAGCGGTGGCCGATCACGGCGCTGAGTTATTACCGATTGATAGTGAACATAATGCGATTTTTCAATGCTTACCGGTGCAGCCGCAGCGGGATTTAACTCGCGCTGGTGTTGAGAAGATTTTATTAACCGCCTCGGGCGGGCCATTTCGGCACACGCCGGTTGCTGAATTAGAAGCCATTACCCCCGATCAAGCCTGCGCGCATCCGAATTGGAAAATGGGGCGGAAGATTTCGGTAGATTCGGCCACCATGATGAATAAAGGGCTGGAATTGATCGAAGCCTGCTGGTTATTTGCCACCACGCCCGACCGTGTGCAGGTGGTCATTCACCCGCAAAGCGTGATTCATTCAATGGTGCAATACTGCGATGGCTCGGTATTAGCGCAATTGGGCAATCCCGACATGCGCACACCCATTGCCCACGCATTGGCTTGGCCGGAGCGGATGACCTCGGGTGTTAAACCACTTGATTTATTCACTTGCGGCAATTTTACTTTTGAACCGCCCGCGCCGGAGCGGTTTCCGTGTTTAACATTGGCGTATCAAGCCGCGCAAACCGGTGGCACGGCGCCGGCGATTATGAATGCGGCAAATGAAATAGCTGTCGCGGCGTTTTTAGCCGAGCAAATTGGGTTCACAGCCATTAGTCGGGTGGTCGCGCATGTATTAGATCAATTGCCCGCCGCGCCCGTCACCGATTTAGATCAATTATTAGCAGTGGATGTGGCCGCCCGCGCTCGTGCCACGCAATTCATTACGACATTACAACGCTAATACCATGACACAACTATTGATTAGTATTGCCGCGTTTTTAATCGCCATTGGTATTTTAATTACCATTCACGAATTCGGCCATTTCTGGGTTGCGCGCCGGTTAGGTGTTAAAGTCATTCGGTTTTCCATTGGTTTTGGCCGCCCGCTATTCACCTGGCACCGCCCAAATGATCCAACCGAATACGTTTTATCAGCATTACCCTTTGGCGGTTATGTGGAAATGGTTGGCGAACGAGCGGATGATGATAATCCCGTAGCACCGGAAGATTTACCCTTTGCATTCAATCGCCAAGCGGTGTGGAAACGCGCCGCAATTGTATTAGCCGGCCCGGTGTGCAATTTATTATTTGCATTCATTGCGTATTGGTTAATTATCATGGCGGGCGAAGTTGGCACCCGCCCGGAAGTCGGGGTTGTGACACCCGCCTCGGTCGCGGCCACGGCGGGATTTGTCCCGGGTGATGTGATCGTGCAAGTGGACGGCGCCGCGACGCCGACGTGGAGCGCGGTGTGGTTTGGCGTCCTCGAGGGCGCGTTGGATGCCGAAGATTTGCCTGTGCAAGTGCGCACGGCTGACGGTCAAAACGTCACGCGCTACCTGCCCGGCAGTGCGCTGGCGCCGCTCGATCCGGGGCAAAATGTGTTAGCTGCCATAGGGTTACGCTCGGTGCAACTGGAAGTACCGCCGGTGTTGGATGAGGTGAGCGCCGACCAACCCGCCGGTCAAGCCGGGCTGCGCTCGGGTGATCGGATTGCGGCAATTGATGGGCAGGCGGTGGCGAACTGGGAGGATTTGGTTGCTATTGTGCGGGTAAATGCGGAAAAATCGCTGCAATTTCAGGTGGAACGTGGCGCTGATACGGTGCAATTGACCATCACGCCGGCGGCTGCGACGGCGGAGGACGGCAGCAGGATTGGACGGATTGGCGCCGCGCCGGCGATCCCGACCGCACAATTGGAAGCCCAGCAAGTGTTGGTGCGGTTGGGTCCATTGGATGCCACTGTTGCAGCCGCGCAACGACTCACCGATGTATCGGTATTAACGTTGCGAATTATTGGACGCATGTTCACTGGGCAAGCGTCATTAAAAAGTTTAAGCGGCCCAATTGGAATTGCCGACACCGCGGGTAAAACAGCCACGCTTGGCATTGGGGCGTTTATTAACTTTTTGGCATTATTAAGTGTCAGTCTCGGCGTCTTAAATCTATTGCCGCTGCCTATGCTCGACGGTGGACATCTATTCTGGTATTTGGGGTATGAACTCATTACGCGCCGCCCATTTCCAATCAACATTCAAGAACAGATGAATCGTGTTGGCACCGTGTTATTAATTAGTTTAATGTCGCTGGCGCTGTATATGGACGTGGTAAGATTATTCGATTAATTAGTTAAATCACCGAATATTTACCTCACACTTTGATGGCATTTCATTATTAAATTTGCGGGAGACGGGACGAGTGTCAAGTCAAAATACTTATTTCAAACACTGCACCGTGCCGTTGCTCTGTTGGTTGGCATTGGCGCCGGCTCATGCCAATCAACCCGCCACCAAAACGGCGCCAGTTAATTCACCAGTCACCACGCCTGATCCAATTGAAAATCCATCCGATGATGTGATATTAACTACGCCAACCACTGCCGCCACCTTTACTATTACCGACATTCGCGTTGAAGGTCTGCAACGCATTGCCGCCGGCACCGTGTTTAATTATCTGCCAGTTGAAGTGAATGACAGCGTTACTAATAGCGTCACGGCTGATTGTATTCGCACACTTTACGCTACCGGCTTTTTTGATGATGTCAAAGTCAAGCGGGACGGTAATGTCTTAGTCATTCAAGTGCGCGAGCGTCCGGCAATTGCACACATTGATATCGTCGGCAATCAAACCATTAAAACTGAAGATTTGAAAAAAGGCTTAAAAGAAATTGGATTAGCCGAAGGACGGGTATTTAATCGGTTATTGTTAGATCAAATTGAACAAGAATTGCGGCGGCAATATTTCGCTGCCGGCAAATACGGCGTAACCGTGCAATCCACTATTTCACCATTAGAACGCAACCGCGTTGGTGTGCGCATTGAAGTTACCGAAGGCTTAACCACTCGTTTAAAGCAAATTAATATCATTGGAAATCAGGCATTTGATGATGAAACCCTATTAAAACAGTTCAAATTAGGTGCCAGTAAATGGTCATCTTTTTATACCAAAAACGATCAGTACGCGAAAGAAAAACTCAGCGGCGATTTAGAAACACTCCGCTCGTTCTATTTAGATCGCGGTTACATTGATTTTCAAATTACTTCCACACAAGTCACCATCAGTCCTGATAAAAAAGATATTTATGTCACCGTTGCTGTGAACGAAGGTGACGTTTTTCATATTAGCGACATTCGATTAGTGGGTGATCCATCCGTCCCCGCTGAACATTTATTTCCATTAGTTCACTTGCGGCGCGGCGATGTATTTTCACGCAAAATCACCACTGACAGTGCCGAGCGCATTTCAGCCTTATTAGGTGAACAAGGCTATGCCTTTGCCAATGTGAATAGCGTTCCCGATATAGATCGGCAAAAGAAACAAGTCGTGGTGAGCTTTTTTGTTGATCCCGGTAAACGCACTTACGTTCACCGTATTAATATGAAAGGGAATACGCGCACCCGCGATGAAGTATTAAGACGCGAAATGCGACAAATGGAAACGGCGTGGTTTTCTAGTGATTTATTACGGCGCTCGCGTGAACGCTTGCAACGGCTGGGGTATTTTGATGACGTGACGATTGAAACACCGTCAGTTCCAGAAGCCGCCGACATGGTGGATATTAATATTGGTGTGAAAGAAAAACCCTCCGGCAATTTATTAGCGGGCGTGGGCTATTCACAATCACAAGGCATTTTATTTAACACTAGCATCACGCAAAATAACTTTTTAGGCACCGGCAAGCGCGTCACCTTCGCATTCAATACCAGCGACAGTAATCAACTGTATCGCTTCGCTTATACCAATCCTTATTACACTGTTGACGGCATTAGTCGCGGCTTTGATTTAAGTTATCGCACCACCGATTTTGACCAATACATTGGCGCTGATTACGCTACTGACGTTGGCGTTGCCGAATTAAACTTCAGTTTACCTGTTTCGGATATTAGCCGAGCGGGATTAGCCATTCGCTATCAATTCACTCACTTTTTTGCCGGTGATGATTCAGACCTTGCGCAAGAGTTTGTCACAACACACGGTGAAGATTTTAATGACTTCTTTTTAGTCGCCAGCTATACCAAAGATTCACGCGATTCCGCCACTTTTCCCAATAAAGGTGGCTTACAACGGCTCTCGGGTGAATTCACTGTACCGGGCAGTGATTTACAATACTATCGGTTGAATTATCGCAGTCAACATTACATTCCATTAACCCGCCGCTTTACCTTTTCATTACGCACTGATATTGGATATGGCGATGGCTATGGCGACACTGAACAAATGCCATTCTTTGAAAACTTTTATGCCGGCGGTCCCAATTCAGTACGCGGTTGGAAAGCCAATACACTCGGGCCACGCGAAGCCACCGGTGAATACGATCCAGTTGGCGGTAATTTCAAATTAGGCGGCAGTTTTGAATTGTTCGCCCCGCCACCGGTCGGCGGTGATTTTGAAAAGACATTACGACTTGGCGCCTTTTTTGATTTCGGCAATGTCTGGTGGACAAAGGATGCTGATTTAATTCGTGGCACGGGATTTGACTTGGGAGACTTGCGATATTCCACTGGCATTTCAATTGCATGGCTCTCACCAGTTGGTGCATTAGCACTGAGTTTTGCCTATCCGATCAATGCTGAAGATGAGGATAAAACACAAATGTTTCAGTTCTCATTTGGGCAAAACTTTTAATCCTGTTTAATTCTGTTGTCGTTTATTTACAATGCGTTTTAATCAGCATACATTAGCGATTTTCTATTCAATAGCGGTCTGGTTAATTTATATGCCAACCGCTCATACAGAAGAGATTCGTCTTGCAATTGTCAACCCCAATCGCATTGTTGAAGCATCACCGCAATACGCCGCCGCGCGAGAAGCGTTACTTGCCGAAATCAATGAACGTGAAGCGACGTTAATTGCCCGGCAAGACGATATTGATAAACTGCAACGTCATTTGGAACAAAATGCCGCGTTAATGAGCGAAGATGAAATGCAGCGGTTGCGTAATGACATTCGCTCTCGCACCCGGCGATTGCGTTATGATCGTGAAGAATTACAAGAAGATTTTGCTTTGCGCAAAAATGAATTACGCACCCGATTAGTCAAGCAAGTAGAAGAAGTGGTACGGCAATTGGCTAAAGAGAAAAATATTGATTTAATTCTGACAGAGGGCGTGGTATATTTCAGTAAACGCATTGATTTATCGGACGAAATCATTATTCGCCTTAAAAAAGAATTTGCACAACACTGACTAATTTAATTAGTCATTTTTATTCATTTATTTTAAGTAACCTATTCGTGGCAACAACGCTTGGACAACTAGCAAACTGGCTTAATTTAGAGCTACACGGCAACACCAATACGCTAGTAAAGCGGGTCGCAACACTTGAACGCGCCCTACCAGATTGTTTAAGTTTTTATGGTGATGTTAAATATCGCACACACTTAACAACCACCAAAGCGGCCGCGGTGATTATTAAACCAGCCGACATATCACATTGCCCCGCCGCCGCGTTAATCACCGACAATCCTTATCTAGCAATTGCGCGAGCGATTGGTCATTTACATCCGCGCCCACGTTTGCCAATGGGTTGTCATTCGACGGCTGTCATTGCCGCAAGTGCGCGTATTGATGCAACTGCTGCAATTGGACCCTTTTGCGTGATTGAAGATGAAGTAGACATTGGGGCGCGAGTTGAACTGGGACCGGGCTGTATTGTGCGCACGGGCGCTAAAATTGGCGCCGATACGCAATTAGTTGCGCAGGTGGTTATTTGTGAACACAGTTGTATTGGTGAGCGAGTTTTAATTCACCCCGGCGCAATTATTGGCCGCCAAGGATTTGGCTTTGCCAAAGATGGCAATCAATGGGTGCGTATTCCACAAATCGGGCGGGCTTGCTTGGGGAATGATGTCGAAGTTGGCGCCAATACCAGTATTGATTGCGGCGCAATTGATGACACACTCATTGGCGATGGCGTTAAATTAGACAGCTTTGTTCATATTAGCCATAATGTTCAAATTGGTGAACATACGGCTATAGCCGGTTGTACAGGTATTGCCGGCTCAACTCGGATTGGTCGCTATTGCACAGTTGCAGGTGAAGTTGGTATTGCAGGTCATTTAAATATTGCCGACAATATTCATTTCACTGGTATGGCAATGGTGACACGTTCATTGTCGCAGCCTGGCGTGTATAGCAGCGGTATTCCCATCATGCCAAATCAAGAATGGCGCCGCACTGTAGTACGCTTTCGACAACTTGAACAATTAACCCAGCGAATAAAAATACTAGAAGCACAGCTTAATGATGTGAAGCAATATATTAGCGACACTCCATCGCACAATAACGATGAATGAGTGTTGACTCAAATACCTTTATTATTTCAATTGAGTTTTGTCACTCCAGACATAAATTCAGCACGATAAATATGATTGGCTCTTGGAGGTCACATTGATCAAGATGGATATTCACCGCGTGTTGAGCTTATTGCCGCATCGCTATCCTTTTTTATTGGTTGATCGCGTGATTGAATTTGAACCAAACCAACGGTTACTTGCGATTAAAAATGTGACCTTTAACGAACCATTTTTCATGGGACATTTCCCCATCCGACCAGTGATGCCTGGTGTACTCATTATTGAAGCCCTCGCGCAGGCAACTGGGCTATTAGCAATGGCGTCACGTCCAGATCAAGTGAGTGAAAAATCACTGTACTATTTTGTTGGGATTGATAATGCACGGTTTAAACGCCCTGTGGAACCGGGCGATCAATTAAAACTCGAAGTGACGATTAAACAAGTGCGGCGTGGGATTTGGAAGTTTGACGGTGTTGCTCGCGTTGAAGATTATTTGGTTGCGTCAGCAGAAATCATGTGTACAGCGCGGGATTTTTAAGCCTTGATTCATTCCACCGCCATTATTGATCGCCATGCACAACTGCATGATGATATTGACATAGGTCCCTATGTTGTTATTGGCGCAGAGGTACAAATTGATCGCGGCTGCCGTATTGGGCCACATGCTGTATTACGCGGTCCAACTATTATTGGGCAAGACAATCAGATTTTTCAATTCGCTTCTATTGGCGAAGACCCACAAGATAAAAAATACGCTGGTGAAAAAACATCATTAAGCATTGGTGATCGCAATGTCATTCGTGAATTCGCCACCATTCATCGCGGGACTGTGCAAGATCAAAGTGTCACCCAAATTGGTCATGACAATTTATTAATGGCTTATACCCACGTTGCGCATGACTGCCGTATTGGTAATCACACCATTTTAGCTAATGCCGCATCATTAGGTGGACATATTGAAATCCACGATTGGGCAATTCTTGGCGGCTTCACCGTTGTTCATCAGTTTTGCCGTTTAGGTGCGCACTGTTTTACTGCAATGGGATCAGTCATTAACAAAGATGTCCCGCCCTATGTCATAGTGGGTGGTCAACCAACCGCCCCGCATGGGATTAATACTGAAGGATTAAAACGGCGCCACTTTTCGCCCGAGTTAATTCGCCGCATTCGCCATGCCTATCGCCTGTTGTACCGTTCTCAATTATTACAACACGAGGCATTAGCTGCTTTACAACAATTTGCACCTAATTGCCCAGATATATTAACGATGGTTGAGTTTATTCAAAATAGTCAGCGTGGTATTTTGCGCTAACGCTCATTCTTTCCGCCCAAGTTCCGCTGCCTTTTTCAATGAAAACAATTGGTATAGTTGCAAATGAACCGTCAGGCGATATACTCGGCGCGGCGTTAATCACTGCATTGCGTGAGCTTTATCCGAATAGCCATTTTATTGGTGTTGCCGGATCACGCATGTTAGACGCCGGGTGCCAAACGCTATTACCAATGGAACGCTTATCTGTGATGGGTTTAATTGAAGTACTGCGCGTTTTACCAAGTTTATTAGCAGCCCGTCGCCAGTTATTGCGGTATTTTTTAGTTCATCGGCCAGCGGTATTTATTGGCATTGATGCCCCCGATTTTAACCTTCATTTAGAACGCCAATTGCGCAACGCCGGTATTCCAACAGTGCATCTTGTCTGTCCAACCGTGTGGGCATGGCGCCCGGGGCGCATGAAAACCATTCGGAAAGCGGTGGATTTATTATTAAGTTTGTTTCCATTTGAGGAGGCGTTTTTACGCCAACATCAGGTGCCAGCGCAATATATTGGTCATCCACTTGCCGATACTATTCCGCTCCAAGTTGATAAAAATCAGGCACGTCAATCATTCGGTCAATCACTTGATACCCCATTAGTTGCGCTATTACCAGGCAGTCGCATGAGTGAAGTTACCCGCTTGGCCGCGCCCTTTATTCAAACTGCGCAGTGGTGTCATCAACGCCAACCTAATCTACGTTTTATTACGCCAATCATTTCAACCCAATTGCGCACCCAATTCACCGCAACATTAGCGACATTAGCACCCGAATTACCAATCACAGTGGTGGATGGACGTAGCCATGAAGTGATTGCCGCAGCAGATGTCGTTTTAACTGCGTCTGGCACGGCGACATTAGAAACGCTATTATTAAAACGCCCGATGTTGGTTGGTTATCGGCTGCATCCGATCACCTGGTTTTTAATTAAACAGTTGAAATTAGTCACCGTGCCGTATGCCGCGATGGCAAATCTATTAGTTGAACGTGAACTGGCACCGGAGTTTTTACAAGACCGTTGCAATGCGAATGACCTTGGTCCGGCGTTACTTGCATTACTGAATGATTCAGAACGTCAAACCCAGATTATTCACACCTATACGCAAATTCAGCAAACCCTGCGTCGTGATGCCGCACATCAAGCGGCAATTGCAATCGCAAGTTTAATCAAATGATAATGCCCAGCATCATTGAATCCAATTACGCATTCATTGCGGGCGTTGATGAAGCCGGGCGCGGCCCTTTAGCCGGTCCTGTCGTGGCCGCCGCCGTCATGTTTGCTGATAAAAATCTGCCAATTGGCATCCGCGATTCCAAACAATTAACTGCAATTAAACGCGAACAATTAGCCGAACAAATCCAATTAACCGCAACCAGTTATGCCATTGCTGTCGTGCAGGTTGCCGACATAGATCAATTAAACATTTTACAGGCTAGTTTATTAGCAATGCGACAAGCCGTGTTGCAATTAACACCAACGCCGCAGCAGGTTTTTATTGACGGCAATCAATGTCCAACCGGGCTGCCGTGTTCAGCTCAAACAGTTGTACACGGCGATGCATTGATGCCGTTAATTGGCGCGGCGTCTATTTTAGCTAAAGTCACTCGTGATCGTTTAATGATCGAATTAGATGCGCGCTATCCAGGCTATGGATTTGCGCAACATAAAGGGTACCCAACGGCGGCACATCTTGCAGCATTAAAGCGCTTGGGAGCGTGTCCTGAACATCGGCGTTCATTTCGTCCGGTGCGGGAAGTAATAGCGCAGTTACCCCCCGCTGTTTTGAATATTTAATTATTGATAATGTAGTAAAAAATGCTTAGTTAACCGATCATCATTAAAGTTGAGCCGTGCTTTTATTTAGTGTTGTTTAAATAAACGCTCTTTTTCACGTTGCCAATCGCGGTCTTTTTCACTATCGCGTTTATCGTGTTGTTTTTTGCCTTTAGCCAATCCAATTTCCAGTTTTGCCAATCCATGTTTCCAATACAATGCCGTTGGCACCAAGGTATAACCGGCACGTTCAATTTGGCCAATTAACCGTTTTAATTCCATTTTTTTTAACAACAATTTGCGCGAGCGAGTTGGATCAGGTGTGACATGGGTCGAAGCTGAAGTGAGTGGCGAAATGTGCGCACCAATTAAAAACGCCTCACCATGCAGTATTTTAACATAGCTTTCTTTTAATTGAGCACGGTTTGCGCGGAGACTTTTTACTTCCCAACCGGCCAGCACCATCCCAGTTTCAAAGCGTTGTTCAATAAAATAATCATGCCCAGCTTTACGATTTAATGCAATGGTTTTATTGCCACCGCTGGGTGTTTTTTGAGGAGACTTTGCCATAACTATTTCCCACTATTCACTGTTTTAGTAAATGACATTAATAGTTGATTGTAACAACCCGCCACTATAAGGATCAAAAGATGCAAATTTCCAAAAGCCACTGGGGGTTAATTATCGCATTGACTTGTACACCGAGCATCGTTATTGCGAGTGAGCATTCGATAACACTGAATTTAACGACAACTTGGGTTGGGATTACAGCGTTATTATTTTTCGTTATCGCTTACGCATTGGTCATGGCAGAAGAATTTACCCATTTGCGTAAATCAAAGCCAGTGATGTTAGCTGCCGGTTTAATTTGGTTATTAATTGCTATCTATTATACTCAACATAGTCAGTCAGCATTGCCGGCCGAAGCCGTGCGGCATAATATCATGGAGTTTGGTGAACTGTTTTTATTTCTTTTAGCCGCAATGACTTACATTAATGCGCTAGAAGAACGCCACGTTTTTGCCGCCTTGCGTGATTGGTTAATTCGTTTAGGATTAAGTTACCGACAATTGTTTTGGTTGACCGGCTGGTTAGCATTTTTCATTTCGCCCATTGCCGACAATTTAACCACAGCATTGTTAATGTGTGCGGTTGTCATGGCCGTTGGAATTAAAAGCCCAACATTTATTGGTTTAGCCTGTATCAATGTTGTAGTCGCGGCGAATGCCGGCGGCGCCTTTAGTCCTTTTGGCGATATTACCACGCTCATGGTTTGGCAAAAAGGGTTAATTGATTTTCAAACGTTTTTCTTATTATTTATACCGTCGGTTGTGAGCTATGTCATTCCCGCCGCTCTGATGCACCGCGCTATTCCAATTGAAATGCCGCCGCCGGGTAATGAACAAATTGCCACGAAACGCGGCGCAAAACGGATGATTTTTTTATTTCTCGCAACCATTGCTACGGCGGTGAGTTTTCATAACTATTTTCATTTACCGCCAGTCTTAGGGATGATGACGGGCTTGGCCTATTTGAAGTTTTTTGGGTTTTATCTTAAACAAACTGGGGAAAGAACAACGGTCAAAGCCGGTCACATTGAAGACACCCTACCCTTTGATATTTTCATTCCCGTTGCGCGGGCGGAATGGGATACGTTGCTATTCTTTTATGGCGTGATTCTCTGTGTTGGTGGCTTAGGATTTATTGGTTATTTGGAATTACTTTCACACTTATCTTATGACATGCTAGGTGCGACAGCCGCTAATACATTGGTGGGTGTTTTATCCGCTATTGTGGATAACATTCCGGTGATGTTTGCGGTTTTAACTATGAATCCTGACATGTCTCAGGGGCAATGGTTATTAGTCACACTCACGGCCGGCATTGGTGGCAGTTTATTATCTATTGGCTCGGCGGCGGGCGTGGCGTTAATGGGGCAATCACGCGGTTATTACACCTTCTTTGCGCATTTGCGTTGGACGCCACACATTGCTTTGGGATATTTTATCGCCATCGTTAGTCATTTATTCATTAATGCATCAACCTTTGCAATTCCAGTACGATGAACCGATTAATCATGCGCGTATTATTATTGCTCGTCGGTTTAGTTATTATCCCAACGCCAACGTTCGCCGCCGATCCTGCTGCCATGTTTGATTTGACCATACACCCGCTGGGCATTAGCATCTTATTATTATTCATGGCTGCTTATGCGGCGGTAATGGTGGAAGAATTCACGCACCTGCGCAAGTCTAAACCTGTCATCTTTGCGGCTGGGTTAATTTGGTTATTGATTGCAATTTATTATAATCAACATGGCGATCAAACCGCCCCGGCGACCGCCGTTCGTCATCACATCATGGAGTTTGCCGAGTTATTTTTATTTCTGCTGGCCGCCATGACTTATATTAACACGTTAGAAGAACGGCGCGTATTTGATGCACTGCGGGCGTGGTTAATTCAGCGGGGTTTTAGTTATCGGCAATTGTTCTGGCTGACGGGTTGGTTGGCATTTTTTATTTCAGCACTGGCTGATAATCTCACGACGGCGCTATTGATGTGCGCGGTTGTATTAGCTGTTGGGGTGAATAATCCTAAGTTTATTGGTTTAGCCTGTATTAACATTGTCGTTGCGGCCAATGCCGGCGGCGCCTTTAGTCCATTCGGCGATATTACGACGTTAATGGTGTGGCAAAAGGGGTTAATTGCATTTCAAACCTTCTTTTTATTATTTATACCGGCGGTTGTCAGTTATTTGATTCCGGCAGCATTAATGTACCGCGCTATTCCCGATACCACGCCAACGACAACGCAGTTGCAAGTTTCGACTTTACGCGGTGCTAAACGAATTATTCTATTGTTTTTATTAACCATCGCAACGGCAGTTGTGTTCCACCATTATTTTCATTTGCCGCCCGTGTTGGGCATGATGACCGGATTGGCGTATCTCAAATTCTTTGGCTTTTATTTGAAACACACCCATTCACCCACCAATCGAAAAGTTCATCCAGTGGAAGATGGTTTACCATTCGACATCTTTAGCCAAGTAGCGCGAGCAGAATGGGATACGCTATTGTTTTTTTACGGCGTGATTCTCTGCGTCGGTGGATTAGGATTCATTGGTTATTTGGAACTGCTCTCCCAATTTTCTTATGGCACATTGGGCGCCACGGCCGCCAATACGTTAATTGGTTTATTGTCGGCCGTGGTAGATAACATCCCGGTGATGTTTGCAGTCTTAACCATGAATCCCGACATGTCGCAGGGGCAATGGTTATTGGTCACTATGACCGCTGGAATTGGTGGGAGTTTATTATCTATTGGCTCGGCAGCGGGGGTGGCGTTAATGGGTCAGGCGCGGGGTCATTATACGTTCTTTGGTCATTTGCGCTGGACGCTGCACATTGCATTGGGTTATTTTGCGGCAATTGTCGTGCATCTGTTAATTAACGCACACACATTCAGCTTGCCCGCTGGTCATTAAATAAATCCACTGACTGATGATCGTTCCCACGCTCCAGCGTGGGAACGCGCTCATTGCGTTTTTATTCCACCAACCGCCGCCACACGGTCGCTTGTTTACTCGCTTTATCAATCCGTTCTAAACCCCGCTCGTGCGCGGTTAATTCAGTTTCATTCGCAAACACAATGCGCAACGGCGGGCGATCTTTAACCGATAACGCCGTCACCGTATTCGTGGTTGTTGTCGCGTTATTTGACGCGGGCGTGGCGTCTAAATATAAACTGACCTGCCCGCCGGTCATTAATAAATATAATTCCGCTAATAACCGCGCATCTAATAACGCACCATGCCCCTGTTGTTGGCGGGCGTCGCGTAAATCATTCGCAATGCTGTAGCGTTTGCACAGCGCATCTAATGTATTTTGCTGACCAGGATGCCGCCCGCGGGCTAATATGAGCGTATCAATAATGGTGTGCTGACTTTCTAATTGCGTAGTTGACGACCGCCAGCGGCGCAATTCACTATTCAAAAATCCCAAATCAAAAGCGGCGTTGTGAATAATGAGCGGGGAATCTTGCAGATAATTTAATAACTCAGCGGCCACGTCAGCAAAGCGCGGTTTATCCGCCAAGAATTGATTGGTTAAATGATGCACCTTGACGGCATCGTCATCTATTTTACGGTCAGGTTGAAGGTAGCAATGAAAAGTGTTACCAGTCAATTCACGATTGACCAATTCGACAATGCCAATTTCAATTAAACGATGCCCAGCGGCGACGTCTAACCCGGTGGTTTCGGTGTCTAATACTAATTGACGCATTGTTTAATTAACGGTACGGGTGATGCGCGGCGCTCAATTCACTCAAGCCCCGCCGCGTGGTGAATTACCACTGTTGATAACTCAGTCCCGGAATGGTGGCGGGCGTCAAATGCGCGGGCAAATGCAGAATAAACTCGTCTAATTCAACGCGATTGACTACCCGCCCATAAGATGCCTTTTCCGCATCCATTGGCAATTCAATATAAAACTGCTGCTGCTCGGGTTGCGGGAGAATTTGCAAGACATGATCGGCAGCGTCCATTAATCCCAAATAATCATCTGCCGATTGCAGGCGATCTAATAATTGATCGCGGATGTCTTTGGCGCTCATTTCAACGGTATTGACTGATGAAATGTGGTCGCTAGAGCGGTGAATTGTATAGAAGACGCGGTAATAATTAGCCATGCTGTTTTGCAAAGTACGCCGAAACGCACCTTGTCACCTCGTGAGAGTTGATTTAATGCGCACCATCAATAAACCGGTCGCGTGCCGCTTTGGCGCGAGTGAAAATGTCCAATAAATGTTCACCATCACCATTGCGAATGGTCGCCGCTAATTCGGTCATTTCGTGACTAAAACACGCCAACATGTCGCTGAGGGCGTGGCGATTTGCCAAGCAAATGTCACGCCACATGACGGGATTGCTCGATGCAATGCGGGTAAAATCACGAAACCCGCCCGCCGCGTAGCGAAACACCTCGGCGTTATTTTGCATCTGCGCCAGCAAATCCACCAAACCAAACGCCAGCATGTGCGGCAGGTGACTGGTCGCGGCCAGCACCTCGTCGTGATGCGCGACCGACATCACGCTCACCTCCGCCCCCGCCGCCTGCCACAGTGCCGTCACCCGCGCCAACGCCTGCGCATCCGTCTCCGCCAGCGGTGTCAAGATCACGCGGCGGTTGCGGAATAATTCGGGAAAGGATGCCGCGACGCCGCTGCGTTCGGTGCCGGCAATCGGATGGCCGGGGACGAAATTGGGCGGGACGTGACCGAATACCGCCTGCGCATCTGCGACCACGCTGCCCTTGACACTGCCGCCGTCGGTGATAACGGTCTCGGGACGCAGTACGTCCTTGATTTGACTGAAAATCTCGCGCATCGCCCCGAGCGGTGAGGCGATAAACACCAGATCGGCATCGCGCACCGCCGTCGCCGGGTCGTGCGTGTACGCATCAATCACGCCCAATTCCCGCGCCAGCAGCAGGTTGTCCAGTGACCGCCCGCAGCCGATGATGTCCTGCACCTGATCGGCCGCCCGCAGCGCACGGGCGAGTGACCCGCCGATCAAGCCCACGCCGATCACCGCCAGCCGCGCAATCATCGCCGCAATACCGTTGCCAATGCGTCGAGCAGGCGATCATTTTCGCCGCGTAACCCGAGCGTGATGCGCAGGTGATTGGGCAGCCCGTAGTTGGCGATGGGGCGGCAAATGATGCCGGCGTGGAGTAATGCGTGATCCACCGGCGCGGCGGGTTGCCCGAGGTTGACCGTGACAAAGTTGCCGACCGACGGGATGAATTCCAAGCCTAGCCGCCGCAGTTGGGTCGTAACGTGCAACATCTCGGCGTCATTGTGCGCAATTGAGCGTTCAACGTGTTCGGTGTCACACAGCGCCCCAATCGCCGCCGCCTGCGCTGGCGCGTTGACGTTGAACGGTTGGCGGACGCGGTTGAGCAACTCGGCGACCTCGGGATGGCTGACGCCATAGCCGATGCGCAGCGCCGCCAGTCCGTGAACTTTGGCGAAGGTGCGGGTGACGATCAGGTTGGGAAACTCGGCTAACCATTTGATGCAGTTGGGATAATGCGGCTCGCTGACGTATTCGGCATACGCCTCGTCCACCACGCACACGCAACTCGGCGGCAGTTGTTTGATGAAATCCCGCAGCGCCGTCGCGGTCAGCCAAGTGCCGGTCGGGTTATTCGGGTTGGCGATCCACACCACGCGGGTTTGCTCCGTGACCAGCGCCAACATCGCGTCCAAATCGTGACCAAAATCGCGGGCGGGGGCGACGCGCAACGCCGCACCGACCGCTTGCGTGGCAA
This sequence comes from Thiospirillum jenense, assembly GCF_014145225.1. Taxonomy (GTDB): domain Bacteria; phylum Pseudomonadota; class Gammaproteobacteria; order Chromatiales; family Chromatiaceae; genus Thiospirillum; species Thiospirillum jenense. Next base: position 23,435 of record NZ_JABVCQ010000018.1, read on the forward strand.
TGGGATAAACGGCGAAGGTGTATTGCGCGGCGACCGCTTCTTGTCCGGGGTAAAGAAAGCTGCGGGCAATTAAATCTAATACATCATTCGAGCCATTGCCGAGCGTAATCATGCCCGCATCAATGCCGTGATGTTTCGCAATTGCTTGGCGTAATTCAAATCCGCCGCCGTCGGGATAACGCCCCAATTCACTGCCGGCTTCGATATAAGCGGCGCGGGCGCACAAGCCGGGGCCGAGTGGGTTTTCATTCGAGGCAAGTTTAATAATGCCGTGCAATCCCAATTCGCGTTCTAATTCAGAAATCGGTTTGCCGGGTAAATACGGGTTTAATTGGGCAATGTGCGGCGCAGCACAAGACAACACGGGATGCGTTGGCACAGTCATAATACAGCCTCGGGATAAGACCCTAGAATTTTGAATAAATTGGCCGCCGCTTTTAATTGTTCAAGCGCGGCGGCAATGGGTGGATCGGTGCGATGACCGCTTAAATCAACAAAGAACACATAATCCCAAATCCCCTGCCGCGAGGGGCGTGATTCAATGCGCGTCATGCTGATTTGTTGTTCAGCAAAGGGCGTTAATAACCGATACAATCCGCCCGCTTCATTGCGGCAGGATAATAATAAACTGGTTTTATCCCGCCCGCTGGCTGGCGCATCTTCTTTACCGATAATTAAAAAGCGCGTGGTATTGCCGGGATCATCTTCAATCCGATTGGCGAGAATGCGCAGGCAATACAATTCCGCCGCCGCTTCACCGGCAATCGCGGCGCAGTCGGTGGATTCGGTGGCACGGCGGGCGGCTTCGGCGTTGCTGCCGACGGGGATGCGCTCGGCGTTGGGCAAATGGCGATCCAACCAAGCGCGGCATTGGGCGAACGATTGTTGGTGGGAAAAAATGCGTTTAATTGCCGTGACGACGCCCGCTTGGCTCATCAGGTGCTGGTGGATGCGCAGCGTGACTTCGCCGACGATGCGCAGTGGTGACTGCAAAAACATGTCGAGCGTGTGATTAATCACGCCTTCGGTCGAATTTTCCACCGGCACCACGCCGAATTGGCACGAACCGGCCTCAACTTCGCGGAAAATGTCGCCAATGGTGCCAAACGGCAGCGTGTGAACCGAGTGGCCAAAATGTTTCAGCGCCGCCGCCTGCGTGAACGTGCCTTCGGGACCCAAGTAGCCGACCGCCAGCGGTTTCTCCAGCGCCAGACACGCCGACATGATCTCCCGAAACAGCCGCGCTACCTCTTCGCCATCCAACGGGCCGGGGTTATCGGCTTTGATCCGCCGCAAAATCTCCGCCTCGCGCTCGGGGCGGTAGTAATGACTGCCGGGCACGGTATCGGCTTTGATCTCCGCCACCGTTTGCGCACAGCGGGCGCGTTCTGATAACAGCGCGAGCAGTTGGCTATCAATCGCATCAATGCGTTGGCGGATGTCGGCGAGGCGAGTGGCGGCGTCCATTGCTTGATTTACCCGTTGGTGCTGGCGCGGTGGGTGCAGCCCAAATCGCGCACCGATAACACGCCGTCAATCGCGCTGAGTTGCGCCAATGTGTCAGGTGATGGCGGCTGGTCACTGTCAATCAGGGTGACGGCCAGATCGCCCCGCGAGCGGTTGAGCATGTCGAGAATGTTCAATTTTGCCGCCGCCAAACAGGTCGAAATCTGCCCGAGCATATTTGGCACGTTACTGTTGACCACTGCCAGCCGCGTCCCGCCGTTGCGTGGCAGGTGAATATCGGGAAAATTCACCGAGTTATGCACACTGCCGTCCTCCAAATACGCCCGCACCTGATCGGCGACCATCACCGCGCAATTTTCCTCCGCCTCATGCGTGGATGCGCCCAGATGCGGCAGCGTGACGACTCGCGGGTGATCTTTCAACAAATTGCTTGGAAAATCACAGATATACGCATACAACTTGCCGCTGTTTAACGCCTCAACAGCGGCGTGATCGTCAATAATGCCGGCGCGGGAAAAATTCAGCAGCACCGCGCCGTCGCGCATCACCCGCAGCCGCTCGGCGTGGATCATGTGCCGTGTCTGCTCGGTCAGCGGGACGTGAAAACTGATGAAATCGGAGCGCGTCACCAGATCATCCACCGACAGCGCGGCTTCGACCTGCGACTCCAACTGCCACGCGCTGCGCACCGTGATGCTCGGGTCATAACCAATTACCCGCATCCCCAGCGCCCGCGCCGCGTTCGCAACTAACACGCCAATCGCGCCCAACCCGATCACGCCGAGCGTCCGCCCGGGTAATTCAAACCCGACAAATTGCTTTTTACCCGCCTCAACTGCTTGATTTAACGCCGCATCATCGCCGGTCAAATTGCGGGCAAACTGCCAACTTTGCGCAATGTTACGCGCCGCCAGCAACATACCCGCCAGCACTAACTCCTTGACGGCATTGGCATTTGCGCCCGGGGTATTGAACACCGCGATGCCTTTCGCACTCAGCGCGTCCACTGGGATATTATTCACCCCGGCACCCGCCCGCCCCACCGCTTTGAGTGACGGCGGGATCGGCAGCTCGTGCAACTTGGCCGAACGCACCAAAATTGCGTCAGGATGCGCCAATTCGGAGGCGATTTCGTACCGTTCACGCGGCAGACGATTCAAGCCGGTGACTGAGATATTATTTAAGGTTTGGATTTTGAACATAACAGGATTACTGTGTGACAGTGCGGATCAAACGGCAATGGAAATCGGCGTCCGTGCCACTGAGCGTCAACGCAGCGGCGGCGGCAACGCGACTGATCGGGCTGAATTTATACCATCAGTCGCCCCGGGCGGTAGTCAATTCGCACCGCGCCCGCCACCCGCACGGGCAGTGTCCGTCACTCAACACTTGATTTTACCGCTAATATCGCGCTATCTTGCTAATTCAGGCGATTGCACGACAGCGCCCGTTGTCGGTTTTTCAATTCAGCCCGATCCGCAGCAATTGATTCTCAATGGAGAGGTGTCCGAGCGGCTTAAGGAGCACGCCTGGAAAGTGTGTATAGGTTAATCGCCTATCGAGGGTTCGAATCCCTCCCTCTCCGCCAATTCCAATCACGCCAAACTTCATTGCAAACTGCCACTGACAACCATTATTAAATTGTGTTGTGAGATACGCATCCTTTCAATCATAATGAATACGTCCCCTGTGTTATTCGGGATTGTCGGTTATGTCGCTCCAATCTAACTTGATTAGCGCCAGCGCGTTATTATGCTTATTAATAACCAGCAGCGAAGCGCCGGCTGAATTGTATCGCTGGGTTGATGAAACCGGCAGAGTACAATACTCTGACCGCATACCCCCAACCGCGATAGATAAAGCGCATGTTGAATTATCTAATGAAGGCGCTGTTATTCGCACCATTGATCCGGTCAAATCTGCCGAAGAAGTACGGCGGGAACAGGAATTACAACGCCTGCGTGACGAGCGCGCAGAATTATTAGAACGGCAACGCGCCGCTGACCGCTTATTATTGCGCACCTACCGTTCGGTCGATGATTTAATGATGATGCGCGACGGCAAATTAGCCGCGATTGATGTGATGATTCAATCCACCAAAGGCAATATCCGCCGGCAACAAAACCGATTAAACCGCTTGCAGGCGGATGCAGCCAATTTGGAGCGCGTGGGCAAACCGGTTCATCCCGCGTTAATTCGTGATGTCACTGCCACCGAAAACGGCATTGAAGATGATTTGGGCGCTATTCTACGCCACGAACGTGCAAAACAAGATATTTATGAAAAGTTTGCGGCCGAATTGGAACGCTTCCGGCGATTAAAAGATATTCAAGCCACACCGCAAGAAGTTGCCCAAGAAGCACAGCCGATGCAGCTAGATAATCTCATTGTTTGCACCACTCCCGCTGAATGTGATCAATTATGGCGTCAGGCAGTGAGCTATGTGGAAACTCATGCCACCATGCCCGTTGAAAGTAGCAGTGATAAAGTGATGTTAACCCTGCCGCCCACCTCCGATGAAGACATTAGTTTAATCGTGTCGCGTATTCGAGATAAAACCGGCGGCGGGACAACGATCTTTCTTGATTTGCAATGCGCAAGCTATACGGCAACCGTCTCTTCATGCCGGACCCCGGCGCGAGTTGTGGTGTTAAAAGGCTTTCGTAGTGCTTTAAACAACGCACCATAAGGTGCGTATTGATATTGCGCTATCTAATCAACTAAAGATCGTTTAACATTCAATTAATCAACCAGCTATTTTACTGCACAATTGTATTACATTTGCTGCGTAAGTCACGCAATTTTACCCGAGGTCATCGTTGATTTCAATTAATAAAAGTCCAAATATAAACACCACCGCCATTGTCAATTAATCCTTACGTCATTCCCCCAACCATTCATTCTCAAAGGCACGCCGTGTGAATAACGAATCATCACCCGATCAGCCGGTGCCAGCAGCGCCAATTGACTCCCAAAATGACATCAATACCGGACAACGCGAAGTAGAGATTCGCGCTGATGCGTTTGCCGTTGGGCGATTATCCCAGGCCTTTGAAACCAGCGCCCGCCGTTGGGAACTCATTGCCTATCCGTCACTCTTTGCGTTTATTATCCTCGCCGCCTACGGGTTTTATCTCGTATTCAGTCTCGCCAAAGATGTGCATTACCTTGCCATTAGCGTTGATTCAAATATGACCATTCTGGCCAGTAATATGCAGGCCATGTCTGATAACATGACGCAAATCAGCGTCAATGTGCGTAATATGTCAGTCGGAGTTGATTCAATGGCGCGAGATGTGCGCACCCTAGAACCCATGCAAGCCAGTATTGAAAATATGGGGCGCTCTATGCAATTAATGACCTATACCACAGCGAATATGCGCGATGATCTGGGTAATATGAGTAACAGCATCAGTCGTCCAATGAATACGATGAACTCATTTATACCCTGGTAATGAACACCGAACGCAATTGCTGCATGTTATTTAATCAATTAAGACACCTACGCACCAGCATTTTAGTCATGTCGGCATGGTTATAGCGTGGTTGTTGACATGATTTTTTTAATTCGTTTTATACTCCCTATTTTATTTGTTTGTTGTCTGTTCACTGCACCAGTGAACGCAATAGACAGCGGGCGGTTTTCGTCATCAGTCCCGGCGTCTACCATCACTCATGCGCAAGCGTGGACACCGCTATCTGCACGGTTAATTATTGAATTTTATGCCACCTATAGCCCCTCGCAGCCACTTTGGCACGAAGTGCAGGCGCGAGCATTATTAAACCTAGCGATTGCCAGTCAAGATGAAGGATTTAATCCAGATGATTTTCATGCCACAGCGATTGCACAATTACTATTATCAGGCACTTTCAATCGCTTTGTGATTCCAGAGCGTATTGATGCCGATTTATTACTGAGTGATGCTCTGGTGCGCTATATTCACCATCACCGTTATGGCAAATATGATCCAAAAATCATTAGAAGTTGTTTAGCAGTACGCGACGCAGCTAATGCCGAATTAATAAAAGCCGACATGGCCGCCAGTCTATTTGCACCGGACTTATCTAGCTGGTTATCAACGCATTTACCCCGCCCTTTTTTTTATACACAATTAGTCGAAGTTTATCAGCGCTATCGTTTAGCTATTGCCAATGGATTCGGCGCACCAATTCCAAATAGCACAGCGTTAGCACTAGGACAACATGATGCACGATTACCCGCAATTCGCGCCCGTCTTGCCTTATTAGATGGTGAGCCATTACCATCTCATACTAACGCTCAAGTGTATGATGACAGTCTCATTAAAAGAATTAAACAATTTCAACGGCGCTCGGGATTAACAGCAGATGGCATTATTGGAGCGCGTACATTAGCAGCACTCAACGTATCATTGCCAAAAATATTAACAAAAATAGCGGCCAACTTGGAACGGATGCGCTGGCTTTATAATGACCTGTCCAGTGATTTTTTATTTGTTGATATTGCACAATTTCAATTGCACCTAGTGCAAAATAACCAGACGGTTTGGACAACTGCAGTTGTTGTTGGCGCGACCGACAGCCCAACCCCTATGTTGCGCGATGATCTGGAACATGTTGTTTTTAATCCAACATGGATAGTGCCGCCTTCAATTCAACGCACGATGCAAACAGTCAATCAAAAACAATATCAGGTATTTGATCGGCGCACCGGACAACGTGTTAATCAACGTCATGTATCGAATACCGAGCGCTATCGGGTAGTGCAGGTACCGGGAGATAAAAATGCGCTAGGACGAGTCAAGTTTATATTCCCGAATCATTTAGCGGTTTATTTGCATGATACCCCCGCAAAGCATCTATTCAAAAAAACACGACGCGACTTTAGTCACGGTTGTGTGCGGGTTGAGCAGCCATTAGAATTGGCACGGCGAGTTTTACAGTCTCATTCAGGTTGGAATACAACGCACATTACTGAGGTATTAGAACGCGGGCGCACCCGTCATGTGCAATTACCCCAACATCTGCCAGTGGTTTTGTATTATTTAACCGTATTTGCCAATACACATAGGCATCTCAGTTTTCGTCCGGATATCTATCAGCAAGATGCTGCGTTAATTGCGCAGTTAGCACAGTCTGCCGCCCCGCCGCGATTGATATTCGCACCATCACCAACTGACGTTCAATCATTGCCGCAATCAGCACCAATTCAAGAACTAGAAGAGAGTATTTGATCATTATGGTGCAGTGCTTGATAGGATCAATCGGGTGTATCCAGCTGAATAGAAGACATAAAATTTGCCTAAAATCCTATTGTGAAATGCACTACAGAATCGTTAAGACAGTTAGATAAATCCACACACAACCCTAACATCTAATAAAGTAAACTAATATAAAATGATTGTTGAATTGCTACTCTCTTTGTGTCATTCCCGCATATGCTGGAATCCAGCAGCGCCATATTCTGGTTTCCCGTTATCGTGTGAGTGAGGATTTTATTTGTTGCAGTATTAGAATCAAACTATCTTGAATTGACTATATCAAGCGCTGCTGAACAATTTGTAAAGTTCATGGAAAATGTACAACTAAATAAGCAATTTGATACAAGCAGAAACTGAATTATGAACAAACATGCTTACTATCTTAAAAAATGCTATGATTCGCCGTTACCGAACATGACGTGGCTAATAAATTGCACCTCTTTGTTACAAGAGGTTTTAAGCTCTGTGTGTCTCAATAATAATTGGCTTACTGGGATTTCCGTTACTATAATGTCGTGTGTTGCATTCATAACCTGTATTTGGAATTGATACTATGCTTAAGTCTGACGACACGCTATTTTCTATGCCAATTCTCGTTGTTGATGATGAACCAACTAATACCCGTTTGCTTGATAAAATTCTGACTAAAGCAGGCTACCAATTTGTCATTGTAACTAATGATCCACGCCAAACACTCACCTTATTTGATGCGCATCGCCCCGGGGTCATTTTATTAGACCTCAATATGCCGTATTTAGACGGTTTTGCGGTGTTGGAACAATTGCGTACTCATACACCCAATACCATGCCGCCAGTCGTGGTATTAACGGCGCAAAGTGATCAAACATCTCGCCTGCGCGCATTGCAAGGTGGAGCGCGGGATTTTGTGACTAAACCATTTGATCGTGCTGAATTATTAGTCCGCATTCAAAACATGCTGGCAATACAATTAGCCGAACAACAGCGCTTACGGTTTTATGCCCATTTTGATTCTGTCACGGGGCTACCAAATCGCACCTATACCATGCAATTATTGCAACAGACATTTGGTAATGCGTTAGATGACACACAATCAACGACCATTTTGTTATTAGCTTTACAGCAATTTAAGCGCATTAATCAAAGTTTTGGCTATGAAGCAGGCGATGATTTATTACGGTTATTAAAAGATCGGTTGCAACAATTGCTAATTGGTCAACGCACTGTGCTGGGGCGCGTTGAAGGCGCCCGGTTTTTAATTGTATTACCCGGGTTAGGCAAAGACAGCGCGGTCTTAGCAGACTTTATTGAAAACCTCATAGCCCGCCTGCATTCACCAATTGAACTCAATGGAGTTGAAATTCGCCCCGCCCTACATATTGGTGCTGCCGTCTATCCAGAAGATGCCACGAATACAGCGGATTTACTTGCCCGCGCCGAAGCTGCTTTAGCACAAGCACAACAACAAACTGATTTGCCCTATGCGTTTTGCGATCCCGGCACGGATGCGCGGGTGCGGGAACAATTGGAATTTGAAGCGGAATTACATCGGGCATTAGAACGCGAAGAGTTTTTTTTAGTCTATCAACCACAATTCGATCTGGCGACAGGACGTATTCGCGGTGTCGAAGCATTATTGCGTTGGCGTCATCCAATTCGTGGCATTGTTTCCCCCGCGCAATTCATTCCCGTACTGGAACAAACCGGGTTAATTTTACAAGTCGGGGAATGGCTATTGCAGGCTGCTTTAATGCAAGCACGGCAATGGCAACAAGCTGGTTTCCCGCCCCTATGTATGGCAGTCAATCTATCGCCCCGACAATTTCAAGGCAATAATTTATTAACGCAAATTGAAACTGCACTATCAACCAGCGGTGTAAAAACTGACCAAATTGAATTAGAAGTCACGGAAAGTTTATTAGTAGAAGATTTTCCCGGCACCCTGCAACTACTACAAACATTGGAGCAAATGGGAATTAAAATCGCGTTAGATGATTTTGGTACCGGCTATAGTGCGTTGACTTATCTTCATGCTTTCCCGTTTCATGTTATAAAAATTGATCGTTCATTTGTGAGTACCATTGGTCATTCACCTAAATCAGAAGCCCTCTTACAAGGGATTGTACAGTTGGGTAAAAGTTTGCAATTAGAAATCATTGCTGAAGGAATTGAAACTGAGGCACAGCGTCAGCACCTGCTCGGTCTTAATTGTGATACGGGGCAAGGATTCGGATTGTGTCGCCCTAAATTACCCCATGAATTAGAGGCTTTATTAAAAACAGGTTATCTCTAATTAATATTTGAATTTAACCCAGTGCAATGTTGTCGTGTTGCGACGCTGTTTGAGCATTGTGGTGTAATATTTAATTAGATGTTTGATTTCGATTCAGTTGCATCATGTGATGCGCTATAATAGGAGGACGTTCACTGTTAAGACGCGAGCGCGTATTCAGATAGTGAATTGTCGCAGTTGGATGCTGCGTCTGTTTTTTTTTAATAAACGGCTCTAATGGCAACTCGAGGGTGTATTGCACTAATAAACACCGATAAACATTTACCAATACTTGATCGCGAAAACTTTTAGGTGGTGTAATTTTCTCTAGTTCACGCTGGTAATAGCGAATGCGCTCAATTGCGGGTAAATTGAACGAATCACAATAGTCAAAATAATCAGTATTTGTATTCATAAAATTGTACTCCAATACGAAATTAAATTGAGGGATCACAGTTGAATGCTTTAGTTCTAATCCATTTGAATGTAACGAAAAATTTTACATATTTGTCAAGCGGTTTCGCTACTTGTATTAGATTAACGATGTGATAGCTGCTTAGATTAGTGATTAGTGCCGAGAAAACAATTACCCTAAGGGGCAAGCCGACGGATTTTTCACCACATAGCCAATAGCAACGGCATGATTTCCGCTTCTGTTGACGATGTATTATAGCCATTACTCACTGAAAGTATCAGTTCTTGGTGGATTACAATGTGAAATTAAACAAAATCAGTATGAATTGCTAGTGTTTATGCAATAGCAACCATAAACATCTAGAGATGGTGGTTTACAAATTGCGCTATATGGGATTGCCAAATGCGAATATATTTTAGTCATACCAACACAAAAAATGGCAATTGAATACATATTCCAGTGAATGAATTTTGTACGATTGGCTACTTAGCTAAATCTCAAAAAACTCTATTCTCAACCTAAACCGCTCCAACTTAAATATACTGTTGTGATGTCTTGACCCCATAATAAAGCGATCCAACCCGCAATAGCTAAAAAGGGTCCGAATGGTAAAGGTGACTGTGGTTGTTGACGTTTTAAGGCAATCAAAGCGATACCAACAACCGCGCCGGGGAGTGCGGATAACAATAAAATTTGCGGTAAAGCACTCCAACCTAACCATGCCCCAAAGACGGCAAAAAGCTTAAAATCACCATAGCCCATGCCTTGTTTACCCGTCAATAATCGGAATAAATGAAAAACAAACCATAAACTGAGATACCCAATCACAGCGCCAAAAATTGCGGTTGAACTATCTACAAATATATTGAATACACTCAATAGCAACCCTAACCATAACAATGGGAGAACGACCACGTCAGGTAATAGTTGAGTGTCAAAATCTATAATCGCTAACGCAATCAACCCCCAGGTTAACACCAGTGCGCTAACACCCTGCCATGTAATGCCAAACTGCCAAATGACAATAACGGTTAATAATGCAGTGGATGCTTCAATCAATGGATAACGTAGTGAGATATGACACTGACAAGCCGTACACCGCCCGCCCAATATTAAATAACTCAAAATCGGAATATTTTCCCAGCTGCGAATACGATGCTGACAGTTTGGGCAGTGTGAAGGTGGATAGGCTAAATTAAAAGGTGCTACTGTAGATTGTTCTGATGATGGGTTGTCGTTCAGCACTGATGCCGGCGAAAGTGAGCGCATGAATTCATTGCAATCATGCCGCCATGCTAATTCCATCATGCGCGGCAGTCTCAAAATAACGACATTAAGAAAGCTGCCAACTATTAAACCAACTATCGTTGCTAAACTATACAACAATACCGGATTAGTTAATAAATCATTTAAAGTTTCAAGTGTCGTATACAACATTATTTTTCCTAAAAATTGGTTGAATTACCAACATGCCGAGTATCATGGGATTGGATAAAATGCTAGATATGGTTGAGTATGATAACTGTTTAATAGAGTGCTGCTATCTTAAATGGATTTGAGTTAAAATAGATGACATCCGATGACGATTTAATTTATACTTAATATACTACGCGCTGCGCGGTATTAGTATTACGACTCCTGACCATTTAATAATATCTGCTAACCAATATGTCTGAATACGCTTTTGCCACATTTCTACATGCTTGTCAGGCGCGGGTTGAACATGTGCTTGATACCCATTTGCCTACTAATGATCAACCGCCTGGGCAACTTCATGCTGCGATGCGTTATGCCGTTCTCGGTGGCGGGAAACGTTTGCGGCCAACTTTAGCATACGCCGCCGCCCATGCCTGTAGCATTCCATTAGAACAGATTGATACAGCTGCCACTGCATTAGAATTGATTCATGCTTATTCACTCATTCATGATGATTTGCCAGCAATGGATGATGATGATTTGCGGCGTGGGCGACCGACGTGTCATAAAGCATTTAATGAAGCAACGGCCATTCTTGCGGGTGATGCGTTGCAAACATTGGCATTTTATGTTTTGGCACAGGATAAAATGAACCCGCCCGCTGTGCGTGTTCGTTTAATTGAACAATTGGCACATGCCAGCGGTTCATTGGGAATGGTGGGTGGTCAAGCACTCGATTTAGCGTCCGAAGGCGTAGAATTAGATTTAGTGATGCTAGAAAACATTCATATTCATAAAACTGGTGCATTAATTCGTGCCAGTGTAAATATGGCCGCCACAACAGCACCGCATTTGTCAATAGAACAGCGCACGGCATTAGATCACTATGCTAAATGTATTGGGCTGGCATTTCAAATTCAAGATGATTTACTAGATGTTGAAGGTGAAACCGCTATTATTGGCAAGCGCAGTGGTCAAGATATTGCGCATCAAAAAGCGACTTATCCCGCATTATTAGGTGTGAAACCGGCACATGAAGCGGCAGCTAATTTGGTCAATGAAGCGCTGGCGAGTTTACGATTATTTGATGACAATGCTGATGCCCTGCGTAATATTGCTGAATATATTATTAAGCGCGATCATTAACACCAGTATTTTATGATGCAAGAGGAAATAATGATGGCATCTGACGCTGCCAATTGCTGTGCCAGCAGCAAATCAGATCATACGGTAATCGCCGATGTGCAATCGGGCGTGGATCGCCGTCATATTGCGATTGATCGCGTAGGGATTAAAGATATTCGTCATCCGGTGCGCGTGAGTGATCGCAGTGGCGGCGAGCAGCATACTGTCGCAACTTTTAATATGTATGTGTATTTGCCACATAATTTTAAAGGGACGCACATGTCGCGGTTTGTCGCAATTCTGAATAGCCACGAACGCGAGATCAGCGTCAATAGTTTTAAAGAAATGCTGACCGATATGGCGCAGCGACTTGAATCAAAAGCTGGGCATATCGAAATGCGATTTCCGTTTTTCGTCAATAAAAAAGCACCAGTGAGTGGTGTCGAAAGTTTATTGGATTATGACGTGACTTTTATTGGTGAAATCCATAACCAACATCCGACAATGGCAATGAAAGTTGTCGTACCTGTCACCAGTTTATGTCCGTGTTCAAAAGAAATTTCGGCCTATGGTGCGCATAATCAACGCTCCCATGTGACGGTGCAAGTCCGCACTTCTGATTTCGTGTGGATTGAAGAAATCATTGATTTGGTTGAAGCGCAAGCCTCATGTGAATTATTCGGTTTATTAAAACGCCCTGATGAAAAATATGTCACAGAACACGCCTATGATAATCCCAAATTCGTCGAAGACACGGTGCGCGATGTCGCCCAATGCTTGAATGATGACCCGCGTATTTTGTCATATATTGTTGAATCGGAAAATTTTGAATCCATTCATAATCATTCGGCTTATGCCTTGATTGAACGTGATAAAACGCAGACACCGCACTCGTCAACATAATCATTGGTCATGTGATGGAAACAGACGAACTCGTGCAGCGTATTGCACACTCGAAAAAATCGCTTTTTATCACTGTTTTGACGGCAAATGAAGTGTCAACATTTGGTCCTGACAATATCGAACATTTTTTACCCTGGACATTAGTTCAATTGGCAAAATTGCAGAGGCATAAATACTCAAAGAACAAAAAAGCAGGTGTGTTGTCATTAGTCATCCGCGAATTCACTGCATTGCGCGACGCAGTGACAGGTATTCCAATTAAACGTATTGCTGGCTGTTTTATTCAAGATGGCGAAGTACATTCATTAACTGCGGGTGAGATGCGGCAGGCATTTTTAACTGACGCACAAACTGGTGAACCGCTCGACCCAGAACCCAATGTCACCTTTATTGATTTCGAGCAATTGGTGGCGCAGTTATAACCGGGGTTCATTTTATCTCAAATGAATCACTCCATTGTCAACCCGCGTGGGTTATTAGACACCAATGCTATCAACCAAACTGCCATTAGATAGAATGCCGCCGCGCACTCAGCGCCCCGTATTTCTTGACCTACGCCATATTCATTTACCATTGCCGGGCGTGGTATCTATTCTGCACCGTCTCAGCGGGTTGATATTATTATTAGTCATTCCCATTGGGATTGGGTTATTCGCTTATGCCCTGGTCGGTGAAGCCGAGTTTATGGCCGCGGCCGCCCTGTTTTCTCATCCCGCCACTAAATTAGTACGGTTAGTTTTAATTTGGGCGTGTGTGCATCATCTCATTGCCGGGGTACGCTATTTGGCACTGGATTTTGGCTGGGGAATCACACGACCAATGGCGCGTTACACCGCTGCGGCCACGCTCATTGTCAGTGTCATATTCACCTTGCTCCTTGGAAGTTTATTATTATGAACAGCCGCCAAGCATCGGGATTAAAAGCATGGTTCATGCAGCGGTTGACCGCCGCCTATCTAGCGGTATTTAGCCTCTATCTCATTGGACATTTTGCCTACGCACCCGCCCACCATTACAGCGATTTAATCCAGTGGTTAGTGACACCCGCCGTTTTTTTAGGCATGTTATTATTTATTCCACTGCTGCTCATTCACGCCTGGATTGGCGGGCGCAACATTGCGATTGATTACTTGAAACCCTTTACGCTGCGCTTGGGTTTTTTAATCCTGTTTGCCGCCCTATTATTTGCCTCTGGTCTATGGGCGGGGCAAGCATTATTACGCGCACATTTCAACGCGGGTTAATTAAAAAAACAGCCATGTCACATTCAATTCCCCAGCGCCATTTTGACGCACTCATTATTGGCGCAGGTGGCGCTGGATTAAATGCCGCATTGCGTTTAGCACAGGCTGATTTGCGCGTCGCAATTGTGTCAAAAGTATTCCCGACGCGCTCTCATACCGTTGCCGCACAGGGCGGTGTGAATGCCGCATTAGCCAATGTCTCACCTGATGAATGGCAATGGCACATGTTTGATACCGTCAAAGGATCGGATTATCTCGGCGATCAAGACGCCATTGAATACATGTGCCGTGAAGCTATTCCCACCGTGTATGAATTAGAACACGCCGGTGTTCCCTTTTCTCGATTAGAGAATGGCAAGATTTATCAACGGCCATTTGGTGGGCAAAGTCAAGCATTTGGCGGTGAACAAGCAGCGCGTACCTGTGCCGCCGCTGACCGCACCGGTCATGCAATTTTGCACACGCTTTATCAACAAAACATTCGCGCCCGCAGTCATTTTTTTGATGAATATTTCGCCGTTGATTTATTGCGCGATGAAGATGGGTATGTCCTCGGTGCATTGGTATTAGACATTGAAAGCGGCGCCCCGTTGATTATTGCTGCCAAAACAACTTTATTAGCCACCGGCGGTTATGGGCAATTATTTCGCACCAATACTAATGCACATATCAATACCGGCGACGGCATGGGATTAGCATTGCGCGTCGGTATTCCATTACAAGACATGGAGTTTTTTCAATTCCACCCAACGGGTGTGGCCGGCAAAGGCATGTTAATTACCGAAGCCGCCCGCGGCGAGGGCGGTTATTTAATTAACGCCAATGGCGAACGCTTCATGGAACAATACGCCCCGCAAGCCCGCGATCTTGCCGGCCGCGACGTGGTTGCACGCGCAATTGTGAATGAAATCCGCGCCGGCCGCGGTTGTGGATCACAAAAAGATCACGTCTTATTACAATTAAATCATCTTGACGCCAATCTTATTCACCAACGCTTGCCCGGCGTATGCGATATTTGCCGCGTTTTTTTAGGCATTGACCCCGCCGTCCGCCCAATTCCCGTATTCCCCACCGCGCACTATGCAATGGGCGGCATCCCCACCGACCGCCACGCCCGCGTGGTCGCCCCCGCCGGTCACGGGCCAGAAGAAGTCGTGCCGGGACTGTACGCCGCGGGCGAATGCGCCTGCGTGTCCGTACACGGCGCGAATCGTTTGGGCGGCAACTCGCTACTCGACATCCTCGTATTTGGGCGAGCGGCGGGCAGCGACATCCTGCGCTATGTGCTTGAAAATCCCAGACATCGGCCGCTCAACGAGTCCACCATCGCCCCGGCACTGGCGCGCCTGGCACGGTGGGAACGGCGCGGCGATGGCGAAAACGTCCACGTTGTGAAGACGGAATTGCGCAAATTAATGGAGACGCACTGCGGCGTGTTCCGCGATGACGCCACCATGCGCGACGGCTTGCACAAGCTGCGGGCGCTGCGTGATCGCCTCGACGGGGTGAAGTTACAAGATCACAGCCGCGTGTTTAACACCGCCCGCATCGAGGCATTGGAACTTGATAACCTCGTGGACGTTGGCATGGCGACCCTCACCGCGGCGCTGGCACGGCAGGAAAGTCGCGGCGCGCATTCACGGGTGGATTTTCCGCAGCGAGATGATGAACGCTGGTTAAAACACAGTTTATACACCCGCACTGGTGATCGTATTGAATATAAACCCGTGCGCACCAAGCCGTTGACAATCAGTTCATTTCCCCCGCAAGATCGCGTTTATTAGCCCAATTCAATTGCAGATCATTGCCAAACTCATCACGGTTAATTGGCTGGTTGATTCTCAGCATCGCGCAATGATTCCAACATAGCCTGCGCTCCGGCTAATCCTTGATCGGCCGCTTTATTAAACCACTCCATTGCCCGTTGCGGATTCTTATCCACACATTCACCCACCAAATACATAAATCCTAAACCGTGTTGTGCTAATCCCAATCCAGCAGTCGCTGCCGCCTGCATGTATTTAAATGCCATTAACGGATTCGCCAGCATCCCCAAGCCATTCTGCGCCATAATTGCCATGCGATATTGCGCATCAATATGACCGCCCTCCGCTAATGGCGCTAATAAACCCACAGCGCGGGAAAATTGTTTGGCTTCAAATGCGGCAATCCCACTGCTCAACATCACATCCTGTTCGGTAATAGACTCTGGCACAGATGAATCAATCATTATCTTCACTCCCAATTAGAACGCCGTCCAATTAAACCTGTGCTATTAAGCCAATCGCCTAATAACACATGCAAATGCCCCACCGCGATAATAAAAATCTTATCCACTCGATAACCATAAAAAATATGGGAACGATTACGCCGTTTCCAATGGTAAATTGACAAAACTTTGCCACTGCTCGAATAAGTTGGTATTCGCGGCGGCAATGGCAATGCGCGGCATTAAATCAAGATCATTAAACGATTGTGTTCCATCACGCGCATATAACGCGCTCGTCACGCCCGCTTCAGTGGCAATTAAACGCCCGGCGGCATAATCCCACAAGCGTTGCCCGCCGTGCAAATACAATTGATAACGCCCGGCGGCTAACCAACACCAATCTAATGCAACTGAGCCTAAATTGCGCTGTGACCGAAAGGTATTGTTTGTTAATAATGGTGCTAAACGCGCCGCTGGCAAGCGTTTCAAATCAATCATTGCCAACGCATTGGTTAATAATGGACTGGGCGCAAATGGTGTGATTGGTTGACCATTACACCAAGCGCCCTGACCGCGTTCTGCCGTAAAGCATTCATCATGCACTGGATCAAAAACAATGGCTAATTGTGCGCGACCGGCCGTGAATAATGCTAATGACACGGCGAAATACGGAAACCCGCAGGCATAATTACTGGTACCGTCCACTGGATCAAGACACCAAAATCGTTTGCCGTTTATTGCAGCTGCAAGTAATGACGATTGTTCAGCAGCGGGTAATTCTTCACTCAAAATCGGTATGTACGGATCATGATCACGCAAAACAGCCATTAAACGATTTTGCACCGCTAAATCTGCGGCGGTAATAAAACTACCGTCTGTTTTAATTTCCACCGGCGTTTGCCGCCAGCGGGGGAGGATTTCAGCGAATGCGATTTGCCGTATTTGCTGTGCTAGTGTTGTCAGTGTCAACATAATAATGCACCTCACTCACAATTGGTCACGCATTCTAACACGTTTAAATCAACTAGGTGCATTATTAAATGCAGAATTTTTATTCTAAATTGCCATTTATATCGGTTTAAACGCGGAAAATATATTTAATTGATTAAACACTTAAAGCTATATCGGTTACAGCGCCACACCAAAGTGATAGTTTCACAACTAAAGCAATAACCCCCTTAACTAATACAAGAAAATACAGTAAAATTACGAATAATCAGATCAATTGTTGAACAAAATAATCCAAATGGGATTATACTTTCACAGCACCGAAACAACTTGGTGAAACTCTCATTAGCTACGCAACCCAATCCCTAACGAATCGCACCGCACTTGAAGAATTATCAGTTAAAACACTGCCTGGTGTCGGTGAACAAGTTGCTACTCGTTTAGCACGGATTGGTATTGCGACTGTTTTTGATTTGCTATTGCATCTACCTATTCGCTATCAAGATCGAACACGAGCGCACTGCATTGCGGATTTAAGAGTCGGACAAGAAGTCGTAGTTGAAGGCACTATCATGAGTGTCGCATTTAGTCACGGCAAACGGCGGTCATTAAAAGTTACACTCTGTGATGATAGTGGTGGATTGTTGATTTTACGCTTTTTTCATTTCTCTTCAGCGCAAATTCACCAATTCACTCGTGGCAATCAATTGCGCTGTTACGGTGAAGCCCGTCAGGGACCTTATGATTTAGAAATGATTCATCCGGAATGTGATTTTTATCCACAGTTTGACCCTATCACCACCGCGACAACCTTAACTCCGGTATACCCTTCAACAGCCGGTATTACCCAATTAATATGGCGTCATTTAACCAAACAAGCCTTAGCTGTTTTAATCTCAGCAGATGACTTGTTGCCTGAGTTTATTCCACCTGAACAGTTAACTAAACTGTCTTTGCCAACTTTAGTTGAGGCATTTTGTTTACTCCATTATCCGCCCGCCACGATTGACATAGATGCACTTATCAAACGGCACCATCCGGCATTTCAACGCATCGTATTAGAAGAACTTTTAGCTAAACAGTTAGCTTTACAACAACTACGCACCTGCCGTAATCATTTTAGCGCCACCGCCTTAATTGGCAATGGACATCTACGCAAACAATTACGGGCAGGATTAGGATTTACACTGACTGCGGCACAGGAGCGCGTGATTAATGAACTAACCTGTGATCTTGTGCAGACACAGCCAATGATGCGATTATTACAAGGGGATGTTGGTTCGGGAAAAACTATTGTCGCGGTATTAGCAGCATTGCAAGCAATAGAGGCAGGTTATCAAGCCGCGTTAATGGCGCCAACTGAATTATTAGCAGAACAGCATCTTAGTCACTTGCGCCGCTGGCTTAATCCATTGGGATTGCAACCTATTTCTTTATCTAGTCGACATAAAGGTGCTGAACGACGTCATATTTTGACGCGCATTCGTAATGAAAACACAGCAATTATAGTTGGTACTCATGCACTGTTTCAAGAGGCAGTGCAATTCGCTGCATTAGGTTTGGTCATTATTGATGAGCAACATCGTTTTGGTGTACAGCAACGATTATTATTACGCGCAAAAGGTGAAGCGCATGGGCGTATTCCACATCAATTGATTATGACAGCGACGCCAATTCCCCGTTCATTAGCAATGGTTGCATACGCTGATTTAGAGTTATCTGTAATTGATGAATTACCAACTGGCCGCCAGCCAATTACGACTGTTGCAGTACCCGATCAACGTCGGGCTGAAGTGATTGAAAGAGTGCGCGCCGCCTGCGCACAAGGACGGCAAGCCTATTGGGTTTGTACATTAATTGAAGAATCAGATGTTTTGCAATGCCAAGCTGCGGAAGTAACAGCAGCTAACTTAATTGGGCAATTGCCAGAATTGCGGATTGGATTCATACATGGTCGCATGAAAGCAATTGAACGCGAACCCGTGATGTCGGCATTTATTGCGGGCGAATTAGATTTATTAGTTGCCACAACAGTCATTGAAGTGGGTGTTGATGTCGCTAATGCCAGTTTAATCATTATTGAAAATCCTGAGCGTCTTGGATTAGCGCAATTACATCAATTACGCGGGCGGGTTGGACGTGGTCATGCTGCCAGTTTTTGTTTATTATTGTACCGTCCACCATTAACCGCCGCCGCTGCTGAACGTCTCAATATTTTGCGTCAAGAATGCAGCGGTTTTCAAATTGCCGATGCCGATTTACGTTTGCGTGGTGCGGGCGAAGTATTAGGAACACGTCAAGCTGGAATGACAATATGGCGATTAGTCGATCCACTACGCGATGCACCGTTAGTACCCGCGGCACGGTTATTAGCAGATTGGATTATAGAACGACACCAAGAATTGATAAATCCATTGATGCGACGCTGGTTAAATCAGGAAGAAGTTCATCATTTTTTGACTGTTGCTTAAATATGTGTGTTCAAATGTTAACTAACAACTCATCAATAATAACGGACACATCATTGGACATATTTCGTCGCAACTTTTTAATAAATTGCTGCTGAGATGAATCAAATAATGACCCAGATTAAACCAGTTGGGCGGTTGTTAATGCGCGTCATTCGAGCGATTTGGATAGCTACACGTTTTTTAACTCGTTTTCCGCTGCCTGATCCATATCCAATTACGCCAAATGAATCCGGACAAGCAGCATTAACTTATCCGATTGTCGGGTTACTATTAGGCGCATTATTAGGATGTTTTGCCTGGCTATTTGCAATGTGGATTTCACAGAGCGCCGCTATTGCTATCATCATTGCATGGGTATGGCTCACTGGCTCACTTCATTTAGATGGACTAGCCGATTGCGCTGATGCGTGGGTAGGTGGGTTGGGTAATCGTGAACGAACTTTTATGATTCTAAAAGACCCGCATCTTGGCACAATGGGTGCCACCGCAATTGTGCTAGTATTATTAACAAAATGGTCAGCAATTCATAGCTTATTAACGACAAGTCAAACACTGGCTATCACTGCGCTCATTTGGACACCGTTATTAGCGCGTAGTCAATTATTGCTATTAGCAGTTACTACCGCCGCCGCCCGCCCTGATGGTTTGGGTGCTGCTTTGCGTCAATACCTACCACGTCGCAGCGCATGGGCGGTTTTTATTGTAGTCATCCTAGCAACCGTTGGATGGTTTCAGTTCCAATCAGTATTGATATTATCGGTCATGGTTGCAGTGTTTTTTATTTGGCGGTATAGCATGTGCCATCGTCTTGGTGGTTTCACGGGCGATACTGCAGGGGCGCTAATCGAATTAACTGAAGCTGCCGTGTTATTTACTTTTATTCCCTAGAGTTACATTTTTTAATCCGTATGGTATTATGTATGCTGCCAGTTTATCTAACAGCATATAATCCGCATGGTTCACTATTGAAGTAGTGATTTAACGAGTTGGCAATTGAATGCCATGATCTGCCAACCAGCGTACATCTAATTCCCAATCCACTTTCTTTATGTCTTCTTGACCCAACATTAACACTTGAGCGCGTTTTTGATGATTGATTAACTCTTGCTGCGCTTCAATCATACGCGGATCATCTTGTGCTAAATTGGCAAGTTCCGGGTGAATAATGGGCAAAAATTGTATAGCTGGCAACTCAAATGAACGCGGGGTTGACAGAATAGCCATTCCGTTCTGTAGTGAGCGCAAGCGAAATTGATAGGGATAATTAGCAAGCTCTGTGTCGGAAGCAAGTAAGTCATTCAACTCCCAAACACGCGGCTGCCATATAGATTTAATCCACATCCCTAATAATAATACAACAATAATACCTAGAACGATGCTGTAGTTACGAGTAAAGTTATCCATTATGTATTTACCTTAAATGCAAGTTGTGAAATAATCAAACCATATTAAAATATCAAGCGCCTACCAAAATCATCAACAGATTAAACATCTAAAGGCAGTTGTACTAAACAGCACATCACTAATAGTGAGATGCTAACTGCCATGCTATGCGCGAGTATCTTATGATCTACACTAAGCTAACAAAAATAATTTTTTCTGACAATGAAAATTGTCAATCTAAACTTTGTTGACTGAAGAATCTTGTCAGATCATTTAATCAGCAGACGGTTTCCTTTATTTTTCCAATTTATTTGAAATAATCCATGAATCAAATTTCTGTTACCTATTCACCTCTAGCCCCCCCCATACCTGATGGAGTTAATACGCGCTTATTGTGGGGCAATTTACAGGGCGCCGCTGCGGCGCTTGCTATTGCACAGGTCGCATATCAAATTAAACAATATGTTTTGGTGATTACGACTGATACCGCTGAAGCAACACGTTTGCAAGCGGAGTTACAGTTTTTTTTACACCAAATATCACCCGATGATTCAATTATAGTATTCAATTTTCCTGACTGGGAAACATTGCCTTATGATATTTTTTCACCACTACCAGAATTAGTTTCTAAACGATTATTAACTCTACATCGCTTGCCACAATACACACGAGGTATATTAGTTGTCCCCATTGCCACTTTATTAGCTAAATTACCACCGCGTGATTATGTAGATGCGTATTCATTTGTATTAAAACGTGGCGAACGCCTCGATTTAGATCAACTCCGAACACGACTAGATCGTGCAGGTTATCGCTGCGTTTCACAAGTGATTACACACGGTGAATTTGCGGTACGCGGTGCATTATTAGATTTATTTCCAATGGGTAGCAAAGCACCGCTGCGTATTGATCTGTTTGACAATGAAATTGATTCGATCCGTACCTTTGATCCTGATACGCAACGATCTAAAAACAAACAAGAAGAGATTTATTTATTGCCGGCACGGGAATTCCCCGTGACAGAAGAAGCAATTGCAGGATTTCGCCAACGCTATCGTGCAGCAATAGATCATGATCCAAAAGTGAGTTTAATTTATAATGAAGTTTCCGCCGGCCGCTTTCCTGGAGGAATAGAATATTACTTGCCATTATTTTTTGATGACACGGCGACTCTATTTGATTATTTACCCGCCACAACATTAATCATTGAGTCTTCCACAATTCGTTCATCCGCCCAAAAAATTATTGATACCATCTGTTCCCGCTATGAACAGCGCCGTCATGATATTGAACGGCCGTTATTACCACCATCTGCACTGTATCTCACGGCAGATCAATTTGCTGCCCACCTTAATCAATTGCCGGGTATCAATTGGCAAACTGATTCAATTAACGAACGGCGTAAAGGCTATGCAGCCGTGTATAATTTTGCTACAGCAATGCCACCTTCATTAGTGATTCAAGCGCGAAATCAGGCGCCTGCCCATGCGCTTCAATCATTTATGCAAACAGCACAGCAACGGGTGTTATTTGTTGCGGAAAGTGCTGGGCGGCGCGAATTGTTGAATGAACAATTAGCCAGTTTTGCTATTCACCCTGTGAATATAAATAGTTGGCTTGAATTTATTCACGGTAATATGCCATGTGCGCTGACAATTGCACCAATTGAAGAACCGCTCTTATTACCGAATGAAAAACTCGCGCTCATCACTGCCACCCAATTGTATGGCGAACGTGTGCGTCAACCGCAACAATTTGCCCGAGAACGTGACCCTGATACCATCATTCGCAACCTGACGGAGTTGCATTCTGGTGCGCCTGTGGTACATGAGACACATGGCATTGGACGGTTTTTGGGATTGCAAACGCTCACTGTTGGTGGGATCGAAACCGAGTTTTTGGCCCTCGAATATGCGCAAAATGCTAAGTTATATGTGCCGGTCAGTTCGCTGCATTTGATCTCACGTTACACCGGCGGCACTGCCGAACAAGCGCCGTTACATCGGTTGGGTAGCGACCAATGGGAACGTACTAAGCAAAAAATTACTAAACAAATCAATGATGTAGCAGCAGAATTGCTGGACTTATATGCCCGGCGCAGTGCGCGTCAGGGGCATGTGTTCCCCGACCCTGGGACGGATTATGTTGCTTTTGCTGATGCTTTTGCGTTTGAGGAAACCCCCGATCAACAACGAGCGATTGATGCCATTTTGCGCGACATGGCTGACCAAAAACCGATGGATCGTGTCGTGTGCGGTGACGTGGGGTTCGGCAAAACCGAGGTGGCATTGCGCGCCGCTTTTGTGGCGGTGAGCGGTGGTTGTCAAGTTGTTGTATTGGTGCCAACGACGTTATTAGCGCAACAACACTATCAAAATTTCTTGGATCGGTTTGCGGATTGGCCAATTTGTATTGATAGCCTATCGCGCTTTCGGAGTGCAAAAGAACAGTCGCAAATCTTGAATGGATTGGCAGATGGCAGCATTGATATTATTATTGGTACGCATAAATTATTACAACCCAATGTTCGTTTTAAACATCTCGGCTTAATTATTGTTGATGAAGAGCATCGCTTTGGTGTGCGACATAAAGAACAATTAAAACATTTGCGCGCAGAGGTGGATGTATTAACTTTGACCGCCACGCCTATTCCGCGTACTTTGAATATGGCTATGTCAGGAATGCGGGATTTATCTATTATTGCTACTCCGCCAGTGGCACGTCATCCGATTAAAACAGTGATTACATCCTGGAATGACATTCTCATTCAAGAAGCTTGTCAGCGTGAATTACAACGTGGTGGACAAATTTATTTTTTGCATAATGAAGTGGATACCATAGAACAGACCGCCCAACGTGTTGCAACATTACTACCAACAGCACGGGTGCAAATTGCGCATGGTCAAATGCGTACGGCTGAATTGGAGCGGGTGATGCAGGATTTTTATCATCGGCGCTTCGGGATTTTAATTTGCACAACGATTATTGAAAGCGGTATTGATGTCCCTAATGCCAATACGATTTTAATTAACCGAGCGGATAAACTTGGTTTGGCACAATTGCATCAATTGCGCGGACGAGTTGGACGCTCGCACCATCGTGCTTATGCGTATTTAATTGTACCGCCAGCGGCAACAATGACTGAAGATGCCAAAAAGCGTTTAGAAGCGATTGCATCATTAGAGGAGTTAGGGGCGGGTTTTACGCTCGCAACCCATGATTTAGAAATTCGCGGGGCGGGTGAATTATTAGGTGATGAACAGTCGGGGCAAATCCATGAAATTGGGTTTAGTTTATACATGGAGTTATTACAACGTGCTGTCATGGCATTAAAATCTGGTCAATCACCCGAACTAGATCGGCCATTAAGTCACGGTACTGAGATTGATTTGGGGATACCTGCATTATTGCCAAGTGATTATTTACCCGACGTTCACATTCGCCTAGTCACTTATAAACGAATTGCCAGCGCTACTGATAGTAAAACATTGCGTGTCTTAAAAGTTGAAATGATTGATCGTTTCGGATTATTACCTGAGCCAGCAAAAAATCTGTTTGCAGTCACGAAATTAAAACTATGCGCCCAGCCTTTAGGAATTCGTAAAATAGAAGTTGGCGCAAATGGTGGACGTTTTTTATTTGATGAACAACCCAGTATTGACCATAAACGTCTCGTACAATTAATACAAACTAAACCTAAACTGTTTAAGTTTGACCCGGCGCGGGGCGCCCTAAAATTTTTTGCAGCAATAACAACAGCGGAACAACGTGTTGCAATGGTCGAACAAATAATCCAACAGCTATCTGCACAATAAACTCATTATTGATAGGATATTAAACAGGGTATGTTAGCCAGCGTATTAATCATCAGTGCAATCGTTTTAAGCTACACGTTAATAGCACGATTCAGCCATTTTCCTTATTGGCCAACCTATTTTTTATTATGGCGGTATGTTTTATTAAACTGGTCATCTCAAGTGACCCTGACTGCCAAATACAAACAAGCCGTGTTTTTATTAAAATGCGGACTAATGAATCCAATATGGACGTTATTTTGGTATTTAGATGAGTGGTTATTTCCTGAATACCGCTTTACCATGATTAAACCGATCTTTATTGTCGGTCAGCCGCGCAGTGGTACAACCTTATTGCACCGCACACTTGCCAATGATTATCAACATTTCTTTGCCATTCGGCATAGCGAATGGCGTTACCCGTTTATTTGTGTACAACAGTTATTTGCGCTATTTGGTATTAATCGCCGTCTAGCGACTAAGAATTATTGGCCAAATACAGTTGCCGGGCGTTTAGCGGCAAAAATGCACCCAGATACATTGGCTGATTGGGAAGAAGATGGTATTTTTTTTGAGGAGTGTTTTTTACATCACTTTTTTATTTTTTTACGCTTTCCCTATCCAACACTATTGCACACGGTGGATCAATTTC
Source organism: Thiospirillum jenense (assembly GCF_014145225.1). Lineage (GTDB taxonomy): Bacteria > Pseudomonadota > Gammaproteobacteria > Chromatiales > Chromatiaceae > Thiospirillum > Thiospirillum jenense. The sequence continues at coordinate 48,953 of NZ_JABVCQ010000018.1, forward strand.
AATCATTGCCAGCGGGCGTACGACAACAGATGCTCAATACGCATCATTTAGTGATTAAAAAAATTGCATATTTACGGCAACAACCAACAGCCTATTATTTATCAAAAGAAGTCACCAGTCACACTAAAATACCCGCGTTAATAGCGCTCTATCCCGAGGCGCGGTTCATTATTGTTACTCGTCCAGCAGCGGCATTTATGAGTTCATTATCTGGATTGATGCGCACTTCAACACAGGCAAAAAACGGCATTGACCCAATGAGTTTACCCAATTGGCACGATGTTTTTATTCAACGAATGCGTGATGACAGCTTGTATTTAACGGGCTTATGTCAACAACAAATCCCTTTAGAACGTCAAATTCCAATCACTTGGCGTCACCTTGTCAGCCAGTTATTCACGACTATTAACGCTATTTATCAACAACTTGAACTGGAATTGCCCAATGATTTTTCAATAAAGCTAAAACAACTAGACGAATATCAACAGAAACGGCAACGACAATATGATTATGACATGATGGAATTAACCGGTTTTGAGCAATTCGATCAGTTTGTTAAAACGATTGAAATACGCTTCAATCAATTGATAATCAAACAGTAGCTAATGGATGGGGTTGCCACGTTGACAACCCAATCACTGTGGCGGCAGATAGTTGAATAACTCTTGAACAAATTTTACCAAATACTGCCCGCTTTTTTAATCGGACAGTATTAAAATTGCTTCTACTTCAATTGCCGCACCTTTGGGTAAAGCGGCTACACCTAATGTGGCACGCGCAGGATAGGGTGCAGTGAAGTATTCTTCCATCACTTGATTCACAATGGCGAATTGACTTAAATCAGTTAGATAGATGGTGAGTTTCACAGCATCAGATAAATTGCCGCCACTTGCTCCCGCAACCGCTTGTAAATTATCAAATACACGCCGTGCCTGCATTGCCATATCGCCCGTCACTAATTCTAATGTCGCAGAATCCAATGGAATTTGTCCCGATAAATAAACATGTTGCCCAACCCGCACCGCCTGCGAATACGGACCAATTGCCTGCGGCGCATCAGTACTATAGATATAATGCTTATTCATTATTTCATCCCGTTATTTAACTAAAGTAGCGTTAGACTTCAATTATTTGTACAACGATCAGGCGACCATCATCGCCCTGATCTAATATAATTTGCTGCTGATCTCGCAGCGTTAATGCGTCTCCTATTATAACTTTTTTCTTATTATTTTTATCCGTCACATCAAGTAATCCCGGCATGTTTTCATTTACTAATCGCCAGCGCCCACAATGAAATTCAAAATATCCTACTCGTTTTTTTTGTACATCTGTCAGTTTTTCATTAGGTGCAATTCGACTATTTACATGCCATGCAAATAATTTCTGCCCTGGCCATACTAATAACCGATGATTGTCGGGGCGGAACACACCCGCTTGACGCGACGAATACAGATTTAATACAGGTAATTGCCCACGAAATGCAGTGCCACAAAATGGGCAAGTAGGTGCAATGCGATTATCAAATACATACCATCGTTGTTCACAGTGCGGATTTAAACAAGGTAGTGTTAAATCAATAGTTTTAACAAGTGCCGTTTCCCAATCATTTGCCGATGGGCGTTGCGCTGGATTGTGTAATCCATCTATGAATGCTTGCATAAATAACGGCGCCAAATACGGCCCCGTCAGCGTGAGCGGTAATTGATCTGTATTCAGCCAGGGTAATTCCGTTGATTTGATGTCAGCAATATGAATCCGATTACTTAAATCGGTTGGATTTTCAATAAATAACGCCGCTGCACCCATTGCCAAGCGCTCGTCTTCTTGTGCATTATTCAAATCATGGATTTTACCACCACGCAACGGATGGCGATAGAGTAAATACATATAAATCAATACCGCCAACGCATGAAGATCAGTGTCTCGACAGGGCAAATAACGCTGCGAATCTTGTTTGGCTAAATGCGCAGTTTTAATAACTTCAGGTGCAATAAAATCTGGTGTTCCAACGACATCAGGGGGATATTTACCTGGCACCACCAATCCATCAATATCAATCACACACGCCAACCCATGCGACGGATCAATTAACACATTTTTATAAGATAAATCTGAATGTGCTAATCCCGCCATGTGCATTCGCCGCACCGCCCGTGCTAATAATAAACCAATCTTGAGATGATTTAACCAATCCCCTAATTCACGCGGATCCACTAAACGATTACGCAAATTTGCCGACGCAAACCATTTCCCTTCTTTTTCTTTACCCTGAATATTCAGCATGTCATTATTGCGTGAACCATAGGTAAAAAAGAAATGTTTGGAATAGGTTGGAGCGACAATACCCTGTTGCCCTTGATATTCGACTAATGCAGTCGGCCAACAAAACAATCGTTGCCAATAGTCACCGCCAATTTGATTAAAAATGCTGTCACGGTATTGTCCCGTAATCATCCGCAAACGGTCTTGTGCTTGCGTATCTGGTGGTTTCTTATAAAAGGCAACGACATAGGATTTGTCCGGCGCGAAATACACTTCTTTCATGCTGCCACTGCCAATCATTGTATTTACAAATTCAACTTTTTTACCATCTAAAGTTTTGCAAGTGATGATATTTAGCATTGCATTAATTCCCAACGCTGTATAGATAACCGCAAATAAAATTGCTTACCATAGTAAAGCTAATGTACGATCATCATGGTGTCCAGGCGAAAAGAAATCGAGCCAATCAATTAATGCTTGGCTAGGATTTGGTGTATCGAGCAATGGCACTAATTCATTCCACAGTTCATCCCAATGGCGGACATCGCGCAATTCATTATCAGTTTCAAAGCGCGGGTCAGAAAGTCCGTCGGTCATTAATATTAATGCCGTTAAATTAGAATAGTAACCAATCCGAATGCGATCAGATAACGCTGAATTTATTAACATGGTACGCGCTAAAAAGCGAGTTTGACCAGCAAATTCACCACTGTCTGGTATACTTAATAGAGATACAATGCCTGCTGCATCATATGCGGCAATCGCACCATCACCAATCCAACAGGTTGCGATAAAAGTGCCGTGTGCATGGCGTTTAACGATTGCCGTTAATAAGGTTGTGGCATAGTCATTAACGTTAGCATGTTGTTCTTGCGCGGCTTGTTCTAATGATTCAATTGCCCGTATGACGGCGGTATTGAATAAAAGATGACAATACGGTTGGCTCTGTGTAATTAATAGTTGCGTATCATCTATTGCCTGCTCCTGCCAGTTGTTTAATACAGTTTCTAATGGTGTAGCCAAGTCACTCGCCAATGTCATTATTAAATATTCACCCGCAGTTTTGACGGCACGTTTTGCCCCTTCACGGGAAAACTTTGCGCTCCCTGCGCCATCGGCAACTAATAATACGCTCCAGCCGCTGGCGGGATGATAATTAATGAAATAATCATCGTCACGGAATTGGCCAATGTGCGCATGAGCACGACCACGAGTGCTGGCTGCAAGAAGATTGACAGTGTCATTCGGCAAGAATTGATGCGCTTGATGCGGTTTTGCATAGGGTTCAGTTGGCGCTGGCTCAAGAATTTTCCACAATTGTTTTGGATCAGGGTTAATGATAAATAGACAATCACTACAATAAGATTGCTGCGCATTTATTTGCCAGTTAATGGTCACAGTGTAATCGCCAGATTGTGTTGGTATTCCATGTAATTCATTAGTATCAGCATTAAAATTTAACCCCAATTCCGATGGTAGTGTCATTGATAAAATGTCAACTGAAGCGCCGCTGTTTAATTGACCAGTAATCACGGCCTGATACGGTACGCCTAATTTGCCATTGGGTAATTGAAAACGCACTTGCAATGTTGGCGGGGGCGGGTTTAGTTGAGTCATTATTGATGTTTTTTGTTGCAGTGAACCTGTTTTATTAACACAGGTTTTAAGGTGTGATGACCGGTGTTGCGGGTAAAGTAATGCGCGTGACAAAACATTGATGGCCATTGGTGCGCAATTGATGACACCAGTCCACTGCGCTGGCTTTATTTGACCATTCAATTGCGCGCAGGCGGTAAAATTCATCACGGACATCGCCATAACGCGATTGACTAATCGTCAAGGTTAATCCCTGTAATAAAAAGCCATAGCGTTGTACAAAGGTGCGTTGATCTACTTTGACTCGTTCTAACGAGCGCCCCGCTAATAATTGTACATGCCAGCGGTAGCGCGATCTTATTGGCGATAATAAGTGTGTTGGTGCTAATTGAGAACGCGGCCGGCCAATAGCTGTCGTTTCTAAAACTTTAATCATCTCCGCCGCCTCATTTGGCTCATTGCTATTGTTATCCAATGGATCATTTTCTAACAATAGTGGTGGCCAGTCTGCTGCGAGTAATTCACTGGCAAAGGCAGGATTTAATGGTGTGATTGGTTGATTTGACTCTGGTTTTAATAATTCAGATGGGGGCGCTTGACGAATAGAGAGTGGTGCTATCTGAATAGAATGCGCGGCGGGTTTAGGCAAGGGTAAGATGAGCGATGGTAATTGATTAACCCAGCGTGGATCAGGATTAATAGACGGGTGCGGTAATGGTAAAATGGTCGGTGGCGGGGCAGAGTGAATACCAGTTGCAATCACTAATACCGCACCACTGATTACCCACGTTGCGCCACTGTTCATTTGGGTAGTACGCGGATTGTGCAATTGGTTGAATCACGAGTGTGCTGCGCATGTTCGCTGCATTGCAATAATTGAGCGCGGTTATTTTCAATCAGCTGCGTGGCAAATAACAATTCACGATAAGCGGTTGCATCAGCCAGTGCTAACAACTGGCTGCCGGCTTGCCAATAGCCAGCTTTTCCAATCAACAGAGCGCCAAGTTCAATTCGCCATTGTTGATCGAATTGCCAGCCACGCCACCAGCCCAATAACGGTAATAACACGACTAATAATAATACGGCGCTCACTAAAACTGGCGGCTGTTTAATTGATAAGCGCCGCGCCGGCTGGGTGACTTGAAATAGTTCTTCTAATACTACCGCGTCTTGATGGCGCATAGCCTCGGTCGGATCATATAATAAGGACGACGGATCAATTAACCAGGCTGCAATGCGCGTTTGTATAGCGGTGCGATGGTAATTCATACGCATTTGCTGAGTTTTTAATTGCCAAGTACCATCTGCTTGATCGCCGGTTTCATTTAACGTGAGCCATTCAGCCGCCAATGTAAGATATGCTTGATTGATTGGCGTTTCAATGCCCTGCGCTAATACTGGCCGATCTAATTCAGATGAATCGCGTAGCGCGGCGGCAAAAGGAATGGTGGTGGTAAGCAGCATTCGCTCGTAATCATGCTGCAATTGCGTCAATGCGGCAGTGGGCGCCTGATCGGTTTGGCTAATTAGGGCATAAACGCCGTACAGTGGGTGGGTGAAGCTGGCGCGTAACCGACTGATTGTCTTGAGAATATTGCCAAGCTCGGTGACGGCTTGCGCGTCGGCGATCACTGGTAACAGGACGCGATGCGCGGCGGTGAGTGCATTTAAAGTTAATAGCCCAAGCGTCGCTGGACAATCAATAATAATGTGGTCAAATGTGAGTGGCATTGCCGGCAGTGTAATCAGTGCCTGATATAAACGGGTGCGGCTATCACCCATTAAAGTTAATTCACTTTCAATTCGGCCTAATGCACTGCCGGCAGGGGCAAGATATAAATCAGGTATTTCGGTTGCAACCAACATATCTCGGGTGAGCGCCGCTTCCAGCAATACGCGCTCGCTGCCGGCGTGACCGTGACCCTGCCCGCCGCCGCGCACCAAACAGCGCCCCGTATCGCCTTTCGGGTCTAAATCAAGTAATAAAACGTGACGCCCGGCGGCGGCGAGCGCCAATGCGAGGTTGACGGCGGTGGTGGTGCGCCCGATGCCAGCGCGTTGACTGACCACCGCGACCACTTCGGTCACGGGTTGCGGTAATGCGGTTGATTCAGGTGGCATTCGCGTCATGCTGGGCACCAATTGGGCAAGTGTGAATTAAACCGCGTCAGTTTTTATTAGTATTTTCATGCGTTACCATTACCATTATTTATCAGTGTCATTCGCCGATGATGGCAATTCCGTAATTAAACTTTCTAATCCTTGTCGTTGCCGCCCAATACGCGATACTCGCGGTGTTCCATTTCGCCCACTGCTCAACACCAGCGCGGCGGGATTGGGATGCGCGGCGTGACCGTCAGTGATCTCTAGCCGCTGTGACATTTCATTATGTAAATCAATCGGATGCGAGTGATTACCGTGACGCGCTGGCTCGTGATACGACGGCGCGGCTGCTGTCAACCGCAGCAGTGCCTCCTGCCGTCGCAACAATTGCTCACGCGGCGGTGGGCGCCAAGTTTTTGAATTAACACTGATTTCTGTTGGCACGAGCGCCTGCTCAGACATCGTTGCCGCCTCAGTGGTGAGAGCGCTGGGCGCTGGGGCAGTGGTGGATGAATAAATAGCACTGCGCGGGTGACGGCGGTAATAAAACCAAATCACACTGATTAATAAAATCACGCCGCCGCCAATCATTAATGTAAGCGTGATGAACGTTGGCATCGTTAAATTAGAGAGCATTGGCTGTAGCGTAATTAATGACTCAGTCAACAAATAAAATTACAGTGGCGAATAAAACGGTAAAAAGGTCACGGCATCCCCTTCAATAAGGGTGGTGTGCGGCGGAATCATTACCAATCCATTTGCCCATGTTAATGATGTAATTGCTGCGGATGAGCGACTGGGAAAGACCTGCACCATTGCTTGACCGGCATCAGTCCATTCTAAACGAGCGCGGTGATATTCGCAGCGTTTATCTGGTTTTGACCAATTAAATGCCGCCCGAGCGGGAATAGTCGGCGGTGTGACAATGCCTAATATGCCCTGCATCACCAATATTAACGGGCGGGCGAATAAATGAAACGTGACAAATAATGACACAGGATTGCCGGGCGTGGCTAGAATTGGTGTCGTGCCAATATGCCCGAAAACCAATGGCTTACCAGGGCGCATTGCCACCTGCGTTAATTCCACCGTGCCTAATTGCGCAATGGCCGGGCGGACGTGATCTTCATCGCCGACTGATACGCCGCCACTCACGATCACTAAATCAGCGTTGGCCGCCGCTTGGGTTAATAACAATTCGGTCGCAGCGCGGTTATCATTCACTTGACCGCATTCTAACACATCGCACTCTAATTGAGTTAGTAGTCCAGTTAATAGGGTGCTATTGGAATTATAAATCTGCCCGGCGTTTAATGACTGACCAGGCGGAACTAATTCATCACCACTCGCAATGATCGCCACACGCACCCGCCGATATACGCTGATTGCATCAATACCAACAGCGGCAATTAATGCCAGGTGTTGCGGTTGTAAGCGCGTACCCGGGGTGATTAATGTTTGACCATTGGCGACATCTTCACCGCGCCGCCGCACATTTGCTCCGGGTTTAATTGCCGCGCTCATGGTTGAATCAATTAACTGCATTCGATTGTCATTGACTTGACAAGCCTCTTGCACAATCACCGTATTCGCTCCAATTGGCAGCGGTGCGCCGGTGAAAATCCGTGCGGTGGTATGCGGTAATAATGGCGCACTCGCCTGTCCCGCCGCAATGCGTTGGCTAATACTCCAATCAGTTTGATTGGCAGTTAAATCGGCGCTGTTAATCGCATAGCCATCCATCGCGCTCTGATCCCACACGGGCAAATCTATTGGGCTAATGATTGGCACAGCCAGCACCCGCCCCAGTGCTTTATTCAAAGTGACTAATTCAGTTTCATTCACCGAGTGCGCCTGTTCTAATAGATAACCGCAGGCTTGCGCGACCGGAATAGGACGGTCATCCATTGCACAAGTATTATTGGTTATTGAATTGGATTGGATAGTAGTCATTGTTCTAATAATCGCGGTAATAATTGCACGAAATTACACGGGCTGGTGCGGCGATCTAATTGCGCGGCGAGGATGTCATCCCAGGCTAATTGACAAGCGGCTGGTGATCCGGGTAATGAAAAAATCAGGGTGCCATTCGCAATCCCAGCAAGAGCGCGGGATTGAATGGTTGCAGTGCCAATGTGCGCAAAAGATAATTGGCGAAATAATTCTCCAAAGCCAGTCAGTGCTTTATCCAATAATGGTAACACGGCTTCTGGAGTGCGATCACGTCCCGTCACGCCGGTGCCGCCGGTGGTGATAATGACTTGTACGCTTTTCTCGGCAATCCAAGTTGATAATAGCGCCCGCAATTGATAAATGTCATCAGTGCTTTGTGTTCGAGCGGCAAGACAGTGTCCGGCGTTAATGATTTTATTTTGCAATAATTCGCCTGATTGGTCATTTGCGGCTGTGCGGCTGTCGGAGACAGTTAATACGGCGATAGCGAGTGGTAAAAACTCGCCGGGGGCGTGGTGATGATGATGCGTCATATGATTATTATCTATTAAGCACGTTCCCGCGTTGGCGCATAAGAACGATTATTTGATGGTCATTATAGCCAGCGCGGCACTAGAATTAACGCCCAAATCACTAAGGCAAACGCAATGCTGCTAAATACCGCAGCCGACGCAATATCTTTAGCACGACCGGACAATTCATGCCGTTCTAATCCCACGCGATCAACGTTTGCTTCAATCGCTGAATTGAGTAATTCGACAATCGGTACTAGCATTAAACTGCCCACGAGCATTGCCCGTTCAATTGGCGTTTCACCGAGCCACAATCCGAGTGGTACTAATGGAATGAGCAAGATGACTTCTTGACGGAATGCTTCTTCTAATTGATAACAGGCTTTGAAACCTTGCATTGAATACCCGAACGCTTTAATAACGCGCTTTAAGCCTTTTTCATTTTGATATGCCATGCACTACTACTCTGTTGCTGTCCAATGAATAAAAATTGACACATTAGGGTTGAATGACTGTGGGGAAATCTGGACACAATGGCGAATGCGTTTGTTGACCTGCCGATGTAAAAAAGCGCAATTGACCAGTTGCCAAACAAATCCATACTTCTTGTGCGCCCCGTTCTAAGTATAATTCCGTTTTCATTAACATTTCACGCTCGGTATTGCTGGGCGACATCACTTCCACGCAAATCTCCGGCGCGACATGATAGGGTGTTTCTAAACCGTATTGAGATAAAAATTGATTTGATGCCCAAACCACATCTGCAACCTTGACATTTTTAGCTGTTTCAATACTAATTTCGGCATAAGATTTGCCATCTTTTAATAACTCACGCAATAAAACAGCTATTTCCATCTGTAGCCCGCTATGAAAATTAGTCGCCGGACTCATTTCAATTTTTCCCCATTCGTTCATTTCGATCTTATACGGAAGATCGGCCAACGTGGTATCCGCAATCACTTCTGACCATTGCATGGTTGACTCCGTTACATGATGCGTCAAATGTTAGAGTTTATCCGCACGTCTGACAGTGCGCTACCCAATTGTCAATCACGCCGCCCCATTTCGACATCTTCATAAATCACATCAAATGGCACACTGATTGGCAAACAAGTGAGTTCCAATTGACCAGCGGTTAATCGTTCTATTGCCCAATCGGTGCTGCGCCGATAAATCTCGATTTGCCGTTCCCATTGGTCAATAATGACGTATTCTTGCAAACTGGGAATCGTCATATATGAAAAGAGTTTTTCTCGCCGATCAATCCGCGCTGTTGATTCAGATAACACCTCAACTAATAAACAGGGTGCGGTGCAATAATAAGTAGCGCGGTCGGTTGGATCACAACTCAATAGTAAATCTGGATAATAAAAAATGTCCTGTTCAGCAATACGCAGGCGCACTTTCATAGTGTTGGCGAATAATTGACAGGTTGTGCCTCGCAATTGTGGCCGCAATACAGCGCAGAGATTGCCGACAATTAAACAATGCCGATCAGTGGCACCAGTCATGGCGTAGAGTGCGCCGTTAATGTATTCGTGACAGCACTCCGCGCCGTCTTCGCTGGTGAGATAATCGTCAATTGACAGGAACGGTTGTTGAGCAAGTGTGGACATTGGTAGCACCTATTAACCGTGTGACGTTGCAATCATTTATTGAGACATTTCATTTGCGTATTCAGGCCAAAACGCATCATCTAATAATTGTGCAATCGTGAAGGGGCAATCCTCTGGAAAGGTGTTTAATGATAACCCAGTTTCACGCATCGCAGCACGGCGGGCGGCAGGGTAGCGAGCGACTATCATTTCATTCAAACGCGGTAATAAACTGGGGCTATCATGCAGGCGTTGTTGGATTTCATCCCGCGCATTATCAATTGATTGCGCCCAACTGGCACTGCGATGCAACGGTTGATAACGCCATTTTAATAAATGTAAAATCAACACCTTGAGCCAGCTTTCAATTGCGCGCCGTTCACTTTTGCCCATGTCTTCTAATTCCTCGGCAATGCGCGTTGTATCAATCTCAGTGACGCGGCCGGCGCGTAGTGATTCGGCATTGCTGATTAACCACGCATAATAGTCGGTATCGTAATCAGGCGACATCGTTATTCAACCATGATGACATCTTCTCAGTGGCACCAGTCATGGCGTAGAGTTCGCCGTTAATGTATTCGTGGCGGCAATCTGCGCCATCTTCACTAATGAGATAATCGTCAATTGACAGGAACGATTGTTTGGCGAGCATATACAATACCTGCGCATCAATGATGAATGAAGCATAAGCGTTCCCACGTTGGCGCATGGGAACGATTAAACTGCCGCTTTTTATTCGCTCGGCCGCCACGCCAAATCCAATTGTCGTGCTGCGCGCACATCATCCAGTCGTTTCACCGGCAATTGATGCGGCGCATTTTTTAATAATTCAGGCGTATGCTCCGCTTCGTGGCGAATGGCAATCATGGCATCAATAAAGCCGTCGAGAGTCGCTTGACTTTCGGTTTCGGTTGGTTCAATTAACAAGCATTCCGGCACTAATAACGGGAAATACGTCGTCGGTGCGTGATAGCCATAATCTAATAACCGCTTGGCAAAATCCATTGCCGTCACGCCAAATAACTGCGCCTCACGTTTTAAGGTGATAATAAATTCGTGACTGGCGCGGCGCGTTGGATAGGCGGTTTGAAACCCGGCGTCAGTTAATCGTTTCATTAAATAATTTGCATTTAACGTGGCGTATTCAGCGACACGTTTTAATCCATTCGCGCCGAGTAATTTTGAATAAACATAAGCGCGTAATGCAATGCCGATATTGCCGCCAAATGCGGTTAATCGCCCGATGCTCTGCGGGCAGTCGGCTTCGGTCAACCAGCGGTAGGCGTGACCGTCGTGGGCGACTCGTGGCACGGGCAGGTACGCGATCAGGTGCGCGGCGACGCCGACGGGGCCGGCGCCGGGGCCGCCGCCGCCGTGTGGCGTGGAAAATGTTTTGTGTAAATTCAAATGGATAACGTCGAAGCCCATGTCGCCCGGGCGTAGGTGGCCGAGGATGGCGTTCAAATTGGCGCCGTCGTAGTAGAGCAGACCGCCGGCTGCGTGGACGATGTCGGCAATGGCGGCGATATTGCGTTCAAAAACGCCTAACGTGCTGGGATTGGTCAGCATGATGCCGGCGGTGTGCGGACCAACTGCTTGACGCAGCGCGGTTAAATCCAAATCCCCCGCCGCGTCGGTCGGCAATTCGCGCACCGTAAATCCGGCCATGATTGCCGAAGCAGGATTTGTGCCATGCGCGGCGTCCGGCACCAGCATTTCCGTCCGCGCCGCATCGCCCCGCGCCGCGTGATACGCCCGAATCATCGCTACGCCGGCAAATTCGCCCTGCGCACCGGCGGCAGGTGACAGCGCAATCGCGGCCATTCCCGTCACGTTCGCCAACATTTCCTGCAAATCGTGCAAACAGGCCAACACGCCCTGTCCGTGATCGGCGGGGGCGAGCGGGTGGCGGGTGATAAAGCCCGGCAGGCTGGCGAGGGTGTGGCTGGCGCGTGGATTGTATTTCATCGTGCATGAACCGAGCGGGTAAAAGTGGCTATCTACCGCGAAGTTGCGCTGTGAGAGGCGGGTGTAATGGCGTACCACGTCGAGTTCGGACACTTCGGGCAACGCGGGCGGCTGGCGACGGCGGGCGGTGGCGGGAATGTCGGCGATGGCGGCGGCAGCGAGCGCGGTTAATGGGGCTTGGGTGCTGGCGCGGCGGCCGGGGCGGGAGTGGTCGTGAATTAACATGGTGGAATAGCGCGTATTGGTGAGTGATAACGCGCTATTGTAAAGCAAACGGCGGCGGGTGTGAGAATTGCGCGGGCGGGGTGGGGAATGGAAATGAAACTGTTGCGGTATTAAAAACCGCCCAATTGGTGAGGGCGGGTTTTTATTTGGGGGAATGTAGTAGGTGATTAAATTGTAACTGTTTGATTTTATTAGACGAATGCGTTCTCACGCTGGCGCGTGAAAACGAATCAGTTATTAATGATCCACGTTAAAACAACTCTAGTATAGATGTTGGTTATTCCATGTTGTTAAATGATCAGGCGTTAATCATTTGATGATGTGAGTTGGGTTGACTATACTATTCAAGCCGCCCGTGCTAGATGCTGATTGACAACAGACCAAAAAATTGAAATCTGCTCAGGCTTTCGGTCGAAGTAGTCTTCAAAAAAACCTGACACGTTTAATAATGGCGGATAAGCGTAACGTTCCCCTTCTTCACCAAATTCAGTTATCCAATCGTTGGCTTCTCGATTATCTATTACATCAAAAAGTGCCGGTTCATACAGGTAAGGATTGCCCGAATCATTTAATATACGATAAGCGTCGGCTTCTATCCCTAATACGAAATACTGCCGGCCTTCCGACAACTCAGGATAAGCAGGATGCTTAGATTTTAGCTGTATAATCATTGTTAAACTTCTTTCAGTTTCATTTCAAATCGTCCTATACCATGATGCTCATACCAATGGAATTCACACGGTTTCCCATTGACTTCAAAAATCGGTGAACTTTTTTTGACCCATTGCGCTCGACTGCCCCCGTACTCATCCACGAGTCTTTGAATATCACGAATGCGCTGGCCTTTTGCAATGATACGCGATTGAGCAAGCAATTCTTTTGTCAGTTCAATAATTGAAAATCTCCTTTCGATCTATCGCCCCAACAATATTAACACTAACACCAGCAATTTTGCACTCGTGTTATAAAAATGGGGAGCCGCGTAGGTTGGGTTGTATTCTTTGCGCGGTGTTAATAATGAATAACCAATCCAAACGGTACACAACCCAATATGTCCCCGCCCGCCTATTCAACTCCATTCAATTGAATTAACCATTTTTATTAGCTCCCCCTTTGGAAAAAGGGGGTTGGGGGGATTTAATCAAAAGCGGGAATGTTGGGTTGCCCAATTGGTGATGGTGGATTAATTGCGGGGCGGCACGCGGGCAACCCAACCTACGCTGCTCATTTAATTAACCATTCCCGCCCGATACGCCCCCATCGCCGCCGTTTTAATCTCTTCCGCCACCAATGGAAAAGTAGATAAAATGTGCGCGAATTCCAATTCCGTTAAGCCATACAAATGCGCAATTAACCCATCTAATTCAGCGCGCAGCGCTACTCGTTTAGTTGAATCAATCACGCCGTCACGATGCGAGTGCAAACCCACCGCTTCCGCTAATGAATCAAACTCGGGCGTGGTGCAAATCAATTGCGCTGCGCGAGTGACAATCGGATTAAATACGGGATCGGCGGCGGTGAGGCGGGGAATTGGAATTTGATAAATATAAAACATGTTCAGATTTTGCGATACCTTTTGGCGAATACTGCTATCAATAACAAAGCTATTCATCAAAGCAACAAGAAATAACAAAATATTAGCATCGTTTGGCTGAGTAGAAACTATTAAAGAATTGCCCGCAAAAGCTAAATTGGGCAGCAATGTTGATATTAATGACCGCTCGTTTGTATTGGCTGCAACAGCGCGAAATCCCAACCGATAATTCTGATACGCTAATTGCTGCCCACTATCTTCACCCCGCCCAATTAAATCCGCCCGCGCCTCTTGTTCATCTAACCAATATCTCGGCGGCGCCCATTGGTGGGTGAATTGATGAATCATTTTGCCTTCAAATAATGGCAACCGCCCCACACCCGCTGCCGTTTTAAATAAATAATTATCGTTAGTCATATCAAATTCACGAGTCAACCGCAGATTCCATAGCAACCGCCCCGCGCCCGCTGCCGTTTTGAATAAATGACTATCATTCGTCATGTGAAATTCATTCGTTAAACGCAGATTCCATTTGCCATCAATCGTCTCACCCAATAACGGGAATTGCAGCAATTTTTCGGCAATTTGCACATCCAATGCACTTTTGAATTCCATCACCGACTGCGAATCGGGCGACAAGCGGCGGATCAATTCCACTGATAATAATAAATCCGTTGATGACGGAAACGCCGCTAGTTCATTCACCTGATGACGCATAAACGCCGCTGGAAATTGCCGCGTTGATTGCCCTTTTTCAAACGTCAATACCACAAACTTAAAACTACGATGCACGTTTTCAAAGATTTCATTACGGTTTTCAAAACAAAACAAGCCCGTCACGTCGCATTGACCGAATAATAAATCCCGCAAGCCTTTCGCACCCAAATCCGTATAAATCCCCGACGGAATCACAATTCCACACTCGCCACCCGGCCGCAATAAATTGACGCATTGTTCAGTAAATAATTTATACAGGTTAATATCGCTCCCCGTCTTTTTTCCATTCACCACTGCCGATTGAAAACTGAACTGCGGCGCGGCGCGAAACCACGCCGATTGATGCGGAAAATGCGACGCATAATCCAACCAATCAACGCGAATTTCCTGATCTGCC
>NZ_JABVCQ010000019.1 GCF_014145225.1 Thiospirillum jenense
GTATCCAATAAACTGTGTTTTGCTTAGCATGATTGAGGAATGCTGAGTCCGTTAGCATATTTCTGACAGAGAACGACTTTGACAGTGCAAAAATCCGTCGTTATCCTAAGACTGGGTAGCATGTATTTTATGGCGATAACCAAGCCCGTGCTACTCAATCACGCTCTTTAACAAGTTCGAGTATGCGGTTGCCAGCACAAGTTGCTGGCGTAAAACTTGAAACGCATCAAAGAGTTCGCGCTGTAAAAACATCGGTTTTTGCAGCCTTGGTAGATACACCCCAGTCTGCGGACTGGCAGTTAAGCGTTACTGAGCATTGCTCAGTAATGCTTAAGAAAAATGTATCGGTTGACGTAGTACATCCGTAATGAGTGTGACAATGCGTTTATAAACCTTCTTGTCTTGTGTAGACCAATTTGTAAAATCCGCGAAAGCCTCTTGCTCAAAAACAATGCGTTTCATTATTCCATTTCGAGATTAACGTGTTGTACGCGTCCATCACGGACATTCTCAATTGCGTTCATTAGGCGCTGCCGATTAGCCGGATGACGCAGCAAATAGGCGGTCTCATCGGCGCTCTCATCATCAACCTCAGAAACCGCTATTTCAATCATCTTGTCTCTAAACAGCATCTTAAGCGCGACAAGAAAATCATCATTCAATTCATCAGCGCGGATACGATAAGTCGTATACATACGGGAAAACTCCGTTTAATTCGATTCTTCTGACAGCAGATCAACACAACCTAATTGCGCCCGAATCACCGCCGCCAACCGCTCGCCTTCGGTCAACTGCGTTTCCAGTGTCGCCCGCAACGCCGCGAATCGCTCGGCAAATGGCACCTCCTCGGCATCGCTCATATCGGCACCGACATAGCGCCCCGGCGTCAAAACATGCCCATACGTTCTAATCTCATCCAATGTCACCGCTTTACAAAAACCCGGCACGTCTTGATACACCGGCTGCCCCGCTTGCCCACGCCACGCATGATACGTCGCTGCAATTTGCGCAATGTCTGCCGCCGTCAATTCGCGGCGGGTGCGATCTACTAATTGACCCAGTTGGCGCGCATCAATAAATAACACCTCTCCGCGGCGGTCGCGTTCATTTGCCGGTGCTTTATTATGGGCGAGAAACCATAAACACGCGGGAATTTGCGTGGAATAAAACAACTGCCCCGGCAGTGCAATAATGCAATCCACCACGTCAGCCTCAACCATTGCGCGGCGAATATCACCCTCACCGGATTGCGTAGATGACATGGCACCATTGGCTAATACCACGCCCGCGGTACCAGTCGGGCTTAAATGAAATAAAACGTGTTGTAACCAAGCGAAATTCGCATTACCGGCGGGCGGTGTGCCATAACGCCAGCGCCGATCATGCGTCAATCGCTCACCACCCCAATCCGAAACATTAAAGGGTGGGTTAGCGAGAATGTAATCCGCTTTTAGATCGGGCAAGGCGTCATTGTGAAAACTGCCGGCCGTATTCCATTGAATATTCGCTTCAATACCGCGCACCGCGAGATTCATTTTCGCCAAGCGCCACGTCGTATGATTACTTTCTTGGCCATAAATTGCGATGTCACTACTGCGCCCGCCATGTTCAGCGACAAAGCGTTCTGATTGCACAAACATCCCGCCCGATCCGCAGCAGGGATCATACACACGGCCGCGGTAGGGTGCCAGCATCGTGACTAATAATTGCACCACCGAGCGCGGCGTATAAAATTCACCACCGCGTTTGCCTTCAGCACCGGCAAAATTGCCGAGAAAGTATTCATACACTCGCCCCAGAATATCTTTTGAACGATCCGCCGTTTCATCCATCGCAATACAACTGATGAGATCAATCAATTCACCCAACATCATTGCATTCAATGTCGGGCGGGCATAATCTTTTGGCAAAATGGCTTTAAGTGACGCATTGCTGTTTTCAATAGCCAACATCGCCTCATCAATTGCTTTGCCAATCGTGGGCTGTCTGGCAGTCGCCCGCAGATGTGACCACCGCGCAGGCGCTGGCACCCAAAACACATTGTCTGCCAAGTATTCCTCTGGGTCTTCAGGATCGGCATGTTGTTCATGCAACAATGCTTTATGTTTAGATTCAAATGCATCAGAAATGTATTTCAGAAATATCAGCCCCAATACAATATGCTTATAATCTGATGGCTCCATATTGCCGCGCAATTTATCAGATGTTATCCACAATTGCGCTTCAAAACCCAACGTCGCCCCAGTATTATCAGTATTTTTCTTTGCTGGCCGTGCCATGTTAATTCCCGAAAATGCCGAGCCGATGGTGAATAGTAGAATTGATTTTGATTAACAAAATCAGGTATTGAATCGTTGCCAATGTGGGAGCAGAGCTGTTAAGTTTTTAATTAACTTAACTGTCATTCCCGCGTGGGTCGGAATCCAGCGGCGGTGCAGTCTGGATTCCCGCAGATGCGGAAATGACGAGGGGCGTTTTTGATTGGTGGTTAATTAGCGCTTTAACAGCCCAGCTGCCATGTGGGAGGGCAGGATCAAACAACGGGCAGCTCAACTGCGTCACGCCTGTTTTAATCACCGACGTTGCGCAATTTAAAAGTTAACTGGTTGATTTTTATAGGGATATTACGTCCACACGCCGCCGTGTAGGAACGATCAACTCACCTGAGATGTCCTGGTGTCAGGCACAAAAAAGCCGGCGTTAACCGGCTGATTTGTTTAGAGAATCTGGTCGGGGTGAGAGGATTTGAACCTCCGGCCCCTGCCTCCCGAAGACAGTGCTCTGACCAGACTGAGCTACACCCCGAAATATTTATTAATCCTTGTTGTATTGGATATTGGTTGCAAATCTCACTGCCCCTGTCTCCCGAAGACAGTGCTCTACGTTTCAATCCTTGTTATATTGGATAATAGCCAATCCGCCATGAAACACTGGCTAAAACATGACCGTTTATTTTTCAATAAAAACACGGCAAGTTTGTTTTCGGATTGACTACGTTATTTGCAACCATTTAAGAATCAAACAGCGTTTTAATTCTTATTTACTTCACCATCAATGCGCCCGAGCAACCGCGAATTCAGCGGTGGCGATCAGCGCCGCTCGATAAGGCGACGGCGGCAACACCTGCAACGCCTCGCTCGCCAACTGCGCATGAGTGCGTGCAAGCTGCGCAGTATAACCGAGTGCATCGGTGGCGACAATAGCGGCAACCACCGCCTCCAACTGCTCGCGGCCGCCGTGTTCAATCGCGTGCCGCAACAACGCCTGCTGCGACGCATCACCCACCGCCAACGCCCGAATCACCGGCAACGTCGGCTTGCCCTCATCCAAGTCATCGCCGATATTTTTACCAATCGTGTGGGCATCTGAAGCGTAATCGAGCGCATCGTCCACCAACTGGAACGCAATCCCCAAGTGCAACCCGTAGCGGGCGACGGCATCCTCGACCGCCGCTGAGGTGCCGGCTAAAATCGCCCCCAACCGCGCCCCGGCTTCAAACAAGGTCGCGGTTTTGCGTTCAATGACCTCAAGATAGCGACTCTCGGTCGTGTCGGGATCGTGCGTGTTGAGTAATTGCAACACCTCGCCCTCAGAGATGCGATTAGTCGCGTGTGCCAACACCTCCATCACCCGCATCTCGCCGACATCCACCATCATCTCAAACGCCCGCGAGTAGAGAAAATCCCCCACCAACACACTCGCGCCATTGCCCCACACGGCGTTGGCCGTGTCACGATTGCGGCGCAAATCCGAGCCATCCACCACGTCATCATGCAGCAAGGTGGCGGTGTGAATAAACTCAACAATTGCTGCCAAATCAATGTGATGCGCGCCGGTATAGCCACACGCACGCGCAGCGAGCAACACAATCAGCGGGCGCAACCGCTTGCCACCACTGCCGACGATGTAATGACCAATTTGGTTAATCAGCACCACGTTAGACTGTAGCCGCTGCAAAATGCACGCATCAACGGCCTGTAAATCGTCCGAAACGGGCGCTCTAATCGCAGAAAGAGCCATGAATTGCGAAACTCCGGGCTAAAAACCCACCGGGTGCGAAGGGTGCTGGGTGAATTGGAAAGCGCCAAGTATAACGGATACACCGGCTGGGTGTTTTACTCACGACCATCCGGCGGTTGCCACATAGTATCCAATAAACTGTGTTTTGCTTAGCATGATTGAGGAATGCTGAGTCCGTTAGCATATTTCTGACAGAGAACCATTTTGACAGTGCAAAAATCCGTCGTTATCCTAAGACTAGGTAGCATGTATTTTATGGCGATAACCAAGCCCGTGCTACTCAATCACGCTCTTTAACAAGTTCGAGTATGCGGTTGCCAGCACAAGTTGCTGGCGTAAAACTTGAAACGCATCAAAGAGTTCGCGCTGTAAAAGCATCTGTTTTTGCAGCCTTGGTAGATACACCCCAGTCTTCGGACTGGCAGTTGAGCGTTACTGAGCATTGCTCAGTAATGCTTAAGAAAAATGTATCGGCTGGAGGTGCTTGATTTGCAACCCCGCCAACACCCGTTCCCGATCACTCAAATTACCAATAATTTGCGTCACCGGCAGCGGCAGAATTTTAACCAACGTAGGCGTCGCATAAATCACATCATCATACGCCTCTTGTGGATGTTCAAAAATATCCAAGACCGCCAACGTGTAATCATCCGCATAATAATGCGTTAATAACGTGCGCAATTGTTGAATGAGTTGTTGACTACTGGGGGTTAAACCCGTGACGTAAAGTTTAAGACTGAGCAAGCGTAATCGTTCTCTTAGTAGTTAATGAACCATATTGTTTAATTGAATAGCACCGCGTTCGCGTTTATCACTAATTGATTCATCGCCCGCTCGTCACGACAATCATCGCAATTTACGCGGCCGATAATGGTGTATGACCACTTAATACCGCCTGCGTAATCTCAATAATTTGCTGACGTTCTAATGGTTTGCGCAATAATTCAAAACTCAATCCCTGATGCCGTGCTTGCACCAAATCTTCAAAAAACTCGCGGTGAAAAGCGGTCACAATATAAACCAAAACATCCGGGTTAATAGCGCGAATCCGCCGCAAAGTTTCCACCCCATCCATCTCTGGCATCCGCAAATCCAGATAAATTAAATCAAACGTTTCCTGCGCAACTAACGCAACCCCTTCTTCACCCGTCGCAACGGTGCAAACTTGATAGGGACTTGCCCGCAATGCTAATGAAAAAGCACGCCGCACGGCGCTGTCATCATCAATTACTAAAATACGTTTTGTCGTCATTGTTGTATTAACCAGTGCATCACGGTTGATTCAGAACGTGGTTGGCTGCCAATTGATAAGGGTAATAGTAACGGTGGTACCAGTGCCAACTTGACTGCGAAATTCTAATGTGCCGCCGTGTTCGGCAATAATTGACCAGCTAGTTGCCAACCCCAACCCAGTTCCCTGCCCGGTAGGTTTGGTAGTGAAAAACGGTTCACACAACCGCAATTGGTCAGCCGCGGTAATACCGCAACCATTATCGCTGACTGTCAATTGGGCGTGGGTAGTCGTTTGGTGTAAGTGTAAAGCAATTTGCTTGTCAGTGCAGGTGCTAACGGCATCAATCGCATTGGCAAGCAGGTTAATAAGAACTTGTTCAAACCGCGCCGGTTGTAATCGCCAAGTGGTGACATCATCGGCTACTACCAAATTGATTTTAATTCCCTCTTTGCGCAAGCGGTAATCAAGCAATCGTATTGTTTGCCCCACCACCTCACGCGGATCAACCAATTGAAACGTGACCGCTGACGGGCGTGAAAAGGTTAATAAACTTTGCACTATATCCATACAACGCCGCGTTTGATGTTCCGCCGCCCGCAGGCTGTCAGCGCATTCATCACCATTCGGCAACACATCCAGGCAGAATTGAATCTCGTTAATAATGCCCATGAGCGGGTTGTTTAGTTCGTGCGCCACCCCGGCAGTTAATTGCCCCAGTGCGCTGAGTTTTTCTAATTGAATACGCTGCTGTTCATGTAACTTTTGCGCAGTAATATCCGCCGCAATTTCAAAACGTAACCGCCGCCCATCCGACCAGGTAATGACTTTATCGGCGCACCGATACCAGCGTTGATTGAATTCATTCTGCCGTTCCCACACATAACTTTGGTCATTATCGCTATTAAAAATCTGCGCATTGGTGCAATTAAGACAGGGTTCGACACGACCATACAGCACAGCATAGCACAATTGACCAATGGGTTGTGGATTAAATAACCGCCGGACTGTTTCATTCACATAAACTAGGTGGTATGAATGCGGATCGGCAACGTAAATGATGTCATCTAAACCATCAAATAAACTCCGCAATTGGGCGCGCTCGATTGCCAATACCTGATCCATTTGTTTGCGTTGCGTCATGTCGCGTAAAAAAACATACACCTGTCCACCATTCGCGGGGCTATAGCTGGCGCTGATTTCAACCGCAATGATACTGCCATCACGACAGCGGTGTTGTGATTCAAAGCGATCATTTCCCATTTGTTGTAATCGTATTAACCGAGCGGCATGTTCCGCTTCAGATTCAACCGCCTCAATATCTGCAATTCGTAATTGTAATAATTCACTGCGGCTGTATCCAATCATTGCGCAATAGGCCGCGTTCACTTCAAGAAAGCGCCCGTTTAAATCACACAGCCAAAAGCCATCTAAACTGGTGTTTAATAAAATGGCGTAAAAATGCTGTAATTGTTCATCGCGGGTGCGCACCGCTTCGGCTAATTCACGTCGCTGACGTTCGTATTGATAACGCCGCAAATATTCCCGCCCGCGCCGCCGCCAAATGTAGAGGCTAATAAAAACACCAGCCGCCAGCATTATTGATAATGAAACGACTAATAACATCAAACCAATATGGTGCGTTTGTGCTAATAAAACATCCAGCGGCGCCAGTGTGATAATGCGCCAGTCGCTTTCTGGCAACTGTTGAGTTACCGCAACAGATTTGCGCCCCCACAGGTCGGTTACGCGCAACATAAACATGGTCGCGCCTAGTTCTGGTCGGCCGATCAATGACATACCGATTTGTAAATCCCCCCTGCCCCCCTTTGCCAAAGGGGGGTTGGGGGGGATTTCAATTGCCGGCAGTTCATTCGCCAAGCGCGGCGTGTCGCCATCCTGCGTCACCAGCAACATCACGCTATGCAAGCGCGGCAACGTCCAATTTTGTAGCAACGGATACAAATTTTGGCGCAGGTCATAGCGCACCACCACCAGTCCGAGCAATTCTCCGCCCGTCTGTTGCGTATCTACCACCGGAATGAGCAGGGTAATCGTCGGCGCGGCGTGGCGGTTATCCAACTGTGGTGGATAAAAAACAGGCGCGAGTTGCGGCTGGCGCTGTTCGATTACTGCTTGCCAAACAAGTGGTTGCATGGCGCGTAACTCGGCACAGGTTGCCATTGCCGATGCGGGTTGAATACACCGCTGGGTTTGTTGGTCAAAAAAAACAGTGTCGCGCTGTTGATACGCAACGCGCTGGCCGGCGAGCCACTGTTGCAAATCTGCTTCAGCCTGCGCCTCACCGCGCCGCGCCGCCTGAATGGTGCGTATTAATAATGGATTTTGGCTAACCGCATTAGCGTATTGAAAATGTGCATTCCGCCAACGAGTTAATTGGTCAACGTGGATTCGGCTAATAACATTTAACACCTCCTCCACTTGCACCAATGTTTTTGCGTATAACCAGCGATAGCCGACCCAACTAACCAGGCTAATTAACACGGTTAAACTGATCGCAAGTAGCGCGAATTGATAGCCGCTGTAGTGAATGATCGCATTAAAGCGAAATCGGCGCGGTGTCATGCGGGTGATGAGTGTCTGCAAAAAGGTCACGCGCCCACCTTTTTAATTAAAAAAAGGGGCGGGAGTGGATGAAACCAATTCCCCTTCTGAAATAACAGCGACGGTGGGATGATTATGTGTCTTGCCGCCGAATGAAACGCCGTAATCGGTCACGTTGGCGCTGTTGACGCGGGGTTAAGATATTCCGCCGTCCGGCGAATGGATTGCTGCCGCTTTTGAATTCCAATCGCAGTGGAGTGCCTTTAATGTCTAAACGACTGCGAAAACGATTGATAAGATAGCGCCGGTACGAATCTGGCACCGCATCCGTTTGATTACCGTGAATAATAATTAACGGTGGATTGCGCCCGCCTTGATGGGCATAACGCAATTTAATGCGATGGCCGTGAACTAATGGTGGCGGATGTTCCTGCACCGTTTCCGCTAATAAACGGGTTAATAATGGTGTGGGTAAATCACGGGTGGCATTGGCGAATGCGCGCTCGGCCGCTTCTAATAATAAACCGACGCCGCTGCCGTGTAATGCCGAAATACGATGCTGTTCAGCGAAGTCTAAAAAAGCTAATTTGCGCGCAATGTCTTCTTTAATTTGCAGCCGCCGCTCGGGTAATAAACCATCCCATTTGTTAATGGCAATGACGAGTGCGCGGCCGCTTTCAATCAATTGCGCGGCGAGGCTGGCGTCTTGTTCACTAATGCCGCTGGCCGCGTCTAATACCAGAATGGCAACGTGGCAGGCGTCAATTGCTTGCAGCGTTTTAATAATGCTGAACTTTTCAATTAAATCAACGACCTTGCCGCGCCGCCGCACCCCGGCCGTGTCAATTAACGTGTATTGCCGTTCATTGATGGTGAATGGAATAAACACGCTATCACGAGTGGTGCCGGGGCTATCAGCGGCAATGACGCGCTCTTCACCTAATAAGCGGTTAATTAACGTGGATTTGCCGACATTTGGCCGCCCGACCACCGCAATCCGAATGCCGGCGTCGTCGGGGCCGGCCGATACCTCAGCGGTCAATTCATCCGCCGCCGCCATCCAATGCGCGCACAAACTGTCGAGTAATTTCAACACGCCGCGCCCGTCATTCGCCGCGATTGGATGCGGATCGCCCACGCCCAAACTGTGAAATTCGGCGCAAATCAGGTGCGGATCGTGGCCGTCAATTTTGTTGACCGCCAGCGTGAGTGGCTTACCGGTGCGGCGCAATTCGGCGGCAATGGCAAAATCACCGCTCATGCAGCCATCGCGGGCGTCCACCAAAAACACCAAATGATCGGCTTCCGCAATCGCTTGGCGGACTTGCCGCTCCATCAACATCTCAACGCCGCTGTCTGCGCCGCTCAACCCGCCCGTGTCCACCACAATGTACGCGCAGTCGCCGAGCCGGCCGATGCCGTACTGGCGGTCGCGGGTCAAGCCCGGGTAATCCGCCACCAGCGCGTCGCGGGTTTGGGTTAAGCGGTTGAATAACGTGGATTTACCGACGTTGGGGCGGCCGATGAGGGCGATAACAGGTAACATAAAAGTGTTTATTTCGAGCCTCGTTCAGTTGCACGTTGCAGCGCCACCGCCGCCACCGTGCCGTCATTGGCGTACACCAACACCTGCCCATTGGCGACCACCGGGCGGTGACTGATACTGGCTTTGGTCACGCGCACTCGGCCGGCCAGTTGCCCATCCCGCCGCGCAATCCAATGCAACCAGCCCTCAAAATCCCCGACGACCAGATAATTGCCATCCACTGCCGGGGCGGTCAGTCGCCGATAGCGCAGCGCCTCCTGCTTCCACTGCCCCACGCCATCCTGCGGCGCCGCCGCCCAAATGGTGTCATCGGCGGCGGTGATGTAGAGCGTCTGATCGGCGGCGGTGATGCCCGCGTACGCCGACAACGCCCGTCGCCACAAGATCGCCCCGGTCGGCAAATCCACTGCCGCCAAATCGCCGTTGTACGCAGCAACATACACCGTTGCGCCCACCACCAGCGGATCAGCGTCAATATCGGTCATGCGCTCGATGTCAGACCGCCCGCTCGGCGGCGTGATGGTCAACTCCCAATTCGGCGCACCTTGACCCAGTTCTAAACTCACCAACCGCCCGCCGGCCAACCCGACAATCGCGGCGTCGTTCTGCACCAGCGGCGTACTGCTACCGTGTAACGTCAAGGTCGGCGCGGGTGAGGTGTAATTCCACCGCGCTTTACCAGTGCGTCGGTCGAGCGCGTGAACACTGTCATCCAGCGCGTGTGCAATCACCACATCCGTTGCCAAGCGCGGGGCAGATAACAGCGCCACGCCCAGTTGACTGCGCCACTTCTCCTTGCCGTCGGTGGTGGAAAATGCCACAACGTCGCCGTCGGTGCTACTCAATACCAGTTGATCGTCCAGCACATCCGGCCCGCCGCTGAGTGGATAATCCGTGTCACGTTGCCACGTCGGGCGACCGTCGCGCAGTGCCAACGCCGCGATCTTGCCGTGCGCATCAGCGACGTACACCTGTTGCTTAAATACCACCGGCGCCAGTTCCAATTCCCGCCCGTCCGTCCCCTTGCCCAGCCGCGTTGACCACGCGACTTTTGCCGTCAACGGCAGCGATTGATCGGTCAACGGCGTCGGTGGATGCGGGTCTTCATCGCTATCAAACCAACTGAGCATTCCACAGCCGGGCAATGCAATCATCGCGGTTAATAGGGCGAATAATTGCCAGCGCCGCGTCGTGTTCATTTGCCAGACTCCACTGGTGCGGGTTGATTTAATTCAACTGGCGGCGTGGGCGAATTGGGTTTGTCAGGTTCAACTGCCGGGGCGGGTGAATTGGGTTTATTAGAATCAACTGCTGGCGCGGGTGAATTGGGTTTATCCGAATCAACTGCTGGCGCGGGTGAATTGATTTTATCTGAATCAACTGCTGCCGCCGGTGAATTGGTTTTATCTGATTCAACTGGCGCGGGTGAATTGGATTTATCAGAATTGACCGGCGCGGGTGAATTGGTTTTATCTGATTCGACTGGCGCGGGTGAATTAGATTTATCTGAATCAACTGCTGGCGCGGGTGAATTGATTTTATCTGAATCAACTGCTGCCGCCGGTGAATTGGATTTGTCAGAATTGACCGCTGCCGCTGCTGAATTAGATTTATCTGATTCAACCGTCAAGGTCGCGGGAATCACCGCCGCCGCTGTCTTCTCCAATTCACCCTTTGACTCACTACTCCCGCCCTTTGACAAATCATTCTCCATCCCCCCCTTTGACAAAGGGGGGGCAGGGGGGGATTTCCCCGCCGGCAATTCGCGCAATTTCAATTCAATTAACCGCGCCGACCCCGCCCCCAATGTTAATGCCGCTTGATACGCAACGCGGGCATCATCCAATCGGTTTTCCGCCACCGCCAAATCCCCGCGCAATGCGGCAAACTCACTGGTAAAACTCCCGCCGTCATCGTGCTTTTTTAATACCTCAGCGGCCGCTTGATAATCACCCGCCGCAATGAACACCTGCAACAATCGCAGCGCCGCTAATTTCGCCAATGCCGCATCCGGTGCTGTTTTAATTGCCGAGCGCAACGTCTTAATTGCCGTTGTTAAATCCCCCTGCTCAACCGCCGCTTTCGCCAATGCTAATTGCGCAAACATCGCATAGGGCGTTTTTGAATAGTCGGCAATAATTGCATCCGTCTGCGCCGTGATTTGTTTCAACTCCGGCTTATCCGCACTCGCCGTCATTAACAATTGTTCAAATGCGAATGACGCCTGCTGTTGAATACGCGATTGATGAAACACCCACGCCCGCCAACCAAAAACAATTGCCACGCCCAGCGCAATCCCAATTCCAACCGCGAGGCCATTCTCACGCCACCAGGTTCTAATTGCCTCAACCTTTTCGTCATCCGTCATTAAATCGGCCATACTCATCACATCTTTTTATTAAATGGTGGAAACTCGGGCGCGGAGTAACTGGTCAAGCTGCGCCGTTAATTCGGCAACCGGTATTTGCAACTGCTGCGCCTCACCGCGTAATGTTTTCATGCCAATCACGCCTTTTGTCAATTCATCATCACCCAAAATCAACGCCCATTGCGCCCCGCTTTTATCGGCTTTTTTGAATTGACTTTTGAAACTCCCGCCGCCGCAATGATTCAATAACCGCAAGTGCGGCAATTCCCGCCGTAACCGATCTGCAATTAACAACGCCTCAATTGGCGCCTGCTCGCCGACCGCGACAAAATAAACATCCGGTGCATGATTTTCAATAAACGCCGGGTCAAGCAATTCTAATAATCGTTCAACGCCTAATGCAAATCCCACCGCCGGCGTCGAGCGCCCGCCTAACTGTTCAACCAAGCCATCATAACGCCCGCCCGCGCACACCGTCCCTTGCGCACCTAATTCAGTGGTGATCCATTCAAACACGGTGCGATTATAATAATCCAAGCCGCGCACTAATCGCGGGTTAATTGTATAAGTCACGCCGGCGCGCTCTAATCCACGACACAGCGTATTGAAATGCGCCCGCGCTTCATCACCCAAATATTCTAATACACTGGGCGCGGCGGCAATGATCGGTGCTAATGCGGGGTTTTTAGAATCGAGAATACGCAACGGGTTAGTGATTAACCGCTGTTGGCTGTCTTCATCTAATGAATCATAATGCTGTTGTAGATAATTCACCAACGCGGTGCGGTAATGAACGCGGTCGGCCGGATCGCCCAAACTATTGATTTCTAATTGCAAGTTGGGCAATTGTAAAACTTCCCACAACCGCTTGGTGAATAATAAAATCTCCAAATCAATATCAGGGCCGGATAAACCGAAGGTTTCCACACCAATTTGATGAAATTGCCGAAAACGACCACGCTGCGGGCGTTCACGGCGAAACATTGGCCCCATATACCACAGGCGCTGCGGTTGATTAAATAAACCGTGTTCAATTGCCGCCCGCACACAACTGGCCGTGCCTTCGGGACGCAAACTTAAATCATCACCGCCGCGATCACTGAATTGATACATTTCTTTAGCGACAATATCGGTCACATTGCCAATTGAACGACAAAACAGCGCGGTCATTTCCACTAATGGCGTGCGGATTTCTTGATAGCCGTAGGCGTGTAATAATAATTGGGTTTGGTGTTCTAACCATTGCCAGCGGGCGCTGTGAATTGGCAAAATATCGTGCATTCCACGCACGGCGCGTAATAATTCAGTGGAGTCAGGGGTGGCCGCGCTGGTTGTTAATTCTTGAGTCATTAGGACAGGTCGCCGAGGTGAAGGTTTTATGATCTATTCAATACCCGGCAATGCGGGTGGAACACGAGTGTAGAAATAAGCATGAACAACCGCGTTACATGTTTTAATAATTATATTAATTTAGTTATTTAACAACAATGATCATTCTGTTGAATCGAACTTGAAGCGCGCTATATTTCCGCGTGATTGCGCTCGGACATCAAATACTTTGCCGTCAACCCGCATATCAACTGCCGTTGCATTACCAAAAATGATTGAATAGGGTGGTTCACCGGCTAAAACGTGGCGGGTGCCTTTGCGCATTTCACCAATCAATTTAAATCGCCCGCTGGCATCCCGAATATCCACCCAGCAGGGCGCTTTAAATGACACCGCCACCTCGCGGTTTTTTTTCACCACCGGTGGTGGCGGGGCGGAGGCGATAGCCGTGGCATCCGCCGCCGTGGCATCGGCAACCAAACTGCCAGAATCGCGCCCCCGCTGCGGCCGTGGCTCGCTGGATGGGGCGGGCGGGGGCGATGGCGCGGGCAGTGGCGCACTGGTGGGTGGCACGACCGGCGCGTCAATGGCAGGTGGCGCCGGGCGATTGGGCAGCGGCAGTGGCGCCATAACGTCGGGCGGTATTGCCGACGAATGCGCGGGCGGTGCTGCCGGCGCGGTAGGCGTTGTCGGCATCACCTGCGGCGCAACCGGTAGGATGGCATCTTGTGGACGGTGATTTATCCACCACAGCGTCACGCCGCT
Source organism: Thiospirillum jenense (assembly GCF_014145225.1). Taxonomy (GTDB): domain Bacteria; phylum Pseudomonadota; class Gammaproteobacteria; order Chromatiales; family Chromatiaceae; genus Thiospirillum; species Thiospirillum jenense. The sequence continues at coordinate 13,825 of NZ_JABVCQ010000019.1, forward strand.
AGTCAGCGCCAAAATCACCGCGCCGCTCATCAAGCGCATCAGTAAATGACTGCTGCGAATCGTAGTGATTTTCGGCAATGCCGGGCCACACACCGGCAACTCCACCGTTGGTCGAACCCCTCGATAATGCGCCAGCAACGGCGCCGGATCCAACCCGACCAACCGTGCATAACTATTCAAATAGCCGCTGACAAACACGGGACTGGGCAAGCCGCTGTAATCGTCATTTTCCAATGCCGTCACAATTGCAATGCTCAGACGTAAATCGCTTGCCACCCGTTCTAGGGTCAAGCTACGCCGCTCACGCGCATAGCGCAATTGACGGCCGGGGCTATCGGTGCGCTCGTCGGCGCTGTCAATCATTAACGAAGGTGCAAATTGGGCGTTATCATCATTGTCCATAGGCAACCATTCATCTTTATCGTGCTGCGATCATTGTGTTGGTATTGACCACCTGGGTTTCACGCGGGCTTTTATTTAGCGCGCTTGAGTTGCATTAACTCCGGCGCATCAGGAAATCGCCGGCGTAATGATTGCGCTAATGCGGTTGCTTCGCGTTTATTGCCCAACTGCATTTCAATCCGCCAGGCCAATAATAAAACACGCGCTGTCACTTGTCCTGCCCGCGAATAGCGTTCCATGTAAAAGCGCGCCGCTTGGGCATCGCCATGTTCAAACATCTGCTCGGCCATGCTCAACAGCGCCGGGGCAAAATTGGGATTAGCCGTCAGCGCCGCCCGCAGTGACGTTTCCGCCTTGACGCGATCCCCGGCACGGCGCGCACAATCAGCCGCATTCCACAAAACCACCTCCGGCGTTTGGTACAGCGGGTTTTTCAACGCCCGTTCAAACTGCGCCTGCGCCTCGGCATAGCGTTTTTGATTGCAGAGAATAGCACCCCACGCATTGCGAAAATCGGCATTGTTCTCATCTCGCTCGATGGCGGCACGAAACTGCACTTCCGCCGGCGCCTCCTGACCGAGTTTTTGGTACACAATTGCCAACACATACCGCGCCCGCGCACTGTTCGGATCCACCTTCACCGCTTGATTTGCCCGTTCCAGCGCGACGTCCAACTGATTGCGCTGGAGATACACCGCCGCCATGTTGACGTACAAATCAGCCGGATTCTCCCGCGTCGGGGTCGGTTTGAGCGAATCAGACTGCGGGATCACACTGCAACTGACCAGTCCCAGCCCGAGAATCGCTATCCACAGCAACTGCCGCCGTTGGACGGCAAACCCGCGTGGCAGTGATTGGAATGGCGTGGCCAGCATGTTGGTTATACGCAACAGGATTACATCCGTTGGTTGTGTATCAGGGTGTTGGCGCGGCGAGTGATTCGGTTGCTTTGGCGCGCCGCCGTAACCAAATGTCCAAACCCTGCGCGTTGAGATCAAGGTCAATTGCCAGCAACTGCTGCAATTCAGCGGTGGTCAACTCAGCGCCCAGCGCCCGCAATTGGGTTAAAAAAATCTCCGTCATGCCGGTTTTCAGTTGCGCCACCCGCGTCGCCCCCGCCGGGTCGTTCTCGTGTGCCAGTGCCAAATTCGCCAACGCGGCAATACTCTGGCGCAGCGGCTCAACCAGTTGCTGCGGCGCCTCCACCCGCCCGTAGTGGGTCAAATACATCGCCGCCGGCTCAACTGCCATTAAACGATCCAGGCTGCGCTGCCAGGCGTCGGGATCAAAGGCAACCGGCGTGGTCGGGGCAAAAATCCAGCGCGTGGCGGCGGCAGTTAATGCGGCGAACTCGGGGTAGGCGATGCCGAAGGTGTCACCAGTGAACCAGCCGTTGGTGTGCCGATCAAAAATGCAGCCGTGATGATTGGCGTGGCCGGGCGTGTCAATAAAGCGCAGCGGGCGGCCGTCGAGTGCGATTTCGGTGTCATCGGCGGCGATCATCACGCGAGCGGTGGGAATTGGTGGCAAATGACCAAAATGGGCGTTAAATGCTTCGATGCCGTACACCGCCATTGCGCTGGCGGTTAATCGCGTTGGATCAATTAAATGCGCCGCCCCTTTGGGATGAATAACCAATTGCGCATTTGGGCAGGCATCCATTAACGCGCCAGCACCGCCGGCGTGATCTAAATGAACGTGCGTTGGAATGACATAGGCGACATCTGCAACCGTACAGCCGAGCGCCGCAATCAATTCACGCAGGCGCGGCAGGGTGTGGGTGGTGCCGGTGTCAATAAAGGCGAGGTGTTGACCTGAACGAATCAAATAACAACAAGCTAATCCCGGGCGATATAAACCCGTGTCAATACAAAAAAGGTTGTCGGCAATTTCAGCCCAAGCGGTGTGCAACATAATTGGAGTGATGATCTGGGTTTAATTAACTCGGCACCGGTGAACATTGAATATTAATCATTAATGACCGCCGAGCGCGGGGGTGTCATTTTCATTGTTTGGATAAAACAGCGGTGTTAATCACATCCGCCGCCAGCGCGGTTAATTCAGCGTCAAATGTCATCGGCGGTTGCCAATCAAGCTGGCGCTGGACGCGGCTGCCGTCCACTTCGAGCGACTCACACAACCGCCGGATCTGCGCCGTTTGACCGCTAAGATACCCTAAACCACGCAGCAGCGGGATTGGAACTGCCCACAGGCGCGCTGGGCAATTGAGGGCGGCGGCGAGCGCACGGATCAAGTCGGGTGTTGACAGCGGCGGATGATCGGCAACCACGAAGCACTCACCAGCGGCCGCTGGGTGCGTCAAGCAGGTGGCGATCAGATCACAAAAATTGTTGACCGACAACAGGTTACGGCGGTTATCCACTGCGGCGAAGGGGAGCGGGTAGCCGCGCTGAATCCAGTTTGCCAAGCGCCGCAGATTCGCCTTTGCCCCGGCACCGTACAGCAGCGGCGGGCGTAAAATCACGCGCTCCATGCCCGTTGCGGTCGCCACCTGCCGCAGCGCCAACTCCGCTGCCCATTTTGAGCAGGCATACGCCCCGACGGGATCGGCGTGATCGTCATCATTAAACGGCGGACGGGCGTTGGTCTGCTCACCTAACACCTTGATCGTGCTGACAAAAATAAAGCGTTTAACACCCGCCGCCGCGGCCTGCTGTGCCAAATGACGAGTGACGGTGCAATTGGCGGCGGTGAAACGCGCTTGCTCATCAGATGAAGGGCGGCTGACCTGATGCGCCCGCCCGGCCAAATGCACCACCGCGTCCACCGAGCGCAGCGCGGGTATCAGCGGTGGCTGGCGCGTCAAATCGCCAAGGACGCACTCGGCAGCGGCCGACGGTGGCGCAGTGCCGGCGTGACGGACAGCGGCTGTGACCTGAAAGCCACGACTGTCGAGTAACTGACACAGCCGCTGCCCAACGAAACCCGCCGCGCCGGTGATAAAAATATGTGACATGTGGTGATATGACAACAGGCGTCCCATTGTGGCATGAACACAACGTGGCGGGACAATTGCACAACTGAGTGGGAGAATGAACTGTGGGGCGGGGGTGCGTTTGGCGGAGAGGGTGGGATTTGAACCCACGGTGGGTATTAGCCCACGCCGGTTTTCAAGACCGGTGCAATCAACCGCTCTGCCACCTCTCCGAGCGCGAGATCAGGGCAAATTGCGCGGCGCAGACTTGAAAAATTGCGCCATTAGCCCCGACATCTTGCGCATCGTAACGCATTTTTTATGCGCCTGCCAGTGCAATTATCACCGTGAGTTCCTTGCAATGGACGCGCAATGCGTGTTATTAGTTGACCTGACACTTCTAACCCAACCCAACTGATGAGATAAAACCAATGGCAACCTACTCGCCTTCATTATCGAAAAACGTCCCCAGTCCTATTGCGGCGAATCGCGTATTGAAAAATACTTATCTATTGCTGTCAGCCACGCTCGGTTTTAGTGCTGTGACGGCGATGATTTCAATAGCATTAAATATGCCACCAATGGCGTATCTTGGCAGCGTCATTATTGCAATGCTGCTGGGGATTTTTGTATTACCACGCACCGCGCAATCCGCCAGCGGCGTCGGGGTGCTGTTTTTAATTACCGGGTTACTCGGCTTCGGTCTCGGGTCAATTCTAACTCAATACCTCGCGTTACCGAATGGCGGCGGCATCATTGCTACTGCATTTGGCGGCACAGCGGCGATTTTTTTAGGTTTATCCGCCTATGCCCTGAGCAGCAAACGTGACTTCAGCTTTTTAGGCGGGTTTATATTCGCCGGCATGATGGTCGTGATGATTGCCGCCATTGCCAATATCTTCTTGCACATTCCCGCGTTATCACTCGCCATTTCGGGCGTGATGATTCTGTTAATGAGCGGCTTTATTCTGTTTGACACCAGCCGCATTAAGAGTGGTGAAGAGACCAATTACATCATGGCCACCTACAGCATTTATTTGTCCATTTTCAATCTGTTTATTGCGCTATTGCAGATTTTGGGCATTATGAGTGCGGATGATTAATTGACATCGCTGGTAATAAAACAAGCGCCCGTGTGATTTGTCAATAATGCGATTGAATGACACGGCGCGACTGATTTAACGCTGTTCTGAGTCAACAAACCCGAGACAACTCGGGTTTTTTTATCGTACTCAAGAATTGTGTAAGATTTATGGTGCGTTTAACCCACGTTATTTAACGCTTCTGTCACGCATCTGTCAGCCACGCGCCCGCCACCGGTCACACACCTCAGCGGTCAACCCAGCGCATAATGCACCTTAACCCGTGACCAACCACACCCACGTTGCCACCACAATCCGCGCTATTGCCTCATGTTTCATCCTGTTGCCCTATTTATCGGCTTGCGCTACACCCGCGCCAAACGCCGCAATCATTTCATTTCATTTATTTCACTGATTTCGATGCTCGGCATCATGCTCGGCATCGTGGCACTGATTGTCGTATTGTCGGTGATGAATGGCTTTCACAAGGAAATTCAAGAACGCATTCTGGGCATGGCCTCCCACGCCGCGCTGAGTGCGCCCGACGGCGGGGGCTTAACCGACTGGGGCGATCTGCTCAACCAGGTGCGCAGTCAACCGCACGTCATCGGCGCGGCGCCCTTTGTCGAAATTGAGGCGATGTTGATGAACGGCGGGCGGACACATGCGGCGCTGCTGCGCGGGATTTTGCCGAGTGAAGAACAACAAGTCTCTGATTTACAGACTAAAATTACCAGCGGCGATATTGGGGCGCTCACCGCCGGCGAGTTCAACATCATCCTCGGTGCCGAACTGGCCGCCGGGCTAGGCGTCGGCGTCGGTAGTCAAGTGATGGTGGTCACGCCGCAGGTCAACGCCACCCCGGCCGGGGTGATGCCACGCTTAAAAGCCTTCACCGTGGTGGGTATTTTCCAAGTTGGCATGGCCGAATACGACAGCGGCACTGGCGTGATGCACCTCAGCGATGCGGCGCGGTTGATGCGCTTGGGTGAGGCGGTGGGCGGCATCCGCTTGAAACTCGACCAATTATTTGACGCGCCAATCCTAGTGCGCGAAGTAGCCGCCAACCTCGGTGGCAGTTACCGCGTCACCGATTGGACGCAAACCCACAGCAATTTTTTTGCCGCGCTGCGCACCGAAAAACGCATGATGTCCGTAATTTTATTTCTGATTGTTGCCGTCGCCGCCTTCAACATTGTTTCAACGTTGGTGATGGTGGTGACGGACAAGCGCGCCGACATCGCCGTGTTGCGCACCTTGGGCGCATCGCCGGGCAGCATCATGGCTATTTTCATGGTGCAAGGCACGATGATTGGGCTGGTCGGCACGGTGCTGGGCTGCATCTGCGGCGTGATTCTGGGCTGGAACGTCGAATCTTTTGTCGCCAATATCGAGCAGGCGTTTGATGTCCACTTCCTCGACCCGAGCATTTATTACATCAGCAGTTTGCCATCTGACGTGCGCATGAGTGACGTGCTGACCATCGCCTTCAGCGCCTTTGGCATTTCGCTACTGGCAACTTTATACCCCGCCTGGCGAGCGGCGCGCACCGATCCGGCGGAGGCGTTGCGCTATGAGTAATCCAAATCAACCCGAATCACCGATTGCGTTACCCGTGTTGGAAGCGCGGCAGTTGACCAAAACCTTTCGCCAGGGGCCGCAGGAGATCGAGGTGTTAAGCGGTGTGAATTTGCGCGTCGAACGGCGCCAGTTTTTCGCCATTATCGGTGCGTCCGGGTCGGGAAAAAGTACCCTGCTGCATTGCCTGGGCGGCTTGGATCAACCGACGGCGGGCGAAGTGCGCTGGACGGGGCAGGTCATCACCCAATTGTCTGAAACGCAACGCGGGCGGCTGCGCAATCGGCGGTTGGGATTTATTTACCAATTTCACCACCTGCTGCCGGAATTCAGCGCGTTGGAAAATGTCGCCATGCCGCTGTTGATTGGGGGGATGCCGACCGCCACGGCGCGTGAACATGCCAAGCAGATGTTGGTGTACGTTGGTTTGCAGCAACGCCTGACGCATAAACCGTCAGAATTGTCGGGCGGTGAACGGCAGCGCGTGGCGATTGCGCGGGCGTTAGTGACCAGCCCCGATTGCGTGTTAGCCGATGAACCGACCGGTAATTTGGATCGTCACACCGCCGCGAGTGTGTACGGTTTGATGTTGGATTTGAATCGCGCCGTCGGGATTAGTTTTGTGATTGTCACCCATGATCCTGATTTAGCCGCCAAAGCCGATCAGGTGTGGCGCTTAGATGAGGGGGTATTGACGCCGCTCGCGCCGGAATAACAAATAAAACAGCGCATGAACAAGTGGGCGGTTTAATAGCACAGCGGTTATTTAAACTGTATTCAACGTACTCAAACGAATGCAATTACGCCCACTTGATTTTGCGTCATACAGCGCCGCGTCTAGGCGTTTAAACCACGCGATCAGCGGTTCATTTAATTGACGTTCTGCCACGCCAAAACTCGCCGTCACTACTCCAACCGTTGGAAATGGTTGGGCAATTAACTTCAAGCGCATTCGTTCCGCAATGTTCATTGCCGCATCCGCATCACATTGGGGCAATAGTGCGATGAACTCTTCACCGCCCCACCGCGCCAATCGTTCGGTATTGGGTAAAGCAGTTTTTAAGCGGCGGCATAGTTCAATTAACACCTGATCGCCGGTGTAATGTCCATAGCGGTCGTTAATGGTTTTAAAAAAATCCACGTCTAATAAAATGAGTGATAATGGCTCGTGATGCTGTTCGGTATGCGCCATCTGCAAGGTAATTTCTTCTTCAAAATACCACCGATTACTCACCCGCGTGAGTGGATCGGTGCTGGCAAAACGAATTAACTCTGCATTGATGGTGTTTAACTCTGCGTAGGCGCGCTGCAATTGCATTTCTTGCTGTTTGCGGTCGGTAATATCAATCAATGAAGTTAATAATAAATCATCAATGATAACCATACTCGCCATGACCGTCGCTACTCGCCCATTTTGACAACGCATCGCAAATTCTTTTTGCACGGCATGTCCCGGTTGGCGGCGGAGCTGTTCCAATAGCGCCGTAAATGATTGCATGTACGCGGTGTTTTCGGTTGAGACGCAATCCATTAAATGAAACCACTGTTCTAGCGTGGGTAATTCCTGTTGCGTATATCCAAAAGCATTTACAAAACATGGGTTTAAATACAGTGTGCGTAATGTATTATCTAATGAACAACACAATAGCGCGGTTGGAATGCCATCCAAAATACGCCGCAATAATGACTGCTGTGCGAATAATCGCTGACGGTGGTTTTCTTCCAGCAATTGCAACTCATATTCAATGAGATCGCGCATTTTAATCATCAGCGATTCAATGTCTGCTGAGTAATGATTTTCTTTATCATCTAATACACAAATCGTTCCCAGCGGTTGACCATTCGGCAGGCGAATGGGAAACCCTAAATAAGACGGCAGGCCAAATTTCAAATCTGGATTATTGCACCACTGCGCGGATTGCAACGCATTGGGCACCAGCAGTTTGGTTTGGGTTTTAATTACCGTTTCGCAATATAACCCAGAATCAATCCAATGTTCCGCATCGCCGACTGAATAGGGATTATTCGCCGTGTTACTGGCAATTAACACTTCAATTACATCATCAACCACGCGCATGATTAAACCGACTCGTACATTGGCAAGTCGCGTCACCAGGTCAATAATGTCTTGCCATTTGTAAATGGTGGAATCGGGAATATCGGTAAATTTCATGGCAACAAATTAAAGTCGGTTGGGTGTTGATGTCATTGGAATGTGGTCGTTGTTTGCGGCACTTGTGAAAGCGCATGATTTGTTTGTGGATACACGGCATTGATTAAAACAACTGAAAAACTGTTATGGCCACGCCAAAATCATCACACCAATTAAAATAAAGGTCGCACCAATGGCTAGTTTTAATGTCAAGGTTTCACCAAGAAAAATCACCGCCAATAGAATCGCAAACGCGACGCTCAATTTGTCAATCGGTGCAACCAGCGACGCGGGCGCTAATTGCAACGCCCGATAATAAAAGAGCCATGAAAACCCGGTGGCAATGCCGGAGAGAATTAAAAAGGTAATTGGGCGCGTTCCCAATCCTTGAGTGGGCAATTGCCATTCGCCGCGCAGGGTGACAATCGCCGCCGTTAATATAAAAATCACGACGGTGCGAATGAGTGTCGCAAGATTTGAATTCAAACCTTCGACACCCAATTTGCCAAAAATGGCGGTCAGCCCAGCAAAGAATGCCGAACTCAGCGCGAAAAATTGCCAAGACATAATAGATAAAATCGAATTAACGGGGCAGATTAATGAGCGGGGTTTAATGCCGATGACAAAAGACTTCGCGCATCATGCCGACCAATTGTAAAGTACGCGAATCACTCACCCGATAATAGACGCGATTGGCATCTTTGCGGGCGGCTAAAATTCCTTTATCGCGCAAAATTGCCAAATGTTGCGAAATATTACTTTGCGAAGTGCCGACCTGCTCGACAATCTCTTGCACACTGATTTCATCACTGCCCAGCACACATAAAATCTTTAATCGCAACGGGTGCGACATGGCTTTCAGTGACCGCGAGGCGCGATCAATATCCGCATCATTCGCAAATAATTCGGTTTCCGGCGCCTCACCTGTGGCCGTATTAGCCGGCGGCGGTGTTGTACAATACCATGTTGTTGTCATAGACCTGAACTTCTTTAATGAAAACGTGATTCACTATTTGATAATAAACAATTTTACTCAATTGGCAAATCACCTATTGTAATTAGTTATGTCTTATCATTTCTGCATCTGCGCCGGCGCCAGCATTGCGTTTGCCGTGATTTGCGCGGTCGCCACCGCCGCTCCCACACCCGCCACCGACCTTTTGACCACGCAAACGCAGCAGCTCGATGCGGTTGCGCAGCAAGTGGATGTTTTACAACAAACATTGCACGCTCAGGCGCAGCGCCGCGATCAGTTATACCGTGATTTGGAACAAAACGAGCGTGATATTGCTGACCTGACTCGCGCCGGGCGGGATTTTGCACACCTGTTGGCCGAGCAGCAGCAGGTGATGGACAAGTTGCAACAACGGCGGCAGGTGGCGCATTCACACCTGCGGCAGATGCAGGCGACATTGGCTGATTTGGTGCGAACGGCGTATTTGATGGGGCGCGGTGATCGCCTGCGGCTGGTGTTAAATCAGGAAGATTTGGGCCGTACTGGGCGATTATTTGGCTATTATCAGTGCGTTAGCCGCGAGCGTAGCCAGCAGGTGGCGCGGGTGCAGCAGCAGACGGCGGCGCTTGACCAGTTGCAGCGGACGGTGGCGGATGAAACGGATCGGCTGGCGTATTTAGCGCAGCGTCAGGAGGAGACGCGCCAGCGGTTGACGGCGGCGCAGCGTACCCAAACGGCGGTGGTGCAGCAGTTGCAAAAAATGATTCGTGACGGCGAGGGGCGGGTTGCCAATTTAACCAATAATATCAATCAGTTCCGCGAAAAAATTGCCGCGCTGCGCCGGCATGGTGAGATTCGCGCCGAGGTCGAGTTGCAGCCGGACGCGATCAGCGCTCGTCAAGGGCAGCTCAACTGGCCGGTCACCAACCCGCGGTTGCTGAGTCGATTTCGCGCCGGACGAGCGATGGATTTGCACAGCGACGGGGTATTAATTGCCGCGCCGCCGGGCAGTGAAGTTCACGCGGTTCACGCCGGGCAAGTGGTGTTTGCTGACTGGTTACGCGGTTTTGGGTTGCTGATGGTGCTGGATCACGGCGATAGCTATTTGACGCTGTACGGTCACAATCAAACGCTGTTGAAAGAGCAGGGCGAATGGGTGGCGGCGGGTGATGTGATTGCGCTGGTCGGTGACAGCGGTGGGCATACCGACAACGGCTTGTATTTTGCCATTCGCCAGCACGGCGAAGCCATCAACCCGCAACGCTGGTGCGTGGCAATTAACAAATGAGTGACGAGCGCGGTATGCTAATGGCTTCACCACCTCGCACCATGACCATTGATACCATGTTAAATCGCACGTTATTTGCTCGCCGCCTGTCTGCTGCGTTACCCGCCGCCGCCGTGATTCTGCCGCTGGCGCTCTTGTCACCACCACTCGCGGCCGAGCCGCCGTTGAAATCATTGCCGCCATCGCCGGCGGTGCAACCGTCACCGCACTTGCAATTGCCCGCGGCCGCCCCAGCCGATCACGCGCCGCCCGCGGCCAAGTCAGATGACAAAAATACTTTACCGTTACAGGACTTGCGCACCTTTGCCGAGGTGTTCGGGCGGATCAAAAGCGATTACGTTGAATCTGTCACCGATCAAGAATTACTCGCCAGCGCGATTCGCGGCATGTTGGCCGGACTTGACCCGCACTCGGCGTATTTGGATGCCGACGACTACACCGATCTTAAGGTCGGCACCAGCGGCGAATTCGGCGGGCTGGGCATCGAGGTCGGGTTGGAAGACGGCATGGTCAAGGTCATCGCGCCGATTGATGACACCCCCGCCCAACGCGCCGGCGTCCAGTCCGGTGATTTGATCGTGCGGGTTGATGACAAGCCGGTCAAGGGGTTGAGCATCAACGACGCGGTGAAATTGATGCGCGGCACGCCCGGCACCAGCGTTGAATTAACCCTGCTGCGCTCGGGCGTCGAGCAGCCGATCCAGGTGCGGCTGACGCGGGCGGTGATTCACGTCGCCAGTGTGAAAACGCGGCTGCTGGAGCCGGGGTATTTGTATGTGCGCATTTCCAATTTCCAATCGCGCACCACCGCTGATTTGCGCGAGGCGTTGGATAAGGCGGTCGCAGAAAATCACGGCGGCCTGCGCGGGTTGGTGCTGGATTTGCGCAACAATCCCGGTGGCGTACTCGACGGCGCGGTCGGCGTGGCGGATTTGTTTTTGACCAGCGGGTTGATTGTTTATACGCAAGGGCGCGACGACGATGATCGGTTGGAATTCAAAGCCGGCCCGGATGATTTACTCGCCGGTGCGCCGCTGGTGGTGCTGGTCAACGGCGGCAGCGCGTCAGCGTCAGAAATCGTCGCCGGGGCGCTGCAAGATCAACACCGCGCCATCGTGATGGGGACGGCGACGTTCGGCAAGGGATCGGTGCAAACCATTGTGCCAATTGACAAAACCCGTGCGCTGAAACTCACCACCGCCCGCTATTACACGCCGTCGGGGCGCTCAATTCAGGCACACGGCATCGTGCCGGATATTCAATTGGAACGCGGCAATTTGCAATTAACCGGCGAGGCGGGCGTGGCGCCGCTGAAAGAAGCCAATTTGATGCACCACCTGGATGAGCAACTGCCGGCAGCGCCCGCGGCGGATAAAAACGCGCCGCCCGCTGCGCCAGTCAAATCGGCACCGCCGGCCTCGGATCAATCGCCAAATTCGCCCGTTGACCAGCCGGCGGTTGACAAAAAACCTGATGATAAACAACCGCTTGCCGCTGAAGATTATCAACTCGCGCAGGCGCTGAACGTGTTGAAAGCATTAGCCATTGCCCGCACCGCCGCCGCGCCGCCCGCACCTCAGACGCCGCCCGCCGCCGCCGCGCCCTAGCCGATCAAGCCGCGTTTTCTGTTACCATGCGCGGCCTAACTGCGTTTTCAAATGACGCTGGCGCGGTCGCCCGCTATTCACCCGCCGCGCCACCTACCGTTGGTGTTTAATGACAATTGAGCTGAAATACATCCGCAACTTTTCTATTATTGCGCATATAGATCATGGCAAATCCACCATTGCCGATCGGTTTATTCAACATTGCGGCGCATTAACAGCGCGGGAAATGTCGGAGCAAGTATTAGATTCAATGGATTTGGAACGCGAGCGCGGCATTACGATTAAAGCGCAGAGCGTCACATTGGATTACATCGCCCGCGATGGCCAACGCTATGAACTCAATTTTATTGACACCCCCGGGCATGTGGATTTTTCTTATGAAGTCTCACGTTCATTAGCCGCCTGTGAGGGCGCGTTATTAGTGGTGGATGCCGCGCAAGGCGTTGAAGCGCAGAGCGTGGCCAATTGTTACACGGCAATTGAATTGGGATTGGAAGTGCTGCCGGTCTTAAATAAAATTGATTTACCGTCGGCTGAACCCGAGCGCGTGTTGCGGGAAATCGAAGAGATCATTGGCATTGAAACCGATAATGCACTGCGCGTTAGTGCGAAAACCGGCGATGGCATTCCTGAATTATTAGAAATGCTGGTGGCGAAAATCCCGCCGCCGAATGGCGATCCCAATGCACCTTTGCAAGCGTTAATTGTGGATTCGTGGTTTGATTCGTATGTCGGCGTTGTTTCATTAGTGCGCGTTATGAATGGCCGCATTAATAAACGCGATAAGATTCAAGTCATGTCCACCGGCCGTAATTATCTTGCCGATGTGTTGGGGGTATTCACGCCGAAAAAGACTGAGCGAAATGAACTGACCGCCGGTGAAGTCGGGTTTTTAATTGCCGGGATTAAAGAAATTGACGGCGCACCCGTCGGCGACACCATTACCCGCGCTGATCGTCCGGCAATAGAACACTTGCCCGGCTTTCGCGCCATTCGCCCGCGTGTATTCGCCGGGTTATATCCAATTGACGCCGACGCCTATGAAGATTTACGCGATGCACTGCGCAAATTACGCTTAAATGATTCCGCCTTGTTTTATGAACCAGAAACCTCGCAAGCCCTCGGGTTTGGCTTTCGCTGCGGCTTTCTTGGTTTATTACACATGGAGATCATTCAAGAGCGGCTCGAACGCGAATATGATTTGGATTTAATTACCACCGCGCCAACCGTTGTTTATGAAGTGGAACAATCCAATGGCGAAGTGATTAAAGTTGATAACCCGGCCAATTTACCCGAAACCAGCGGTATTCGTGAGATTCGAGAACCCATTATTGAAGCGCATATTTTAGTGCCGCAAGCGCAATTGGGCGGGGTGATTGCGTTGTGTATTGATAAGCGCGGGGTGCAAAAACAAATCCAATTCGTTGGCGGTCAAGTGCAGGTCGCGTTTGAATTGCCATTGAATGAAGTGGTGCTGGATTTCTTTGATCGGTTGAAATCCGTCAGTCGCGGTTATGCGTCCTTTGAATATGAATTCAAACGCTTTCAACCCGCCGACTTGATTAAATTAGATGTGTTAATTAACGGCGACCGCGTGGACGCGCTATCGTTAATTGTGCATCGTGACAATGCGCAATTGCGCGGGCGGGAATTGACCGAACGTATGAAGGAGTTAATTCCGCGTCAATTATTCGAGGTCGCCATTCAAGCCGCTATTGGCACTAAAGTCATTGCGCGCACGACGGTGAAAGCCTTGCGTAAAAATGTGACCGCAAAATGCTATGGTGGCGATGTGACCCGCAAACGCAAGTTATTAGAAAAACAAAAAGCGGGCAAGCGGCGCATGAAACAGGTCGGCAAAATTGAAATCCCCCAAGAGGCATTTTTGGCGGTCTTGCAGACCGGAAAAGATAATTAGCTGGTGCGTTAAACATGCTCTGCGGTTGCAATAAACTGCCGTTGAGTGCCAAACGCTTTATTCACAATCTAATAATTAACAACCGACTACATTGCACCCATGACTTTTGATTTTCCAACCTTTCTTGTTCTCGCCACTGCAATCACCGGTATGATTTGGTTAATTGACGCAGTGATACTTGTGCCCCGTCGAAAACGGCACAATACGAATATAAAAAACGTCAATACCCCCAAGCATGAATCTATTGTCGTTGAATACGCCAGATCATTTTTTCCCGTGCTGTTGGTCGTATTGTTATTGCGGTCGTTTTTAGTGGAGCCATTTCGCATCCCGTCAGGGTCAATGATGCCGACCCTATTGGTGGGCGATTTTATTTTAGTTAATAAGTTTGCGTATGGATTGCGCTGGCCGGTATTGAATAGCAAGTTTATTGATGTTGGCGAACCACACCGTGGCGATGTCGTGGTGTTTCGTTTTCCCCGTCAAGAATCCGTTGATTACATTAAGCGCGTGGTGGGGGTGCCGGGTGATAAAGTGGAGTATTTTAATAAAACTTTGTATGTGAATGATTTACCAATGGTGCAAACGCCGCAAAATAATTACATCGGCACGGGCGCCGGCAGTAGTCAAACGGGAATGAAGTTGGCATTAGAAGACCTCACCGGCCGCCCGCATCAGGTGTTAATTAACCCGAATACGTTTGATTTCCCGCCGGGCTGTGATGTATTAGCACATGGCGCAATTGTGATTCCCAATGGGCAGTATTTTGTGATGGGCGACAATCGTGATAATAGTAATGACAGCCGTTGCTGGGGCTTTGTTCCCGAAGATCATTTGGTTGGCAAAGCATTTGCAATCTGGATGAATTGGGATGGCGAACGGGCGGGTTTCCCAATTGCATGGGAGCGACTTGGCAATGGTATTGAATGAGATTTAGTTGATAAGGCATCAAATAGCGAGGAAATCATAGTAATGAAAACACGTTTAACAACACAAGGTGGTTTGAGTTTTGTTGGTGTCATGATGGGCACCGCATTGGCGGCCTTTTTTGGCACCTTATTTTTCACGATGGCGCCGTCTTATTTTACTTTTTGGCAAGTGAAATCAGCAATGGACGGGCTGCAACAAAAGCCCGAGTTATTCGATCAGGGTGCTCGCGGTATCATTAAAGCAGTGACCGATCAATTGTATATTGATGACGTGCGCTCGATAAAAGCCGAGGACTTCACTGCAACAAAGAGTGCCGATGGCGAGGGAATTGATTTAACCATTGAGTATGAAGATCAGGTGCATATTTTCTTAAATGTTGATGCCCTCATGCACTTTAACCACACTGTGATTATTAAGAAATCGTGAGTCCGTGCCTTGACCCTTTATTGCAGGATTTGATTGAGCATACCATCGAGCGGCTTGATTTATTCGAGCAGGCGCTCACGCATCGCAGTGTGGGCAGTCATAATAATGAACGCCTCGAATTTCTCGGCGATGCGTTGCTCGGTTTTGTCATTGCCGACAAGTTGTTGCAGCAATTCCCAATGGCGAATGAAGGCGATTTAAGTCGCGCTCGGGCGGCTTTGGTTAAAGAAGAATCATTAGCCGCCCAGGCGCGGGCGCTGAACTTAGGCCATTATTTGCGTTTGGGATCAGGTGAATTGCGCACGGGTGGCTATGCGCGTGATTCAATTCTGGCGGATGCGTTTGAAGCCTTATTAGGCGCAGTGTATTTAGATCAGGGGTTTCCGGCCGCTGAAAAGTTAATTGCTAAATTATTCGCCGCGCCATTAGCGCAGGTGGCGACGCATTTACCCGGTAAAGACCCGAAAACGCGATTACAGGAATGGTTGCAGGCGCAACATCGTGAATTACCCGAATACGCGGTGGTGGATGTGAGCGGTAAACAACACGATCAACAATTTGCCGTGCGCTGTCGTTTATTAGATAGTGGGCAGGAAACGGTTGGATTGGGTACCAGTCGGCGGCGGGCGGAACAACAGGCGGCAACGCAAATGCTGACGGCAATGAATGGCGGGAATGAAACGTGACCGATCAGGCAATTGATTGCACCAATCAAGCAATGAACCGCTGCGGTTCGATTGCCATTATTGGCCGTCCAAATGTCGGTAAATCAACTTTGCTTAATCGTTTATTAGGACAGAAGTTGGCGATCACTTCTCATAAAGCGCAAACCACCCGCCATGCCATTTTAGGAATTAAAACTCGTCCCGATGGGCAATTATTATTTGTGGATACGCCTGGCATTCATCAGCGCGGGCAAGGCGCATTGAATCGCTATTTAAATCGCGCCGCCCGCGTGGCATTAGCTGATGTGGACGTGGCATTATTCGTGGTTGAAGCCTTGCGCTTTACGGCAGAAGATATAATTGCATTCAATGCGATTACGGCGACGGCGACGCCCGCAGTGGTGGCAATTAACAAAACCGATTTAGTTGCTAATAAAACCGCGCTCTTGCCGTATCTAGCCGAATTAGCCAAGCGGCATGAGTGGTTGGCATTATTACCGGTATCAGCGCGCTCGGGCGATCAATTAGATGCACTCGAGTTGGCGTTATTAAATGCGCTGCCGGCGGGTGAAAATCTATTCCCGGACGATCAATTAACCGACCGCTCGGAGCGGTTTTTAGCGGCAGAATTATTACGCGAGCAATTGGTACAACGCTATGGTGATGAATTGCCGTATCACACTACCGTTGGGATTGAACGGTTTGAAGATCGTGCCGGTCATTACCATATTCATGCGTTAATTTGGGTCGAGCGTGACAGTCAAAAAGCAATTATTGTTGGCCAGCGCGGGGCGGCATTAAAAGCGGCGGCGACGCAAGCGCGATTGGAAATGCAAAAGTTATTTGATTGTCCGGTGCGTTTGAATGTGTGGGTGCGCGTGAAAAAGAGTTGGAGTAGTAATGAGGCAGCATTAGCGCAATTAGGCTACAGTGCGCTGTGAGTAGGTGAATTGGTCATTCACTGTGATTGATAACCAACTAAATAACCAGCAAAATAAACGACGGAGAATATTATGACTCGCACCGACTGGACAGTTAAACAACCTGTATTGAAAAAAAGCGTTACGCATGTGGTCAAGTTGTATGATCCACGGCAATGGCGCGAAAAAGGTTTGTGGTGGACGTTAGGTTTATTCGCCATCACTTATGTCATTATCGTTCTGGTGCTGGGGATTATTTGGTCGCGTTCGCCCGGTCATTTTGACGTGTATGAAAATGCTTTGAACTTTGCAAATGGCGATGCTAATAAAATTGTTGTGGGCAGCGTGACGGCGGCAACAACCATTCAAATTGGTGAGACGTTGCTGCATAAGAACGGCGGCTATTTGATTAATGATAAAACGCCGCCCGGTGTTTATCTTGATAATATCCCGAATTGGGAATTTGGCGCCTTGACTGAATTGCGCGACCTGGCGTATTCATTAAGAAATGAGTTTAGCCGCGCCCAGTCTCAATCTGCGGAAGATAAGGATTTAGAGATCGCGCAGCCACAATTGAATTATAATTCTGATTCGTGGATTTTGCCGTCAACCGAATCTGAATATAACAAAGGCATTAAAGCGTTGCGGCGTTATGCCGAGCGATTGGCGGATGATCGCGCATTGGATGGGCAATTCTTTGCCCGCGCTGATAATTTGGTAATGTATTTACAAGTGGTGGAAAAGCGATTGGGCAATTTAGCGCAGCGCCTTTCCTATGCCGCCGGACAGGATCAATTAAATACCACGCTCGCCGGTGATCCAAGTGCGCGGCAATCAACGCCAGTGCCAGCACAGGTGCATAATCAAACGCCCTGGGGTGAAATTGATGATGTGTTTTTTGAAGCACGCGGCTATACCTGGGCGTTATTGCACACGTTAGAATCAATTGAAATAGACTTTGACGCGGTGCTGAAAGATAAGAATGCAGTTGTGTCGTTGCGGCAAATTATTCGTGAATTAAAAAATACGCAAGACTCCATTTGGAGTCCTATGATTCTGAATGGCACCGGTTTCGGTGCAATGGCGAATCATTCATTGGTGATGGCGTCGTATGTGTCGCGTGCGAATGCAGCCATTGCTGAATTGCGGGCGTTATTAAGACAAGGTTGATTGCAATTATTCTGACGTGATTCGTTGATCGTTGTCACGCGCCTGCGCGGTAACGATCAACTCGTTCCAGTTAACTCATTTCGCTTTTATTGATCGGTAATGACGAACAGCACTGGCACAGTAGATTTATTGATCTGGATACTGGATTGCAACGATGTTTATTGAGGTTTGATTGCCATGCGCCGTCCAATTGATCCTAAGGTAGATTGTGTATTCAAAGCGCTGTTGGGTAGTAATAATAATCGTAACTTGCTTGTGCATTTTTTGAATGCAACGCTCGGTGAAACCTTGCGCTGTCCAATTCGTGAAGTAGAAATTCTCAATCCCTATAATGACCGTGAGCAGGCAGATAGCAAGCTCAGTATTGTTGACATTAAAGCGCAGGATGAAAATAAGCAACAGTATCAGATTGAAATTCAGTTGCTGAATCACTCTGGCTTGTCAGCTCGCATCATTTACAATTGGGGACTTTTATACACAAGACAATTAAAAGAGAGCGACCCTTATGAGCTGCTTAAACCCAGTTATTCGATTTGGTTATTAGCCGAGCCGTTATTAGATGACCAACTTGCTTACTTTGGTGATCCTGAATTTTTACATGTCTATCGCTTCCGTGATAATCAAGGTCGCTGTTTTCACAATCACGGCGGTATTTGGTTATTGGAATTGAGTAAATTTCAAGCGGCGGATGTTGAAACCGAATTGCAACGCTGGTTAAGATTTTTTCTCGAAGCGGAACGACTTGATTCATCCAATCTACCTGTCTGGATGCAAACCAATGAAATGAGGCAAGCGATGCAAACTTTAAAACTATTTTCAGATGAAGATCGTGCCTATTGGGAATATCAGGATCGCATTAGTTATTTGCGCATTCAGCGTTCGCTTGAGAATGATTTGAAGCAGGCGTTGCAGGAAAAAGAGGCTGTGTTGCAAGAAAGGGAGATTGCAATTCAGGAGAAAGAAGCCGCAGTTCAAGAAAAAGACATTGCAATTCAGGAAAAAGACGCTGCCGTATTAGAAGCAGCGCGACTCAAAGCATTATTAGACCAATTACATCAACAAATAAAACCTTTATCTGAATAACCATTCGATTTATCACCCGCCGTTTTTATTGAGGACATTTTCATCATGCCGGTTGCCTTTCCTTTTTCGGCCATCGTTGCGCAAGAAGAAATGAAACTTGCGATCCTGATTGCAGCCACCGATCAAAGCATCGGCGGCGTCCTGGTCTTCGGTGATCGCGGCACCGGCAAATCCACCGCGATCCGCGCCCTCGCCGCGCTCTTGCCACCGATGCGCGTGGTTGACCAATGCGTCTATCACTGCGATCCCGACGCCCCCGACGCCGGTTTGTGCGAATCCTGCCGCACCCGCCGCGCTAAAGGTCAGCTCAAAGCGCACAAAGCCCCCGTGCCGGTGGTGGATTTGCCACTCGGCGCGACGGAAGACCGCGTGATCGGTGCATTGGATTTGGAAAGCGCCCTGACTCGGGGTGAAAAAGCGTTTGAACCGGGACTGCTCGCCCGTGCGCATCGCGGTTTTCTCTACATTGACGAGGTGAATTTGCTCGAAGATCACCTCGTGGACGCACTGCTCGACGTCGCCGCCTCGGGTGAAAACGTGGTGGAACGCGAGGGCTTGAGCGTCCGCCACCCCGCCCGCTTCGTACTGGTCGGCAGTGGCAATCCCGAGGAAGGCGAATTGCGCCCGCAGTTGCTTGACCGTTTCGGGTTATCCGTCGAAGTCACCACGCCGAAAGATTTAGCAACGCGGGTGCGCGTGGTGCGGTTGCGCGATGATTTTGACCGCGATCCTGATGAATTTATTGACAAATGGAAACGCAAAGATGCCAAAGTCCGCACTCAACTGGTCAAGGCCAAAGAGCGCCTGCCGCAGGTTGAAGTTCCCGACGCGGCACTCGAACGGGCAGCGCAGTTGTGTTTGAAACTCGGCACCGACGGCTTGCGCGGTGAATTGACCCTGATCCGTGCCGCCCGCGCACTGGCCGCGTTGGAAGGTGACGATCAGGTCACGGACAGTCACCTCAAGCGCGTCGCCCCGCCCGCTCTGCGCCATCGCCTGCGCCGCAACGTGTTGGATGACGCTGGTTCAACCACTCGCGTGATGCGAGCGATTGAGGAACTGTTTGGCGCATGACCACTCCCGCCGTCACCGCAGCACCAGTCACGCCGCCCGCCGCCGCGCCAGCAGTGCGCTACTCCCCCTGGGATGACGCCTGCCTCGCCGCCGCATTACTCGCGGTTGATCCCGCCGGTACCGCCGGCGTCGTGGTCAAAGCCTTCCCCGGCCCCGTGCGCGACCTGTGGCTCGATCTGATCCGTGAATTATTACCACCAGATGCCCCGTTCCGCCGCATTCCGTTACACATCGCCGACGGCCGCCTGCTCGGTGGACTAGATTTGGCCGCCACGTTACGCAGCGGCCGCCCCGTCGCCGAGCGCGGTTTATTAGTGGAAGCGGACGGTGGCGTGTTGCTACTGGCGATGGCCGAGCGCGTCGCCCGTAACACCGCCGCGCATCTGAGCGTGACGCTTGACGCCGGCGAGGTCTATTTGGAACGCGACGGCTTGACCGCCCGCACCCCAACCCGCTTTGGCTTAATTGCGCTGGACGAGAGCGCCAATGATGATGAGCGCCTGCCGCACACGCTGGTTGACCGCTTGGCGATGCTGATTGATTTAAGCGACATCGGCTGGCGCGATGCGGTGCCGAGTGATTACAGCGCCGAGCAAATTCTCAGCGCCCGCGAGCGGTTGCCGCGTGTCACCGCTGACGACGAAGTGATTCAAGCGCTGTGCGGCACGGCACTGGTGCTGGGCGTAGATTCGCTGCGCTCGTCACTCGCCGCGTTCGCCGTCGCCCGAGCGGCCGCGGCACTGGCGGGACGTGAACAGGTCAGTACCGAGGATGTCACGGCGGCGGCGCGGTTGGTGCTGGCGCCGCGAGCGACGCGGCTGCCAATGGTTGAACCGCCGCCAGATCAGGATGTCCCGGAGCAACCGCCACCGCCCGAGCAAAATGATGAGAATGATGAGCAAAATCAAGCTGATACGCCCGATCAGCAGTTGGATAAACCGCTGGAGGATCAGGTACTCGAAGCCGCGCAAGCCGCGATTCCGCCGCATTTGTTAGCCGAGTTGCAGGTCGGGGCATTGCGCGGGCGGTCGCGGACGCACGGCAAATCTGGTGCGCAGCAGCAGGGATCACTGCGCGGGCGGCCGGCGGGAACTCGTGCCGGTGATCCGGGCGCTGGGGTGCGGTTGAACGTGATTGACACGCTGCGGGCGGCGGCACCGTGGCAAAAAATTCGCCGCGCTGAACGTGAGGCGATGCAGGCGGCCGCGGGTGGCAGTGCGCACAAACCGCCGCGAGTCGAGGTGCGCCATGATGATTTTCGCATCACCCGTTACAAGCAACGCTCTGAAACGACAACGATTTTTGTCGTGGACGCCTCCGGCTCCGCCGCGCTGCACCGATTAGCCGAAGCCAAAGGCGCGGTGGAATTGCTGCTGGCCGACTGCTACGTCCGCCGTGACCGCGTCGCCATGATCGCCTTTCGCGGCGCTGGCGCAGAATTGCTGTTACCGCCGACGCGCTCGCTGGTCAGAGCTAAACGCAGCCTCGCCGGACTGCCCGGCGGCGGTGGCACACCACTCGCGGCCGCGCTCGATGCCACCTTTGAATTAGCCGACAACATCAAACGGCGCGGCGGGACGCCGGTCGTGATTTTGTTGACCGACGGCCGCGCTAATGTCGCCCGCGACGGCACCGGCGGCCGCGCCCAAGCCAGTGAAGATGCACTCGGCGCCGCTCGCGTATTGCGCAGCGCCCAATTGACCACGTTAATTATTGACGTGTCACCGCGCCCGCGTCCCGAAGCGGAGCAATTGGCCAAAGAAATGAATGCGCTGTATTTGCCATTACCGCACGCCGATGCGCAAGTATTATCGCACGCAGTCAAGGCGGCATTATAATTAAACACATTGGCAATTAAACACGGAAATAACGGCAATGAGTTTATTACAGCGCGTTTTGAATGCACGGCCGGATTGGGAATTGACCCGTGCGAATTGGCCGAATACCGACCATAGCCGATTTATTAACGCGGGTGAATTGCGCTGGCATGTGCAAATTGCTGGGCAAGGTGAGACCTTATTATTATTGCACGGCACCGCGGCCTCAACCCATTCATTCGCTGATCTATTGCCGTTATTAGCCCAGCGTTACACCGTCATTGCTCCCGATCTACCCGGCCACGGATTCACCTCCGCCCCCGCCGCCGCGCAATTATCATTAACTGGCATGGCCGCGGCCATTGGTGAATTATTAACCGCCTTACAATTACCCGCACCGCGCATCGTGGTCGGTCATTCGGCCGGCGCCGCCATTCTCGCCCAATGCTGTTTTAATGGCGCAATTGCCTCCGAAGTATTAATCAGCCTCAGCGGTGCGCTATTACCGTTGCGCGGAATGCCCGGTAAATTCTTTTCACCACTCGCCCGCTTCATGGCGCGCAACGCATTCATTCCGCACATTGTCAGCTATGATGCCCGCCGCCGGGGTGCTATTGAACGGTTAATAGACAGCACCGGTTCCCAATTAACTGCCGACGGCATCGCCCGTTATCGGTTATTAGTTCAAACCCCCGGCCACGTCGCCGCCGCATTAAATATGATGGCCAATTGGGATTTGCACAGCTTACAAGCGCAATTACCGCACCTGCCCTGCCGATTATTACTGGTCGCGGCCACGAATGATAAAACCATTCCACCGAGTGAAGCGGAGCGGGTGCAGCGTTTATTACCGCAGGCTGAATTAATCACATTAAATGGGTTGGGTCATCTTGCCCATGAAGAAGACGCCGAGCGCGTGGCAGCGGTTATTAACCACGCCGCGCAGCGTTAATTACAATTCACTTGATTAGGAATGAAACCAGCGATGCCGCACTACGATGTT
Source organism: Thiospirillum jenense (assembly GCF_014145225.1). Taxonomy (GTDB): domain Bacteria; phylum Pseudomonadota; class Gammaproteobacteria; order Chromatiales; family Chromatiaceae; genus Thiospirillum; species Thiospirillum jenense. The sequence goes on from NZ_JABVCQ010000019.1 coordinate 36,830, forward strand.
TATGCGTTAGGCAATGCGTTAGTTGATTTGGAATACCAGATCACGGACGCCGATCTGCACCATCTTGGTATTGACAAGGGCGTGATGACATTAGTTGATGAAGATCATCAATTGCGCATTATGAAATACCTTGCCGATCATCCCCATCATCGCGGCTCTGGTGGGTCAGCGGCGAATACGGTAATTGCAATCAGTCAATGCGGCGGGCGCGGGTTTTATGCCTGCAAAGTGGCGAATGATGATCTCGGCCATTTTTATTTGCATGACTTGAATGAAAATGGCATTGCAACGCTCGGCAATCAATACCTTGAACACGGCGACACCGGCCGCTGCGTGGTATTAGTCACACCCGACGGCGACCGCACCATGTGTACTTATTTGGGCATTAGCGGCAATTTATCCGTGCATGAATTAGACACCAATGCCCTTCGCGCCGCTCGCTATTTCTATACGGAAGGCTATTTGGTGACATCGGATACCGCCCGCGTGGCGGCAATTGAAGCGCGGCAATTTGCCGAACAAGCTGGAATTAAAACGGCGCTATCTTTATCCGATCCCAATATGGTGAAGTATTTCAAACCCGGGTTGCAGGCAATGATTGGGCGGCAAGTGGATTTAATATTTGCCAATGAAGCCGAAGCAAAAGGCATGGCGGATACGGATGATTTAATAGAAGCAATTGCCGCCTTGAAACAATTAGCGCGTGAATTTGTCATCACACGCGGGGCGCACGGGGCATTGATTTTTGATGGTCAAGCGTTAATTGAAATTGACGCCATACCAGTCAAAGCAATTGATACGGTTGGGGCGGGTGACATGTTTGCCGGCGCATTTCTTTATGGCTTGACGCATGGTTGGAATCATCACCGCGCCGGGCAATTAGCGGCGGCGGCGGCGGCGCAAGTGGTCACACGTTTTGGCCCCCGTCTTAGTGCGGAAACCATGCGCACGGTATTACAACAGGTGAATAATACCGTCACTGTTCAATTCAATTAACCGAATGCTACCCCGCACACTTGCAACAATGATGCGGGGAATAAGCCTAAAAATAAAATCGCCAAACCATTAATACTAATGGCAATGGTTGCCGTGCCATCAATCACCAGCGGCTGTTCTAATTGCGGCTTGTCAAAGTACATTAACTTGATGACGCGCAAATAATAGAATGCCCCAACAATTGAAAAAATCACCGCTAACACAGCCAGCCAAACTAATCCAACACTCACCGCCGCTTCTAAGACTAATAACTTTGCCATAAAGCCAACGGCAGGCGGCACCCCAGCCATTGAAAACATAATTAACGCCATCATCGCGGCCAGCCAACCATTGCGCTCACTCAATCCTTTGAGATCATCCAACTGCTCGGCTTCTATTCCTTGCGTTGATAATAATACTAAAATACCGAATGCACCCGCGGCCATTAACGCATACACGACGGTATAAAACATAGCCGCTGTATAGCCCGCTGCTGTGCCTGCCAATAGCCCGAGGAAAATAAACCCGACGTGCGAAATCGTGGAATACGCCAACATACGTTTAATATTTGTTTGCGCAATTGCCACGACATTACCCAACACAAATGACAACACGGAGAGAATGATTAAAATTTCGCCCCAATCGGTCTGCAAGCCGCCTAATCCTTCAATTAAAATCCGCACCGCCATTGCGAATGCTGCCACTTTTGGCGCACTGGATAAAAATAAAACAATTGGCATCGGCGCGCCTTGATACACATCCGGCAGCCACATGTGAAATGGCACTGCACCAAACTTGAATGCAACACCAATTAACACAAACACCAATCCAAATACCAGCAATTGATTATCCGTGCCTTGCGCTGCTGCAATATCGGCAATTTGCGCAAATCCAAAAAAGCCACCTGATGCGCCATACAGCATTGAAATCCCGTAAAGCAACATGCCAGAACCCAATGCACCTAGCACGAAATACTTCATTGCCGCTTCTGCACCGGCTTTTGAATCACGATCAAAGGCGACTAACGCATATAAACACAGTGCTAATAACTCCAACCCAAGATACAGGGTCAAAAAGTTATTTGCTGAAACCATAATCAACATGCCTAGTACCGCGAATAAAATCAGCACATGGTATTCACCAATCCACAACTGACGTTGCTGCATGTAATCACGCGAATACACAAAGGTGAATAGCGTGACAATTAAAATCACACCCTTGAGCAGGTCACTGAGTGGGTCACGAATAAAACTATTATCAAACGCATAAGTGACTTTATCACTGCCAATCAAACTAATCGCACCAAGCGCGGTGGCTAATCCAATGATTGTCACTATATGATTGATGTCTTTGCGTTCATCAGGTAAATACAGATCAATCACTAATACCGCACAGGCAACCGTTAAAATAACGATTTCGGGTAAAATGGCAATCATAGAGTTTGCTTCAACCGGCATGATTTTTATTCCCGTTAGGGCTGAATATGATTGATGGTTTGACTAATGGTCGGCGTGGGCGCATTCGGTAATTTGCTCACTTGCACTTGATTAACCAATTTAATAATACTCGGTTCCATGACAGTCACCAATGGACTTGGCCAAATACCTAGCACTAAAACCGCTGCTGCCAATGCGCCAAGATTAATAAACTCGCGTTTATTCAAATCTTGCAAGTGCGCCACCTTTTCATTCGTAATTTCACCGAAAATAACCCGCTTAACCATCCATAATGTAAAGGCAGCCGCGAGTACCAGTGTGGTTGCCGCAAGAAATGCAAACCAAAAGTCCGCTTTAAATGCCGCCAGAATCACCATTAACTCACCGACAAACCCGGATGTGCCTGGCAAACCGGCATTCGCCATTGCAAAAAACACTACTAATCCACTAAACCAGGGCATGACGTTAATGACACCGCCGTAATCGGCAATTTGACGGCTATGCAATCGGTCATATAACACGCCAACGCATAAGAATAATGCACCGGAAATAAAGCCATGAGAAATCATTTGTACCATGCCGCCTTCAATACCCATCACCGCGCCGCTATGCACTGCTGGTTGATTGAAAATGGCAAAAATGATAAAGAAGCCAAGTGTTACGAAACCCATGTGCGCAATGGATGAATACGCAATCAACTTTTTCATATCCTGCTGCACTAATGCCACAAATCCAATGTAAATAATGGCAATCAGTGACAATGCAATGATTAACCAATCCAATGTGGCACTCGCATCTGGGGTAATTGGCAAGCTAAAGCGTAAGAAGCCATATCCGCCAATTTTTAACATGATTGCGGCTAATATGACCGAGCCACCCGTTGGCGCTTCGACGTGAGCATCAGGCAACCAGGTGTGGACTGGAAACATCGGCACCTTGACAGCAAACGCTAATAAAAACGCAATGAAAATTAAAACTTGCGCTGTCATGCCAAGTTGCAAAGTATGATAATCAAGAATACTAAAACTGCCGGATTGGAAGTACATGTAGATCAGGGCGATCAACATGAATACCGAACCAAAGAAGGTGTATAGAAAAAACTTAATTGTTGCGTAAACTCGGTTAGGTCCGCCCCAAATGCCGATAATAATAAACATGGGAATCAACATTGCTTCCCAGAATACATAAAACAAAATGGCATCTAATGCGGCGAATACGCCAACCATCACACCTTCCATGATTAGGAAGGCCGCCATATACTGTGACGGTTTATAAGTAATGACTTCCCAGCCGGCAATAATGACAAAAATGGTAATGAACGTGGTCAATAAAATAAGCGGCATAGAAATGCCATCAACGCCAAGATAATAATAGACATCAAATGATGGTATCCACGCAACCCGCTCCACAAACTGCATGTCTGCACTCGTCACATCAAATAAAAACCATAATGGCAAACTCACCACAAAGGTCAATAGCGCCACTGCTAATGCCAACCATTTGGTCAATTCAGCAGTTTTATCACCACTGACAATCACGGCAAGGCCACCAATAATCGGTAGCCAGATTGTCAATGTCAGCCAGGGAAATTCAATCATGCCTGTTATTCTCCATTATCATTGCTGACACAATTCATTAAAAAGGTGATAAAAACATCTAAATCATTGGTCAACACAGGCGTTAAACGATTATAAACTGTCATTAAATAATCCAATACGATCAAACTGTTTTTAATTTCTCCAATGAGCAACAGTAAGTCATCTTTGCTCATATAGGATTTTTCCTTTCGCTAAAAGCGTCGCTTGAAAAGCGGGATCAACGTTTTCCCGACGCAGAATATCCAGCGGGAAATCTGTGCAGTCTTCGGCAAGCGCCAATAACCCTAAAAACTCAACTGACCCAACTCCTTCTATTGCCAGATCAATATCAGATACTTCTGAAAAATGTTGAGCTTTTAACAACGATCCCCATTGAATAATGCGTTTTGGCTGATAGCATTCAATAATACGGTTGACAATGACTTGAGTATCTAGTGTGGCTTGTTGCCATAAAAATTGCCGTTTCTTTGTCGCTATTTCATGTTTATGTTGTAAATAACGACAAACAGCTTGATAGTCAAAATCAGGTTTTGGTTCAAGCAATTTTATGAATTCACATGGTAAATGTGAATTAAAACGCGACATAAACTGTCAATAACCCCACCAACCCAACAATCATTGCAATTGCATAATGATACAGCAATCCCGATTGCAGCCAGCGCATCCATTCTGCTGTCCAACTAACTGCGCGGGCTGACCCATTAACAATCGTGTCATCAATGATCTTTTGATCGCCTGTATTCCAAAATACTTGACCAATTCTGCGTCCACCCGCTGCAAATACACGCTGATTGAAATCATCAAAGCCGTATTTATTGTCCAAAACTCTGGCAAGCGGGCCAGCTTTTTGCTGCAACTGACCATCAATTGCGGGATTTACTTTATGCCAACCCCACCAAATAATTGTTGCCAAAATTAAGCCAGACATGGCTAACCAAAACGGCAATCCGTGCATTCCATGTTGAATAAAAGCAACTTGTCCGTGCCAATGATTTGCTAAATGATGCAGCGTGTCATGTTCATGTGCAACGACAATTGCGTTACCAAACCAATTGTTCACTAATAACGGTTCAACCGCATACCAGCCAATAAAAATAGATGGTATTGCCAATGCTAATAATGGCACGGTCACCACCCATGGCGTCTCGTGCAAATGATGTTGCGTATGTTCATCCATACGCGGCTTGCCATGAAACACTAAGAAGTACATGCGGAAACTATACAGCGCCGTAATAAAAGCACCGATCGTTAATAATAACCATGCAAAGCCAGCACCGAATACGTCGGCATGTCCGACTGCTTCAATAATGGCATCTTTAGAAAAGAATCCAGAAAACCCCGGGAATGCAATAAGTGCTAATGACCCAACCAATGCTGTAATCCAAGTAATTGGCATGTAACGCCGCAAGCCACCCATATTGCGAATGTCTTGATCGTGGTGCATAGCAATAATAACTGACCCAGCCGCAAGGAATAACAATGCTTTGAAAAAGGCATGGGTCATTAAATGAAAAATGCCAGCGGCATAAGCGGATGCACCTAAAGCCGCGACCATATAACCAAGTTGGGAGAGCGTTGAATAAGCAACCACCCGCTTAATATCATTCTGCACTAAGCCAATTAATCCCATGAAAAATGCAGTGATGGCACCAATTAACAGCACAAATGACAAGGCGGTTGTGGAGAGTTCATACAGCGGTGACATGCGCGCCACCATGAAAATGCCCGCAGTGACCATGGTCGCGGCGTGAATTAACGCCGAAATGGGTGTTGGACCTTCCATTGAATCAGGCAACCAAACATGCAATGGCACCTGCGCCGATTTCCCCATCGCACCAATAAATAACAGAATACAAATCAGTGTCATCAGCGATACACCGCCGAACACTGCAATTTCTGTATTCGCAAATTCGGGTGCTTTAGCAAACACCTCAGCATAATCCATTGAATTAAAATACATGCCAATTGCGGCAATGCCAAGAATGAACCCAAAATCACCGACGCGATTGACTAGGAATGCTTTTAAATTGGCAAAGACAGCAGACTCGCGTGTCGCCCAAAATCCAATTAGTAAATAAGACACTAATCCTACTGCTTCCCAACCAAAAAATAACTGGATGAAGTTATTTGACATCACCAACATGAGCATTGAGAAGGTGAACAATGAAATATAACTAAAAAACCGCTGATAACTGTTTTTACCTGCCAATGAACCATGCGGCCAATTGTGTTCATCATCCGCCATGTAACCGATTGTATAGATATGCACCATCAATGACACGAAGGTCACGGTTGCCATCATTAACACGGTTAAGCGATCAACTAAAAACCCAATTTCAAATTGAATGCCATCAGCAACCATCCAGATATAAATGGTGTCATTAAACGCGGGCAAATCGTGCCAAATAAATCGTGATAAAACCCACAGTGATAGCGCACAAGCAATGCCAACACCTGAGGACGTCACCCAATGTGCACCGGCACGGCCGATTTTAGCGCCCCAAAAGCCGGCAACAATGGCACCCAACAGCGGCGCAAGAACAATGGTGAGATAAATGTTTTCCATCCACTCAACCCTTTAACATGTCGAGGTCATCAACGTTAATCGTGTGCCGATTACGGAATAGCACCACGAGGATTGCTAGACCAATTGCAGCTTCAGCGGCCGCAACGGTTAGAATAAAAAATACGAAAATCTGTCCTGACAGATTATTGAAATAGTGCGCAAATGCAATGAAATTGGTATTCACTGCTAATAACATAATCTCAATGCACATTAACAAAATGATGACATTTTTTCGATTTAAAAAAATGCCAGCAACTGCAATGGCGAATAATAATGCACCAAGCAAGAGGTAATCAGATAGCGCAATCATTCAGTCATCTCTGTGTGAGTGGCGCCGAGCGTTGCCGTTAATGATGGCGGCACCGGTTCTGCTGGCATCGTGATTAAACGAACACGGTCAGAACCCTTGCGTACTCTGACCTGATTCGAGGGGTCTTGATATTTGGTTTCTGGGCGATGGCGTAATGTCAAACGAATTGCCGCCACAATTGCAACTAATAAAATTACGGCAGCAATTTCAAATTGATACAAATAGGTTGTGTAAAGGATTTGCCCCAACGCCGCTGTATTATTGTAATCGGCCGGTTGTGATTGTGGTTTGGCAAATTGATCGAGACCAAAGTCTGCCGGTCCCAACACTAAAAACATGTCGAACACCATAATGCCGGCAACAATTAACCCGAGGGGCAGGTAATGAATAAATCGCGCTCGTAACGTGGCAACATCAATATTTAACATCATCACTACGAATAAAAACAACACCATCACCGCGCCGACATAAACGAGAATTAACACAATTCCCAAAAACTCTGCTTCTAATAAAAGCCACAACGCCGCGCTGCTGACAAATGCCATCACCAAATATAATGCCGATAGCACTGGATTGCGTCGCGTGATAACCATACTGGCGGCAAATAATGTCACTGCCGCGAAAATATAAAACAGTAGTTTTTCAAAACCCATGATAATTCCGCAGTGTTATTCGGTGAATCAACGGATCAATACTCAAAACGTATCATTGGCAATCATTTAGCGATACGGTGCATCTTTTAAGCGCGCTTCGGCAATCTCCGCCTCATATTGGTCGCCAATTGCTAATAACTTTTCTTTGGTCATCACATTGTCGCCCAATTGTTCAAAATGGTATTCGTAAATACTGGTTTCGACAATTGAATCAACCGGACAGGATTCTTCACAGAAGCCACAATAAATGCACTTGAATAAATCAATTTCATAGCGCGTGGTGCGCCGTGAACCATCGGCTCGCGGTTCAGCTTCAATTGTAATTGCTAATGCCGGGCACACCGCTTCACACAATTTACACGCAATGCAACGTTCTTCACCATTTGGATAACGCCGCAACGCATGTAATCCACGAAAACGCGGTGATACTGGTATCTTTTCTTCGGGGTATTGAACCGTGAATTTACGCTTGAACAAATAGGCCCCGGTGAGCTGTAATCCTTTAAACAACTCAACCAACAGCAAGCTGTTGAAGTAATCGCGGACACTTCGCAGCATGTCAATTTACCTTGTGCCTTATTTAATTCAAGCGGTTGCCGACCACCAGGGTGAAACCTCGAAGACCACAGCTAATGCGACAACGAGAATCCACACAATGGTAATTGGAATAAACACTTTCCAGCCTAACCGCATGATTTGATCGTAACGATAACGGGGGAAGGTGGCGCGTAACCATAAAAACGTGAACATGAAAAAGAACGTTTTAATTAATAACCAAATAATACCCGGTACACCAGCAAACAGTGATTCTAATACGGGAATCCCCTGGAATGGTGATAACCAGCCGCCGAAAAACATCAGCGTCGTCAACATGGCAATTAACACCATATTGGCATATTCGGCTAAAAAGAAAATCGCAAATGCCATACCAGAATATTCAACATGAAACCCAGCAACGATTTCAGATTCGCCTTCGGCAACATCAAATGGTGCGCGATTGGTTTCTGCCACGCCCGAGATATAATACACGCCGAATAACGGCAATAACGGCAACCAAAACCAATGCCAAACACCACCCTGTTGTGCCATGACAATTGCACTGAAATTTAAACTGCCGGCCGCCACCAATACCCCAACTAATGCAAAACCCATTGCAATTTCATAGGCGACAATTTGTGCGGCCGCCCGCAGTGAGCCTAAAAAAGCGTATTTTGAATTCGATGCCCAGCCGGCAATAATAACGCCATACACACCTAATGATGTCATGGCTAAAACGTATAATAACCCGGCGTTAATATCGGCTAAGACTAATCCCGCGTCAAATGGAATGACTGCCCAAGCGGCGAGTGCAGGAATAATCGAAATCATTGGTGCAATTAAAAATAACTGCTTATTTGCCTGCGTTGGAATGATGATTTCTTTCATCATTAACTTGAGCGCATCGGCAATCGGTTGTAATAACCCGCGCCAGCCAACCCGATTGGGACCAATACGCACCTGCATATACCCAATCACTTTGCGCTCGGCGTAGGTGTACCACGCGACAACGCCCAATAGCGGCAAGATAATGAGTACCGTTGCAATTAAACTTTGCACTGGCACCGGTAGTAATGACCACAATTCCATCATTATCAATTACCGTTGTTAAACACGACTGAACGATACTGCGCCGATTTGCGCACCCAATTGTTCACTGTCAATAATGCCTGCGGGAATGCGTATTGTCCCGATTGCCACCGTCGTATCAATCACAACCGTTGTTGTCATCACCGCATCACCCTGTTGAATACGCACTTGATCGCCGGTATTTAATCCACGCCGCCGCGCTTCATCAGGATGCAAACCCGCCTGGAATGGAATGGCCAATGGCGTTTGTTGCAATGAATCCGCATGACGCACCAAACTATCCACTGCATAAATCGGCACGGCGCCAATGCGCGTCAATTCAATTGGATCGGGTCGGGTCACTAATGGTGAATATTCACCCTGCGGCGCGGTTGTTAATTCACATTCACCGCAGTTGGTTAATAACTCATCATGGACATCTTTCGCGCTTTGATAATTAAACCCATCGCAATTGAACGCATTACCCAACACGCGCAACACTTTCCAACCGGGACGCGCTTCACCGGGTGGTGCGACTGCGCCCTGAAACCGCTGCCACGTCCCCGCCGCATTGACCAACGTCCCCGCCGTTTCCGCGTAAGCCGCAATCGGCAGCAACACATCCGCCACCGCTTCGAGCGCTGGACTGGTGAACGCCGTACCGATCACCACAAATTCCGCTGCATTCAATGCCTTACGCGCCGCCGTCGGGTCAATCAAATCATTATCTGGTTCAAAACCCCACAGGAAATAAGCGCGGCGCGGGTTGCTCAACATCGCCGCCGTGTTCAATCCCACCGTTGCCGCTGGTTGATTGCCCGCCGTGACATGCGGCAATGCGCCTGCAAAGTACACGCCCACGCTATTGGCGGCGGGTGGTAAATATCCCACACCGCAACCGCTGACCTCGGCAATCAAATATGCCAGTGCTTTGAACGCAACATAATTCGGATCCGCCGCCGCCAGCGCCCCGAGTAAAATTCGCCCGTGCTGTGATTCGCCCGCTGTTTTCAAGGCGTTAGCCACAGTTTGATGCGCGTCAGTCGGCGTCGCCTGCGCAATCAAATTGGCAATTTCACCCGCGCCGCGCCCGCCCAGCGCCGCCGCAATCGCCGCCAACTCGGTCAACAACTGTTGTGGCGCCGCAACAAACTGGTGATTCGGATGGGTCAAATTGACCTGATACGGATTAACTAACGCAATGGTCGCGCCATGCAGCGCCGCCTTGCGCAAACGATGTGCCAACAACGGCTGCTCCTGCCGCAGATCGCTGCCGATCACCAGCACCGCCGTCTGCTGTTCCAAGTCGGCAATCGGCAACCCGAGCCAGGGGACAACATCCACCGCATCGCCGCGAAAATCCTGTTGCCGCAAACGACTATCAATGTTTGGACAGCCGTGCGCACGGAACAATCGTTGTGCTAAATACAACTCTTCCAGCGTGGACTGTGGTGAAAGTAACACACCCAAGTCGTCGCCTGGCACCGTGTTGAACACCGCCGCGACCTGTTGCAACGCCACATCCCAACTCACGTCGTGCCACACACCGTCGCGTTTCAGACGCGGGTGTGTCAAGCGCGCCACACTGGTCAAGCCTTCGTAACTGAACCGCTCGCGGTCGGCTAACCAATTTTCGTTGATCGCCTCGTCACAACGCGGGTGAACGCGGATCACCTGCCCGCGCCGCACATGCAGTTGTATTTTTGCACCAACCGCATCATGCGGCGCGATGCTGTCGTGCGCAGTCAATTCCCACGCCCGCGCTTTGAACTGCGACGGCTTGGCGGTCAACGCCCCGACGGGACATAAATCAATGATATTGCCAGATAATTCGTGCGCGATGCCAGTGGCGACAAAGGTGCCGATGCGCATGTGATCGCTGCGGCCGGTTGCGCCCAACTCGCGGGTGCCGGCGATTTCAGCAATGAAACGGACGCAGCGGGTGCAGTGAATGCAGCGCGTCATGCAGGTTGCGATCAGTGCGCCCAAATCCTCGTCCACCACCACGCGCTTGGCTTCACTGTAACGTGACACATCGCCACCGTAGCCGACCGCGACATCTTGTAACTCACACTCGCCGCCCTGATCGCAAATTGGGCAATCGAGCGGGTGGTTGATGAGCAAAAACTCCATCGTGCTGCGCTGGGCATCGAGCGCTTTGGCGGAGCGCGTCCAGACTTTTAAACCAGTACCAACCGGTGTGGCGCAGGCGGGGACGGGTTTGGGAAACGGGCGACCATTCTGCTCGGCTTCGACCAAACACATGCGGCAATTTGCTGCCACCGACAATTTCGGGTGATAGCAGAAACGCGGGATTGGGATGCCTTCACGGTCGGCCACGGCGATAATCATTTCGCCCGCTGCCGCCTCGCAACTGCGGCCATCAATTTCGATGGTGATCTTGTCAGACATCGCGCCGTCTCGTCTCCCGGTGAAAAGTCTTAAGCCGCCGCATCGAGCGGCCGACCGTGCTTGATGAGATGTTCAAATTCGTGGCGGTAGTGCTTCAAAAAACTCTGCACCGGCATCGCCGCCGCATCGCCCAGTGCGCAAATCGTGCGCCCGCCAATTCGTCCGGCAACGCTATCGAGTAACGCCAAGTCGCTCATCTGGCCGTGACCGTGCAAAATACGATGTAACACTCGCGCCAACCAGCCCGTGCCTTCCCGACACGGCGTACACTGTCCGCAAGACTCGTGCGCGTAAAAATGTGCCAAATTAGCCAGCACCTTGACCATGCAAGTGCCTTCGGCAATCACGATCACCGCACCTGAGCCGAGCATCGTACCTGCTTTGGCGAGGCTGTCGTAATCCATGTCCAATTGCAACATGATCTCACCCGGCAGCACCGGCACGGATGACCCGCCCGGAATCACCGCTTTGAGTTGACGCCCATCTTTCACGCCGCCCGCCAACGCTAATAATTCACGGAAGGGTGTGCCTAATGGCACTTCAAAATTGCCCGGCTGATTCACATGCCCGGTAACTGAAAATAATTTCAATCCACCATTATTCGGGCGACCCTGATCTAAAAACCATTGTCCGCCGCGTTCGAGAATCACCGGTACTGAGGCCAGCGTTTCGGTATTATTAATGGTCGTGGGGCGGCCGAATAAACCCGATTGCGCCGGGAAAGGTGGTTTATAACGCGGCTGGCCTTTTTTACCTTCAATTGATTCTAATAACGCTGTTTCTTCACCGCAAACATACGCCCCGGCGCCGCGATGAACATACAAATCAAAATCAATTCCAGAGCCGAGGATATTTTTACCAATGAACCCCGCCGCATAGGCTTCTTGAATAGCCGCTTCAAAATGCGCAATGGGTTCATAAAACTCGCCACGAATATAATTATAACCAACCGTCGCACCAATACAATAACCGGCAATTGCCATACCTTCGATCAATTGATGCGGGTTATAGCGCAAAATATCACGATCTTTACAGGTACCGGGCTCGCCTTCATCAGAATTACACACAATGTATTTCTGTCCCGGCGCCTTGCGTGGCATAAAACTCCATTTCAAACCGGTGGGAAAACCCGCGCCGCCGCGCCCGCGCAATACAGACAGTTTTAATTCTTCAATAATGCCTTCTGGTTCTAACCGCTCAGTCAGAATACGTTCCCATTGTTGATAACCACCAAGACTACGATACGCAGCCAGGCTATGACGCACCGTTTCATTCAAGTGCATCGTGCGGAAGCAAACTGTATTTTGATTGTCAACCATGAGACTGCTTCAGCCTATTTAATCCAATTCATCAATCAATTGATCGAGCGCCGCTGGAGTTAAACGCTCGTGATAAGTTTTATCAATTAACACGACGGGCGCATCTTTACACGCCCCCAAGCATTCAAACTCTTTAAACGTCACCTTACCATCCGAAGTGGTGCCGCCCGCTGCCACGCCGTATTTATGTTCAATATGCGTTAATAATTCATCACTGCCATTTAATAAACAAGAAATGCTATTGCACACACAGACTTTATGCCGCCCAACCGGTTCCAAATCATACATGCCATAAAAACTGGCGACTTCATATACCGCAATCGGTGGCATATCTAAATAAGCGGCCACCTGATCCATTAACGCTATTGTCAAACAACCGCCATTGGCATCTTGCACGAGAGTTAATGAAGCCATAACCGCAGATTGTTTGCGTTCAGCCGGGTATTTAGCAATTTCATTCTCAATTGCCGTGCGAAGTTCCGCCGTGAATAACGCTTGTTTATCACCGGTATAAAGCTGTGCGGGCGGCGCAGTGCGAAAACTCATTAGCGATCAATCTCCCCGAAGACTATATCCATCGTGCCAATAATTGCCACGACATCAGCCAGCATGTGTCCTTTCGCCATTTCATTCATCGCTGCCAAATGTGGAAAGCCGGGCGCCCGCACTTTTAAACGATAGGGTTTATTCGCGCCATCGGCAATGATGTAGCAACCAAACTCACCTTTTGGTGCCTCCACAGCGGCATAGACTTCACCCGCCGGCGGGCAATAACCTTCAGTGAATAATTTGAAATGGTGAATTAACGCCTCCATGTCTTCTTTCACTTTTGCCCGTGTTGGCGGCGCAATTTTATGGTCATCAATCATCACTGGTCCGGGGTGATGACGCAACCACTCGACGCATTGTTGAATAATGCGATTTGATTGCCGCATCTCTTCAATACGCACGAGATAACGATCATAACAATCGCCGTTCTGACCAATAGGAATATCGAATTGAACTTGATCGTAAGCGGCATACGGTTGTTTTTTACGCAAATCCCACGCAATACCCGACCCGCGCAACATCGGCCCAGTAAAACCTAATGCTTTCGCCCGCTCAGGTGTAACCACACCAATTCCAACCGTGCGCTGTTTCCAAATACGATTATCGGTTAATAGCGTTTCGTATTCATCAATTAACGCCGGAAAGCGTTGACTAAAATCGGCAATAAAATCGAGCAATGAACCGCCGCGAGCGCGATTCAGTTTTTTCATATCCCGCCGACTGTGCCATTGCGATGACCGCTCGGGAAATTGTGGCATTTGATCGGGCAAATCTCGATGAACACCACCCGGGCGATAATAGGTGGCATGAAGCCGCGCACCGGACACCGCTTCATAGCAATCCATTAAATCTTCGCGTTCACGGAAACAATACAGGAATACGCTCATAGCACCAATATCCAGTGCATGAGCGCCTAACCACATTAAATGATTCAGGACGCGGGTTATTTCATCAAATAGTGTGCGAATATAATGGGCGCGAATTGGCGGATCAATGCCCAGCAACTTTTCAATCGCACGGACATAGCCATGTTCATTGCACATCATAGACACATAATCCAGCCGATCCATATAACCAATGCTTTGATTAAATGGCTTGTACTCGGCTAATTTTTCCGTGCCGCGATGTAATAAACCAATATGCGGATCGGCGCGTTCAATGACCTCGCCATCCATTTCTAATACTAGACGCAAAACGCCGTGTGCTGCTGGATGCTGCGGACCAAAATTGAGGGTGTAATTGCGAATCTCAGGCATGGTTATCTCCCGAGGCCGCTGGATGATTCGGGTGCGTCAAATAACGACCATCATCGCGGGTGACACGCGGCACTAATACACGCGGCGCAATCGTTACCGGCTCATAAATCACGCGCCGTTGGTCAGGATCATAACGCATAGCGACATGTCCGCTTAATGGAAAATCTTTACGGAATGGATGACCAATAAACCCGTAATCAGTCAAAATGCGGCGCAGGTCGGGATGACCGTCAAATAAAATACCGAATAGATCGAAGGCTTCGCGTTCAAACCAATCCGCGACTGGCCAAATATCAATGACTGATGTCACACGCGGTTGTTGCGCATCGGCATATACGCGCACCCGCAAGCGCCGATTGGTTTGCAATGAAAGTAAATGATAAACGACGGCAAAGCGTTGTGAATTATGATTATCAATCACAGGATCACGGTCAACTGCTCGCCCAAAACCATCTGTTGCAGCGGCAGTGGTTTCCCATTCACTCTGCCCATAAGCGGCGTAATCAACCCCGCATAAATCAATCAATTGTTCAAAACAAAAGTCTTGATGATCGCGCAGCGTTAAACAAATATGACTGAGGTGATGAGCAGGAACAACCAGCGTCACTTCACTCGGCGCAGTGAATAAAGCACATCCGTATTGAGCAAAGTGTTTATTCAGCGACAACGCGAGTGTATCAAGCCGCGCATCACCTGTGGTTAAAGCTGAATCAATCATAACTGAATAATCACCACGGTGTCTCTTAATCTAACGAGCAATGGTATTAGTACGACGGATTTTATTTTGCAACTGCAAAATACCATACAGCAATGCTTCAGCGGTTGGCGGGCAACCTGGTACATAAATATCAACGGGAATAATCCGATCACACCCGCGTACCACCGAATAAGAATAATGATAATAACCACCACCATTGGCGCATGAACCCATTGAAATGACCCAACGTGGTTCAGCCATTTGATCGTACACTTTACGCAAGGCCGGCGCCATTTTATTCACGAGCGTTCCGGCGACAATCATCACATCCGATTGTCTGGGGCTGGGGCGGAAGATAATACCAAATCGGTCAAGATCATAACGCGCTGCGCCCGCGTGCATCATTTCAACCGCACAACAGGCTAAACCAAATGTCATTGGCCATAATGAACCGGTGCGCGCCCAATTGATGAGCTTATCTGCGCTAGTGGTGACAAATCCCTGTTCAAGAATGCCTTCAATACCCATGTATCTACTCCCACTCCAAGGCGCCTTTTTTCCATTCGTAAATAAACCCGACAACTAAAATGCCAAGAAATACGAACATCGCCATAAATCCTGCCATGCCGAGTTCTTTCACGACAATCGCCCACGGGAATAAAAAGGCAATTTCTAAATCAAATACAATAAATAAAATGGCCACAAGATAATAACGCACATCAAACTGCATTCGTGCATTCTCAAATGCCGCAAAGCCGCATTCGTAAGGAGAATCCTTTTCGGCATAAGCCCGCCGTGGACCAAGTAACGAACCCAAAATGGGTGGTGCGATACTAATCAAGGACGCGACAAGGATGAAAATCAGGATGTGCAAATAATTATCAAGCACCTGCGTTTATCCTCGTTTGAAGGATGGGCGGTCATTAAATACCGCTCATCATGGTTGATCTAAATGATTAGCGTAACAAAAAAATCTTAAATGAACATTTGGTACCGACGGCCGGGCTCGAACCGGCACGGCTTGCGCCACTGCCCCCTCAAGACAGCGTGTCTACCAATTCCACCACGTCGGCTTTAATTTTGTAATTACCTTACCGCTATTGCAATTTATTAGGTTCAATCGCAGTTTCCGATGGCTTCACTGTATCACTATTATTTTTATCGCCACCGTCTTGTCGAGTCTCATCAATTGCATTAGTCGGCGTTGCTGTATTCGATTCTGCTGCTGGTGATTGCACCGGCGGCGGAATAACCGGTTCATCATCAACAGCTGGCTGGCTAACTGCCTGTTCCATAGGAATAGCTGGCAAATCTGAATTAGATTGATTCGTGATCGGCGGCAACTGGTCACGATTGACAGTTACCTTTAATGGCGAGTCATCCGAATTGTTCGGTGCGGGAATAGCCACCTCGTCCATTAAACCTTTTGGCTCTCCGACCTGCGACGCATAGTAAGCAAGTATGATACTTGTTAGAAAAAACAAAGTTGCCAAAATAGACGTAGTGCGCGACAAAAAGTTGCCAGACCCACGCGCACCAAATACCGTCGCTGATGCACCGCTGCCGAATGCCGCGCCGGCATCTGCACCCTTGCCATGTTGAATTAACACTAAACCAATTAGGCCTAATGCTAATAACAAGTGAACGACAGTCAATAATGTTTGCATTTAGAAAAAAACCAAAACTCACACGACAAGTAAAATTAAACTGCTGTTGCTTTCACAGCCGCGTCTCCTGCTTGACAAATGGCAAGAAACTCATCGGCTTTTAATGACGCACCACCAATTAACCCACCATCAATATCAGGTTGCATGATTAGTTCCAACGCATTATTAGATTTCATGCTGCCACCGTACAGGATGCGCACTTGAGATGCAACTGGTTGGCTGTGCGCTGCAATACGAGTACGCAAAAACGCATGAACTTCTTGCGCTTGCTCAGGCGTCGCGGTCAAACCCGTACCAATTGCCCACACAGGTTCGTAGGCAATGACACCTTTAGCGAGCGCGTCAACACCATTTAATTCGATTACTGCGTCTAAATGCCGCGCTACGATTGCCTCAGTTTGCCCTTGTTGACGTTCAGTTAATGATTCGCCAACACACAAAATAGGCGTCAGTTCATTGGCGATTGCTTGGGCATATTTGCGCGCAATCATTGCATCAGTTTCTGCATTAAATTGCCGCCGTTCCGAATGACCAATAATGACATAATGACAGCCAAAGTCTTTTAGCATTTTCACCGATACTTGCCCAGTGAACGCGCCATCATTTTCAAACGCAACATCTTGAGCGCCATAACGAATTGGCGTTCCAGCAAGTAATTCTTCAAGCAAATAAAGATACGGAAACGGGGCGCAAACGGCGAGTTCAGTCGCCTGAATACCCCCACTAGACGCCTTAATTCCCATCAACAGTTCCGCCACGAAGGCTTTACTGCCATTCATCTTCCAGTTACCAGCAACTAACGGTTGTCGCATCGCGCATTCCTCCCAAAAAGAGTTGTGCATACTAGCCTCATTGGCGGCAGGCCGCAACTCCCTCGAATGGGCAGGGGGGAGGCACTGGCAGGTCAATTCTCTGCGCCATTATCAAGCAGCGAATCTTGATAAATAAATATGGCAATTGTTGAATTGACCTAATCGTTCAAAGATTATCGCTAACAACCGAATCAGCTAATTGCTAATTTTTGGCTATTAAGCGAATTTACACAGCATCAACCGCCGCAAGTTGTATTAGCAATATTCAGCGGTTTAATTAGATTAAATAGAATTAAATGTGCAGACTACAGGCGCCAATTTCACCGCCGGCGTAAATAATATTAGTGAAAGCGATACACTGTGATAGTGGCATCACTGCCCGTCCTGCCTTATCATGCCGTCGCAGTTTAGCAACGTGACTGCGTTCAGTGTCTCCCAGATTCCCATCCCGTTTTTTGTCTTTTAAGCGAGGTCTTCCATGAACCTTGGTGACTTTCCCCACGCGCAGGGACTGTATGATCCCGCCCGCGAACACGATGCCTGCGGGGTTGGTTTCGTGTGCCATATCAAGAACATACGCAGCCATCGCATCGTCGCGCAAGGTCTGGAAATCCTCGAACGGCTCAACCATCGCGGCGCTGTCGGAGCGGATCCCAAAGCCGGCGACGGCGCGGGCATTTTATTACAAATTCCAGACGAATTTTTCCGCGCCCAAGTCAATTTCACCCTACCACCGCCGGGGCAATACGGCGTCGGCATGGTGTTTTTGCCGCGTGATCCAGCCGTCCGCGCTGACATGGAGGCGACGATTGAACGCCACCTGCGCAACGGCGGGCAAACGCTGTTGGGCTGGCGCGATGTGCCGGTGGATAATCAAGATTTGGGTTTAAGCGTATTACCGACCGAACCACTTATTCGGCAACTCTTTATTGGACGGGGCGATAATTGCGCCGATCAAGATGCGTTTGAACGGCAGTTATTTGTCATTCGCAAGCGTATGGATAATGAAATACGGGCGGCTGGCTATAAAAAAACTGCCTATTATGTCGTGTCATTATCATCGCGCACTATCGTGTATAAAGGTATGTTATTGGCGCATCAAGTCGGCAATTATTACCGCGATCTCAAACATGAAGAGTTCACCTCCGCATTAGCATTGGTGCATCAACGCTTTTCAACCAATACCTTCCCCACCTGGGATTTAGCTCACCCATTCCGCATGATTTGCCATAATGGCGAAATCAATACCCTGCGCGGTAATGTCAATTGGATGGCAGCGCGGCGGCATACGATGGCCTCGGAAATCCTCGGCGCTGATTTGGACACCATTTGGCCACTCATTCCCGAAGGTCAATCCGATTCCGCCTGCTTTGATAATGCACTGGAATTGTTAGTCATGGGCGGCTATTCATTAGCCCACGCCATGATGTTGTTAATTCCAGAAGCCTGGTACGGCAATCAGTTAATGGACGAACAGCGTCGCGCCTTTTACGAATACCACGCCGCGTTAATGGAACCCTGGGATGGCCCCGCCGCCATTGCTTTTACCGACGGCCGCCAAATTGGCGCCACGCTGGATCGTAATGGATTGCGCCCGGCGCGCTATTTGGTCACGGATGATGATTTAGTCGTCATGGCATCAGAAATGGGCGTATTAGACATTCCCGCCGAGCGTATTATTAAAAAATGGCGCCTGCAACCGGGCAAGATGTTTTTAATTGATCTTGAACAGGGGCGTATTATTGACGATGCCGAAATCAAAGCCACGTTAGCCAATGCCCAACCCTATCGGGAATGGTTAGAATTAACTCAAATCCATTTGGATGAACTGCCCACTGATGTCGCGCCCATGGCGCCGGCGGAAGATGTCTTACTCGATGCGCAACAGGCATTTGGTTATACGCAAGAAGATATTAAATTCCTGCTATTGCCAATGGTATTAACCGGTCAAGAAGCCATTGGTTCAATGGGCGCCGATAATCCCCCCTCGGTCTTATCAGCGCGCTCGCGGCATCTTTCGACTTATTTCAAACAAAACTTTGCGCAAGTCACCAATCCACCCATTGATCCCATTCGAGAAGAATTGGTGATGTCATTGGTGTCGTTAATTGGCCCGCGGCCCAATTTATTAGGGTTGAGTGAAGCCGGCAAACATTGGCGCTTAGAAGTCAATCAACCAATCCTGACCAATGAAGATTTAGAACGCATTCGCCATATTCAAGATAATTCTGGCGGAGCATTCCGCACGAAAAATCTCAATATCGTTTATGCGGCAATTGAAGGCGTGGCGGGCATGGCGCCGGCATTAGAACGTTTATGTTTTGATGCCGAGCGGGCGGTATTAGCTGGGTACAACATTTTAATTCTCTCCGACCGCAATACCAACCGTGATTTCATTCCCATTCCATCGCTGTTGGCCACCTCGGCTGTGCATCATCATTTAATTCGCCGTGGCCTGCGCACCAGTGCCGGATTAGTAGTCGAAACCGGCGCCGCATTAGAGGTGCATCATTTCGCCGCCTTAGCCGGTTATGGTGCCGAAGCCATTAACCCGTATTTGGCATTTGACACCATTCAAGCGCAATTAACTCGTCTGCCGGAGCGCATGAACTTTGATGAAGCGCAGCGGCGGTATATTAGCGCTGTTGGTAAAGGATTGAAAAAAGTCATGTCTAAAATGGGCATTTCGACTTTCCAATCCTATTGTGGTGCGCAGATTTTTGATGCGATTGGATTAAATCGTGGTTTTATTGAGCAGTATTTTACTGGCACGGCCAGCATGATTGAAGGAATTGGATTAGAAGAAGTCGCGCAAGAAGCCGTTCAATGGCACAGTCGCGGCTATGGGAATGAATTGATTTTGCAGCGCCATTTAGATGTCGGCGGTGATTATGCGTATCGGTTGCGCGGTGAAGATCATGTTTGGACGCCAGAAACCATTGCTAAATTGCAACACGCCACGCGGACGCAGGATGTAAAAACCTATCGTGAATACGCCGATTTAATTAACGAACAGAATGAACGGTTATTAACACTGCGCGGTTTAATGCAATTCAAATGGGCAGATAATCCATTGCCATTAGATGAAGTTGAGCCGGCGGTGGAGATTGTTAAACGCTTTGCAACTGGCGCCATGTCATTCGGTTCTATTAGTTATGAAGCGCATTCGACGCTTGCCCGTGCAATGAATCAGATTGGCGCTAAATCAAATACCGGTGAGGGCGGTGAAGAGCCGGAGCGTTATCAACCCTTATTAGATGGTTCAATGAACCCTGAACGCTCGGCAATTAAACAAGTCGCCTCAGGTCGCTTTGGTGTCACGATTGATTATTTGGTGAATGCTGACGATATTCAAATAAAAATAGCGCAAGGTGCGAAACCAGGTGAGGGTGGTCAATTGCCCGGTCATAAGGTGGATGTGCGCATTGCGCGGGTACGTCATTCAACGCCCGGCGTCGGTTTAATCTCGCCACCGCCCCACCATGATATTTATTCAATTGAAGATTTAGCGCAATTGATTCACGATTTGAAAAACGCCAATCCCAAAGCGCGTATTTCAGTCAAATTAGTGTCAGAAGTCGGCGTTGGCACGGTCGCAGCCGGCGTTTCAAAAGCCCATGCCGATCATGTCACCATTGCCGGGTATGATGGCGGCACCGGTGCGAGTCCATTAACTTCAATTAAACATGCCGGCAGCCCCTGGGAAATAGGATTAGCTGAAACGCATCAAACATTGGTATTAAATCGGCTACGCGGGCGTATTGCCGTCCAAGTAGATGGTGGATTGCGCACCGGCCGTGATGTGGTGATTGGTGCATTATTAGGTGCGGATGAATTCGGCTTTGCCACCGCGCCGTTAATTGTCGCCGGTTGTATTATGATGCGCAAATGTCATTTAAATACCTGTCCGGTCGGCGTGGCCACCCAAGACCCCGAATTGCGCAAAAAGTTCACTGGTCAACCAGAACATTTAATTAACTTCTTCTTTTTCATTGCCGAGGAAGTGCGCGAGTTAATGGCAAAACTCGGATTTCGGACAATGAATGAAATGATTGGTCAAATGGATCGGTTAGAAATGCGGGCGGCGATTGCGCATTGGAAAGCAAAAGGATTGGATTATTCGCGCTTATTGTATAAGCCAGAAGTCGGGGCGGAAGTTGCTATACACCAATGCGAAACGCAAGATCACGGATTAGATCAGGCGCTCGATCATCAATTGATTCAAGCAGCCGAAGCGGCATTAACTCGGCGGCAACCAGTGCGAATTGACATGGCAATCAAGAATTATAATCGCACCTTTGGTACGTTGTTATCTGGGCGGGTTGCGGAGCGCTATGGTCATGCCGGATTACCCGATGACACCATTTATATTCGCGCCACTGGCGTGGGCGGTCAATCATTCGGCGCGTGGTTAGCGCATGGCGTCACGATTGAATTAGAAGGTGAAGCGAATGATTACGTCGGTAAAGGATTATCGGGTGGCCGTATTATTATTTATCCGCCGCGTCATTCAGGCATTACCTGCGCCGAAGACAACATTTTAATTGGCAATACCGTATTATACGGGGCAATTAGCGGTGAATGTTTCTTTCGCGGCGTTGCGGGTGAACGCTTTTGCGTGCGCAATTCGGGTGCGATTGCAGTGATTGAAGGCGTGGGCGATCATGGATGCGAATACATGACCGGCGGAGTCATGGTTTGTTTAGGCATGACCGGACGCAATTTTGCCGCCGGTATGTCGGGCGGTATTGCGTATGTCTTTGATGAAGCGGGTACTTTTAAACAGCGCTGTAATACCAGCATGGTGGAATTGGAAACCATCACAGAGAATACGTTAGATGTCACTAATGATGAAATTCAACGGGATATGATGCGGTATGACGCGGCGCGTTTATGGCAGTTAATTCAAAAACATGTCCATTACACGCATTCACAAGTTGGGCAGCGCATTTTAGATAATTGGGAACAGCTGTTGCCAAAGTTTATTAAAGTGATGCCAATTGATTACCGCCACGCATTAACACAGTTGCAAGCAAAACGCCGCTTACCACCGCGTGGAATTAAGCCGCAAAAAGGGGTTGCTGAACATGGGTAAACCAACAGGATTTAAAGAATACGCCCGCGCTGAATTGCATTATCAACCGGTGCATGAACGCACCGCGCATTATGCAGAATTCACCTTACCATTCGCAGATGGTGAATTAAGTATTCAAGGTGCGCGCTGTATGGATTGCGGCATTCCTTATTGCCACAACGGCTGTCCGGTGCATAATCTTATTCCTGATTGGAATGATTTGGTTTATCGCCAAGATTGGCAAGCGGCAATTGAAGTGCTGCATTCAACCAATAACTTTCCTGAATTCACCGGGCGGATTTGTCCGGCGCCCTGTGAAGCGGCTTGCACATTAAATCTGGATGATGTGCCAGTGGCAATTAAAACATTGGAATGCGCTATTATTGATCGCGCATGGGAACAGGGTTGGGTTAAACCGCAAGTGCCAGCGCATCGTACGGGTAAGCGCGTGGCAATTGTTGGATCAGGGCCGGCGGGATTAGCCTGTGCGCAGCAATTAGCGCGAGCGGGTCATGCCGTGTCATTATATGAAAAAGAAGATCGCATTGGTGGGCTATTGCGTTATGGCATTCCTGATTTCAAATTAAATAAAAAGTTAATTGATCGGCGAATGAGTCAGATGCGTACCGAGGGGGTTGAGTTTCATACCAATTGCCATATTGGCGTGGATGTACCAGCGCGGCATTTATTAGCGGAACATGATGCCGTTGTATTAGCGGGTGGCGCCGAAAAACCGCGTGATATTGATATTCCCGGGCGCAGTTTTGACGGAATTCATTTTGCACTTGACTTTTTACGCGCTAATTCAAAACGGGTGCAGGGTGTTTTCGTGCCAGATGATGAGTTTATTAGCGCCGAAGGGTTGCGCGTGGTGGTGATTGGTGGCGGCGACACCGGCTCGGATTGTATTGGTACGTCTATTCGCCATGGGGCGCGCACTGTGACCCAAATTGAATTATTAGATCGCCCGCCCGAGCGGGAAAATAAAGCCCTGACATGGCCGTATTGGCCGCAGCGGTTTCGCACGTCTTCATCGCAACAAGAGGGCTGCGAACGGTTATGGAACATTTTGACCAAAGAGTTTATTGCCAATAGCGATGGTCATATTCGCGCATTAAAATATGCACGGGTTCAATGGCACCAGCAGGCAAATGGACGTTGGGAAATGACTGAAATACCGGGCAGTGAAGCGGAAATGCCCGCGGATTTGGTTTTATTAGCAATGGGATTTTTACATCCCGTGCATGATGGCATGATTGAAGAATTGCGCGATCATGCGGGATTAGAATTAGATGCGCGTGGCAATGTAAAGGGCACGACGGATGGAATACAAGCGTATCATACTTCTGTTCCAGGTGTATTCACTGCCGGTGATATGCGACGCGGTCAATCATTAGTGGTGTGGGCAATTCGTGAAGGTCGGCAATGCGCCCACGCGGTAGATAAATGGTTCATGGGGCAAACCAATTTACCGCGTTGATTAGGGCAACTGTGAAGCGATTGAATTTGCCGTTTGCTAAATCATTTTTCAAAGCGGCTGGTTGATTTGTTATTAACTGTACAGCCGCCAGTGTATTATAAAAATGCGCTGCTCAATAATGACAGTATCATCGTGGTTATGTGAGTAGCGCGTTCACTATCAATGCCCCACTCTTTATCAAGGACGGCGCCTTTATAAATGCACTTTGCGCCCCCATCATTAGGGCATCAAGTCATTATCAGGCAATCCGTTTTTGCTAAAATGCCCTTCACCACCATTAGCCTCCCGCACCTAAACACAATACACTTCAATTGAATGGTACAAGCAACTTATAATTTGCTCGGTACTGAATACGACGACGCCACCGCCAGCCGTCATTGGCTCACTGCCCTCGCCGCCCATTACACCGCATCTGACCAATCGCGCATTGCCATTGCTGTCGAGCGAATGCGCCATTGTTATGGTAATCAACAGGTTAGCACGGGTGAAAGTGCCGCTCGTCATCGCCTGTCCACTGCGGATATCTTATTAGAATTGCGCATGGACGCCGATACGCTGTGCGCCGCGTTATTAAATGGTTGTTTGGATTGCAATGATTTTTCTATTGCAACCCTGCGCAATCAATTTGGTGATGGTTTAGCGCAAATGGTGCAGGATTTAGCATACATTGATCAATTAACCAATGTTAATCGCGTTATTGCCACCAAAGATCAACAAGAGCATGAAGAAAATCTGCGGCGTTTGTTACTCGGTATTGCCGAAGATGTGCGCGTTGTCTTAGTGGTATTAGCCGAACGTTTGCATGTGATGCGCATTGCAAAACAATTAACCCGTGAGCGTCAAATCAAATTAGCCGAAGATACGCAGCGGGTTTATGCACCATTAGCAAATCGGTTAGGTATTGGGCAAATTAAATGGGAATTAGAAGACCTTGTCTTGCGTTATTTAGAGCCAGAGGAATATAAACGCATTGCGTCTTATTTACGCGAACGGCGAGTACAGCGCCAAGAATATATTGCTCGCGTTGTTGCAATTCTGGAGGCAGAGTTTATTCGTGCCGGTATTGAAGCCAGTATTAGCGGCCGCCCGAAACATATCTATAGTATTTGGCGCAAAATGCAACGCAAGGGCATTGAATTCGAGCAGATTTTTGATTTGCGGGCATTACGAGTAATGGTAAAGGATGTGCCGTCGTGTTATGCCGCGCTCGGCGTTGTTCATAGTTTATGGTCGCATATTCCGCAAGAATTTGATGATTATATTGCCACGCCTAAAGGCAATATGTATCGCTCATTACATACGGCGGTCATTGGTCCAGAGGATCAAGCAATTGAAGTGCAAATTCGGACTTATGATATGCACCGTCATGCTGAATTGGGGGTTGCCGCGCATTGGGCTTATAAAGAATCAAAAAACCATGATGCCGAATTTCAACGGCGCGTGGTCTGGATGCGGCAATGGTTGGAATTAAAAAATGAGGGTGAACATGGCGAAGATTTCTTTGAACATTTCAAAACAGAATTCGAGCCAACGCATATTTATGTTTTAACACCGCAAGCGAAAGTGATTGAATTGCCGAAAGGTGCCACGCCACTTGATTTTGCTTATGCGATTCATTCTGAAGTGGGTCATCATTGTCGCGGTGCATTGGTGAATGGCCGCATGGTGGCATTGAATTATTGTTTAGTGAGTGGCGAAACGGTCGAAATTATTACGCAAAATAATATGACGCCCAGCCGTGATTGGTTAAACCCGCATAAGGGCTATATGGTCACTTCTCGGGCGCGTCATCGAGTACGGCAATGGTTTAAATTACAGGATTATGATCGCCATCTTAATGAAGGACGTTCATTGCTGGAACGTGAGTTGCGCGGCGAGCAAAAGTTGTCATTAGATAAACAATTAGATCGGTTGGCAAATCACTATCGTTTAGCAGATGGTTCGGCGGTATTAGCAGCACTGGGGCGCGGTGATCTTCGGATTGAACAGCTACTGCATCAATTCACTACCGCCCCGGTGAATCATTCAGAACCGCCGGTAATTACACGCGCTACTCCCGCCCGTTGTGCTTATTCAATCCCATCAATTCAGAATAATAAACTCAACAATACAATGGTGGTTATGGTGGCCGGTGCAATAGATATGATGACGCGCATGGCATTGTGTTGTAATCCGCAGCCGCATAATTCTATTATCGGTTTTATTACACGCGGGCGCGGCGTCACGATTCACCGTAGCGATTGTAAAAACATTGTCAATTTACCGCCACACGAACAAGAGCGGTTGGTTGAGGCACATTGGACTGAAGTTAAAAAGCCATAGCAGATGATTAAATAATTAAAGTGAACTTTGCTGTGTGATGAATGTGAATCGTGCTAACTTTTTTAATGCAAAACCATAGTCACGCCAATGGATTCGTCGGGAGGGCGCTAGGTTAAGATGAATGATTATTCCGAACGCGCTTTGCAATTATTGCGTCTTGGCACAGGCATTCCAACCGCCAATTTTCGTGAGGATCAAGAGCGAGCCATTCGCGCTGTGGTCAG
>NZ_JABVCQ010000002.1 GCF_014145225.1 Thiospirillum jenense
TTATTCGTTCAATAAAATCGTTGATACTCCACTCGCGTTTCAATCCTTGTTGTAATGGATATTGGGTTGCAACTCATTGATCCCAATGGCGAAGATTTAATCGCTTGTTGGTTTCAATCCTTGTTGTAATGGATATTGGGTTGCAACTCATTGATCCCAATGGCGAAGATTTAATCGCTTGTTGGTTTCAATCCTTGTTGTAATGGATATTGGGTTGCAACAGTCACCATCGGCGGCGACACACTTCGTGTTCGTATGTTTCAATCCTTGTTGTAATGGATATTGGGTTGCAACCATAGAAGAGGAGGATTATGTAGCCTTACTAAAGAAGTTTCAATCCTTGTTGTAATGGATATTGGGTTGCAACCCGAGGGAATGGCGACTGCTAAGTCAATTGAGTTGACGTTTCAATCCTTGTTGTAATGGATATTGGGTTGCAACCTTGCGTATGAGTGTTCAGTCAGAAATTGGATTTGGAGTTTCAATCCTTGTTGTAATGGATATTGGGTTGCAACTCGGTGTATGCAAGCCATGGACGCACTTGACATGGTTGTTTCAATCCTTGTTGTAATGGATATTGGGTTGCAACATTGCATGCGGCGCCAAGGAAAAAAATGATCGTGCCGCGTTTCAATCCTTGTTGTAATGGATATTGGGTTGCAACAATGCCGAGGACGGCATTTTGGCACTAGAATTGCTGTTTCAATCCTTGTTGTAATGGATATTGGGTTGCAACCGTAACATGAGAGAGACTCCGTGCCGTTTCCGGCGTTGTTTCAATCCTTGTTGTAATGGATATTGGGTTGCAACGGCAATCATTCGTTTCTATACCGTCGCTACTGGTGAAGTTTCAATCCTTGTTGTAATGGATATTGGGTTGCAACACGATATGCGCGGTCAGGCGGCCACAAGGGCGGCCAGTTTCAATCCTTGTTGTAATGGATATTGGGTTGCAACTGCAAATGTCACGGCGTGTTCGCGCAGCAAAACACATGTTTCAATCCTTGTTGTAATGGATATTGGGTTGCAACAGTGGAATGATGATCCGGGCTGTCGGTTTAGAACACCGTTTCAATCCTTGTTGTAATGGATATTGGGTTGCAACCAAAAAGCTAATGCGTCAACTTGACGCGGTATTGTCATGTTTCAATCCTTGTTGTAATGGATATTGGGTTGCAACCGTTTTTAATAGCCGCCATTGCCCGCTTGTGCATTGGTTTCAATCCTTGTTGTAATGGATATTGGGTTGCAACCTCGAGTTCCGTGCGCCGTTACTGAGGTCAATCCAACGTTTCAATCCTTGTTGTAATGGATATTGGGTTGCAACAATACCATGATCGAACTTAACTTAGATGATACCAGTGTTTCAATCCTTGTTGTAATGGATATTGGGTTGCAACTTCTTTTAACTTTAACTTTCACCATAGAGGGTGCAGTTTCAATCCTTGTTGTAATGGATATTGGGTTGCAACGTTGCCACAATCAAGGCGAATTGATTGAGTTAGCTCTGTTTCAATCCTTGTTGTAATGGATATTGGGTTGCAACTTAGCGTCAAAATGGCTAATGACATACCCACCGTTGGTTTCAATCCTTGTTGTAATGGATATTGGGTTGCAACCTCGATTGGTAATTGGAGTTTTTTAATGACAGCGGTTTCAATCCTTGTTGTAATGGATATTGGGTTGCAACTGTGCGCTGACAGCGGCGATTGGCTGACCGTCGAATCGTTTCAATCCTTGTTGTAATGGATATTGGGTTGCAACCAAACAGCATTATCTTCGACACGCACTGTTTTAGCAGGTTTCAATCCTTGTTGTAATGGATATTGGGTTGCAACCCGTCAAAGATGCCCGTGCGATCTTTTGACGCGGTTGCGTTTCAATCCTTGTTGTAATGGATATTGGGTTGCAACATTTAGCCTTGAACGATCCTATGATCGATGCTTGTTTCAATCCTTGTTGTAATGGATATTGGGTTGCAACATCCCACCGATTAATTGAATTTCTGTAGTCATATTGGTTTCAATCCTTGTTGTAATGGATATTGGGTTGCAACAATTTAGTACTGTTCCATCCAACCGACGACAAGTGGAGTTTCAATCCTTGTTGTAATGGATATTGGGTTGCAACTGAATGCCACGCCATCACTTCCAGGCGGGTGGGCGGGGTTTCAATCCTTGTTGTAATGGATATTGGGTTGCAACGTTCCAGTATTGGAGCCAGAGATAAAGGCGCGGCCATGTTTCAATCCTTGTTGTAATGGATATTGGGTTGCAACCCGCCCGCGAGGTTGATTGCGCGGCAGCAGCCGGAGTTTCAATCCTTGTTGTAATGGATATTGGGTTGCAACCGGTTAGCCCGCGGCTATTCCAGATCGCGTCCATGTTTCAATCCTTGTTGTAATGGATATTGGGTTGCAACTAAAAAATGCGGCACTTTCCATTGCATGGAATGAGCGTTTCAATCCTTGTTGTAATGGATATTGGGTTGCAACGGCGGTGATTTTGAACAGTACGAAGATGACTTTATGTTTCAATCCTTGTTGTAATGGATATTGGGTTGCAACCTCTGGATATGTGGTTGCCGCAGCGTTCATGTCCAGGGTTTCAATCCTTGTTGTAATGGATATTGGGTTGCAACCAGAAAAAGCGAACGGTCAGTATCAGGTTATGTAGGTTTCAATCCTTGTTGTAATGGATATTGGGTTGCAACAATTCACAGCGCACTTAATAAAAACGTCGCAGCATGTTTCAATCCTTGTTGTAATGGATATTGGGTTGCAACCGCATTTTTGGCAAAAACCTACAAAATTCAAGCAAATACAAAAAATTTTCTGACCTCCTTTTTGGCATTTTTGACCGAAATTTTGCGAAAAACGGCATATTTTGACCCAAATTTTGACGTTTGAAAGTGCTTTTTTTCTCACTAAAAACAATCATTTACAGCACTTCAGCCGCGCCACCAAAATAATTTTCTGTCAGCAAATTTTACACTTTGGCGGTTTGTTTTTGCAATCCTTGTTGTAATGGATATTGGGTTGCAACTGCGTCAGGATTCTACCGCATCTCTTCCGACATTGGCAACGTCTTCCCGCAATTCAAAATCCCCCGCGGATCGAATTGCTGTTTGATTTTCCACATCATCTCCACTGCGGCCGGCGTCAATTCCCGATCAATAAACTCGCGCTTCTCAATTCCCACGCCATGTTCACCCGACAGCGTACCGCCTAATTCAATGACCGTATTAAAAATCGCACTCACACACTCCCGCG
Source organism: Thiospirillum jenense (assembly GCF_014145225.1). Lineage (GTDB taxonomy): Bacteria > Pseudomonadota > Gammaproteobacteria > Chromatiales > Chromatiaceae > Thiospirillum > Thiospirillum jenense. The sequence goes on from NZ_JABVCQ010000002.1 coordinate 3,272, forward strand.
CCCGTGCGAATTCATATTCCGCCGCCGGCAGCACATTGACATGAATATTGCCATTACCGGCATGACCAAAGGTCACGATCCGAATACCCCACTCCCGCCCCAGCGCCGCCAACCGCTCGACAAACTGCGCCATCTGCGCCACCGGCACCACCACATCCTCATTAATCTTCTTCGGCGCCACATGCCGCAGCGCCGGTGACAACGCTTTGCGCGTCTTCCACAGCGCCGCCACCTCATCCGCCGTCGTCGCTACCCGCGCCACCAACATCCCCGCCACCTGCGCCGCCGCCGTCACCGCCGCCGCCGCCCCATCCACACACTCCACAGCCCCATCCACCTCCACCATCAACAACGCCCCGACCTCCGCCCCGATCCCCAAATCCGAATACTCGCGCACCATCGCAATCGCCGCCGCATCCATAAATTCCAACGCACACGGCGTAATCGGCTGCGCCATGATCGCCGCCACCGCTGCCGCCGCCGCGTGAATATCGGCATAAGTGATTTGAATCGTGCGCCGCGCCGCCGGGGCGGGCGTCAACTTCAACGTCGCCTCAGTAATCAGCGCCAACGTCCCCTCCGACCCGATCATCAGCCGCGTCAAGTCATACCCGACCACGCCTTTCGTCGTCATCACCCCGGTACGAATCACCGTCCCGTCACCCGTCACCGCCGTCAACCCGAGCGTATTATCCCGCGGCGTCCCGTACTTGACCGCCCGCGGCCCCGCCGAGTTATGCGCCAAATTGCCGCCAATCGTGCAAACCGCGCTGCTGGTCGGATCGGGCGGCCAAAAAAAGCCATATAAACCAACCGCTTGCTGCAATTGCGCGTTAATCACGCCCGGCTGCACCCGCGCCAACCGATTGGCCGGATCAATCGTGATGATCTGATTCATGCGCTGAAACGCAATCACAATGCCGTCCGATTCCGGCACCGTCGCCCCGGTCGTACCCGTACCCGCCCCCCGCGCCGTCACCGGCAGGCGCTCGGCGTGACAGTAACTGAGTAACTGCTGCACCTGCGCGGTGCTGGTCACAAACGCCACCGCCAGCGGCACACCCTGCCGGCGGCTGTTGTCGTAGCCGTAACACCAGCGGTCAGCCGCATTAGTCAGCAAATTGTCCGCCCCGACAATCTCAATCAATGCGCAGCGGTGCGGCGTGGACAATTGCGGATGAGTTGACATATTCAAAACTGCTCAGTTTTTAATTGATCTGATTAATAAAAATTGATCGTGACATTATTGGTTTGGATCAATTCCCGCATTTTTCAATAACGCCAATAACCGCTGCTGTTCCGCCAAAGCCTGCTCTTTTTCAACACACTCCCGTTGTTGTTGCGCCAAAATCCGTTCTTTTTCCGCCAATACAAATTCCTTTTCAATCCGTTCACGGTCTTTTTCCGCCAATGCCTGCTCTTTTTCAATCAAAGCCAATTCTTTATCAGCCAAAGCCCGCTCTTTTTCAATCCGTTCCTGATCTGCTTTACGTTCTAATTTCTGCAATTCTTCCAAGACTTCATCTTCCACATCCATTGCATCAATTACCGGCCGTTCGGCAATTGCACGATGCAGGCGGCGAATAATTGGCCGATAGCGCTCGGCAACTTCATCCTCCTGAATTTCCAAAATATGTTTATTAACCCCCGGGATTTTATCTTGATTAAACACCTGCAATAATTCCTCTACTTCGCTACGATGATCTTGGCGCAAACGCGGGATTTGAATGATGTAACTATCATGCGTCAAACTTTCAATAAACGGCTCGCGCTCGGCAATTGATTCATTCGTGGTCAAATCATAATACTCGCGCCCAACCCGAATCACCGGCGCCGTAATATAATTTAATGGATGACCTAAAAAATAAATCGTCACCAACGGCAGCGCCTGTTTATTCCCCTGCTCGATGCGCACGTTATTGACATCGGCGTATTGAGTGCCCAAATACCGGCGAAAGCGCATAATGTCCGTTTCAAACTTCGCTTTTTGAATTTCAATTAACACTTTGCGGTATTCACCCGCCGCATTTTTAATCGTCGCAGCAAAATCCAAGCGATAAACAGTTAAACTGTGGACGGCAATTTGTTCTTGCGGGCGGCAGTCTAATTCAATAATTTCTTCGCCAAGAATCGTGGAAATGATGAGTTTGGCAAGTTGATTGTCTTCTAATAGATACTTGAACACAGAATCATAAATTGGATTGGCAATGCGCATGGGAACAACTCGGGTGAAATAATCAGTGTTGGGCGTTGATTGAATTGACTGCCGACGATCAGCCGTTTGGATCAATTCCCGCATTTTTGAGTAACGCTAATAATCGTTGTTGTTCTGCCAAAGCTAATTCTTTTTCAATTCGTTCACGTTCTCTTTCTGCCAACACAAATTCCTTTTCAATTCGCTCCCGTTGTTGCTGCGCCAAAGCTAATTCTTTTTCCGCCAATGCCTGCTCTTTTTCAACTAAAGCCAATTCTTTATCAGCCAAAGCCTGCTCTTTTTCAATCCGTTCCTGATCTGCTTTACGTTCTAATTTCTGCAATTCTTCCAAGACTTCATCTTCCACATCCATTGCATCAATTACCGGCCGTTCGGCAATTGCACGATGCAGGCGCCGAATAATTGGCCGATAGCGCTCGGCAACTTCATCCTCCTGAATTTCCAAAATATGTTTATTAACCCCCGGGATTTTATCTTGATTAAACACCTGCAATAATTCCTCTACTTCACTACGATGATCTTGGCGCAAACGCGGAATTTGAATGATGTAACTATCATGCGTCAAACTTTCAATAAACGGCTCGCGCTCGGCAATTGATTCATTCGTGGTCAAATCATAATACTCGCGCCCGACCCGAATCACCGGCGCCGTAATATAATTTAATGGATGACCTAAAAAATAAATCGTCACCAGCGGCAGCGCCTGTTTATTCCCCTGCTCGATGCGCACGTTATTGACGTCGGCGTATTGAGTGCCCAAATACCGGCGAAAGCGCATAATGTCTGTTTCAAACTTCGCTTTTTGAATTTCAATTAATACTTTGCGGTATTCACCCGCCGCATTTTTAATCGTCGCGGCAAAATCTAAGCGATAAACAGTTAAACTGTGGACGGCAATTTGTGCAATGTGTTCTTGCGGGCGGCAGTCTAATTCAATAATTTCTTCGCCAAGAATTGTTGAAATGATAAGTTTGGCAAGTTGATTGTCTTCTAATAAATACTTGAAAACTGAATCGTAGATTGGATTGGCAATGCGCATGGGAACAACTCGGGTGAAATAATCAGTGTTGGGCGTTGTTTGAATTGACTGCCGACGATCAGCCGTTTGGATCAATTCCCGCATTTTTCAATAACGCCAATAATCGTTGTTGTTCTGCCAAAGCTTGCTCCTTTTCAATCAAAGCCAATTCTTTATCAGCCAAAGCCTGCTCTTTTTCAATCCGTTCCTGATCTGCTTTACGTTCTAATTTCTGCAATTCTTCCAAGACTTCATCTTCCACATCCATTGCATCAATTACCGGCCGTTCGGCAATTGCACGATGCAGGCGCCGAATAATTGGCCGATAGCGCTCGGCAACTTCATCCTCCTGAATTTCCAAAATATGTTTATTAACCCCCGGGATTTTATCTTGATTAAACACCTGCAATAATTCCTCTACTTCACTGCGATAGTCTTGGTGCAACCGCGGGATTTGAATGATGTAACTATCATGCGTCAAACTTTCAATAAACGGCTCGCGCTCGGCAATTGATTCATTCGTGGTTAAATCATAATACTCGCGCCCAACCCGAATCACCGGCGCCGTAATATAATTTAATGGATGACCTAAGAAATAAATTGTCACCAACGGCAGCGCCTGTTTATTCCCCTGATCTACGCGCACGTTATTGACGTCGGCGTATTGACTGCCCAAATACCGGCGAAAGCGCATAATGTCCGTTTCAAACTTCGCTTTTTGAATTTCAATTAACACTTTGCGGTATTCACCCGCCGCATTTTTAATCGTCGCAGCAAAATCCAAGCGATAAACCGTTAAACTGTGGACGGCAAGTTGCGCAGTGTGTTCTTGCGGGCGGCAGTCTAATTCAGTAATTTCCTCGCCAAGAATTGTTGAAATGATAAGTTTGGCAAGTTGATTGTCTTCTAATAAATACTTGAAAACTGAATCGTAGATTGGATTGGCAATGCGCATGGGAATAACTCAGGTGAAATAATCAGTGTTTGGGCGTTGATTGAATTGACTGCCAAAAATGATTTGGTTGCGACTCAATCTATTTCAAAAGAGGCGTTTAGTCTGTCAAGCAAAGTGAAAAATCTTAATTATCTTGTTGAGATTCTTCAGGTGCGCTGACTTTGAAGCGACAGCGCATTCTGAATTCCTGCTTTCGCGGGAATGACACCTGTCTTAACCGAAGAACTTAACAGCCCTGCTTTATGAATAGGGGACAGGGGATTTAATCAAGATTCACATATTGAAACAGCCGCACAATGTGCTTCACTCCGGGAATACGCCGCACCTTGCGCACCACCGCCTCCGCCTCCAAATCCGTCACCACACCCATTAAATAAATCGTCGCGTCATGCGCCACAATTTTCACCCGCAATGGATCAAATCCGGGCAAGTTAATTCCCGCTAATTCCAATTTAGCGCGGGAACTTAAATACTCATCTTCCGTCACCCGCCCGGCACTCCGCGCCGCCGTCCCAACGCGCACTTCATTAAATACCTGCTTCACTTGTGGCAGGCGACTAACTAATTGCGCGAATTGCCGCCGCGCCCGCTCACCTTGACTATCACCCGTTAATAACACATTGCGATTATAACTGGTGACGTTAATATCGGCGTAATCATTAATACTCGGATATTGCAATAACAACGCCCGCGCCCGCCATTCAATGGTTTCATCAGTTAAAACCGTTTGCGCACTGCGCCGTTCATGTAAGACCACGCCACCATACGCAGCACCGGCGACTAATAATGGACCGGCGCAACTGGTGAGTAATGGCACCATGCTACCCATTAACATTAACCGCACGGCCATTGCGCGATAATTAGGCGATGTGGAGGTATGATTATTTGTTGCCATAGTGTCATTATTCAATGTTGATGTGCTGCTGTGATTAATTGTCGGGCTGTGGTAATTGAGTGGCGAAAGCGGCGGGGTGTTAATTGGCGTCGTGAACATGAAACGCACTCCTCAACCAGGTGCATTGCCCGTTGCCGTTAATGGCAATCACATCAAAGCGGCACGGATCATCACTTGGGTATTGTTGTAAATAGCGTTGCGCGGCGGCAATTAACCGCTGTTGTTTGCGCAGTGTCACGCTGGCAGTCGCGCCACCAAAAGAATGATTGGCGCGATAACGCACTTCAATAAAAACGAGCGTGTCACCATCGCGCATGATTAAATCTAATTCCCCAGCGCGGCAGCGATAATTGCGCATAATTAATTCCAACCCGCGTTGTTCAAGGAATAAACAGGCGTGTTGTTCATACGCAAGGCCTTTAGCAAAGTGTGACAGCGGTTGCATAATAGAACGGCAGGATAATGACAAGGTTTAATTTGCAGATGTGACGTGGACACGGTGCTTGACAAAAGCAGGGCGGGCGATACGGCTGAATTTTGCAGAACTGTTTTCGACGTATTATACTGGCAACACGATCATATAACGACTTCAAATTCGTGTGTGTGATCGTTTGTGTTATTGAGTGAAAAATCTGAATTTAATGAAGGGGCTAAAAATGGAAAACTATCACGCATTTTATAAAAATTTGGGCTATGAGTTAATGAACGAAATAACACAAGCCTTTGGTTTTACTGATCAGCAGATCGAACGCGGTGGATATTATGAGAACAGAGAAAAAGTTTATCTAACTATCAAGATAGAAGAAAATTACAGCATTAAGTTTTTGGAGTGGCGCGATACACCCGAAGTTCCACGTCGTTTTTACATCATATTTTTCAACGAAAATGAACCGCGTCCTTATGTGTTTCAACTTGATCTATCGCTGCTTGTGACAAACGATGTTTCTAGTTTTTTATGGTATTTAAATCGGCCTACAAAAGCTGAAAATATAGAAGTTTTCAAATGGTTGCATCTGTCGCCAGTAGATAGAGAAACAGCTAATTATAAAAATTACTGTGAATTAAGACAACAATTAAATTTTGTTCATCAAGACGAGAAATTAATCAGCAAAGTGCTTGTTGAAAATAAAAAATGGGACTGTTTGTGTGACAGTTTTATAGAACTTACAAAAGCAATGCTTGAAAAACATGGAATGGTCAATAAAAATGAATTAGTAATAAATCACAGTCAAGTTGGTAAAGAAAGGCGAGACCAAGCCGATTTTCGATTACGCCTGCTACGTTTGTATGATTGCCAATGCGTCATTACCGGAGAAACAACGCCCGAGGTGATAGAAGCAGTGCGTATTAGTAAAGCAGGTGGCTTTGAACTAGAAAACGGGATTTTACTAAGGTCAGACTTACGACGCCTGTTTGATGCAAATTTAATTGCAATCAATCCTGACACGAAAAAAATAGCGGTCTCTCCTCAACTTCGTAGTAGAACAGAATACAAGGATTTGAAAGGTAAACATATTATAGAACGGCAGGATAATGACAATGAACTCGATTCTGATTATTTACAGGAAAGATGGGATGCCGCCGGTGTTACCGGTGCGGAAAATTGGTTAACTTCATCATAAATGATCCGCCCCTGTTTAAATACACCGAAATAAAAGGTGACACGCTGCTTACTGCTGAGATGTGAACAAAACATTCGTTTTATACCGCCGTAAGCAGCACCCATTATTGAGTTTTAATTACCACGCCCCACCTGCTGCACCCGCCGCACCCCAGTCGCTGTGAATTGCGCCAACGCTAATTGCCGCACCATCACACCCTGCGGATCCACGCTTAATTCACCCGTCGCGCCGCTAAATACCAACCCCGGATCCTGCCGCAACGCCGCCGCATACGGCGCAACTCGATACGCATCTATGCCCATCGCGTATAGCCGCGCCAATGGCCCCGTCACACCCGGCAACGTCGCCTGCAATTGCTCACGGGTTAATGGATCAGCCGCGTTCTGCTCTAATAACCAGGGAATATCCACGAAATACAACCCAATTAAACCTGATTCGCGCACCACATTATTCAATCCATCATGCACATGTGAAGTGGTAATGACCGGCAATTGCGTTCGATTCGCCTGTTCTAATAGCGGCCATAATTCATCAATGACCGTATTCGTCGCCACCACAAAAATCACATCCGCTTTTGATCCCGCTAATAAACTCCCAATTGCCGCGCCATAACCACCCGAGGTCGCGCCATACACCTGCTCGCGCACCACCGTCCCGCCCAATGCACGAAATGCACTGCGAAATGCACTCGCCAAGCGCGTTCCCCATTGCCCCTGCGGCGCTAATAATAATGCACTGCGCAATCCCGACGCCCACGCATATTGCGCCGCGTTAATTGCCTCATCTTCGGGGGATAATGCAAACAACGTCAATTGATCCGGCAGGTTTAATTGCCGCCCGCTATTCGGTGAATCATCCGAAATACGATTAAGTGCTAAGGTCGGTACCGGCAATTCCCGCCGACTCACTAATTCATCCACCGCCGTTTTTTCTAATGGACCAATAACGACATCACTGCCCGCCGTCACGGCCGCATCATACACCGCTGGCGTTTGAGCGGATGGCACATGTAAATACGGCCGCGCTCCAGAATGATTCGCATCATAAGCCGCCATCAATCCCGTGCGAATTGCATGACTGGCATCCGCAAACCGCCCGCCTTTCGGTAATAAGACCGCCACGCGACTATTCGCCGGATAATGACCAGCGCGAGCGCCGTAATACACTTCGGCCAATTCAGGCAATGCCGGATGATGATTATGCGCCGCCCGCCAACTTTGATAACTCACCTCGGCAATACTATGATTGGTAGTACTGCGAAATAACCGCGCAATATCAATCCAATCACGCAACTGTTCATTACCAGCCGTCCGCGCCGCATGATTTAATGCCGTCGAATTTAATGTATTTAATGTCGTCAAAATTGCCAATTGATTATCCCGCCGGGCGGTGGATAATGGCGGATATAACCCATCGCGGCGATCCAATTGTGCAACAGCTTGCACCGGCTGCCCAACAAAGCGATACGCCGCCGCTAATAACCCCCAATAGCGCAGCGTCAATTCGGGGGATAAACCACGCGGCGATGAGTGCGTTAAAATGCTAATCACTTCATTTGCCCGCCCGTTATTAAACGCCAATTCAGCCGTACGCAGCGCATTCGGTGCATCGCGGTGCGGCGATGTACTACAGCCGGCGATAATTAAACATAACACGCACACAAACCCAGTGAGATGAGCATAAAATCGAATAGATGTTAATTGCATCATAAAAGCCCGCTAATGATTAACACAGTGATTGATAGCAACTGTGACAAGTGAATAATAAAGCTGACCAGCGCCCGTTCGTCCAGTTTATGGTTAATAGTGATTCAATAATGCTTGCACCGTCGCCGCATCCTCGCGCAGCAAACAATTTGCAATCCATTTATACTGTCGCCCTAATACGCGCTGATCTTTTAACCGCGCTGTTTCATCCAGCGCCGCCCGAGTTGCATCACTCAGCGCCCACTGCGCTAATTCAGTTTGCGGCAAATGACACAAGCGTTTTGCCAGCATTTGTAACGCTTTATGGTCACGTTTTAATTGACTTTTACTCGGCGGTTGCGGTGATTCTAATTCTATCATTGTTGTTACTCATCAGTGACAATAAAACAAACAAAGGGGATTAGTGATGATTATCAGTACAGATCGGTTATTGGCGCGCACAGTCATCGTTGCCATATTAATAATCAGCGTGATTGGGTGTGATCGCACCGATGATAGCAAAGACAAGCTGTCAGTGAAAACCAGCATCATCTTTTTGCATTATTTTACGGATTCCTTGAGCGGTGGTATTAATGACATGGCGGCTGTATTTAATAGCCGCAATCAACAATATGATCTAAAACCCACCGCGATTAATCATGAATCATTTGAAACCAGCATCCGCTACACCCTCAAATCCAGCCCACCCGATTTATATTCTTATTGGGCCGGCGCCCGCACCCAATCTATTTTAGAAGATTTAACGCCCATTGATCGCGTGTGGCAACAATACCAACTCGATCAGTGTTTTTCGCCCGTGATTATTAAAGCAGCTTGCGAATATGATGGCCACAAATATTTTGTTCCCTTGACCCAGCATTATATTGGTTTTTTCTATAACAAAAAGATTTTTGATACACACAATATCACACCGCCGACTACTTGGGATGAATTCCTAGTCGTATGTGAGCAATTGAAAAACCAGCAAATCATCCCCATTGCATTAGGTATACGCGAAAAATGGCCAGCGCAATTTTGGTTTGATTTATTGCTCATGCGTACCGCACCCTATTCATTTCGTAGCCAATTGATGCAAGGGCAAGTGGGTTATGATAATCCCGTTGTTACTGCTGTATTTGAGACCTGGGCGCAATTGATTGAGCGTGGTTATTTTAATGCCGAACCAAATGATCTCTCTTGGGATACTGGCGCGAATGAATTGGTGTATACCGGCAAAGCCGCCATGACATTGGTTGGCAGTTGGGTGATTGGGCAATGGACAGATGCGCAACATCAATGGGTTGCCGGGCGTGATTTTGACTTTTTTTCATTTCCTATCATTGATCCAATCATTCCATTAGTGTCCACCGGTCCAATTGACGGATTAGTAGTACCAGGTCGCGCTGTGAATAAAAACGGCGCTGAAGAAGTGATGGTGTTTTTGACCGAAGCCGCCCCACAGTTGGCAATGAGTCGTGGCGCTGGTGCATTAGCGCCGAGTTTAAAAGTGTCAGCGCAGGAGTATGACACGGTGCGCCAACGAATGATGCAAGAAATCATGCATAGTGCGCATTTTGCATTCCCGTATGATTTATCTACCCCACCCCCCATTGCCGATTTAGGGATTAATGCGATGACTGAATTCCTCGAATTTCCTGCCGAACGTCAGCAAATACAACAGCGATTAGCAGATGATGTGGCGCATTGGTTTACCATAAATCCGTTACACCAATCTCAATAATTGTAATGATTGCCAACTATCTTGCACGTCTAACATTTCGCCAAAAACTCCAATTGAGTTTTGCGGTGATGATGATACTAATTTCAATCAACGCAGTGGCGGCAAATCTTATTATGTTGTCGGTCAATCGGCAAATGGAGTATTGCAGCCGTATTGAGCGTGTGATTCGCATTGTTAATCAAGTCAATATCGCAGCGAATCATTTTTCCCGCACACATTCACGCGAACATGCTAATCAAGTATATGCGTTACTAGAAACAATTCATGCGTGGTTAAAAGATCGTGGCCGCGTTGAATTTGAATTGAGCCGCACGGGTATCAATAGTCAACTTGACCGATTTCGTGTTAAATTTCAAAAATTTGTGATTGAACGCGATCAAATGGCGGCATTAGAAAATAGCACCATCACATTAGGGCGTAATCTGGTTAGCACCCTGTCAACCATGCGCACATATCAGACGGGATTATTTAATAGCAACGAATTAACCAATATCATTAGTCAGGTGTTAAACATTCAGTGGCAAGGACAAGAAGTGGCATTAACCAATACCTTACCGGCGGCAACCCGATTGCGCACTATTGCTGAACAATTAATGACCGATGCTGAACGCGCCCATGCCATACCGCGCCCAGACAATAGTGAACAACGTGCTTTTTTCCGAATTATGCGGGATGCGCGTGATTATGTGTCCATGTTTGAACGTTTTATTCAACAGTCTATTCAAACTGTACAAACAGAAAAAGAATTATTGATGTTGAGCGATGAAGTGTATCAAATGAGTGTGGCGCTCGAAAACCAAAGTCGCCAACATATTCGGCAGCGTATTTTCAATGCAAATCTAATGATGATTTTGATGTTTGGGATGTCACTGGTCGCCGCACAGAAAATTAAAAACTTTTTATTTGTGCAAATCACCACGCCGATTAGCCGATTAGTTGGCGTGACCAAACACATTGCCACTGGGGCGCGTAGTGTTCGGGCAACAATCGATGTTAAAGATGAAATTGGTGAATTGGCACAGTCTATTAATACAATGACGGACAGTTTGCAGCATTCAGAAAATGCGTTATTGCAAGCCAATCAAACATTAGAGCAACGTATTCGGGAGCGCACGGAAGAACTGATGGAATCCAATCGGCAATTAGCGGCACTCACACGCATTGATGGCTTAACGGGTATTGCCAATCGGCGACATTTTGATGAAGTGTTGCATCGTGAACATACGCGCCATATTCGCTCAGGGGCGCCGTTATCGTTGATTTTATTAGATGTGGATTTTTTCAAATTCTATAATGATAACTACGGTCATGCGCAGGGCGATGAATGCTTACGTCAAATCGCGCAATTATTAAGTCAAAGCGTTACGCGCACCTCAGATTTTGTGGCGCGCTATGGTGGTGAAGAATTCGTTTGTATTTTACCTAATACGCCATTAGCCGGCGCGGAGATGATTGCTGAAACCATTCGCCATACCATTGTGACGGCTGCCATTCCACATCAATTCTCTCACGTTGCACCATGCGTCACGGCTAGTTTAGGCGTGATTTCAGCGTATTGTAATTCAAATGTATCGGCAATGTTGTTATTAAATGCAGTGGATCGTCAATTGTATCGTGCTAAAGAAAATGGGCGCAATTGCATGGCGAGTGAGACAATAGAACAGCTATCAAAAACTCCATGAGTTTAATCGTTTATATACGGTATTGATTAACCATTTTATTTAATCGTTGTGCTAAATCATCAAGATGATCACACGCCGCCACCACCCGATCAGCACTCATTAACGTTTGTTCAGCTAAATCACGAATACTCACCACATTGCGATTCATTTCTTCACCAACAGCGGATTGTTGTTCAGCGGCGGTTGCAATCTGTGTATTCATGTCGTTAATTAACATGACGGCATTCACAATGGCGCTGAGTGCATCACCCGTTTGACGCACCGCATTCACACTATTTATCACTTGTTGCCGCCCACGTCCCATAATGGTCACGGCACTCTGCACACCATTTTGCAAGCAGTGAATCATGTCTTGAATTGTTTGCGTTGATTCTTGAGTGCGCTTGGCTAATGCACGCACTTCATCTGCTACTACCGCAAACCCGCGCCCTTGTTCACCCGCCCGCGCTGCTTCAATTGCCGCATTTAATGCTAATAAATTGGTTTGATCGGCAATTTCGTGAATGACGCCCACAATACTGCCAATGTGATTCGCATTTTCACCTAAATTTTCAATTGCGGCTGTCGCTTCAGTTACAATCATTGCTAATTGGTCAATCACACTCATTGTATGATGCGCTAATTGGTGGCCTGCATGGGCTTCAATACTGGCTTGATGCGCGGCATCGGCGGCAGCAACCGTATTACGCGCCACATCGGTGACCGTTATTGACACTTCATTCATTGCCATTGCCACCATATCGGTTTCGTGATGCTGCTGCCCCATCAATTGATGTGTGGCAGTCGTCGCTTCGGTCATTTCACGCGTCGCATTGGTTAATAATGACATGGATTCTTGTAAATGACCAATCACCGTTGCCAGTCGCGCTTGCAGCATTTTAATTGCTTGTAAAATCGCACCAACTTCATTCGTTTGGTTAATACTAATGGCATAGGTTAAATCACCACCGGCGATCTTTTTGGCGGCAATCATAATTGTTTGTACAGGTTGCAATAGAGTATTTGCCAGCCAATAGGCAATGGTCAAACCGAATGCCAGCGTGGCAACACCAATCCAAATATTGTTCAACCAGCCGGCCGCCACCGCGCCAATCCCAGTCAACATAAAACTCATCATTAACTGTGTTTGATAGCCAATATCCGGCCACCAGGATTGCGGTAATTCCGTTAATTGCCGCGCCCGTACTTTGGCATAGAGCGCATCGGCTTCTTGGATTTGCAGGCGGGTTGGTTTAACTCGCACCGATTGATAACCAGTGAGTGTATCGCCATCATAAACTGGAGTGACATAGGCATCTACCCAATAATGATCGCCATTCTGACAGCGGTTTTTAACAATCCCCCGCCATGATTTACCGCTTTTAACCGTGTCCCACAGTTGTTTAAATGCAGCAGCAGGCATATCAGGATGACGCACGATATTATGACTAGCGCCCAACAACGTCGTTTCATCAAAGCCACTGACAGCGACAAAAGCGCGATTGCAATAAGTAATGATCCCTTTGGTATCAGTCACGGAGACAAGAATATGTGATGCGGGGTAATCATTTTCTTTGCCGGTAACTGGCAGGTTTATTTTCATAATGATTGGTCATGTTTAATAAAATCAGGGATGTTATAGTTGAGTAATAGGCAACGGAAGCGCAGGTTAATTCATTTCACGGCAGGCAAGACAGTAACAGTGAAATTGATATAATGCTTGTAATTGCGCAACCGACAGTGCGTTTAACCAAGCAGTGCGTTCAGTTATACTGCATTGACGAACCGTATGTAGTGGACAATCATCTGGATTATTTTGATTGAATGGACAAGCAAAAATTAATCCCAATGATCGGGTGCGGAGTTGTTCAAGTTGGTTATCTTGTGCAAACATCGGTGGCTGAAACTGTATTATTAAACATGGCGTTGATTTTATTTTAACACAGATGCAACCAATTCCGCATTGCACAATAAATAAACCGGCCCTCCAGTTTAACTTATTTCCCTTTTAACGGCGGGTGGCGCTTGTTATTTCGAGCGGCGCGAGAATCTTTGATTAGTTTAGCTAAGAATTCTTAATTGCTGCGCCCCTGTAAAATGACGTTTTTTGCCAATAGAATAGGCTGGACAGTTATAAAAAATCAACCAACCGCGCCGCGTTTTCTTAATGATCTATAATTATCAAGTGATGATTGATAACACACTGTCATTGGCTATTGATTACCTCACTCCCACAGCGTATCATCACCCAAGCAGCAACCAGTGCGCGTTGCCACCGTTATTTTTTCGTTATTCACCGCACCTGCGGAGAGCCATTTGATATGAATCCGACCCGTATTCGTGGCAGTATTGTCGCGCTCGTGACCCCCATGACGCCCACTGGTGAATTGGATTGGCCGCAATTGCAGCAATTAGTGGAATTTCACATTGCGCAAGGCACCGCCGCCATTGTCTCCGTCGGCACCACCGGCGAATCCGCCACACTGGATGAGGACGAACATTGCCGTGTGATTGCCAAAACCGTCGAATACGTCGCCGGCCGCATTCCCGTCATCGCCGGCACGGGCGCTAATTCAACGACCGAAGCCATCCGTTTAACCACTTGCGCCCAACACGCGGGGGCAGACGCCGCGCTACTGGTCACACCCTATTACAACAAACCCACCCAGCAAGGTTTATACCTACATCACCGCGCCATCGCCGAAGCGGTTGATATTCCACAGATTTTATACAACGTCCCCGGGCGCACCGCCTGTGATCTGCTACCCGAGACCACCGCTCGGCTGGCAGAATTGCCCAACATCATTGGCATCAAAGACGCCACCGGCAACCTCGACCGCGCTCGTGAATTGCGCGCCCAGTGCGGCGCGGATTTTTTGCTCTACAGTGGTGACGACGCCACCGCCTGCGCCTTCATGCTCGGCGGCGGCGATGGCGTGATTTCCGTCACCAGCAACGTCGCCCCCGCCGCCATGCGGGCGCTGTGTGACGCCGCGCTGGCCGGCGATCAAATGACCGCCACCACCATCAACGCGCAATTAGATCAATTGCACCAGGCGCTCTTCGTGCAATCCAATCCCATTCCCGTTAAATGGGCGGTTGCGCAATTGGGTTTATGCCAAGCCGGTATTCGCCTACCACTCACCTGGTTGACCGAAGATTGCCATGCCAGAGTCCGCGCTGCGTTAATTCACGCCGGCGTCTGTGAATGATATGTTAATTAACTTTATCATGCGGGTTATTTCGATTAGCCGCGTTCATTTGTAATAACCATGTTGATTCAGATGTCGTCATCACGCGCTCATTTTTTATTAGTGTACGGGTTATTGTTAGGATTGGCAGGCTGTAGCAGCACCCAATTAGATCAATACCTGCCCGACCAACGGTTGCAATATCAAAAACAAACCGAAGCGCGGGAGAATCTCGAATTACCGCCAGATTTGACAGCGGTCAATTTTGATGACGCACTGGATATTCCCGCCGCGAATGGCACCGCGACCTATTCAAATTACACGTCGGGGCGCGCCCAGCAAACAACCGCATCCGCTCAATCATCACCCATCAATTCAGCGGTATTACCGATGGTGGCGGGCGTGACATTGGCGCGCTCTGGTGATAAACGCTGGTTAGTGATTCAAGCGTCACCACAGCGGGTGTGGCCGCAATTGATTACCTTTTGGCGCCAGCAGGGCATTTTATTATTAGAACAAAGCCCGACAACGGGAATTATTAAAACCGATTGGATTGAAAATCGTGCCGATATTCAAAAAGATATGGTGACGAACTTGTTTCGCAAGGTCGTGGATGGCATGTACTCATCCGGCACCCGCGATCAATACCGAGTGCGATTAGATACCGGCAATACACCCGAAACCAGTGAAATCTTTTTAACGCATCACGGAATGCAAGAGCGGCTGGTGAATAATGCACTCGGGCAGGATACCAATAGCATTTGGGAACCGAGCGCCAGTGATCCTGATAAAGAAGTGGCAATGATGCGGCGATTAATGCTGCATTTAGGCGTGAATGACCAGCGCGCTCGTCAATTATTAACTGCCGCGCCGGGTAATGAAGCGGCCGCTGCTTCTGAATTAACCACAGCGCCATCATCCCGCTCCAAAGCGCAATTAACCGTGACTAATGAACGGGCGGAGTTGTTAATGCCACAACCCTTTGCCGATGCGTGGCGGCGGGTGGGATTGGCGCTGGATCGAACGGGATTTGCGGTGGCTGACCGTGACCGCAGCAAGGGCATCTTTTTTGTCCGCTATGATGATCCTAATCGCGAGCCGATGGCGAATACTGGGCTAACGTCGCGCTTGGCATTTTGGAAAGAGACGAATAAAGATCGCAAAGTTGAGCAATATCAGGTGCGTTTGGTCGAACAACAGGGCGGCGCCACTCGCGTCACGGTTCACGATGCCAACGGCGCGGCGGATACCACCACGACGGCTGGGCGGATTTTAGGATTGGTGGAAGAGGCGCTGCGATAATAATCAATGTAATAAGTTGCGGCACGACGATCCCGCTTTTTATTTCGCATCATTTTGGCAGTCTCTATGGCCTTTTATTGAATATTCTATTCAATGCCATTCTGATCCTTTCCGCAATTTCACGGCTGTTCAGTGTTTATTAACCGACAATCATTTTTAACACGCATCGTCATTCCACGGCGGCGGGTATTAACTGAATAACTCAACAGCGCTACCCGATGTTCCGGCGGCGGTTGGTTAATTCCAATTCAATCAAGCGTTAAATGAATTGGGTTAGGTTTGAATGGGTGGGTGGGGAAATGTTGGGTTGTGTGCCGCTTGGATTGGTCATTTATCATCAATCGCGTGCCAGGTACACAACCCAACCGACTAAAACTGAAATTGTGCGATCAAACGCCGCAATTTATCAGCTAATCCATCCAAATTATGCGCAGATTTAGCCAATTCAGCAGCGGCCACGGCACTTCTTTCGGTTGCATGAGTGGTTGACGCCAAATTATTGGCAATTTCCGCCGTCACACAGGTCTGTTCCTCCGCCGCGGTGGCGATTTGGTCAATTTGCTGCTTGACCTGATCCACCTGCGCCAGCGTACCATGCAACATAGTTTCCATTTCTTCCGCCTGCGCGGCCCCTTTTTCGGCATCACTGGCACTCGCCTCCTGCGCCTGCATTGCCGCCTGCGTATCCGCCTGAATTGCCGTAATCATGGAGTTAATTTCTTTAGTCGCCTGCGTAGTGCGTCCCGCTAATGCACGCACTTCATCCGCCACCACCGCAAATCCCCGCCCCATTTCACCCGCTCGCGCTGCTTCAATTGCCGCGTTTAATGCCAATAAATTGGTTTGACCGGCAATTTCATCAATCGTTGCCACAATACTATCAATTTGTTTAGAACGTTCGGATAATGAAGTCATTACCTCGGCATTTTTACGCATTCCACCACGCCGCCGTTTAATACCAGTCACCGTTTCCCGCACCGCCTTAAAACCATCATGCGTAAGACTCACAACATGCGCAGCATTATCAACTGCGACATGACAACTGTGCGCAATTTCATTACTGGTCAAACTCAATTCTTCACTCGCCGTTGCTACACTCGTTGTCTGTTGCAAAGTATTATCGGCACTATTATTCACTTGGCGCGACACCTGATTCAATGTATTTGACGCCTCAACGACAGCGTTAATTTCGGTGGTCACTTGCGCTAATAAATGTTGCAACCGGGCTAATAACGCATTGACACTGTGACTGATTTGTCCAATTTCATCGCGGCTGGTCCAATGAAACCGCTGGGTTAAATCATAGCCCAAGTTGAGTAAAAACGTGCTAAGGGCGTTAATTGGATTCACCACTAGATAGCGTAATAACCCCAACATCAATCCCGTCATCACAACTAACAAAATAATGATACCAAATAATAAATGATTGGCTAATTCAAATACTGCTTTTAGATTGCTTTCATACTGCGCTCGCGGCATTCCCGTTAAATGAATTCCATACACCTTGCCATCGGTAGTGCGGGCGGACGCGGCCGCAAAAAAGTAGTCATCAGTTAATTGCGTGGTGAAACTGTCTAATGTGGCATCATTCGCATTGCGCGCAAAAGCAATGGTGTCGGCATCAAACCATTTATCGTTTGCTGCAAAATAATTGCGGCCAATTTCAAGTCCACCGGCTTTGGCTCGAAACTGCGCTTCATCCACGACATCACGTTTCACTAATAACATGTAAAAACTATTTTGATTGCGCAATTCACGGCTAATACTGCCAACGCCCATCATGGTTTCCACCATGCCAATTAACTTGTTATTGCCATCAAAGACCGGGGCAATGGCGCGTAATGCGACGCTTTCGCGCCCTAATTCAACACCCGCAACGGGTTTTTTACTTGTTGCCACTTGGCGCAGCATGGCGCGAAATGACACGTCATCATTGCGGTCGGTAGAAAAACTGCGATAAAAACTGGTCATGTCGGCGCGAATGACATGAAAGCGCACTCCTTGAAAATCAGCAGTTTTGAATTCGTCAGTTAAATGCTGCAATTCGCGTTCACACAGCACCACATTGTCAGCTTGCAATGCCATAATAATTGAATCGCTGTGCGTGATTGAAATGGCATTAGTGACCAATAAATCCAGTTTGTACTGAATAGATAAATCAATTTGGGTTTGTAAGGACGTGGCTAAATTAGCACTACTTTGTTCAATTAACTGGGCGCGAAAGTATTGAATATAGCCGCCCAAAATCAAAATAAACAGTAGCGTAGTAATAATGGATACAGTGGTCACTTTAGCACTCAGACTAAAGTGCTTTTTAATATCTTTAGGTGGTGCAATACCAAAAGAAGGTGCAGAAAGAGAAACCGCATTCATAGCAAAAACCTGGGGGTGAGTGGAATAGAGTGATTGGGTTCACTTGAATAATGACGATTAACACACAAAATACTGCACACGTCGTCGTCACAACGCATGTTTATCAATTCAGCGTCACATGATGACGTTAAATCACGGCAGTTTATTTATTCTGCTGTGCGTCACCACGATGCTTTTTAAAATATGTTATCACTAAATTGCTGTTGGAGGACAAATCATGTCTATTGGATTGTTATTGAGTTTAACTATTGTATTAGCCATTGCCGTATTCACGTCCTGGACAGGTAAAGCAGCAATGGCTGCGCCAATTGACGCCACCGCCGCCCACGAGCGCATCGTACTGGGCATGGGCTGCTTTTGGGGGGCGGAAAAACGCCTTGCCGCACTGCCGGGCGTGGTGGCGACCTCGGTGGGTTACGCCGGCGGTGAGCGGGAAAATCCCAGTTATTATCAGGTGTTAGCCGACGAGCGCCGCCCAACTGTGCGCAATCACGCCGAGGTGGTGCAGGTGACATTCGACCCGGGGCAGATTAGTTTGGCGCAGATATTGGCGACGTTTTGGGAAAATCACGACCCCACGCAGGGTAATCGGCAGGGCAACGACATCGGCACCAATTACCGCAGCGCGATCTATTTCACCGCCCCAGCGCAGCAAAAAGTGGCGGAAATGACGCGGGCAACGTATCAAACGGCGCTGACGGCGGCGGGTTTTGGCAAAATTACGACGGAAATTGCCGCGTTGACGCAATTTTACCCCGCCGAACCCGAACATCAGCAGTATTTGGTGCGCAATCCGAGCGGTTACTGCGGGCTGGGCGGCATTGGCGTCAAATTCCCGACGGCGGTTAAATCAACGCCGCCTTCAACTGCAAGTTCGGCGGCGGCGGTGCAAGTAACTGATTTATCACGCGCCCAGCAGTTGATCGTGTTTGCCAGCATTCAATGCAGCTATTGTGCGCAATTTGACCGCGATATTGCCGCGAATTGGGCAGGAACGGTGCCGATCATCACCACAACCAGTACGCAATTGCCGGACGGGTGGACGCTGGCGCAGCCGTTGTGGGCGACGCCGACCGTTGTGTTATTTCGTGACGCAACCGAGGTGGCGCGCTTCACGGGTTATCAGGGGCAGCCGGCGGCGTTTTGGCGCTGGTTGGGTGAACAATTATTAACGCCCGAAGAGCAACACATTGCCTATCAACACGGCACAGAACGTCCATTCACTGGCAATTTACTCGATCAACATACGCCCGGCACTTATATTGATCCACTCACTGGTGCGGCGTTATTTCGCAGTGATAGTAAGTTTAATAGCGGCAGCGGTTGGCCGAGCTTTTTTCAACCAATTAACGGTGCAGTGACGCTGCATGAAGATGAGAGTCACGGTATGAAACGGACTGAAGTGCGCAGCGCCAGTTCTGGCATTCATTTGGGGCATGTGTTTAATGACGGACCCGCCCCGACGGGACAAAGATATTGTATTAACAGCCACGTCCTGCGCTTTATTCCAGATCAATTAACCCCAGCGGCGGAGTAATGAAAGATGTTGATTAATAGCAATGACATTTCGCGCCAGTTGCGATTGGCGATTTGTTTTATTTTAAGTTATCTAGCGATTCCAGCACCCGCGTTTGCTGCCCGTTCATTAGTGGTACTACCCGTTTATGAACAGCCCGCGGGTGATCTAGTCGAAGTATTGCGGCCATTACTCGGGCGCGGTAGTAGTATTACCGCACATGGCAATCAGTTAATTGTCAATGCCAGCACCAGTGAATTACACGCTATTCGTGAAGCGCTGCTGCGATTAGATCAACCAGCGCGGCAGTTGTTAATAGAAGTGCGCCAAGCGCGTGACCAAAATAGCCAAGATACACGCGGCACTGTTCGCTATTATCGAACGAATGATCTGAATGATTCCATTGCGCAACGGGTGCAAACATTAGACGGGCGCCCGGCGTTAATTCGGAGTGGTGAAGTCATTCCTACCATGCAATATCAATTGCCCTGGTATCCAGCGCGTGATCCGCGTATTCCACCACCGCCCTTGACAATGGAAACGACTTATCAAGCACAAACGGCCGGCTTTTATGCACTGCCACGTTTGCACGGCGATCAAGTGACAATTGAATTGTATCAGTGGAATGAGCGCCCCGAATTAAATGGCAATCAACATACCCAACAGGCGACTACAACGGTGCGTGGTCATTTAGGCACCTGGCTAAATATCGGTGCGGTGAATATCAATGGTGAGTGGAATAACGCCGGCGGCCAACAGCATTGGTCAACCCAACAGCAATCAGACATGCAATTACAATTGCGCGTGACTGAATTGCCGCAATAAAGCGGTGATGATGAATGCCAACGTTATTTAAAGCAGGCGTAATAATTCGGCTAACGCTTGATCGAAACGCTCGCGCAATTGCTCAAAAAACCCTTGCTGTTTTGCGGCGGCGCACCCGCCGAGTGCTTGTAATTGATTAAAAAAATGCTGGTCTAGTTGCGCTTGTGCCGCTCGATAATCCCGTTCTGGGAAATAACGATCCTGCACATCCAGAATAGTCATTCGATAGCGACTCACCAGCGTTTTATTCAAATTGTCGCTATAACGGCCAGCGCCATCTTTACGGCAGCGACTATTGTATAAATCTAATTCTTTTGCCGTCGTTACAAGTGTCAGCAATAGCGGCGCCATTTGCGGATCACGCAACGGTGCCGCTGGTGTATTTGAAGAACTGCCTATGGTTATTAAAAAGACGGATGTTATGGCTAATGAACTGAATAAATAACGCATGAACATAAATTAACAACGCCCATACACTGGAATTGCCGCACCCGAAATATCCCGCGCTGCATTGGATGTTAAAAATACCATCACTTCCGCGAGTGATGCCGGCGTCACCCACCGCTGATAATCGGCATTTGGCATTGCCGCTCGGTTTTGTGGCGTATCTAAAGTACCAGGCAAAACGCAATTGACTCGAATAGAATGCGCAGATAATTCTGCCGCTAAACTTTCAGTTAAACTCATCACTGCTGATTTAGATGCGCAATACGGCGCCATCTGCGCTTGACCCATTAACGCCGCCCGCGCTGCGACATTGATAATACTACCGCCACCTTGGGCGATCATTGTGGGAACAATTGCACGACATAAATAAAACACACTGCGGGCATTCAAATTCATCATACGTTCCCAATCATCATCACTGGTTTCATGCACTGGTGGTCCCATACTAAATCCACCGGCGATATTTGCCAAAATATCAATGTGATCATACCGTTTTTTAATTGCAGCAATGGTTTGCGCAATTGCCGCGGGCGTCATTAAATCCACTATAAAGGACGTCGCTTCACAACCCGCTGGCAAGGTCGCACACACGGCATTCAGTGCATCGGCGTTATGATCGAGTAACACCAACCGCGCACCCGTCGCGGCCATTGCAGTCGCAAAGGCAGCGCCGAGATTACCCGCCGCACCAGTAATCACTGTCACGGGTTTTATAGATGTTTTTATCAAATGAGACATGGCAAAATCCTCGTGTTGCTTTAATAAAAAAGCGTTTAGTGATAACACCCAACAATTTATACAGATTTAAGAAACTAATTATTAAGATACGCCATTGAAACGTGTTTTAAGTCATCGGCAATACTCGCTGCTGACTGCACCGCTGGAAATAAAACAATGACTTGATGGTTGGAGTTAATTAGATAAAATGGCGGCAGGGCGGCGGAATCAGATGCCGAAGGTTGTGTATTATGATCCGAATGATCACCCAACACTAAACGTAACTGCTCCAGTTGCCGATCACTCGCCGTGAGCAAATGTAATTGCGGCAAAATTGTTAATTTCACGTTTTGCTGCGATTCGAGCATCGGCATAATGAGCAACAATTGCAATGCTTGCTGCAATGTAGGTTGACCAGCTAACCGATTGATGATTTCAATCAAGCGTTTAATAGTTTTTTGAGTGATACTTGATTGATTTGGTATTAAGACAAGCAATGCCCAATTGTGCTGCTCATGGATTAAATCAAACGGCGCACCGGCGGCATCATACAGTGATAAAAGTGGCAATACCAGTGGCGGTTGCAATTGAACACCTTGCAATGATGGCAGCGTATTCAACGAATGATTGTGTTGCCAATGATTACCCCATTGATAACTCATAAAAAACAAGGCTACGGTCAAAACCGCCATCAAGAGTTTGATTGCCAGCCCCGCCCGCTTGAAACGATATTGACTAAAAAATATCATTGATAATGCCGTGCATGTAAGTCTAAAATCACTGCCTAAACACCATTAAATCCCTGTTGGCGCCATGCTTCAAATAATACCACAGCAACGGCATTAGACAGATTAAGACTGCGATTACCAGGACACATTGGAATACGCAGGCGTTGATTAGCTGGCAATTGGTCAAGTACGGTACACGGCAATCCTCGGGTTTCAGGACCAAATAATAACGCATCATTCAGTTGATAATGGCAATCGGTATAATAACGTTGCCCGCGAGTCGTCAATGCAAATAAACGTGGCGGATTTAATTGTGCCAAACATGCTGTTAAAGAAGGATAAGTGACAACTTCAACCCACTCACGATAATCTAATCCAGCGCGGCGCAACTGGCGGTTATCAAGCGAAAATCCCAGTGGTTCAATCAGGTGTAAATGCGCACCGGCATTCGCACATAGCCGCATGATATTTCCTGTATTTGGTGGAATTTCTGGTTCATAAAGTAAAACATCCATAACTTAATCGTATTTCATCACTCTTTTATGTTTGTTAACACTAGCATTATGGTAAAAAGACTGCCAAAATACATCAGCTGATACCAGATTTACTTGCATAAAGTATTTTTTATTAACCCAAAATAACAAGAATTTCTATCTAATTATTCTAAATCCCCATATTGAAATATATCGTGGTCAGGCATTAGCTGCTTATCTTCACAAACTTGCCGAATTGAGATTGACAGTTTTCCGGAAATATTCATATCTTTATGATGGCACATTAGAGCAAGAAATGGAGTAGCTGAATCGCTATTTAAATAGCGATACCAGTTTATTGGCAATGATTCAAGATGAACATGGTTGGAAAGAAGTGAACAATGACAATGAAACAGCAAAACCTATGGCAGCATGGATTAAATCATTTGAATTATAATAATATCGCGGTTTTATTTAAAAACCCCTGATTTTATATTTAATCTAATAAAAATCCAGCCGTAACGCGGCGTCCTTCTCCGATAAGAATATTATAGGTGCGACACGCGGCACCTGTCGTCATCATTTCCAATCCAATCCCACGTTCATAGAGGATTGCGTACACTTTTGGATCAAGAAATTGTTGTCGATTGCCAATACCGAGCAAAACAATTTGCGGAGAATTGACTAATAAATATTCCAAATGTGCAGACGTGATCGTCATGATATTGGCAGCGTCCCAGATGCGCGGCGCCAATTCCGTTCCAATCATAAAACTGTGCTGAAATTCATGGCCTGCAACAGTAATGCTGGTAGCAGTGTAAGCGGTAATACTTTGATGGTGATGGGTCGGGAGTAATTGAATAGACATAGATTAACCTAGAATTATTCAGTGTCACTATTGTTTTTTAATAGCGCCGCATAACTGAGATTTTTCGCTGCTTGATAAGCGAGTTGTTTGCTACCATTCGGCATGATAAATGGTTTTATTTAGAATCACCAGAAATAACAAATGCTCTCAGCTGAAATGTTGGCTTTTGCCGCCATTTGTTATTATAGACTATCGTTTTCAATTGTGTTATTTTACCAATTTACACAACTCAGTGCTAATATGCAATACGCTTGTGTTATTATTAGAATGAATCAATTAAAACTTAGTCGTCTCCCAATAGTTTTTGCCATCATGTTGTTATTGATGCTCAATATCAATGGTGGTTTTGCATGGTTTGTATGGCAATCACACACATTCCTTGATGCTGCATTAGAACACCGCCAACAAGCACTTTTATTAGTTCGCCAACTGCGTCAAGAATCCGAATTACTGGCGCGCTTGGTTGGACTTTATGCTAATTTGGGAGAAACACGTTTTTTACTTTATTATTATGACATTTTAGGTATCCGTGAAGGTGAAAAACCAACGCTTGCCGTTAGAAACCCAACTATCTATTGGGAAAAAGTGATTGCCGGTGATTTAGAACATCAATTGCCTACTCATGGCGATCAACAGTCGCTGCGTGAACGAATGCGCCACCTCGGGTTTAATAAAACTGAACTAGCAGCATTAGATCACATTTTGACAGTCAGTGAATCATTAAAAGAGATTGAACAAATTGCTTTTGCAGCAACACAAGGTTTGTATGATCCCAAACAAAAAAAATTCGTATCGGATGCAAATCCGGATTATACCTTTGCCCAGCACCAAATTGGTAGCCGTGAATATAATCAACGACGCTTACGATTATCTGAAGCAATTGAACAGCTATTACGATTGGTTGATCAGCGTACCAATAATGAATTAAATCGCGCACGTCAACAGTTGCTCAATTGGACGCTGGTATCCAGTTTAGGTGTATTAGTGATGATTTTATTGATTGGCGCCCAAAGCTATATGATTAATCATTACATTTTACGGCCGATTCGTACATTGCGTATCGTTGCTGATCAACTGGCAACTGGACATTATAAAACGCGAATTGGTAATAGCACTAATGGTGCGGAAGAACTTGCGATATTAGGAAATGTATTAGACAAAATGGCAACTGCAATTGAAAATGATATTGCGCAACGTGAAATCGTCCAGCGCGAATTAGAAGTAGCGCGGCTGAACGCTGAAGCGGCAACTCAAGCAAAAAGTCGCTTTCTTGCCAACATGAGTCATGAAATCCGCACTCCAATGAATGCCGTAATTGGTATGTTACATTTAGCATTGAATACCGAATTAACTGTGCAACAACATGATTATTTGACAAAGGCGCAAGCGGCGGCTAAATCACTACTCGGTATCTTAAATGATATTTTAGATTTTTCTAAAGTAGAAGCGGGGCGATTAAAATTAGATAACGCGCCATTTCAACTTGAACAAGTGATGAGTGAATCTCTATTATTAGTACAACAAACCGCGCAAGAAAAAAATATTGAATTATTGTGTGAAATTAATGGATTGCGATCATGGCAAGAAAAAAATACGGTCATGGGTGATGCACTGCGCTTGCGACAAGTTTTAACCAATTTACTGTCCAATGCTGTTAAATTTACTCATATTGGTCATGTCCGTTTAATGTTGAATGTCATTGCCGAAGATGCACAAATGATAACTGTCTGTTTTCGTATTGAAGATACCGGTATTGGTATGTCTCCTGAGCAAACAACTCACTTATTCGAAGAATTTACGCAGGCTGATATTTCCACGACCCGCAAATACGGCGGCACTGGTTTAGGTTTGGCCATTTCACGTCGTTTTGTGATAATGATGGGTGGTGATATTAGTGCGACAAGTCAGGTTGGACAGGGCAGCAGTTTTACATTTTCAATTCAACTTCAGCGCTTATATCCAACTCCATTATCAACTATCAACGATTGTGATAATACAAATACACCTTTGTTAAGTTGGCGCGCATTGATCGTGGATAATTATCCGGAGTCGCAAAAAGGATCACTGCGTTTATTACAGCAATTCGGTATTACACAATTAGAAACCTGTGCAACGGGTCAAGCAGCTATTGAATTGATTCGCACTGCTCAGGTACATCGTCAACCTTACGATGTTGTTTTATTAGATTGGGTGATGCCAGATATGGATGCTGACGTTGTATTAACGACTTTGTACGCTAGTCAAATTAAAATACCAGATCACACCATTATCGTTACGGCATATGACTTGGAGAATGTTCGCGGCTACAATAAAACTGCACCTTTAGCGCAAGTGTCTTTTTTAAGCAAGCCACTCATGCCAACTGCACTTTACCACTATCTTACGCAATCGCATGAAAAATCTTTTTATCCAGTGGCGTCAAATAATCAATTATTCAATAGTGATACCGGCGCAGCACTACACGGAATGCGTGTATTACTTGTTGAAGACAATTTATTAAATCAACAAATCGCAACTGAATTGATGTCAGCTCATCAGATTCAGGTTGATATTGCAAATCATGGCGGTGAAGCTATGACACAGCTTGCCGCTCACTCACCAGAATATTATGGTTTAGTTTTAATGGACTTACAAATGCCAGTATTAGACGGTTATCAAACAACGGTTCAAATCCGCTTAGATGAACGCTACTCTCATTTGCCCATTATTGCTATGACCGCTCATGCGTTGACGGAAGAACGCGAACATGGTTTGACATTAGGAATGCAGGATTATCTTATTAAACCATTTGAACCAAATGAACTTTATGAG
The DNA here is from genome assembly GCF_014145225.1 of Thiospirillum jenense. Classification (GTDB taxonomy): domain Bacteria; phylum Pseudomonadota; class Gammaproteobacteria; order Chromatiales; family Chromatiaceae; genus Thiospirillum; species Thiospirillum jenense. The sequence goes on from NZ_JABVCQ010000002.1 coordinate 30,315, forward strand.
GTTCTCAGCCGCTATCTATTACACGATAAGGCAAATCAACATCATGACAATAGTGATGTTGGTAGTGCAAATAATGTGGTAACTACTAATGAAGTGAGCCACACATGCTCTACGTTGCTGAATGATAATTTTACCCCAAATGATAATTCCATCCCATTGCTAATGATTGAAGGCATAGATACCCAAGCAGGATTAGCACGCGTGGGTGGCAATATCAGATTTTATCAACACATGTTGGATAGTTTTTATACACAATTTAAGGATGCACAAATAACATTGACGACAGCTTTGGCACAAGATGATTGGAATACGCTCATTACTACCGCGCATACCTTAAAAGGATTAGCCGGCACATTGGGCATGGTTCATTTAGCACCAGCTGCTACCGCATTTGAACAAACCGCCAAAACTCGTGCATTAGACATTGCGCATCATTTACCGTCGTTATTAGCACAATTACAGCCAGTTTTAGAACAATTGCAACATCTTGCTGCTATTGAAAATAGCACTTTAATGATCTCAGCATCAGATGTGTCACCAATATTTGACATGACAGCTACGCAAAGCGATCTGCGGTATTTTTGTCAGTTATTAGCAGAGGGTGATGTAGAGGCAATTGATATGTGGATTCGACACGCGGACGCTTTTGCGCGTATATTGCCATTTGCCACGATGCAACGAGTGAAACGTGCATTAGATAGTTTTGATTTTGATACTGCATTGATATTGCTAAAACCTGCATCATGGAATAAATAGTTCTATTCAAAAATCAAGTTTTATCTAGTTATATGGTGTGATTAGCTAAATATGACAAATCTAATTACCAGAGGATTGCGGGTGTGATGCGACTAATTCGCGGGCTGGCCAATTTAACTCCAGCCGATCATGGCTGCGTGGCAACCATTGGAAATTTTGACGGTGTTCATTTGGGGCATCGCGCTGTTTTTCAACGGTTATTAGAAATTGCCGCCCTACTCAACTTACCAGCAACGGTCATTACATTTGAACCGCAACCATTGGAGTTTTTTACTCCAACCACGGCGCCGGCACGCTTGACACGTTTGCGTGAAAAGGCCATGGCTATTGCGGCAAATCATATTCCGCGTTTATTGGTGTTGGAATTCACGCCGCGGTTTGCGGCAATGCGCGCTGCTGAATTCGTCACGCACGTTCTGGTTGAACAATTAGGGATTCGGTTTTTATTAGTGGGAGATGACTTCCGTTTTGGCTATCGGCGTGAAGGCGATTTTCAATTATTAAATACGTTAGGATCAATTCACGGTTTCGCAGTAGAGAATCTGCATCGCATCGAACATGGCAATGAACGGATTAGCAGTACCCGCATTCGTAATGTATTAGCGCAGGGCGAATTTGAATTAGCACAGCATTTATTAGGGCGGTCCTATTCAATCTGCGGGCGGGTACAACACGGTGATAAACGCGGGCGACAATTGGGCTTTCCAACGGCCAATGTTTATTTACAACGGCGCGTCAGTCCATTGCGCGGCGTGTATGCCGTACAGGTGCGCAATACGAATGATGAACACTGGTCAGGCGTGGCCAATATTGGTCAACGTCCGACGGTCGGTGGTGGATTGCGCGAACTATTAGAAGTGCATTTATTTGATGTTAACGATGATTTATATGGGCAACATTTGGAAGTCACCTTTTGTTTGCGGCTGCGTGAAGAACGCCATTTTCATTCTTTAAATGAATTACAAACACAAATTGCGCTGGATGTCGCAACAGCACGGGCGTATTTGAAATTGTAATTGCAAAATGGGTATGATTAAATCCCAACTTATTCTGTATTCAACCACCCTATTCAATTGGATTAACCACCCATGACTGTTCATTCTTTAGAACCGCGCCAATTAATGAGCGGTGATGATGCCGTTGCATTAGCCTGTATTCATGCCGGCGTTTGTTTAGGCACCGGTTATCCCGGCACCCCCTCGACTGAGATATTAGAAACCTTTAATCAACTGGGCGGTAAAGCGCAATGGGCGCCTAATGAAAAAGTGGCGCTAGAAGTAGGATTAGGAGTGGCATTTGCCGGTGCGCGGGCAATAGTCACGATGAAACATGTTGGATTAAATGTTGCCGCTGATCCATTATTCACTGCCGCCTACACCGATATTGACGGTGGATTAGTGATTGTGTCGGCCGATGATCCGGGCATGGCGTCCAGTCAAAACGAACAGGATAACCGTTACTATGCACGGGCGGCGGGCGTACCAATGCTTGAACCGACCGATGCCCAGCAAGCGTATGACTACACGTTGTTGGCGTTTTGGGTGGCGGAGCGCTGGAAAATTCCCGTGTTGCTGCGCCTGACCACGCGGGTGTGTCACGCCAAAACGGTGGTTAAACCGCGCCCATCGTCGGCGATTGCGCCGGTATCTGCATCATTTCGCCGCGATATTCCCGCCCGCGTGATGATTCCGGCGTATGCCAAGCCCGCGCATCGGCGGTTGCGTGACAAATTGGCGGCGATTGCGGCGTGGAATGACGCGGAAGGGCCGGTAGAGGACAGCGGCGGCAGTGCCAATTGTGGCATCATTGCGACAGGTGTTGCGGCAATGCACGCCCGCGAAGCTGCCCCCACCGTGCGGCATTTGACCGTCGGCATGACCTACCCACTGCCACTGCAACGCATCCGTGAATTTGCCAGTGAAGTCAAGCAGTTAGTCGTGGTTGAAGAGGGCGAGCCGTTGCTGTATGAGGCGCTCCGCGCTGCTGGTTTACCCGTGATCGGCAAGCCCGACCGCTACCGCTTTGGTGAGTTGGATGTTGCGCGAGTGCGACGCCTGTTGGCACAAAACAACAGTCCAGAACCCGTCCCCGCCAAAGGCAAACCGCCGGAACTCTGCCCCGGCTGCGCCCACCGTACTGTATTCCAGGCACTGCACGATTTGGATTGCATCGTGGCGGGCGACATCGGTTGTTATACCCTCGGCGTGTTGCCGCCATTTTCGGCGATGGACACCTGCGTTTGCATGGGCGCGAGCGTCGGCGTCGGGCTGGGATTGCGTCATGCGTTGCCAAAAAGTCAAGCACGGCGGGTAGTTAGCGTGATCGGCGACTCGACCTTTGTTCACTCCGGGCTGACCGGTTTAGCCGAAATGGCGTATAACCCGCCGCCGACGGGGCATTTATTATTGATTTTGGACAATGGCACGACCGCCATGACTGGTCAACAAGAACACCCCGGCACGGGGCGGACGCTTAATCATGCTGCCACGCATCGCCTAGATTTTTTCAAGGTATGTCAAGCACTTGGTATTCATAATGTGCAATTATTCTCGGCGAATGACCGTGAAGTTGATTTAAAAACCATTATTGCCGACCAATTAACTCGCTCGGAAACTGCCGTGTTTATTATTCAACAACCGTGCGTATTAGCGGCACCGAAAATCCGTTTATACGAACAAGCGGCGGTGAATGAAACAGTGGCAAAAGAGAGTTGTTCAGCAACCGAGTCATGCGCAATTGCTGCGTCATCGCAATTATTTCAATTATTTAATGAGTAATTTTTATGAATTACATTAGCACACGCGGCGGTATTATGCCAGTCAATTTCGCCGACGCTGTTTTAATGGGATTGGCTACTGACGGCGGCTTGTTAATTCCCGAATCTATTCCCACTGTTACTGCCGATCAATTACAGAACTGGGCGGGATTGCGCTTTCAAGCATTAGCCGCTGAGATTATGCGGCCCTTTATTGGAGATTCATTACCGGACGAGGTTATTACCGATTTAATTGAACGCGCTTATGCCAATTTTAATCACCCTGAGATCACGCCATTACATCAAGTTGGGCAACGTCAATTGCTCGAATTATTTCATGGCCCGACGGCGGCATTTAAAGATATTGCGCTGCAATGGTTAGGTGAGTTATTTGATTATCTATTGACGCAAAACGACAGTTATTTAAACATCTTGGGCGCGACTTCAGGCGATACTGGATCAGCCGCTATTGCCGGTGTCAGTGGTAAAGCACGAATTAACATTTTCATTCTTTACCCGCACGGGCGCATTTCACCAATTCAAGAACGGCAAATGACCACTGTCACCGAGCCGAATGTACAGACCATTGCCGTGCAGGGGACATTTGATGATGCGCAGCGCATTGTTAAAACGCTGTTTTCTGATGTGCAATTCAAAACACGCTATCAATTGGGCGCGGTTAATTCAATTAACTGGGCGCGAATTTTAGCGCAAACGGTGTATTATTTTTATGCGTGGGGACGGGTGAGTGGCGGTAATCCCGATCATCGCGTCAGCTTTGCGGTGCCGACGGGTAATTTCGGCGATGTATTTGCCGGTTATTTAGCCAAGCGCATGGGTTTGCCAATTGAACAGTTAATTTTAGCCACCAATCGCAATGCCATTTTAACCCGCTTTGTGCAAACGGGTATTTATGCCGCAGGTGATGTTTATCAAACTTTAAGTCCAGCAATGGATATTCAAATTGCGTCAAATTTTGAACGCTATTTGTATTATCTATTGGATGAAAATGCGACCGCCGTGCGCACGGCATTAACTAATTTTGAACAGGAGCGGCGGTTGATTGTGAATGCCACACAGCGGCGCCAAGTGAATAAAGATTTCATTGCTTGTGCGGTGGATGATAGTGAAACATTGGCACAAATGCAGGCGGTTTATGATGATACAGGTTATTTCATTTGCCCACATACTGCGGTTGGAATGCACGCCGCCGCCAATTATCCCGACGCCATTTGTTTAGCCACCGCGCATCCGGCCAAGTTTAATGAAGCAGTGCAAATTGCCACTGGTCAAACCGCGCCCCTACCGCTCAGTTTGCAAGGGTTAATGAATAAACCAACGCGCCAAAAGACCTTAGCAGCGGATGCGGATGTCATTCGCCAGTATTTACAGACGACCTTGGATAATACGGAAAACTATAATGATTGAGACGGCGCCGCGTTCTATTCAAATCCTCGATACCACCTTGCGCGATGGTGAACAAACGCAGGGCGTCTCATTCGCGCCTGATGAAAAAACCAGCATTGCCAAATTGTTATTAGAAGCAGTGCGTGTGGATCGGATTGAAGTTGCCTCAGCGCGAGTATCCGATGGTGAATTACTTGCTGTGGCGAATATCGTGGATTGGGCGCGAGATAAAGGATTAGCGCATCGCATTGAAGTGCTGGGATTTGTGGATCATGGTCATAGCGTTAATTGGATTCGCCGTGCCGGCGGTCAAGTGATTAACTTACTCGCCAAAGGCAGTGAAAAACATTGCCATACGCAATTGGGTAAAACATTAGATCAGCATCTTGCTGACGTGCGCGAAACTATTGATCTTGCGCATGAACATGGCGTGCGGGTTAATTTGTATTTAGAAGATTGGTCAAATGGCTATGTTGATTCGCCGGCCTATGTGTATCATTTAGTTGAACAATTAGCTGATGCGGGTATTGAGCATTTAATGCTGCCGGATACCTTAGGCGTTATGACTCCCGAGCGCGTATTCTCTGCCATTAATGATATGCGCCAACGTTTTCCTACCTGCGCCTTTGATTTTCATCCGCATAATGATTATGGATTAGCGACCGCCAATGTATTAGCTGCCGCCCAAGCGGGCGCGGCGGCGGTGCATTGCACCATTAACTGTTTAGGCGAACGGGCGGGCAACGCTTCATTAGCAGAAGTCGCAGTTAATTTACGCGATCAATTGGGTTTTTCACTCGGTATTGATGAAACGCATTTAGTGCGGGCGAGTGAATTAGTGCAGCATTTTTCTGGTAAACGCATTGCCGATAATGCCCCGATCATTGGTGTTGACGTATTCACCCAAACGGCGGGTATTCACGCCGACGGCGACCGCAAGGGCAGTTTATATCACACGCGCTTATCACCCGAACGCTTTAATCGCCGCCGCACCTATGCACTAGGTAAATTGAGTGGCAAGGCATCATTAGCTAAGAATTTAGAACGCCTGGATATTGCATTATCTGATGAACAACAGCGCAAAGTATTAGCGCGGATTGTTGAATTAGGTGATTCTAAAAAGTCTATTACTGCGGATGATTTGCCTTTTATTATTGCTGAGGTATTGGATAGTAAGGATTATGACCACGCCGAATTATTAGCCTGCACCGTGACCAGCAGTATTGGATTAGAATCCACTGCCAGTATTAAAGTACGTTTAGATGATGAGGTATTAACGGCGGCTGGAACAGGCAATGGTGGGTTTGATGCTTTTAATCAGGCCTTAAATAAAATTGTAAAGCGGCAGGGGATTCAATTGCCGTTATTAACTGATTATGAAGTGCGTATTCCTAAAGGGGGGCGTACCGATGCACTGACCGAATGCACCATTACCTGGAATCATGGCGAAGGCGATTGGAAAACACGCGGAGTTCATGCTAATCAAGTCTTTGCCGCCATTGCGGCGACCATGCGAATGTTTAATCGCGTGGTTCACGATTTGCGGGTTAATACAGCGCAGGTGTGAATCGATTATGCCGCGCCAATGCCCATTGAATATGCTCGCGCACCAATTCATCAGGATAAACCAAGCGATCAATTAACGCCTGCCAAATACGCAGTGATGGCGGCGCATTCCCTAATGCAATAGCGATATTACGCAGCCAGCGTTGATAACCCAGCCGCCGTATTGGCGTACCTTCCGTGTACTGTAAAAACTGCGGTTCATTCCAATTAAATAGCGTGATTAAATCGGCATTGATCCACTGCAGCCGCGGGTGAAAATCCCGTTCTTGTGTTAATTGCGCAAACCGATTCCAGGGACACACCTGTTGACAAATATCACAACCAAAAATGTGTTGCCCAATTAAACTGCGCAATGATTCAGGAATAGCGCCGTGATGTTCAATGGTCAAATACGCAATACAGCGCTGCGCATCCAATTGATAGGGCGCAATAATGGCAGCAGTGGGACAGTGCATTAAACAGGCGTGACAGCGCCCGCAATGATTAACCGCCGGCGGATCAATTGGCAGCGGTAAATCAACGTACAATTCTCCTAAAAAAAACCACGAGCCGGCCTGTTGGTTAATTAAATTGGTGTGTTTACCAATCCAGCCCAATCCCGCCTGTTGTGCTAATGGTTTTTCTAATACCGGTGCCGAATCAACCAGCGGGCGATAATGAAATGCGCCGGTCTGTTGTTCAATTCGCTGGGCTAATTGTTTTAATCGTTTGCGGATCACACGATGATAATCACGTCCGAGCGCATAGCGGGCAATGACAGCGTGGGTTGGATTAGCAGAAAACGGCACAGCGGCGGGTAAATAATTCATGCGGGCGGTAATGATCCGAATGGTGCCGGGGAGCAATTGCGCGGGATCACAACGCATTGCTTGATGCTGCGCCATGTAATTCATTTCGCCATGATAACCCGCCGCGAGCCAATTAAACAAGCGCTGTTGATCGTGTTGCGTGACTCCGGCGGTAATACCAATTTGCTGAAAACCTAATTCCCGTCCCCAGCATTTAATCTGTTGCGCTAAAGCGTCCAATTCGGTGGGGTTATTCAGCGCCAATTGCATTATTTATTAGACGGATCACCATAAAACACATAATTGGTGGAATAATCGCTGATTTCAAAATACACTTTTCTCTCATTCTCATCACTTTTACCATTGAGGTTTTCATCCAGAATGCCATAGCCAAAACGATAAGGACGTATCCCGCCACTATCAGTCGCTGGGGCGGTGGTGAGTTTATCAATTTTAATAAAGCGTTTGACGACCTGACCATTAGAAAAAACCTCTAATGTGCCATTAACACCCGTCCAGTTTTGTAGAGACCGGCCGATTTTATTTTGCGTTTCTTGCGTACAGCCGACGGTGAATACAGTAGTGGCTAAAATAATGCTGAGAGCGGTGCTGGTTTTCATTAGATACTTGTCCTCGTGAATGAAGTTGGGAATTAAAAACGGGTGATCGCACCCGAATGACTGGCATTGGGTGACTGCGACGTTTTTTCAAGTGTTGACCGAATTAAATCGCGCCAGCAACGGATCAGCGCATCCGACTTCGGCAAACCCGCGTGCGCGCAAGATACAAGCGTCGCATTTTTGACACGGTCGCCCGTCGGCGGCGGGATCGTAGCAGCTGCTGGTGTGCGCGTAATCCACGCCCAGCGCCCGTCCGGCGGCGATGATTTGCGCTTTGGTCAGCGCGATCAGCGGGGCGTGGATGCGCACGGCTCGCCCGTTGACGGCGGCGGCGGTGGCTAAATTCGCCATGTGCTCGAAGGCGGCGATGTAGTCAGGGCGACAGTCCGGGTAGCCCGAGTAGTCTAACGCATTGACTCCTATGAAAATATCGCCGCATTCCAGTACCTCCGCCCATGCCAGCGCGAATGATAAAAAGATGGTATTGCGGGCGGGGACGTAGGTGAGCGGAATAGCAACAGCGTTGTTTGGTTGCAACAGCGCGGCTTCACGACCTTTTGGCACGGGTAAATCCGCCGTCAACGCCGAGCCGCCGAATTGCCGCAGGTCAATGTCCAGCGTGATGTGTTGCGCTACTCCAACAGTCGCGGCGACCTGTTGCGCGGCGGTCAATTCCACTATATGCCGCTGACCGTAGCGAAATGACAACGCATATGGCGTAAACCCCGCAGCTTTTGCCATCGCCAACGTGGTGGCCGAGTCTAGGCCGCCGCTTAATAAAACGACGGCGGGTTTCGTATTATTCATACTATCAACTCATTGGTTTAATTTGTTTATTTCGCGGGGGGTGCCACCTGTAGGCGTTTTTTATTAATACTTTGCGATGTATTAATATTTGGCAGTTCATAGGCAAATTCTTTACCAACAGATTTAACTTTAGAGCGCATTATTGCATTAGCAATATGAGTACAGTTCCAATTCAACAAATATCAGCACTGGAGCGGCACAATGATTGAATCGTGCTGGAGAACGCTAAAATTATATTTAATTCTAAGTTCGAGTTAAAGTTTTAAAATCAGAATACTAAAATAAAACCACTGCAAGGATTTAAGCAATGTTGGTGCTTACTAACAATCATCAGCTGGAACTGTTGACCGATGACATTGCTCCCGTACCAAAACTTGGCAAAATAAAGCCATTTCGTACTCAACTCTTAAAATGGATTGGCAACAAGCAGCAACAAGCCGACTTGATTATTAGTTTCTTTCCAAAACAGTTTAATACTTATTTTGAGCCATTCCTCGGCAGCGGTGGTGTATTAGGCGTACTTGCTCCAAAAAAGGCAGTTGCTAGTGATACATTTGCGCCATTAATTCAGATATGGCAAACCTTACATAATCATAAAGAGTTATTAAAAAAACAATACGCCGAACGCTACGCATTGATAGCGCAATTAGGCAAAAAAACGGCTTATGAATCTGTCCGAGCAAATTACAATAGGATACCGAATGGCGCCGACCTTCTTTATCTCTGCCGCGCCTGCTATGGCGGTGTTGTCCGTTTTCGCAAAAACGATGGTTACATGAGTACCCCGGTCGGTATTCACGATCCAATCACACCAGACAGTTTTAATAAACGAGTAGATATTTGGCATATTCGGACTCAAGGAGCGTGTTTTTTACACCTAGACTTTGCCGAGGCTATGAAACAAGCAAAAGAAGGTGATTTAGTTTATTGTGATCCACCGTATTCAGATAGCCAAGCAATTCTTTATGGCGCCCAGACTTTTTCATTACAACGTTTATTTAATTCTATAGCCGCTTGCAAAGCGCGGGGCGTGTTCGTTGTTTTAAGCATCGACGGCACAAAATACTCTGGACGCAAACTGTGTAATATTGCAATACCCAACGGATTATTTGAACGTGAAGCGTTTATCAATGTCGGGCGTTCAATGCTCAAACGTTTTCAAATGGATGGCAAAAGCCTTGAGAATCACGAAGTACGCGACCGATTATTGTTAACATTTTAATAGCTATAGCTAATAAAATCTCAATTTTAAGTGATTAGATTAAAACCAAAATAACTTATTAGCCAAAATATAATTCGCGCTATTTGTTCCTTCATTTCAATATCAAAACACTGTGTCATTTTTATTACTTAATCCCCCGAAATTAACCAAATCACCGTCGCCATGCGCCCGGTGCGTCCATCGCGGCGATAGGAAAAAAACCGCGCTGGATCAGTGACTGTACACAGTCCGCTGCTGGCGATGTGGCGAACACGCAACCGCGTCAAGCGCTGCTGCGCCAATAGTGGCAAATTGGCCAACCAATGCCCGGGCCTTGTTGGTTGAAATGCCACTGTTGCGTGACTATCACAATCGCAAAAAATCTCGCGCACTTCTGCGCCAACTTCAAACGCCGTCGGGCCAATCGCCGGCCCCAACCACGCGGACAAATTTAACGGCGGATGACCAAGTTGCGCCACCGTCTGCTCGACGATCCCACCCGCCAACCCGCGCCAGCCAGCGTGAATTGCGGCAATAGCGCGACCGTTGGTTTCACACAACAGTATTGGTAAACAATCCGCCGTCAGCACCGCGCACACCTGCCCCGGCGCTCGGGCAATGCTGGCATCCGCCGTGCAATCGGGGTGATCAGCGCCAACTGTGGCGACAGTACAACTGTGTGTCTGATTTAACCACAACGGCGCGGTGGGCAACTGGGCTAGATGGCGTAATTGGGCACGATTGTGCGCAACTTGGTCGGGATCATCGCCGACATGGGTGGCTAGATTAAAACTGGCAAAGGGCGGCTGACTGCATCCACCCTGTCGCGTTGTAGTCACAGCGCGCACCGTTGGCGGATGTTTCCAGCGTGGTTCAATGAGCGATTCAATTGACATGGGGGTTGACATGTGAAGCAAAAGCGTTGACATCGGCGGCGAAATGGTCGAGTAATGCGGCGAAATCGGCTGCCAGTGGAATCTCCCACTGCAACGGCTGCGCCGTGATCGGGTGCGTCAAGCCCAGTTGGATAGCATGTAACGCTTGACGCGGAAACTGTTGTAATGCAGCGACAAGTTGCGGTGTAGCATCAACTGGCGGGCGGGGGCGCAATCCGTACACTGGATCACCGACAATCGGGTGGCGCAGATGGGCGCAGTGGACGCGGATTTGATGGGTGCGGCCGGTTTGCAACTGCACCGCCAGTAGCGTGTGTCCACGATAGCGGGTCAACACGCGGTAATTGGTCACGGCGGGGCGACCATTTGCCACCACCGCCATTTTAGTGCGCTGCGTCGGATGCCGCCCGATGGGTAACTCAATCCGCCCGCCGCTCACCAATTCGCCGACCACCAGCGCCCGATACTCGCGTTTCACCGTCCGTTGTTGCAATTGTATCACCAGTGACGTGTGCGCCTGTAGTGTTTTTGCGACAACCAGTAACCCTGTGGTATCCTTGTCTAAACGATGCACGATGCCGCCGCGTGGTAATAATGCCAACTGTGGTGCATAATGCAACAGCGCGTTGAGCAGCGTACCATCCCAATTGCCGGCGGCTGGATGCACCACCAGCCCGGCCGGTTTGTTCAGCACCAGCAGGTGATCATCTTCAAAACAGATCGCCAGCGGCAGGGCTTGCGGCTGATGCGCGTGTGCATTTGGCAACAATTGCGGATAAACGACAATCTGCTCACCACCACGCACCCGCGTCCGCTGTTGTTGACAAATGGCACCGTTGACCGTCACCTGCCCGTCGGCAATCCAGGTTTGCAGCCGCGAGCGCGAAAATTCTGGCAACAATTCTGCTAGAACTTGGTCAAGACGGCGGCCGGCGGCGGTGGGTGGTAACACATGCTGCCGCGCCGCCGTCGCGTGATCGGCAGTCGGCGATTGCGGTGCCGGCGTCAGCAAGTCAGTTTCGCTATACTGCGACACGGGTTAACCACACTGTGGATGGGATGGGGCAGAATGATACAGCGGGCATGGTTTTTAATTGGTTGGATGGTGTTGATTGGCAACCTGAGCGGCTGCGGCATATTAACCAAAGAGTTTGATGAAACAAAAAATTGGAGTGCGGCAAAATTATATCAAGAAGCCGCCGAGCAATTGGATGGTGGCAATTATGAAAAAGCGGCGGAATTATACGAAAAATTAGAGGCGCGTTATCCATTCGGGCGCTATGCCATGCAATCGCAATTGGATATTGCATATGCCTATTATAAAGGTGATGAACCAGAGGCCGCGCTTGCCGCCGCTGACCGGTTTATTAAACTTTATCCACAGCATCCGCTGGTGGATTATGCGTATTACCTTAAGGGTATTATTAATTATAATCGCAGCGTTGGATTTGTGGATCGGTTTATTCCCACTGATGCCTCACAACGTGACCCGGGGTCGGCATTGGATGCGTTTCAAGATTTTGCCGAGCTGGCGCGGCGTTTTCCGAATAGCAAATATACCGCTGATGCGTTGTTGCGAATGCGTTATTTGCGCAATAACTTGGCAAAACATGAAGTCAACGTGGCGCGTTATTATATGAAATTGGGCGCGTATATTGCCGCTGCTAATCGCGCTCAACAAGTGATTGAACGTTTTCAACGCACCGTTGCCGTTGTGGATGCACTGGTCATTTTAATTGATGCGTACACGCAACTCGGCGAAGAGCAGTTGGCGGCAGATACGAAGCGTGTTTTGGAATTAAACCGCAAAGCCGGGCGCTTAATTACTGATGAACCAGCACCCGCTGAACTTAATCTTGGCCGGCGGGTGTGGGATTATCTTAATCTCGATCAGAATTAACGCGGCAGTCATTCAGCGCACTGGTGCATATTATTTAAATGGCGGCCTCATCTTCTTCACCAGTACGAATACGCACCACGCGCTGGACTTCACTGACAAAGATTTTACCATCGCCAATTTTACCCGTGCGGGCTGCTTTGGTAATTGCCTCTAAGCATGTTTCTAATTGGTCATCTGTCAGCACCAATTCGATTTTAACTTTGGGAAGAAAATCCACAACATACTCGGCACCGCGATATAATTCTGTATGTCCTTTTTGCCGCCCAAACCCTTTAACTTCAATTGCCGTCATGCCGGTAATACCAGCCGCTGACAACGCCTCGCGCACATCATCGAGTTTGAATGGTTTGATAATTGCTTCGACTTTTTTCATTGTAACTACAGCTCCGTGATAATGGATTAAACAATGGATTGAACTGACAACTCGAGAACACAGTATAGGAGGCTCGAGTCAATTTGGCTATCAAAAAACATCGGTTGGTTGCACAACGTTTGACCGCTGGCGCAACAAATGTGCAATGTAGATTAGTTTGCACAGTGGCGTGTCCGTGCATTATTGTTAACTCGGTTGTCTCTTTAACTACTTCACACCTGATTTGCATTCGGCAGCCCTAATTAATTGATACTGTCATTTGCTATGATGCTCTTCATCATTTAACGCCTAACGATTGAATAACACCCATGTCTTGGTTTTCCCGTCATTCTTCACCTAAATTATCACAATCTACCAATGAAGATCCGCATTGGGAACAAACATTCATGCGGCAATTGGCACTCGAATTTCTGCGCGAACGGCGCCGTAGTCAACGCTGGAGTCGGTTTTTTAAATTAGTCATCATTACTTATGCGTGCGTGGTTTTATTACTCATATACGCCAATGAACTGGATGACGTTGTGACACCCACGAGCCAACACACTGCATTAATTGACATCAATGGTGTCATTGCCGCCGACAGTGAAGCCAGCGCCGAGCGTGTAATTAGTGCCATTCGCCGTGCTTTTGAATCAGAACAGGCCAAAGGCATTGTGTTGCGCATTAATAGCCCCGGTGGTAGCCCAGTTCAATCGGCTTATATTAATGATGAAATCCGCCGTCTTAAAGCCAAATACCCGAATAAACCTGTATATGCAGTGGCGGTTGATGTGTGTGCTTCTGGGGCATATTATGTCGCTGTCGCCACTGATGCTATCTATGTGAATAAATCTAGCCTCGTCGGTTCAATTGGTGTGCGGTTAGACAGCTTTGGTTTTCAACAGGCAATGGAATCATTAGGAATTGAACGGCGGTTATTGACTGCGGGTGAAAATAAAGGGATTTTAGACCCTTTTTCACCGCTTGATTCAGATGACGAATTGTTTATTCACGAGCAATTAACTGCATTGCATCGCCAATTCATTGCTGCCGTGAAACTCGGTCGCGGTAAGCGTTTGAAAGGTGAAGAATCTGTGTTATTCAGCGGGCTGTTTTGGAATGGTGAAGAGAGTGTCATACTCGGATTAACTGACGGATTGGGTAGTAGCAGTTTTATTGCGCGTGAATTGATTGGTGCGGAAGATATAGTGAAATATACTAAAAAGCAGGATTTATTAGAACGTTTTGCGGATCGGCTCGGTACTTCATTAGGCAGTGCATTCAGTCAGGCACTGGGATTGAATGGTGCGATTCGATTAGAGTGATGGGCTTTCTATTGCCCAGGTAATCGTTAGTGACTATTTTTTCAACGTGATCATTTCTAAATATAAGGCGCTGGTTTCAATTAGGTTGTCATACCTAAAACCCACAGTAATTCGCGTTTATTATATTCTCTATTACAAAGGATGATTATGCAAAACCACACCAAGTTGGCGTAAATAGTCACTGACGACGGTTTGCAATTCTTGTGGGCGGATGTGAGATGGTAATTCTTTCAACAACAGCGGATTACCCTTTTTAAATTCCTCATCGGCAATGTGATCCCAAATATCGGTTTCTTCCATTTTATAGAAATCATCACGCAAATTTTCTAATTCTTGCAGGTAAAATGCCTCGAAACCAGAAGCTGCAAAAAGAGAGTTTAACAAATAGTATTCAAGTGCAAAAATATCCGATTCAACTTCACAAATAACAGTGCGTTTGCGTTCAACGTCTTTTGTGCTGCCTATCGGTTGTTCAGCCACTTTTTGCAACTCAGCCACTTTTTGCAACGCTGTAAGTAACGCTGCAGATGGTTGCTTATTATTTAGTTCTTTTTTAATGATTGTCTCGTCAGTAAGCAGTCCTACGCCATAGCGCAAATAACGCTTAAACGAGCGATAAATATCATCGCCTTTTTCAGGGAAATAGATATCAATCATGTCAATGTCACGCTCTAATGCAGCAATCAGGTCTCGACGCAATTCAGTGTCAAGTGGTCCGCGAATGAGTCCCTCAGCAATCGGACGTACGAAACGTAAAAATAATGCTTTAAGACTGGATTGCAATCGAGTTTCAAATGCTTTGAAATCGCCAATAATTCGCTGTTCAACAAAGTCACTATCCCATAATTGCTGCGTCATAAATCCCACTAAAGTGTGTGCTTCATGTGTTAGTTCTAAAGCAAGTTCTTGTGCAATGATATCAATCATTTTTCGGACATCGGTATATAAATGCTCCCGCCAATCATAATTAGCTTTTTTTGAATCAAATACGGGATTTGAGCAAGCACCAAATAATACATTGCGTTGTTCTGCCTGACGATTTGGCAGTAATTCAATTTTTTCGCGTACAATTTGGTTATAACGCCCTTGAAACGTTTGTAGTGTATTAGCCTTTAAATCATGCCGCACTTGCTCGAAATGCTCATGCATAGCAGCCCGAATTTGTTCTTTCTTTTTATTAAACCACAATCGAAATTCTAATCGCCGGTTCCTTTCGATTTTTTCTCTTGCCGCTTCGGGATTTTCAGGATAAAGCGCTCTCACTTGGCGATATAACTCACTAGATTGACGATAAATATTATCAATGAGAGCGTCACAGCGCCGTTCAAGAATTACGACTCGTTCTGTATTAAGATAGGTATTAATTCGTTGTTTAATTTCGGCAATGCCGGTTAAATTTTTGAGTGTCTCTGAATCATATTGCACATTGAGTACACGATTCAGATCATTGATAACTTTACTCATCGAACCAACATACTCAATTGTTTCTGCATCAGCCGCAGCATGTAAAACTAGATGCGCTCCCGCCGATCCTACGATAATGCGTTCTTCTCTTGTTGCCATTCATGTACGACAGCTTCATAATCTTTTTTGAATGCTTCGTGCGAGGCAAAACTATCCATGCGCGCAAAAAAGACAAACAGTTTTTCTTCTAGGCCAATATGTTTATCGCCTTCACGAGCAAATTTGATTAAATCTTTTTCATGTCCACGCAGACTTGGATAACGTTGAATTAATATGACTGCATCGCAATCCGTTAACATTTCACGCGATTCTTCAATATGTTTGGCTAAACCTGAATCTAATCCAGGCACATCATAAAATACAATTCCTTCAGCTTCTGCCAGGCGTGAGGTGAATAACCGCGCCTCTTGAATAGCATGGGCATAACATGCGTCGGCAACATATTTACGCAGATCGTTTTTAATGTCTTCTAAGTTAATGAAGGATTCACGCAATGGCGGTTCTTCTAAAACTTTTTTGAGTGTATGGTCATTTTTACGAATTGTTTGTAAATCCGCTTCCGCTTTTTCAGCTTGACTTCTATCAGTACCATTTTTGGTCGCTTCTAATTCACGACATAAGCGCTCGAATGCCTGATAGGTTTTTGGATCAACTTCTAATCGTTGATTTGAATCATCTGGCACTGAATAAATCTGCGTCGTTGTAAAGGTGCAGCGTTGCGATTTTGTCGGCAGCAAATCACAACCAAGCCAAGCATTAACAAAAGTACTTTTGCCCGCTTTTTCTAATCCCACAACTGCAATACGAAACTCGCCTTTATCGAGACGTTTCTTTTGCCGTTCAGCCTGTTTACCTTCATCGTTAAGTACACGACTAATGTCGTTTATTCCATCAAGTGTTCGCACTTGCGACAACTGCGCTAATTGGCTGGCATATCGGCGAATAGTGAGTGCGTCCTCAAGACGTTTGGCGTAATGAATAGAAGCTGTTTTCCAATCCATAATTAAATTTCTATGGTTTAAGTGATGAATTGTAGAAATTTTAGTTGCAATAAAATTTCATAAGTTACTTAACTGGCTATTTTTTCAAGTGAAGCAGCCTTCCAACACTGGAGCGCGGGAACAATCAACCATCATCTAGCAAAATGATACAACAATCGTCGCCATCGTGCATGTTATAAACGCGGTAAAAAAACACTAAAGTCATCCCGCAAATAACCCTGTTTAATCACCGCTTGACTGCCCAATTGTTCCTGAGCAAAGGTCACGATGGTATTGGGATTAGAATAATTAAACACATCCGAACAATCAATTCCATCGAGCAAATTAAACACAAATCCGCGTTGACAAGCATGAAAACAACGTTCAATAAAACAAAAGGTTTCCTGACGAGTTAATGTATTCATCGCACCGCTGCACAGATAATAATCGGCTATGGGCAGATTATCTGCTAACACATCGCACTGTAAA
The DNA here is from genome assembly GCF_014145225.1 of Thiospirillum jenense. Taxonomy (GTDB): domain Bacteria; phylum Pseudomonadota; class Gammaproteobacteria; order Chromatiales; family Chromatiaceae; genus Thiospirillum; species Thiospirillum jenense. Next base: position 47,621 of record NZ_JABVCQ010000002.1, read on the forward strand.
ATTTCACAGCCAGTACGAATACGCGCCTGCTCAACCATAGTTGGTATGACATCAATACCAACATATTGCTTAGGTAATGCCTGTTGGCGGGCGAGAAATAAATAGAGATCACCAAATCCACAGCCGACATCCACTAAGGTCACGTCTGTTAAATCAGGCGGTAGTAATGCGCGTAAAATAGAAAAGCGGTGTTCTTGCGATTGGGTCGAATTCCAATGCACACCCTCCGCCGTAATGCCATATTTTTCTATAGCGCGTTGATAAAAAGCTTCGGTGTTAATGCGTGGCATATAAATAAACAGTATTAAAAAATGCGTGAATTGACTAAATGGTTGGATAATAGTTCAGGGCAATTAATGCTGACTTCGGCAAGGTGGCGGCAATACAGCGGGTTTTAAATCCGCACTACCACTACAGCGCCAATTAATTTGCCCATCGGCTGTTTCTTCAGGTATTAGATACAACTCACCATGTTCTAATCGCAGCGTGAGCATCATCGTGTTTGCATCTAACAACAATTGCGCCCCATTAGTTAAATGTATTTTTATTCCCAAACTGTCCAGTGAATCGGGAATCTGATGATAACTTAAATAGTGTTGCGCTATTGTCGTGCGTATTTCAGTCGTTTCTTGATAGGCCGTCGCAATTTTAATACGAGTTTGATAATCCTGATAAGCCGGAATCGCAATGGCAGCAAGTATCCCAACAATATAGATAAGAATTAACACACCAAACCCTGCGCCCAATCGTCCAGTATAGGGAACAAATGCTGCTAATAGATAAGCCAATTTATGGCGCGGCAATAGTTTTGCCTCACGATCCATCACATGCGCAATACGTTTAGTTATCCAGGGATAACCGGCAATCAATTCGTGGAATGATGACCAAAACCCCGAACTGATTTGTGCTTGTTGATAATAAGCGGTGAGATTTAATTGTTGCCAACGTTGTCCGCCAGCTGCTAAACAGGCAATTGCTTGCGCGGCATTGGTAGGTGAATCACTACACGCCAGTCCATGCCGATCGCAGGTGTTTTCACATGCTCGTGCATACGCCGCACCTAATAATGGCAGCCACAATACTGGCCAGCGTAATAAATGACCAGTTAAATGCCCCATCCGAATATGTCCCAATTCGTGACCAATATAAAAGCGTACCCCGTCGGGATGATTATTCATTGCATCAACGATATCAGATAATAATACGACATAATTGCGCCCTAAAAAGCGGGTTGCAAACGCATTAAATACACCATTGCCACTCAGAAGATATGCGTGTGGCGGATTTTTAATGTTCAAGCGTTGACAACAGGCAACAAATTGCGCGTAGAGGTCGGGAAATTGTGCTGCGGATAATTCAACACCATTGCCTTTTATTCGAGCAATTAAGGCGGACTGGGTGAACAAGTAGGATAAAAATCCTAACAAAATAATAATTAACGCGCCGCCGAAAGTGCCAATGATAAGTATCAACCATACTAATAAACCTAAAATTAATGTGCTGGCACTTAGCAGTGGTTCACGCGGATAAACAAGTTGATTGTTCATAAGATTAAGGCGGTTAAATGCCGAATGCGCGGTATTAAAGCTGTACAGCGCATTCGCATTGTTTGAGCAGCTGTTAACGATTATGTCATAATAAACACGCTAACAGCACCATATGAAATCGCTAACTAATATTAATCAGCGCGGAATTTATCATGACATGATTTACAACTTTGCCCGACTTGACCAAAGGCTTGTTTCACTGCATCTTTGTCACCATTGGTAGCAATTTCCGCGAGTTGATTAGCCGCTGTCACGAATTGACGCGCCAATTCAATCACCTTTTCTTTATCAGTGAAGATGTCTGCTTTGGCGCGTGTTTCTACTGTGCCGATATTTTTATCTGTGCCGGGGCCGTAAAGCGCACCCATACCCGAATTTGCAATGGCCGCAATTGTATTAGCGGCTGCTTTCACTTGCTGTTGATTATAGTCTCCAGCCAGGTTTGCTTTAATTTTGCCCATGTTCCACGCCATGAACTTATACCCTGCTTGACGGGTTAAAATTTGCTCTTCTGGGCGTGTTATATCCGCTGCAACAGCAGCAGTAACGATGCCTAAACCCAATAAACCAGCAATGGTGAACTGTATCATTTTATTCATAGGTCATACCTTAATGTGAGTGTAAAAAACGGTTCATTTCATTCGCGTTGACTGCAACAAGCGGTGTCATCAACGCGAGAATATGATAGCAGGTTTTAGCGTTTTTAGCATGAGTGCATTTCACACAAGCATATGTTAATTTAGACGCATGAGTTGTTAAATTGCGTCACGCCTAACTAATAAATAAGTTAATGCGTTTTTGAGCATCACCACCTGCTATGTAAAAGCAATTGCATTGATTTTGAGTTTTATTTACGCCAACATCATACGCATCAGTTCCGACACCGAGCGGGCTTCTAATTTATCCATTACTTTTGCACGATGCGCTTCAACGGTTGATTGACTGATTCCTAAATCAGCGGCAATCACTTTATTGCGTTTGCCCGCAATAATTAAATCAAGCACTTCACGTTCGCGGGGGGTTAAACGCTGTAGTCGTTGCTGTACGGTGATTTGGCGTGATGTTTGATAACGGTATTCAGCATCTAATGCAAAACCGCGGCGTATTGCATTGAGTAAGACTTCGTCATTAAAGGGTTTTTCTAAAAAATCTATTGCACCGGCTTTAACAGCACGCACGGCCACCGGCACTTCACCATGCCCTGTAATCATAATGATTGGCGGATGATAGGTTTCCTGTGCTAATCGTTCTTGTAATTCCAATCCGGTCATGTCGCGCATGCGTATATCTAGCACTAATACGCCAGATTGTTGTATATCAAATCGTGATAAAAAACTCCAAGCGGAATCAAAGGTTTCATACGCAAAGCCGGCGGAAGTCATTAATAAAGCCAGCGCCGAACGGACGTCACGATCGTCATCAATAATAAAGACAATTGGGTTCATTTATAGGCGTTCCTTTGCGCCGCTATCGTTGGTGTCAATTGCAGTTGATGACACAAGCGGGATGGTTGTATTGAATACTCGTGGAAGGGTAAATGAAAAAGTTGTGCCAATGCCTGGCGTAGTTTCAACTTGCAGACTACTGCCATGTGCTTCAATAATCCGCGAACTAATAGATAGCCCGAGTCCTAGTCCATTCGGTTTGGTAGTAACAAAGGGTTCAAATAAATGTTGTGCAACACCCCGAGCTAATCCTGGACCCGTGTCCGCGACGCGCAATTCTATTTGATCCGGTTGTTCGGAACGGATAGCAGCCCGCAATAAGATGACGCGGCGTTTATTTGGCGTTTCATTCATCGCTTCTAACGCATTGCGAGTGAGATTGAGCAAAACTTGTGCAATTTGAATTTCTTGTGCCAATACCATTGTGGTAATGGGAGTCACATCAAATTGTAATGTGACATCCGCCCGTCGTGCATCCTGACCTAATAAGACGCGTACCGTGTCGAATAGCGCCGCGACCGCGATTGGGGCGGCTTGGGTTTCTTGTTTGCATCCTAAGCGCCGCATTTGACGAATAACTTCGGCGGCGCGTTCGGATTGTTCAGCAATGCGGGTTAATACGTCTTGACAAATGGTGATGTCGGCTTGGTTGGTATTAATTAAACGCAGACAGGCGCGGGCATTGGTTGCAATTGCGGTTAATGGTTGGTTAATTTCATGTCCGATGCTGGAGACCATTTCGCCAAGTGTGGTTAAGCGGGTGATGTGGGAGTGTTCGATTTCTAATTGACGTAATCGTTCAGCGAGTGCGCGGCGATGAGTGATGTCGCGCACCACAATGACCGCACCAATTACTTGAGCGCGATCATCACGCAAAGGCGCGGCGCTATATTCAATTGAGACCCAGCAGCCGTCACTGCACCAGAAAATGTCTTCTTCAATAAACCGCGCTTTATGATCGCGCAGGGTGGCACAAATTGGGCAGTATTCTATGCGAAAGGGTTCACCATTCGTTTGAGTATGGTGTAATAGCGCATGTTCTTCGGCACCTATTAAATCTACGGCACTCCAATTAGTGAGTTTTTCAATTGCGCGATTGGCAAAAGTAATACGGCCAGTTAAATCAACTCCGAATATGCCTTCTGCCACGGCATCAAGAATAAACTGCTGACGCTGTTCTAGTTGTATTTTTGCGCGATTTAATTGATAATTTAATCGAAATACCCAGCCAGTGAGAGTGGCCATGATAATTAAAATCATAGTTGCAATCAATACCGATAACCAATGCTGGATAATGATGTTGGCAAGAGAATTTGATGACGGTTGATACGGTGGTAACTGTAGCGTCTGTAATAATTCTTGAACCGGTTGATAATCCAATGGCACCGTCCAGCCGGCGTTATCACTGGCAATTGCGGCGGCGCTATCGGGTGGCATTTTTAATAGTGCAATAGCGACCTGTTGCGCTAATGTGGCGTCGGTATTGGTCAAAATACTAAAGGGCCATTCGGGGTAGAGCGGGCTGCTGTGTAGGAGTGGAAAATTGCTATGAAATTGCTGCCCGAGGATGCGAATGTGTTGTAAATCAAGCAGTTTGTCGGCAGCAAAGCGTTCCAAAATACCAGTGCGTACGATGCCGACGTCGGCTTGACCACTTAAAACAGCGGTGACAACGGCGTCGTGACTGCCGGTAAAAGTGATGTGAGTGTCGTTTTTTAGTTCAATGTCGTGTTGTTGCAACACTGCCTGTGCAATTTGAAAACCGCCCAGGGATAATGCCGCAACGGCTGAAATTTTGCGCCCGCGTAGCTCGGCTAAATTCTGTGGGGTATCCGCAACAGCGCGGGTGAAAATGACGCTGGCAAACCGGCTCAAACCCGGTTCACGGCCGAATTGGTCATGTGCAATTGTGGTAAATTGCTGACGGCGGGTACGCAGCGTGGCGATGCGTGAGACACGGTAGCGCGTGGACAACATGACGTACAGACTGGGGTTGACTAGCAACAGGTCAAGGTTGCCACTGGTGACTGTCGCTTCAACGGCGTTGAAACTCAGCGGCATGATGCAAAAATAATACTGTGGTAAAGTTGTACTAAGATAGTCTGCCGTCGGTTGCCAGCGGGCAAGTGTGGCGGCAGTGTTGCGGTGCGTTAACACGCCAATCGTCACGGGTAGGGGCACTGCAGCAAGGGCAACGCTGGGCATTTCCGCCACGCGACTGACGCTTAATAGCAACATGACACCAATAATGCGGTTGTATGGCATAACAAAAAGCCGGTGATGATCTTTGTTGCATTGTCGTTTCGTGATGTAAAACGACCGTTATTACACAGAGGTTATGACAAAATTCATGCCTATTGTCTACCCTCATGGCAGTTAAGGATGTGCTAAATTCTGCAAGGTTCAAACGTTTTTAGTCAGCTTAAAATAAAGGAAATCATTTATGCAACTTGCCGCTTTATTGCGTACTAAAACAATTAATGCCGATCATGTTCATCATCAAGGTGAATTACGTCGGGTGCTAGGGCCAATTGATCTAACTTTATTAGGGATAGGTGCAATCATTGGCGCTGGTATTTTCGTTTTAACAGGTGTTGCCGCCGCCACGCAAGCCGGACCGTCAATTATTTTATCGTATGCAGTTGCGGGAATTGCCTGTACGTTCAGTGCGTTAGCCTATGCAGAATTGGCGGCGGCAGTCGGTGGCTGTGGCAGCGCTTATGGCTATAGCTATGCAGGTTTAGGTGAATTAGTTGCGTGGATTATTGGCTGGGATTTAATTCTCGAATATGGTGTAGCAACTGCGGCTGTCGCCATTGGCTGGTCAAGTTATGTCAATAATGCGTTATCTGCAATGGGTTTGGCATTACCGGAACTTTTAACTAAAACACCTGTGCAAGGTGGTTGGATTAACTTACCCGCCGCGTTAATTGTGTTAATTTTAGCATTTTTATTAAGTTTAGGTGTGCGTGAAAGTGTGCGAGTCAATACCATTATGGTTGTCGTCAAATTATTAGCGATCACCTTATTTATTGGCGTTGCGCTCTCTCATATTGAACCTGCGAATTGGACTCCATTCATGCCATTTGGGTGGGAAGGCGTAATGGGTGGCGCGGCAGTTATTTTCTTTGCATACATTGGATTTGATGCGGTTTCCACTGCCGCTGAAGAGGCCCGCAATCCACAACGTGATTTGCCCATTGGCATTCTATTATCGCTGGGTATTTGCACTCTCATTTATATCATTGTCGCTGGGTTATTAACCTTAGTGGTCGCTTATCCAACATTAAATGTCGGTTCACCCGTCGCTGATGTTATGTTACGCCTCGGTTATCCATGGGCGGCGGGATTAGTTGCGACTGGTGCCATTGCCGGTTTAACCACTGTCATGTTGGTTTTATATTACGGATTAACCCGCGTCTTTTTAGCCATGTCCCGCGACGGATTATTGCCGCCGGTATTTGCCCGGGTGCATTCAAAAACCCGCACCCCCATTCGCGTCATTATGGTCAGCGGCGTTTTAATGGCGGCAATTGCTGGATTCACGCCAATTAGTGACGTCGCTGAATTAGTCAATATCGGCACCCTCGCCGCCTTCTTTTTAGTTTGCATTGGCGTTGTGATGATGCGGCGTAGCCACCCTGATTTGCCGCGTCCATTCCTTAGCCCCGGCGCACCTATTGTCCCACTACTCGGCGCGTTATCCTGTTTATTCTTAATGGTGAATTTATCTGCAATCACCTGGCTGCGCTTTGGTATTTGGTTAGCATTAGGGTTAGTCATTTATTTTGCGTATTCGCGTTATCATAGCAGCTTGGCAACTGTATCTGAATGATTTGCAAGTAGCATGATTACCTAATGTATTTATTGCCTACAATCTGACGAATTATTGCGAGCGGTGAATAACTCAAAACCATGTCACAATACACAACAGCATTTGGTTTAGGAATGGCCGGCTTACTCGCTTGGCGTAATCTTGCCCATGACCGCTCGCGTTTTTTTGTCACCATGATTGGAATTATTTTTGCGGTGATTCTTATTGCAATGGAATTGGGGTTATTTTTCGGTTTTACTGAAAGCACCACCAGTGTTATTCAACACACCCACGCTGATATTTGGATTGTGGCAAAGGGTACGCGCAATTTTGAAGTAGCGCCGCCCATTCAAGACCGCGAGTTATATTTCGCACGTTCAGTTAGTGGCGTTGCTCATGCTGAAGGGTTAATTATTCAATTTGCACCCTGGAAAAAACCATTAGGTGGTGAAGAAAGTGTGCAAATTCTTGGTTTTGATCTGAATTATGGCTTGGCGCGCCCATGGAATCTGGTCGCCGGCGAATTGGAATCATTGCGCCAAGCCGATAGCGTAATGATTGATCGTTTATTTACCGATAAACTTGGTGTTAATGAAGTTGGGCAAGAAGTCGAAATCAATCAACATCGGGCGCGGGTGGTGGGTTTTACGCAGGGTATTCGTTCATTTACGACCTTCCCCTGGGTATTCACTTCAGCTCGCACAGCGCAAAGTATTATTGACTTTGCACCGCATCAATGGAATTACATTTTAGTTACTTTACTCCCTGGTGCTGACACGGAATCGGTCTGCGCTGCACTCCGCATTTTATTACCGCGTGCCGATGTTTATACTGCTCAAGGGCTGGCAGACATGACTCATCATTATTGGATGTTCACTACCGGTGCGGGAGCGTCGGTATTATTGTCTGCCATGCTTGGAGTGATTGTTGGGGTTGTCATTGTCGCACAGGTTTTATATGCGACAACCGTTGATCATTTAACTGAATTTGGCACATTGCGGGCGATGGGCGCGCCGCGTGGGTTTATTTACCGCATTATTTTTGGACAGGCTTTAATTAGCGCTGTAATTGGTCATGCGGTCGGTATTTCAGTGGCGATGTTATTGGCACAAGCCAGTTTAAAAAGTGCAGTATTAGTGTTGGTGTCACCCAAATTAGCGGCGGCGCTTTTTTTATTAACATTAACGATGTGTTTGTTGGCGGCCGTTGTCTCAATTCGTAAAGCCATGACCATTGATCCTGCAATGGTGTTTCAGCGTTAGGCGATATTTTTTGATAGTCTGTGCCGAGTTTTTATTACTTATTTTTAATAGTTAACAGGAGTTACACGGTTCAAATTTTAACTAATTGGCTTGTCAAGGAAGAGTGCACTCCTACGCTCCAGCGTGGGAACGACTAAACCAAGGACGCTTAGAAGATAAGACAAAAAATAATCATTATTACGCCTATTACAACGGCGCTTTGGTGCGGTGCCGGATGCGCTCGTGCTGCGTATTGAAACGGCCCCACGAATGAGCAATTGGATTGCCGGACAGCGCCACCTGTATTAGCAGGTGCGCATATTGCCAATCCCGCCCGCGCCGCACTTCAGTCGTCACTTTAACAGTGTTCGCCCGCCGCTTAATTCCATTGTAAATCACTCAACAATTGCATTTTGTCAATCGTTTTTGGCAATAAAAAATTTGGCAGTTTTCCAAATTCCCAGCTAAACTCTATCCGAGTGTTTTTTATACTGTTTATCCCGCCGTGCGCGGGTGTTTCAGATAAACAATACGGGTGTTGTTTAATTTTATCAGGGGAATTACCAATGAAACTGACAGCTTGGTTGCAACCGCCCGTCATTCGCCAAATGGCGCGGCAGCCGCTCTTTTCGCTTTTGTTGATTGTGACGCTCGGTTTATTGGCGCGGTGGCGGCGACTCCGGCGGTTTGCTATTTTTTTGTCAGTGTTAATTAGCTGTCATCATGAATATTGACCGAGTTTTATTAAACTACTTGAGGAAATCTACGATGAAAGCGCGTTTTCAAAAACAGCCATTTAACAAACATACCTTACTAATTTTGATTATGAGTTGGGGGCTTTTTTTCTCACAGAGCAACGCAGATGAGACGCTTTCCAATTATTCAGAATTTCAATGGTCAGAGCCGCTTGGAACACTAATAGGCACCCCTAACTGGGGGTATCAATTATCACCATTATACGGTGAATCACCGACCACAGTGCCTGTCAATAGCACCGAATTGAATGAAGCCCCCAATTTTATGGGAATAGAATTTAGCCAGCCAACTTTAGTATCTAAGGTAAGATTCTACAGTTATGCGCAAGGTAATGGTATCAATCATATTACGACCTATAAAGTTTTAGGTATGGTAAATGGTCAAAATACTTGGAGTGAATTGGTTGGGGCTACGTCAGCATCTGCGGCTTTACCGGGATGGGAGGAGGTATCAGTTAATACGCAGTTTTACGACAAAATCAAAATAGAATACACATCAGTCAGTACAAACTATGCTCCGCGGGTTGGTGAGATGCAATTTCAAACTCCAAGTGCTTATTCAGAAGCCAATGCAGAGATTTTAGTTAAGAATGAGCAAAACGCCTTTTATTATGTGCGCAATAACGTCAATGGCCCTTACGCTGGAACGCAAACTGTTTTATTAGATGTTATGCGTACACCGACTTATGAAGTTTTATCCACTAATCATACATTTCATAGTGAAAATCCTATTCCCGCTTCCTATCCATCTATTGTGAGAGGCTGTCATCCTTGGGGGCGACCTTGTACCGATGGCTGGACAAGTTCTCATTTAAACGAACTTGCAGAAGTCACCAGTCAGTGGACTATTTCTAATACTTCAGCAGCTGGCATTTGGAATGCGGCTTATGATTTGTGGATTAACCCAACTAACAATACCAGCGGCGCACCTACTGGAACAGAATTGATGATTTGGATGTATTCACGCGGCGATATACGCCCCGGTGGCGAACTGGTTGGCACAATAATACTACGCGAAAAAATAAATGACGTATGGCAACCAGTTAATTATGATGTATATCATGCGGCACCATGGAGTAATTGGCAACATTATGTGGCATATCGTCGGCAAGAACCCACTACTGGCACAGTCGATATTAATTTAACTGATGCTTTAGTAGATTGTCAGCAACGCGGTTATTGTAATTCTGATGATTATCTAGTGGCAATAGAAGCGGGCTTTGAAATTTGGGAAGGCGGTGTTGGATTAAAAACGAACAATTTTTCTACTAATGTTTTGCTCGATCAAAGGAATTTGCTGTCTGTATCTAAAAACCCTGATAGTAATGCCGGCACAATTACCAGCAGCCCATATGGCGTTAATTGCGGCAGCGATTGCAATGAACGATACGCAAATAACACGCAAGTCACACTCACCGCTTTAGCCGAGAATGGCTGGCGTTTTACTGGCTGGAGCGGCGGCGGTTGTTCTGGCACGGGTACTTGTATTGTTACCATGGACGCCGCCAAGAGTGTGGACGCCACCTTTAGCGCCGCACCGCAAACGTACGCCCTGTCCGTCAGCGTGAACGGCAACGGCGGCAAAGTCAGCGGCACGGGAATTGCTTGCCCGGGCGATTGTGGCGAAAGCTACGCCAGCGGAACGCCAGTCATGTTGGGCGCAGAAACCACTGGCACGACTACCTTCACTAACTGGAGTGGCGACTGCTCAGGTAATCTAACAACCTGCACGGTGACAATGGACGCAATTAAAAACGTCACCGCTAATTTCCAAGCCGCCGCCCCGACTTATTCATTAACCGTGAATAATTTTGGTAGTGGCACTGTGTCAAGTACTGGTGTTGCTGGTATTAACTGCGGCACCGACTGCACTGAAACCTATACTAATAATCAATCCGTGACCTTGACTGCCGTACCCGCTGCTGGTGGAATGCTATTAAAATGGCAGGGCGCTTGTCTTGGGAATAGAACCAATACCTGTACTTTGAATATGAACGCGAACCAAACTGCCACAGTCTTTTTTACTAGATAAGGGTGACCTGTTGATTGCGTTACGATCAGATATGCAGCGGCAAGATTTGGACTATAATTGACCGGCCCCATGCCGGTTTTTTTACATTTGCATGTTGATTTCAACATCACATTGTGGGGCAATGTTTCATACATCCTGACGCTCATTTCGAGGATATGCAATGTTTAAGCAATCTCCTTTCGCCATCTGGTGCGCCGCACTGACAGTGCCAGTAGCGCTCTTTTCCGGTGTTGCGCACGCCGCGACCTACACTGTCATCAACTTGAGAGACAGTGGTGCCGGCTCGCTGCGGCAGGCAATTGCCGATGCCAATGCCACGCTCGGTGTCGCCGATACGATTGCATTTGATCCGGGTGTGACCGGCACCATTACGCTGACGACTGGTGAAATGCAAATCACTGATAAATTGACAATTAACGGCCCCGGTGCGGCGGTATTGACAATTAGTGGTAATCAGAGTTCGCGTATTTTTTTAGTGAAAACGATGAACACCACTATTGCAGGTTTAACGCTTAAGGACGGTAGTGCGGATAGTGGCGGTGCAATTCGCAATCAAGGCAATTTAACCTTGAATCAACTCAATTTTACGAATAACAAAGCAGAAGGAGGGTGGTGGGGTAATAATGGTGGCGCAGTCTACAACGAGGCTGTGTTAAATATGACTGAGGTTAATTTTGCAGATAATTCGACTGGAGGTTCTGGTGGTGCCTTTTTTAATAGTCGTACTGCCACCATTAACAATAGCACTTTTTCCGGTAATGATGCTGGTGTTGGCGGTGCAATATACAACGACACTGGGGCGCAACTGACTGTCACCAATACGACGTTGACGAATAATCATGGGCGTGATGGTGGGGGTGCTATTACCAATTTTGGTCAACTAGCATTACATGGAGATACTTTTACCACGAATAAAAGTTCATACAACGGCGGTGGCGTTGGCAATGGTGGCGCATTAACGGTGACGAACAGTCTTTTTGTTAAAAACTATGCCGAAGGCGTCGGTGGTGCGATTGACGCTGGCGATTCTGAATCAGTCATGACAGTGCAGAATAGCACTTTTTCAGAAAATAATGCTGGCCGCGACGGTGGTGCCATTTGGCTCTATAGTGATGTGACGATTCTCAATAGTACATTCACTGGTAATTATGCGGCGGGTCAGGGCGGCAGTGTATCTCGGTATTTGGGCACATTAAAAATCGGCAACACGATCAGTATTGGTAATTTTGCACCGACTGCATCAGAAGTCAGTGGCGAATTGACCTCATTAGGTAATAATCTATTCGGCAGCAATGGCAACGCGGGAGTGACCGATCTCACTTATCTCGATCCAGCGACCGATATAACCCTCGCCGGTGATCCCAGCACCGTTCTCGGCCCGTTAATGGACAACGGCGGATTAACGCAAACCCACGCTTTAATGCCCGGCAGTCCTGCCATTGACGCTGGCGAAAATACCATCGTGCCGGCTGAATTAACAACTGACCAACGTGGCGAGGGTTTTGCGCGTATTACCGGTGCGGCCGTGGACATCGGCGCGTTTGAAGAAGGCGCTGGTGGAGTGGTGAAAAATCAATTAAACGTCTCAATTGAACCAGTGGGTAGCGGCACCGTCACCAGTAACTTGGAGGGTATTAACTGCGGCGGCGACTGCGCCGAAAATTATGACGCCAGCAAATCCATTGAACTGACGGCAACACCAGCGGCGGGTGCCACGTTTATTAAATGGAGCGGCGCCTGCACTGGCAATCAACCCACCTGCACTGTCAGCATGGATCAACCGCGCTCCGTAACAGCCGAGTTCAGCACCGCCGCCCCGCAAACTTACGCCCTGTCCGTCAGCGTGAACGGCAACGGCGGCAAAGTCAGCGGCACGGGAATTGCTTGCCCGGGCGATTGTGGCGAAAGCTACGCCAGCGGAACGCCAGTCATGTTGGGCGCAGAAACCACAGGCACGACTACCTTCACTAACTGGAGTGGCGACTGCTCAGGTAATCTAACAACCTGCACGGTGACAATGGATGCAATTAAAAACGTCACCGCTAATTTCCAAGCTGCCGCGCCGACTTATTCATTAACCGTGAATAAGTTTGGTAATGGCACTGTGTCAAGTACTGGTGTTGCTGGTATTAACTGCGGCCCCGATTGCAGCGACAACTACACCAATAATCAACAGGTCGTTTTAACTGCAACACCAATGGCTGGTAAAGCATTCTTAAAATGGTATGGTGCTTGTGCGGGTGTGAGAACTAATACCTGTACCGTCACCATGAATGCAAATCAGACTGCGACAGCTTTCTTTACACGATAGTTCTTATTAACAGTTAACCGTTTGGATTAACTGTTATTTGCAGACCGGGTTAATACCGGTCTGTTGCGTTTACAAGCATTAAAAACAAACCACCGCCACGAGCCGAATTATCACAACGATCAATTATTAACAATTGCTCGGCTGCAACACCTAACCCATTATTTTAACAGTGTTCGCCCGCCGCGTAATTTGACAAGCAATTTAAGTTGCATTGCGTTTTGTCAATGAAGCGCAAATAAAAATTCAAGCAAGTTTTCAATCCTAAGCTATACTTTAACTACGGTTTTAATACCGTTGCTCGGTGGTGTGTGGCTGTGTCGCGCAGACAACGCACCTGTGGTTTATTTTTATCGAGGAAAGTACCAATGCGATCTGCTTATTTATTGCAACCGCCCGTCATTCGCCAAATGGCGCGGCAGCCAGTTGTTGCGTTTTTATTGATGGTGATGATTGGGTTATTTGCCAGTGGCGTTACGCTGCGGGCGTTTGCGGCGCTGAATGATACTGGTATTACAACCTGTTCGGATGCTGTACAAAATGGTTTGCCGTGTCCGGTAACGGGTTTTCCACGTCAAGACGCTGAATACGGACGCGATGCGCAGGCACGCGCTGGTACTTTAATAAAAACGGGTGGCGGTGACGCGGGTTTTGATTTCACGGCATTAGATGCGAATGGTCAGACGACGATGCCCAGCAGTGGCGCTAATCCGCATTCGTGTGTGCGCGATAATGTGACTGATTTAATGTGGGAAGTGAAAACAGATGATGGTGGGTTGCGGGATAAAGATCATACCTATAGCTGGTATGATTCTCATGTGACGGATAGTAATTCGGGGACGGTCAGCGGAGGCACTTGTAAAACAACTGGGCGGTGCGATACCGAAAAATACGTTGCTGATATCAATGCGGCCGGGCTATGTGGTTTTCATGATTGGCGGATGCCAACCGTAAAAGAATTAATGAGTATTGCGCATCATGGTCGCACTAATTCATCAATTGATCTTGGTTATTTTCCAAATACATCAAGTAATTGGTTCTGGACTGGAGTTCCGCTTGCTAACAGCTCGGAATACGCATGGATTGTAACTTTTCTGCTTGGAGAAGCAAGCGATGGTGGGAATCGAAATGATGGTCGTTATCATATCCGACTCGTGCGCGGAACACAACTTGACTTTTTAAATTCCTTTGCTGCCAATGATGATGGCACTGTGACGCAAGTGAACACAGAGTTAATGTGGGCTAAGTGTAGTGAAGGGCAAATGAGTAGTGATTGTACCGGTGAAGCGACACTAATGACGTGGAGTGAAGCACTAAGCATTGCCAATAACTCGCGACTGGCGGGCTATAGTAATTGGCGATTACCTAACTTTAAAGAACTACAATCTTTAGTGGATTATACTCGTACTGATCCGGCAATTGAGGTTGCTTATTTTCCAAATACGCCAAGTTCATATTTTTGGTCAGGTTCTTCCGTTCCTGATATAAATTTTTATTCACATTTAGCGAGAGTTGTGAAATTCAACGACGGTTATGCTATTGATCATGTGCGAAACTACAGTAATCACGTTCGCCTCGTGCGCGACATTTCAGGCAGCAGCCCGTCCAACTACGCGCTCTCCGTCAGCGTGAACGGCAACGGCGGCAAAGTCAGCGGCACGGGAATTGCTTGCCCGGGCGATTGTGGCGAAAGCTACGCCAGCGGAACGCCAGTCATGTTGGGCGCAGAAACCACTGGCACGACTACCTTCACTAACTGGAGTGGCGACTGCTCAGGTAATCTGCCAAGCTGTACCGTGACAATGGACGCAATTAAAAACGTCACCGCTAATTTCCAAGCCGCCGCCCCGACTTATTCATTAACCGTGAATAATTTTGGTAGTGGCACTGTGTCAAGTACTGGTGTTGCTGGTATTAACTGCGGCCCCGATTGCAGCGACAACTACACCAATAATCAAACGGTCGTTTTAACTGCAACACCAATGGCTGGTAAAGCATTCTTAAAATGGTATGGTGCTTGTGCGGGTGTGAGAACTAATACCTGTACCGTCACCATGAATGCAAATCAGACTGCGACAGCTTTCTTTACACGATAGTTCTTATTAACAGTTAACCGTTTGGATTAACTGTTATTTGCAGACCGGGTTAATACCGGTCTGTTGCGTTTACAAGCATTAAAAACAAACCACCGCCACGAGCCGAATTATCACAACGATCAATTATTAACAATTGCTCGGCTGCAACACCTAGCCCATTATTTTAACAGTGTTCGCCCGCCGCTTAATTCCATTGTAAATCACTCAACAATTGCGTTTTGTCAATCGTTTTTGGTAATAAAAAATTTGGCAGTTTTCCAAATTCCCAGCTAAACTCTATCCGAGTGTTTTTTATACTGTTTATCCCGCCGTGCGCGGGTGTTTCAGATAAACAACACGGGTGTTGTTTAATTTTATTAAGGTAATTACCAATGAAACTGACAGCTTGGTTGCAACTGCCCGTCATTCGCCAAGTGGCGCGGTATCTAATTTTTGTTTTTATATTGATATTTGTAATGGTTTTTTTTACCGCTATTGCGGCGGTGCCGTCTTTTGCAGCTCTCAACGATACCGGCATTACCACTTGCTCGAATGAAACTGAAAATTGGCTGCCCTGCCCCGTGGACGGATTTCCGCGTCAAGATGCAGAATATGGGCGGGATGCGCAGGCACAGACTGGCACTTTAATAAAAATTGGCGGTGGTGAAGCGGGTTTTGATTTCACCAAAATCAGCAATACCGGTGCAGTTTTGTCTGCTGATGCGCAATTGGGTAGTGGGGCGGCTGATTGGGCGTGTACCCGCGATAACGTGACAGGGTTAATGTGGGAAGTAAAAACAGATGATGGTGGCTTACGCGATCAAAATAAAACTTATATTTTTAGTCTTACTGCCGATTATGTGATGGGTATAAATAGCACGAGTTTGTGTGGCTTTAATGATTGGCGTATGCCCACCGTAAAAGAACTGTTAGAAATTACGCATCATGGGCGTAGTAATCCTGCCGTTGATATTAACTACTTTCCAAATACTCAAACGAGTTGGTTTTGGTCTGGTTATCCCGATCTTGACGATTCAAACGCTGCATGGGTCGTAGGTTTTCATTATGGAGTTACTAAGAGTATTTACCGGAGTTTTGAATGCCCTATTCGGCTTGTGCGTGGCGGAGCGTTTTTTAACTCCTTTAGTGATAATGGCAATGGCACGGTTACGCAGACCAATACAGGGTTGATGTGGGCTAAATGTGCCGAAGGTCAGAGAGACACGAATTGCTCGGGAAATGCGATAAAAGTACCCTGGAGTTATTCGTTATCTGTTGCTGAAAACTCTCGTTTGGCCGGTTACGCTGATTGGCGACTGCCAAATATCAAAGAACTGCGAACTCTGGTAGATTATGGTCGTTCCAACCCCGCAATTGACACTCGTTATTTTCCCAATACGCCAAGTTCATGGTTCTGGTCAATCTCCCCCGGTAATAGCTATTCGTACTATGGTACATATGCAAACTTCGCTGATGGAACCACGGGGCAATACAATCGAAGTGACGACGGATACATCCGCCTCGTGCGCGACATTACCTCGTCACTCAACGTCACCGTCACCGGCGCCGGCAGCGTCGCCAGCAACCCAGCGGGCATCACCTGCGGCGGCGACTGTGCCGAAGATTACCTGATTAATCAACAAGTTATCTTAATCGCCACGCCCACCGGCACCGCCACCTTCATTGGCTGGACGGGCGCTTGCACTGGCAACGAACCCACCTGCGCCGTCAGCATGGATCAAGCTCGCGCCGTGACAGCCGAGTTCAGCGAGGCCGCACCGCAAACGTACGCGCTCTCCGTCACCGTCGCTGGCACGGGCACCGTGAGCGGCACGGGAATTAACTGCCCGGGCGATTGTAATGAAACTTATAATAGCGGCACGCAAGTCATATTAACTGCCGCAGCAACTGGCGCTAATCAATTCACCGGTTGGGGCGGCGCCTGCTCGGGTAATCTAACAACCTGCACGGTGACAATGGATGCAATTAAAAGCGTCACCGCTAATTTCCAAACCACCGCGCCGACTTATTTATTAACCGTGAATAAGTTTGGTAATGGCACTGTGGCCAGCAGCACGGTTGATATTAATTGCGGCACCGATTGCACAGAGAATTACACCAGTGGTACGCAAGTCACACTCACCGCCGTTGCGAATAGCGACTCGCGGTTTGTTAATTGGACAGGCGCCTGCTCTGGCATATTAACAACCTGCACGGTCACAATGAATGCGGCCAAAACCGTCACCGCCAATTTTGAATTACAATCCAATAGCACACAGCAAACTTTAACTGTCAATGCTTATGGACCCGGCGCAGTTAATAGCAATCCAAGTGGCATCGCCTGCGGCAGCGTGTGCAGCAAAACATTTAATAGTGGTGCGCAAGTGGTATTAACTGCCATGCCATTAACTGGCGGCGCCGTATTCAGTCGGTGGGATGGATGCCCGAATGAAAACGGATTAACTTGCACCGTCACGATGAATGAAGCGCAAAACGTCACCGCCACGTTCCGCTATCCAACCTCAATGACACAATTGATTGTGTCGGTATTAGGCGAAGGGCAGGTTATTAGCAATCCGAGCGGCGTTAATTGCGATACGGCATTGTGTTTTGGTGGCTTTACGGCCGGCACCGCAATGACATTAACCGCGCAACCTGAAACGGGTTGGCAATTCAAAGAATGGCAACGCGGCGGCGCGTGCGGCGGTGAAACAACGGCGGAATGTCAATTCACCTTAAATCAAACGCAAACGGCGATTGCGGTATTTGAAGAGGCGGCATCAGTTAATCAACATGAATTGCAAGCCATTATTGTTGGTGCTGGAAATATCACTAGCCAACCGAGTGGAAGTGGAATTGATTGCGGTCGCGCTGATAATGATGCCGAATTAACCGGCACCTGCGTGACGAATTACACCGCCGATCAAGTTGTTATTTTCACTGCCACCGCAGAAGAGAATGCACAATTCACCAGTTGGGGCGGCGTTTGTGCCGATCAGGGCGACACGCCGATTTGCACTGTCACCATTGCTGAGTTAATTGCCAGTGGTGAAAATAGTTCATCAATCATCGCATCATTTGGCGCAATTGATCGCAGTAATACCACGCGCTGGCAAGTGGCTGAATTGTATATGGCGACAATGGGTTATGCAATGGACGCGGAGGGTTTGAATTATTGGGTGAATAACATCGAATCCGGTCAACTTGATAGCGAAGGTCAACCCTGGACAATTGATACCGTCGCCCAAGCGTTCTTTAATGTGGACTTGGTACAAGCTAAATATCCCACCACCCTCAGCAATAGCGAGTTCATTGATGAGATTTACCGCAACATCTTTGGCCGCGGTGCTGATGTGGACGGCCGCAATTATTGGTTAACCGAATTAAGCGAACGTGGTACGCCACGCAATGCGATGATTATTACCGTGATTAACGGCGGTTGGGGCAATACGTCAGCCGATGCACAATCGGATATGTTGCGCTTCAAATATCGCACTGAAGTGGCATTAGCCTTTGCGGATTATCAAAGTGAACACGGCATTGTATATGGCGCATTAGATGCCATGAATCAGCAATACCTCATTGCCGCCGGCAGTAATGTTTTAGCGAATGTCACGCAGGATGAAACGACCCGCGATGCGGCGATTGCGAATATCCCTAATTTATTAGCGCCGCTGCATGATTGATTAATTAACAACGCCATTGCGCATCATGGACGATGCGCACTGCCGATATTCAGCGTATATTCAACCGGCCTCGTGCCGGTTTTTTTATTAGAACTGTTTTAATTAAAAACGAGCGCATTACTATACTGAGCAAGTACCAATTTTTATTTGGTTTGATAATAAACTTATTTCGACATATTCTGGAGTACTTTAAACAAAATCATCTTGATTGATATTGTTTTATTTATGTTTTATCTACAAAAGTCTGAGAGTTTTAATGACTATCGGTTTATTCTGACATTTGCCGATGGGCAGGTGATTGAAAGTGATTTACGCGACTTGATTGGTGAGTATGTTAACGAACATGAATTAACTACCGCGCAGGTTGACATGGCGTGGAGTTGTTTAACATTTTTAAATGGTCAAGTGGATATTGCACCGGAAACATTGGCGCGTTATGTTGGGTTGTCACAGGCAAAATATACAACATGAATAATCTAATCAATTACGCATAGCGGGCATCATAAAATGAATTGCAGCAGTGTTCAATTTTCGCGTCATGCCTTTGAGCGTGGTTTATCACTGGCGAAGTGATTAAAACGTACCCTGATGACACGCCTTTTCCAACAACATTGTTATTGGCATGGATTGGTCAAACACTACTGCATTTGGTGATTGCACAAGCCCCAATCACAATGCAGTGTATTGTGGTGACTGTGTATATTCCTAATCCTAATTTGTGGCAGGATGATTTCAAAACTAGGAGGCTTTAATGAACTGTACGCTTTGCAAACACGGCGAAACGCGCCCTGGTGTGGTGACGGTTTCTTTGAATCGTGATGACACGCTCGTTGTTATTAAAGGTGTACCGGCTGACGTGTGTGATAATTGCGGGGAATACTATTTGAATAGCGCAATTGCAATGCAATTGTATGAACAGGCGGCGGCGGCAGTCGCACGTCATGCTGAAGTTGAGATTTTGCGGTTTGCCGCGTGATTTTAGAGGATTGATTCATGCGCATTGAATATGACCCGCAATACAACATTGCTTATTTACGTTTTCTGGATCATCCAGCGGCGGATTTGCAAACGGTGCATCTCAGCGAAGAATTAAACATTGATTTAATGCCCGACGGGCGGCTGTATGGCATTGAATTATTGAACGCGAATGAACAACTGTTCCAGCAAGATGCTGGACAATTGCTGGTGAATAATCGCCAAACCGGTCATAAGCAATCAGTTGATAGTTGGATATTCAGTGATGCAAATTGAATCCATTGCCATCGAAAATTTCCGCGTATTCAAAAACACCAAATTGGATCATCTCCCACGTTTGATTACTTTAGTTGGGGCAAACGGCACCGGTAAATCAACACTTTTTGATGTGTTTTCTTTTTTAAAAGATGCGTTGACACAGAATGTCAGCCGGGCAGTATTAAAACGCGGTGGTTTTAATGAATTAGTCAGTCGTGGTACGACAGGGCCAATTAAAATTACGCTCAAATTTCGTGAATCTGGCGGGCGGTTAGCCACCTATGAACTGACTATTAATAAGAATTCAAAGGGAATGCCGATCGTGGCGCGGGAAATATTGAAATATCGTCGGGGTCAACGTGGTAAGCCGTGGCACTTTGTTGATTTTTCCAATGGCACAGGTTACGCGATCATTAATGAAAACAGGTATGGCGATGTTGACGCTAAAGCAGAACGTCAACAATATGTATTAGATGCCCCCGATATTTTAGCGATTAAAGGTTTGGGACAATTCAAAGAGTTTCAAACGGTGGCCGAGTTTCGCAGCTTGATTGAAAACTGGCATATTTCTGATTTTCATATTAACGATGCACGGCAAAGCAATGATGTTGGTTATGCTGAACATTTATCAACTCAGGGCGATAATGTTGCGCAAGTGGCATACTATCTGTTTTTTTCTCATCAAGAAGTGTTTAATAAAATTATTGAAACGATGGCCCGGCGGGTCCCCGGCGTAACGAAAATAGAAGCAAAACCAACAGAAGATGGCCGATTAATTTTACGGTTTCAGGATGGCGCATTTCAAGACCCATTTATTGCGCGTTTTGTTTCAGATGGCACAATTAAAATGTTTGCTTATTTGGTGTTGCTGAATGATCCAAAACCGTTTCCTTTATTAGCAATTGAAGAACCAGAAAATCAACTGTTTCCAGAGTTACTGCCAGAATTGGCGGAAGAATTCCGTGAGTATGCACGGCGCGGTGGTCAGGTATTCATTTCAACCCATTCGCCTGATTTTTTGAACGTTGTTAAATTAAACGAGATTTATTTTCTCAAAAAAGTGGCCGGCTTTACGCAAGTGATCCGCGCATCCGATTCAGCACTGTTTAATGATCTTATTCAAGCAGGTGATGTGCCGGGTGCGTTATGGATGCAGGGCTTGTTTGGGGAATTGAAATAAATGCACGGGCGGTTGATCTTTCTCTTGGAAGAGCCATCTATGAAGGAATTATTAGATCAATTATTACCGCGCCTGTTTCCGGGTTGGGTTGCGGGTGAACAATTTTTTTGTATAAAACACAATGGCAAAGCGGATTTAGAAAAAAGCATTCCGCGAAAACTCAAAGCATGGCGCGAACCAAATGTGCGTTTTGTGGTGGTGCGTGATAATGATGGTGGCGATTGTGTGCAATTAAAAGCGCGACTTGTCACGTTATGTTTTAATTGCGGCCGGTCTGATGTGTTAATCAGACTCGTTTGTCAAGAATTAGAATCTTGGTATCTGGGCGATTTAACTGCGCTGGCAACTGCGTATGATAATCGGTCGTTATTAAGAACGGCGGTAGTTAAAAAATACGCGCAGCCCGATAAATTATTAAAGCCATCTAAAGCATTAACGCAACTGGTGCCGGAATTTCAAAAGATCGCGGGCGCACGTTTATTGTCTCAACATCTCAGTATCACTCATAACTGTTCCAAAAGTTTTTTAGTCTTTATTGCCGGAATTCAGCGCATCGCTCAGGAAATGGATTATCAATCAGCGGTTTTATTAAATAATGCCACAGAGTTTTAAGAGTGTACGTTTTGCTAAATCAGTGTGGTTGACAGATCACGCCATAGAAGCGATGTACAAGCGTCATGTAACTGTCGCTGAAATAATAACATTAATCGAAAATGGTGATTATTTTGAAAAAGATAAACAACATGGTTGGATATTTTACTATTTCCCTGCACGATCAGATAATAACGTGTGTGCTGCAATCGTGATTGGGCAAGCAATTGTTATTAAAACCATTATGGTCAACTGGACTAAACGGAGTAATCTAGTATGAAAATTACCTATCACGAAGCCGATGATATTTTATTGATTGAGTTTTCAACGTTACCGATTGTGCGTGATGAATCTGTCAATTGGAATATCAACGTTGGCTATACGGTTGAAGGTCTTGGTGAATTGACTATTTTGGAGGCGCGGCAATGTGGGTTTTATCCATTTGAGATTGAGCGCGTACAGGCGGCGGCTTGAGTAGCGCGTAATGAAACTCACCCACGCTCAACAATTAAGTGCTTATCGGTTTATTCTGACATTTGCCGATAGGCAGGTGATTGAAAGTGATTTACGCGACTTGATTGGTGAGTATGTTAATGAACATGAATTAACTACCGCGCAGGTTGACATGGCGTGGAGTTGTTTAACATTTTTAAATGGTCAAGTGGATATTGCACCGGAAACATTGGCGCGTTATGTTGGGTTAGCGCAAATACAGGATGCGGCATGAATCGTTAACCATACGCAGTTAAACGCGCCCGCTAATCTGGCATTTATTTTCGTATTTGAAACCCACAACTACTAATCATTCACGATGTGCTGTTCTATGAATTTCTTTTTAACTGACCATGCTAAAAAACGATGTCTTAGACGCAAATTAAAATTGAATGGATTCAACACGCCTTATTGCAGCATGTTCGGATTGAAAGCGATGCTGAAGATGCCAGCCTCGTGCATGTGTTGTATCCAGTGCCGGAGCGTCACGGTCGTATATTGCGGGTGATTTATAATGAGACACTGACACCAGTTGCCATTGTCACTGCTTATTTTGATGATGAGGTACAGGCGTAATGAAACTTGAATTTGATCCAATTGCTGATGCTGCTTATTTTGAGATTTTTGCCGGTGAAGTGGCGACCACGACAGAAATTGAAGCGGGTATTTTGGCGGATTATGATGTTAATGGACGTTTAATTGGGATTGAGGTGCTGTCTGTGAGTCAGCGTAATGCGTTACCGGTATTAGATGAGGTGGCTTGACGATACGCCGTCAAACATTTTGATCGTTCCCACGCTGGAGCGTGGGAACGATCAACAAATGAAACAGTGGAGTTATTAAACATGACACTCGCCGAAACCATTTATGAACATAGCCGCCGCTTACCAGAAACGGCCGCCTATGAGGTGTTGGCATTTATTCAGACATTAGAACAACGCTATTCACCGCCGCCGAGTTCTGATTACACCGATGCCTTTTTACAGGCGATTGCGGGCGGTTTGAGTGATGATTTCCCAGATGACATTACGGATGCTGATTTGGGAATTGATGCGGCACGGGATACGTTTGATTAATGATTTATCTACTTGATACAAATACCGTCATTGCTTTATTAAAAAATCATGCTGCTGTTACCGCACAGATACAACGTGTCGGCACAGCGCAATTGAGAATCTGCGCACCAGTGGAGGCGGAGTTATGGTTTGGTGTAAATAAAAGCATTCAGCAGGAAAAGAATCGCCAACGTCTGCTGACGCTATTAACGTGGCTGCCGAGTTTGCCATTCACCAGTGACGCCGCATTGCATTATGGCGAAATTCGGGCCGTTCTGACGCGGCAAGGTACGCCGATTGGTCCGTATGATTTGCAAATTGCCGCAATTGCACGGGCAAATCAATTAGTCGTGGTCACACATAATACGAGTGAGTTTTGTCGTGTCCCCGGTTTATTGGTAGAAGATTGGCTCAATTAAAATCGCCTGTGCATTTTTATTTAGGTTATTAAACTCATGCCCCGCAAATCCAAATCCCCCGCCCAACCCATCGCCATTGACAGTATTAAACACGCGACCGACACGCGAATAAACATCCCGACGGAGGAATTGCGGCATTTTGATACGCTTGAAGATAAAAAAATGCGCTACCCGCGTGATCCTGATCTTGATCCGCAATTGGTGTGGCGCGGTAAAGATGCGCAATTGGATGAATTAGAAGTGCCGGTGGTGCCGATTTACATTCAAGAAAAAATCCACCCGCAGGCGTTAATTGATGATATTCGGGCGACGGCGCAGGGCAGTCAACCCGTCACCGATGATTTATTTGCGGATTTTAATTCGATGCAATTCCCGCAGTTGATTGAGTTTTATCAACACCAGCAGCAGTGGCAGAATCGAATGATTTTGGGTGATAGTTTGCAGGTAATGACTTCTTTAGCTGAAAAGGAGCGGCTCAAGGGCAAGGTGCAAATGATTTATCTTGATCCGCCCTACGGAATTAAGTTTGGCTCGAATTGGCAGGTGAGTACCCGCAAGCGCGATGTGAAAGATGGCAAGGTGGAGGATTTAACGCGGCAGCCGGAGCAAATAAAAGCGTTTCGGGATACTTGGGAGTTAGGCATTCATTCTTATTTGGCGTATTTGCGGGATCGGTTAATGGTGGCGCGGGAGTTATTAACCGAGTCGGGCAGTGTGTTTGTGCAGATCGGGGATGAGAATGTGCATTTGGTACGGTGTTTATTGGATGAGGTATTTGGGAATAAAAATTTTGTAGCCCAAATTACATTCCGAAAAAAAACTATGCCACTTGGTGCAAAGTATTTAGAAGAACTTTGCGATTATATCCTTTTTTACGCAAAAGATAAAGATACCTTAAAATATCGGCCTCTCTATGAATCCATGAATTTAGAAGGCGATAATCATTGGAATATCTGTGAAGTTAATGGATTAAGAACTAAATTAACTTTGGATCAAATTAATAACCATAAGTTGTTACCAGAAAAAGTTGATCTACTACAGCTAGTTTCAATGAGTCCAATCGGTTTCGATAAAAATCGCGTTTTTTCTATAGAAATTGATAAGCAAAAATATTTTCCCCCGAACGGAAAAAGCTGGAAAACCGATTTGTCAGGCGCTATTAGGCTCAAATTTGCTGATAGATTAGTCCCTTATAGCGGTGGTGATACTTTGCGTTATGTCTTAAAACTGAGTGATTACCCTATTACCCCTGTTAATACATTATGGGCATCTACATCAGCTCCAGTTAATATGCACTATGTTGTTGAAACAAATAATAAAGTCATCCAACGCTGCCTCCTAATGACCACCGACCCCGGCGATTTGGTATTAGACCCGACAATGGGCAGCGGCACCACCGCGTATGTCGCCGAGCAATGGGGACGGCGCTGGATCGCCATTGACACCTCCCGCGTCGCCTTAGCCCTCGCCCGCACTCGGTTAATGGCCGCCCGCTATCCGTTTTATTTATTAGCCGATTCAGCGGATGGCATTAAAAAGCGCACCGCATTAACCGGCGAATCCATTACCCGCGCTCCGACCAATGACATCAAACACGGCTTTGTTTATAAAACCGTGCCACATGTCACGCTCAAATCTATTGCCAATAACGCCGAGATTGACGTGATTCACGCCAAATGGCAGGAAACATTAGAACTGCTGCGCGATCAATTAAACGCGGCATTAAATCAGGCGTGGGAAGAATGGGAAATCCCGCGTGAGGCGGGCAATTGGGATCAATCAATCATTGCAATACACCAGCAATGGTGGGCAGCGCGGCGCGGCCGTCAACAGGAGATTGATGATTCCATTGCGCGCAATGCCGATACCGAAATTCTGTATGACCAACCGTATGAAGATAATAAACGAGTGCGGGTGAGCGGCCCATTCACCGTTGAATCCTTATCGCCGCATCGTATTTGGCCGACGCATTTAGATGAAAAGGATAGTGTGCAAGCGCCATTAACCACGCCGGATGAAACCGATTTCACCACGATGATTTTGGATAATTTAAGAAAGGCGGGCGTGCAGAATACGATTAAACATGAGCGGTTAATGTTTGATCGGCTCGACGTATTCGCCGGAACATGGATTCATGCCGACGGTGAATACACCGAACAGGACGGCACGGTGCAACGAGTGGCAATTCATATTGGCCCCGAGCATGGCACCGTGAGTAGTTTAGCGGTCAAAGAAGCGGCGAAAGAAGCCGTCCGCGGCCTCGGTTTTCATTTATTATTAATCTGCGGATTTGCATTCGATCCGTCAGTCAACGAAGAGGCCAAACAATTCGGCCAACTCACCATTTTACCGGTCAAAATGAATCCTGATTTAACAATGGGCGATGAATTATTAAAGAAAACCGGCAGCGGCAATTTATTCATGGTGTTTGGTGAACCCGACATTGGGCCGGTTGATTCAACGACGGGCAAGTTAATTGCGCAAGCGGACGGGATGTATCAAATCGAAGTGCGCGGCGTGGACATTTATAATCCAACCACCGGATTGATTACCAGTCACGGCACGAATGAAATCGCCTGCTGGTTAATTGACACGGATTATGATAGCGAGAGCTTTTTTGTCCGCCACGCTTATTTCAGCGGCGGCGATCAACCGTATGACAAACTCAAAAAAGCATTAAAAGCAGAAGTGAATGAAGCGGCGTGGGATGCACTCTATCGCACCACCAGCCGACCATTTCCTAAACCAAATAGCGGCAAAGTGGCGGTCAAGGTGATTAATCATTATGGCGATGAAGTCATCAAAGTCTTTCGCGTGTAATACACTTAATTATTGCGCTATTCATCCCGGCGAATGGCACGCGGCGCCAGCGGTTCTAACATGAGCGAATCAATATCCGGCAGCGGCTGCGCCAGCGGTGGCGGCGCGCAATCTTCGAGCGTCCACGCCTCACCCGCCACCAAACTCAAGTGACTGGTATTCGGATTGCGCGGCGCCGCACCATCGGTCAACTCCTCCAGCGTACTGCCGACTGGGGCAAGCGTGAAACTGGCGGGCGGTGGTGCAGATGAAACAAGCGGGGCGGGCATGACTGGCGACGGTGGCACGGGTACGGCTGCAACTGGCGCCGGCGGGCTGACCACCGCCGGCATCGCCACCAGTTCCAACACCGCGCCGGCGTGGGCAAACAATTCACAGTACCGCTGCGCCGCCGGCAACTCCAACCCGCGCTTGACGGCAACCCGTTGACCGCTAAACAGCCGGTCAAGTAACGCATCCGTCAGCTTAAACTGCGTTTGCAACGCCATGCGCACCGTCGCAGCATCGGCACCTGCGACCAATTGACCAGCAAACACAACATCATAACGCGACTCGGGCATGATGGCAGTCCGTGTAACCAGTGAATGCAACCGCTTGATTAGTCAAATATTATTCCGCCGCCGGCAGTGGTTTGGACAAACTAAACGCCCCGCGCAACTGCCCAATCGTGTACCCGCGTGCCTGATCGTTCGGATACGCCTTATCCAACGCCGCCGTCACCTCGGGGGTTAATTGGTCGCCGTGACAGGTCAAGCAGGCTTTCGCCACCGGAATCGCCTGCATGTAGCGAAACACCCGCCCGTTTGGCGTGGTGACTTCTTCAGTCACCAGAATCGGTTGCGGCGCACCGCTACTGAGTTTGTCAGCCAGCGTCGCCAAACCCTGCCGTTCCCACGCATCCGGCACGTTATTGTCAGGATTGCGCGGCTTCAGCGTCACCCGCCGAATTTGCCAGCCGCTCGATTCGGACACCTCGGTGGCAATTTGCGGGGCGCGTTTTTGGCAAAACTCAATTGCCGCCGCGGGGCCGCCTTTGGACAGCGCGGTTTTCAATTCGCCTTGCAGATTGGTTTTGAAATCATGGATCACCGCCTGCGCCTGCGCGGTTGGATCAGTTGACGGCGGCGCCGCCGGATCAGCGGCAAGGGCGGTGGTTACGAAAAAAGCGGTGGCGAGTGGGAGTAAAGTGCGGTGCATGGGAATTGTTCCTAAAACCGGTGGTGATGAGTTGATATTTAGCATGGTGCTATTCTAACCGACTAAGACTGAAAAAACGTTGATAATTGGAATTGACAACCGAATGAACGCACAACTGCTTGACGGCAAAGCGATTGCCGCATCCATCCGCGCTGAATTAAAACAGCAGGTCGCGCAACAATTGGCGAGCGGGGCGGCGCCGCCGGGGCTGGCGGTGGTGTTGGTTGGCGATCACCCCGCCTCGCAGGTGTACGTCCGCAATAAACGCACCGCCTGCGCCGAGGTGGGGTTTTATTCGCAATTGCACGAATTACCCCCGACGGTCACGCCCGACCAATTGCTGGCGCTGATTGACCAACTCAACGCCGACCCGCGCATTCACGGCATTTTGGTGCAACTGCCGCTGCCCGACGCGATTGACACCGAGGCGGTGCTGGAACGCATTGATCCGGCAAAGGATGTGGACGGTTTTCACCCGTACAATATCGGGCGGCTGGCGCTGCGCTTGCCGGCGCTACGCCCGTGTACCCCCAAAGGCGTGATGACGTTACTCGAACGCACCGGGCAGACATTAGCCGGGTGCGACGCGGTGATCGTCGGGCAATCCAACATCGTCGGCCGCCCGATGGCATTGGAATTGCTTGCCGCCCGCTGCACCATCACCGTCTGCCACAGCCGCACCCGTGATCTGGCCGCCAAGGTCGCCGCAGCTGACGTGCTGGTGGTGGCAATTGGCCGGGCGGAATTCATCCCCGGCGCGTGGATCAAACCCGGCGCAATCGTGATTGATGTCGGCATGAACCGCACCGTTGACGGCAAATTGACCGGCGATGTGGACTTTAGCGCGGCGGTTGAGCGGGCGAGTTGGATCACTCCCGTCCCGGGCGGCGTCGGCCCCATGACCATTGCCAGTTTGTTGGAAAATACGTTGCAGGCGGCGGGGATGCGAGCGGGCAAGTAACCGCCTCGCTGGGGGAGGTTGATAAACACTAGTTTAATCAACGGGTTGCCAGTTTGAGTTGCAAATCTCACGTTATCGTGAGATAAAAAGCGCGCCCTTCAACTGTGCAACCCGGGAAATCAGAATGAATATCAGCGACGTTTTAATTCACATCAATCAACATTTGAATGAACAACAGCGGCAGTGTTTAGAAGACGCCATGCGGGAAATTGATGGCGTGATTGCACCGCGCTTTAATGCCGGCACCGATCATTTATTATTGATTGCATTTAACCCAGCGGCCACGGCGGCGGGCGTATTACTCAATCAAGTGCGCGCTTGCGGTTATGATGCCCAATTGATTGGTGCATAATTCAATTAAACGCGATTGTTCTCACGCGCTCGTGTGGGAACGATCATTCAATAAAATGAACACGTTAAAAAAAATTGGTGAGGTCGCTGAATTGCTTAACACGACGCCGCGCACCTTGCGATTTTATGAAGAAGAAGGCTTGGTGAATGCCCGCCGTACACCGAAAGGTACTCGGCTTTACAATGCCGAAGATATTGCCCGCTTTCGTGCAATTCTTCAATTGGCGCAGGCGGGCATTCCATTGGCGTTTATTAAAACATTGGCAATTACCCGCGAGCAGGCGTCCACCGGCGCCCAAGCCAGTCGTGAGGTTTCATGCGTATTAACAACGCTGCAAGCCACGTTGCGGGGGCAGATTGACATGATGAGGCAATTAGACGGTGAATTAACCCAAGTCATGCGCACCATTCAAAGCTGTTCACAATGCACACACCCGCCCACCCGTCAGGGCTGTCCGCAGTGTCCAATTAATCAGGCATTAAACACATCCGACATCTTGAATTTAATTTGGGAACAGGCGGTTGATTAGGGGGTTGCATCATAGTTGCGTAACAGCAGACAACAACTGCGTAATTCCTGATTGTATTAAATGATCTTGAATTGACTATTACGGCGGCGCTTTAATCTGTTGACCAACTGCGACTGATTGCCGCATAAAACGCCGCATCCTGCACGGTCGCGCCGCGCTGCCCGACGATGGCGGCGGCAAACTGCTGCGCACGATTTAACGTGACGGGCAGGGGCCAATGGCGCATCAGACCCAATATGAACACGGCGGCGAAGGCATCGCCCGCACCAACGGTGTCAACCACTGGCACTGACGCGGGTGGACTGACAGAGAGCGGGGGGGCGGTGGCGGAAATGGCACAGGCGCCCGCCGCGCCTTGCGTGACAATCACACACGCCGCACCGTGTTGGTCGAGCAGCGCCTGTGCGCGTTCAACCAGCGTCGTGCCAGCCGGTGCCAGTTGCGCCAACTCGGCAACGTTGAGTTTGATCCAACGAGCGCCCGTCAGCAGTGCTTGCACCTGCGCCGGTTGCCACCAGGGAGCGCGCAAATTGACATCAACAAACCGCGCCGGCTGGTGTTCGGCACACAAATGCTGCCACGCGGCAGCTGATACGGCACTGCGCAACGCCAAAGTGCCGTGATACAACAGTGAATGTGCAGGTGCGGCGGGCAGGTCGGCAGCATCAATAAAATCGTAGGCGCACTCGGCTACGATGTCGTAACTGGGTTCGCCGTTGTCGAGCGTGACCGCCACGCGCCCGCTCGGGTGCTGCCGATCCTGTTGCACCGCGCTCGTCGTCATCTGATGTGCCTGCATCGTGGCGATAATGTCCCGCCCGAAATCGTCCGCGCCAACGCGGCTAATGAATAGCGGCGCTTGCCCAAATGCGTGTAAATGCCAAGCGACATTAAACGGCGCGCCGCCAAGCAGACAGGTCGGTGGCGCACCTGAATTAGTGGCGAAACAATCAAATAAAACTTCACCAAAAATGCGCGGCGTGGGATCAAAGGTTGAGTGATTGGTCATATCATGTGATCGTCCGTTGTTGAGTAAAGAAACAGTTTAACGCATCCTACGTTTATTAAATGAACACAATCAATCCCATGACCATTCTTGACCGTTATCTTGCTCGTGCTGTGCTACTCGGGACGGTCATCACGCTGGCGATCTTTATTCCCCTATTAAGCATCATTATTTTTGCCGATCAAATAGATCAGATCGGCACCCAAAACTATGGAATATGGCAAGTAACGCAATTCGTGTTATTTAGTTTGCCGCGCTATGGTTATCAAATTTTTCCATTGGCAACGTTAATTGGCGCATTAGCGGGATTGGGCAATTTAGCCAGCCGTTCAGAATTAGTCGCCATGCGCGCTGCGGGCGTGTCACTTGGTGGCATGATTCGCGGCGCATTGGGCGGCGGCGTAATACTGGCAATTGCGGTAGTCATATTAGGTGAAGGCATCACGCCAATTGCCGAACGCCACGCGCTGGCATTGCGTTCATTCGCCGCCACTGGTCAAGCGGTGCAATTAACCGCATCCGGTTTATGGGTACGCGATGGCAATGCGTTTATTGCCGTCGGTGAAGTTTTACCCAATGCCCACTTGCGCGATATTTTAATTTACGAATTAGACGGAACACGCTTGCGTTATGCCACCCACGCCGAGTCCGCGTCTTATGAAACCGATCATTGGATATTAAACAATGTCGCCCGCAGTTTAATTGAACCCAATCAAGTCCGGATTGAACACCACGCCAGCCAAACGTGGCAATCATTACTCAATCCTGAATTACTCAAATTGATTATTGTCGAACCACACGCCCTATCAGTGTGGGGCATCATACGCTACATTCAATTCCTCCAGTCCAGTCAACAAGACGCCAGTCTTTATCGCGTTGCGTTATGGACTAAATTGGTACAACCATTATTAGTGTTGACCATGATTTTTGTATCCATTCCGGTATTGGTCGGCTCCGCCCGCAGCACCAGTTTAGGCGCCCGCATTTTTACGGGCATTCCCATTGGCATCGCATTTTATTTAATTAGCCGCACCTGTACTTATTTGGCGTTATTATTTGGATTAAACCCGGCCATTGCCGCTTTGCTGCCGCCGTTATTATTAATTGCCGCCGCGCTGTGGGTCTTAGCACATGTCAATCTCCGTTAATTCACCCCCGCCCGCTATTCAACGATCATTATCAGTTGCGCCAATGCTGGCCTGGACAGATCGGCATTTTCGCTATTTGATGCGTTTAATCACCCGCCACACCTTGCTATACACTGAAATGGTCACGACCGGCGCGCTATTGCATAGTGACGTGCGGCGGTTATTAGCATTTGATCCAGCTGAACATCCGATTGCATTACAATTAGGCGGCGCCGATCCTAATACACTCGCCACCTGTGCGCGGCTGGGTGTTGAATGGGGCTATGATGAAATCAATTTAAATGTCGGCTGCCCCTCTCATCGCGTTCAGAATGGCCGCTTTGGCGCCTGTTTAATGGCCGAACCGGCATTAGTGGCTGACTGCATTGCGGCAATGAAAGCGGTGGTCACTGTCCCCGTCACCATTAAAACCCGTATTGGTTTGCACGCGCAAGATGACTATGAACATTTAGCGGCATTCACGGCGCATCAGGTCGCGGCCGGGTGCGATGTTTTAATCGTTCACGCTCGCAGCGCGCATTTAACTGGCTTAACCCCGCGTGCCAATCGCCAACGTCCGCCATTGCGTTATGAATTGGTCACGCAATTAAAAACTGATTTCCCGCACTTGCCGATCATTATTAACGGCGGCATCACGTCATTAGATGAGGCGGCGCGGTGGTTAATGGCGGTGGATGGTGTGATGATTGGACGGGCGGCGTATCGCAATCCCTGGATATTTGCTACTGCTGATGCGCAGTTCTTTAATGATCCGCATCCGATCACTACGCAAATTGATTTAATTAACGCACTTCTGCCGTATGCGGAACGCTGTTTAGCCGATGGGCTGCCATTTAATCGGATTGCGCGCCATTTGCACGGGTTATTTCAAGGGCAACCCGGGGCGCGGGCGTGGCGGCGGTATTTGAGTATTCATGCGCATCAATCCAATGCTGGGATTGAGGTATTGCAGCAGGCAATGCAGTTTATCAATACGCCAGAGTGGACGACCAGTGATTAAAATTGGTGGCAGGTTTTATTTTTTCACCGGCACCAGCCGCGCAAGTTCATTCGTCACCTGCGCCAATGTTAATTCGCCCGAGTGACTAAATACCCGCCGTCCCATCGCATCAAACATCACCGTGAACGGCAATCCCAATGTGCGATTCCCCAATTGCTGCGACAATTCCGCCGCCGCATTTCCACCAATTAAAATTGGATACGGTAGCGGCTGTTCTAATAAAAACGCATTCACCGCCTGCGGCTGATCAATCGCAATGCCAACCACCTGCAATGCACCCGCGCCGTATTGCTGTTGCACCTGCGCCAGCAGTTGCGTATCCGTCACACACGCCGCGCACCAGCTCGCCCAGTAGTGCAAAATCAACACCTTACCCGCCCAACTGCTGCTGCGCACCTCGCGGCCGTTCACATCCGGCAGGCGGATGTCCGGCAGACTGGTCAGGCGCACCGAGCTGCGGTCGCCACTCGTGCCAAATTGCCCGTCGAACCACTGCTGCCCGTACAGCGCGATGCCGATACTCAACCCGCCCGCGAGGGCAGTGGCGGCTACGACTTTGATAACGCTCATATTTTTAACCAAACTCCTATCTAGCCGCCGTTACATCGTTCACGGTGCCAAGTGACGCACCTGCGCCACCAAATCCGCCGGTGTGATAAATCCAACCACCCGCAACTCGCGCCGCTCCTGTCCATTTGCGTTAAAAAACAACAACATCGGCGGGCCAATGATCTCAAACTGCCGCATCAACGCCTGATCGTCGCGGTCATTTGCCGTCACGTCAACGCGCAACACGTTCAATGACCGCAGCGCCGCCGCCACCGTTGCGTCGGGAAATGTCTGCGCCTCCAACTCGCGGCAGGTCACGCACCAGTCCGCCGTCACGTCTAGCAACGTCGGTTGACCACGCTCGCGGGCGGCGGCAAGTGCTTGATCTAACTGGGTTAACGTCTTGATCGGTTGAAACTGCACGGTTGCCGCGACGGGTGATGCGCTGGTCACGAGACCGCGCAGCGGTTGCCAGGGATCACGTCCGCCCGCCGCGGCGCCGATCAACATTAAAGTGCCGTAAATCAACACCATCACGCCCACGCCGCGCTTGACCTGTTGCCACCCGCTGGCGCTGGCAGCGAGCGGCGTCAACACGTCTAGCACGGCGACGCTCGTCACGATCAACAGCGTCCCCCACAGCCACAGCGTCACGCCGCTCGGCAGGATGCGTTCTAACATCACAATTGCCACGCCGAGTAACACTACGCCAAACAGCGTTTTAACCGTGTTCATCCACCCGCCCGCTCGCGGTAGCCACTGCCCCAGCGCGCTGCCGATCACCAGTAACGGTGCGCCCATGCCCAGTCCCAGTCCAAATAAGGCGGTGAACCCGAGGAGTGCGTCGCCGCTGTGACCAATAAACAACAGTGCGCCCATCAGCGGCGGGGCAATGCAGGGGCCGACGATCAGTGCCGATAAACCGCCCATGATCGCCGCGCCGAGCAGTGATCCGCCGCCGCCGAGTTGATTGCCCCGATTACCCCAGCGCGTCAGGCGGGTTTGCAGACTGCTGGGCAGTTGCAGGTCGTATAAACCAAACATCGACAGCGCCAGTGCCACGAAGATCGCGGCAAATAGCGTCAAGATCAGCGGATGTTGGAACGCGAGTTGTAAATTGGCGCCGAATAGCCCAGCGATCAGCCCGACGATGGCGTAGGTCAACGCCATGGCCACGACGTAACTGCTTGATAATGCCAGAGCGCGGCGGGTGCTGACTGTCTGACCGTGACCGACGATGATGCCGGATAAGATCGGGATCATCGGGAAAATGCACGGCGTCAGCGCCAGCAGTAGCCCAAATCCAACAAAGAGCGCGAAGGCGGCGGGCAGTGACAGCGTGGCGAGTTGCGCGGCGATGGCGTCCTGTGGCGTGGTCACAACAGGTGCTGGCGCGGGTGAATTGGTGCTGACCGGCGCGGCAACGGGTTGCACGTCAACCGCCGGCAAGGTCAACTCAAATGGTTGCGTGACGGGCGGGTAGCAGATGCCGCGCTCGGCGCAACCCTGATAACTCACCAGTAGCGTCAACGCTGTTGCCGCCGGCGCCGATTGCCGTTGCAGCGGTACGTCAAATTCTACTTGCCCGTGATAAATCGCCACGTCGCCAATGCTGCCGTCGGGGCGGGCGGTGTTGGGTTTGACCTCGCCCGGTGGCAGGACAAATGCGCCCAATTGCACGGCGGCGGGTGGGGCGATGGCGAGTGTGACTTTGTCGCGGTAAATGAAGGTGGCGGGGGCGATGTCCAGCCGCACCCGCAGGCGCTCGGATGTCATCACGACCGCGCTGCTGCGGAAGGCGTCTTCGACCGGTAGTAATGAATCGGCGGTGCTGGCGCGATTAAACCCGAGTTGACTAAAATCTATTGCATTGGCAATCGGGGCGGCGCAGGAGACTAATGCAGTGAGAATGAGTGCGAATGATAAATGGGGAATGGAGGGCATGAAAAGATGATTAGGGATGCTATCAAGGTGAATAATGATTTATGAATTGGGTATTAACTCGTGCGTGAAAAATGCCATTGCGCTCGATCCCAAACAAACCACGCATCATGTTCAGTACATAATTGACGTAAAAAATAACGCCCTTTAGGTGTCACACATAAATGCGTGTCATGTACTGCAATCAAACCTTCATTCACATACTTCGTTAAACGATGATATTCATCCGCCATGCACTGCTCGGCCAATGCCCAGGGCAATGCTAAATTACATACGAAATGACCAACGGCATTGCGGCGACAACGATCACGCTCGGTTAATTGATAGCCCCGCGCAATGGGTAAAATTTGGCGATTAATGGCCGCCGCCCACGCTTCTACCGTCGTTTCATTCTGCACACAATAACCATTGATGTCAGCCACCGCCCCCGCGCCAAATCCTAATAAATGATGCGGTTTCATTGCGGTATAACCAATTGGATTGCGCTGCAAGCGGCACTCTTCTTGTGCCAGCGCTAATTCATCCGAATCTAATACAAAGGTGTCCAATCCAATCCAAACGTAGCCCGAATTAGTAAATAACTCGACCGCCCGTTCAAATAACCGCGCCCGTTCAGTATCAGTTGGCAAACGATGACAATCAATCGCGTGTTGATGTGGACTTTGCTCCGTCCCGCGTGAATAACCGAAACACGCCACGCGATCCGGCCCCAATTCAATCACCGCTTCCACTGTCGCTTGAAAACTCGCTTCAGTCTGCTCTGGCAAGCCGTAAATTAAATCAAAACTAATGGATTCAAAGCCGATTTCTCGCGCCATCCAATAGACATCGCGCACCAAATCAATGGATTGAATCCGCCCAATTGCCCGTTGCACCCGCGGTTCTAAATCCTGCACACCAAACGTAATACGCCGCAATCCTAAACTGTGCAATAATTCTAATTGCCCAGCCGAACTGCGGCGCGGATCACATTCAATTGAAGTATCGGTTTCGGGCAGAATACGAAAGCGGCGCTCGATCATTTCAATTAGCCGCGTCAATTGCGCATCACCCAAATAATTTGGCGTACCACCGGCAATGTGCAATTGCAATACATCGCGCCCGCTTGCAATGGCCGGCGCGACCAATTCAATCTCCATTTCCAACCGATCTAAATAGCGATCAATTCGCTGTGTATTATGCGTGACGGTCGTATTACAACCGCAATATAAACAGCGTCCTGGACAAAATGGAATGTGAATGTACAGGGCTAATGTTTCATCCACCCGATCATGCAGTGCCGCCAATGCCGCCCGGTAATCCGCATCATTCGGTACCGCCAACCACGTCGGCGCTTCGCATAATCGGTCATGTTGTTGATCAACACACACCAAACGTTTTAATACATCCGGCGAAATGACCATAGGCGCGGCGGCGGTCATATTAACACCTAATTAGTTGGCATTGGATTAACATCATTAACGTGTTTCGGTGACTGTCGGCTTTTCCACCACCTGCAAATCATTCGGTGCGCCGCAAGCAGAAATAGCCACTGAGCCACCACCACCACGAACACCCGTGAAATCAACATCCGCAGATAAATCCGGCCGATCCTTTTTCAATTGGGTAATTTGTTCCCGCGTGAGAATCTTGCTTTCATCAAAGCCAAGATCAATTTCAGTGGTCATCCCACCACGATATTTCACTCGCTCAAGATCATAAAACTTCTTCGTAATCGTGGTTTTGGCAAAGGCTTTCAAACACCCGAGCATATAACGGCGTTTGAATTTGTCACGAATCCAGGGGTAATGGAAAACCGATTTGCTCATGTAAAAACGGGCATAGTTTTTCAATACGCCTTTTAATACCTGTTCCCGCGTCATCGCCTCGGGTTTCATAATTGGCGTAACGAAATTGTATTTGGAATAATCGCGCACTTCGACCCGATCACCGAGTTCTTCAAATAATTCGGCAAAGGGCCAGGGCGTGTACATATTCCAATTCGCCATATCGGGGCGCCAATCTTTGGCTAACCGATACGTTTCTTCAATCGTTTCGGGCGTTTCATTTTCCAAACCCATAATGAACTGCACTTCAGCGACAATGCCCGCATCCTGCAATAATTTCACCGCCAGTTTATTCTGTTCAACAGTGGTTTGTTTGCGGAATATGTCCAAGTTCATTTGCGCCGCGGCTTCAGTGCCGAGCGACACATGCACCAAACCGGCTTTACGATACAGCGGTAATAATTCACGGTCACGCATGATGTCAGTCACGCGGGTATTAATGCCCCAGTGCATTGGCAATTGGCGTTTAACCAATTCTTTACACAGCGCAATAAACTTGGATTGCACGATGGTCGGTTCTTCATCCGCTAGAATCATAAAGCCGACATTAAAATCGCGCACCAACTTTTCAATTTCATCCACGAATTTAATGGGATCACGATGGCGATATTTGCGCCAGAATTTCCATTGTGAACAGAAGCGGCAGGTGAATGGACAGCCGCGTGCAAAGTTCGGCACCGCAACCCGCGTATTTAATGGAATGTAAATGTATTTATCCCATTCCAGTAATGACCAATCGGGGGTTAAGCTATCCAAATCATCAATCACCGGCTCGGCGGGCGTAGCAATGACTTGATCGCCATCTAAATACGCCAATCCGCGAATGTTTTTGCGCTCTTGTTTATCAGTGCCATTCTCAACTGCCCGCAATAAATTGACAATGATGCGCTCACCTTCACCGCGCACAATGTAATCAATCCAGGGCGCTTCCTGTAATACCTGTGAATACATAAAGGTCGCGTGAATACCGCCTAATACCGTCACGCAGCCCGGCACGGCTTCACGCGCTAATTGCAAGGTCTTTTGCGCTTGATAAATCATTGGGGTAATAGCCGTCGCTAATACCACATCCGGTTGATTTTGCGCGATAATTTCACGCAAGCGATCATCGGGGATTTCATCGCACATCGCGTCAATAAACCGCACATTGGGCATTCCGGCGCCTTTAATTGCGCCACCAATGTAGGCAACCCAGCCAGCCGGCCAATTGCCCGCAATTTCGGCGCCGCCGGAGTGGTAATTAGGTTGAATCATGAGAATACGCATAAGTCAAAATCTCCGGCAGTCAATAAACTGAAATCCTAAATAACACCCGTATTAAACCAAACTGATGGTGCTTGCGTCACTTTCATTTGGTTCAATTCCAAACAAACGTTGCTTCACTAGGGGGGCGTTGGCAATTGCTTTACCGCCTTGGCTGTTTTATCCGGTTCAATGACCGGCGGCGGCTGTTCTAATAACCAATCCCACAGCGCGGCATCTGGTAATGGCAGAATTAAAAACCAATGTTCCAGGATTGCCAGTGCTAATAAGGTCGCTGTTAATAATAATGCAATGGCTGTGAAGCTGTCAGCCGGCAATTCTAATGCTTGTTCTACCAACAACGACATCACCACCGTTGCCACCGTGACCACCACTGGAAAGAATAGGTTAATCGGCCGTTTGGCAAGGTAGGTGGTCAAGAAACGCAAATGGGGCGGCAGCCACTCTTCATTGAGATTCGGCACCCCAAGAAATAAGTTGAGTTTAGCACTCCAGCGCATCCACCACAGAATAATGAATGTCCAGGTGGCAACTTGATTGTGATAGTCGAGCGTCAACACGATCAAACCAATGCCGGCGACCATAATGGCTAATTCGTGGTACAGACTGGTCTGAATGGCTAACCAAAACCGCTCTAATTGACCACACGGCGTCGGGCAGGGCTGTTTGCGCGGGCCGGTGATGACATCCATAAAATACGTCATTTCCAGCCAACCCCAAATTAACACGCCGCAGGTGAAGCCGAGGTAGGCACCGAGCAGCGTTGTTTGGCTGCGTACGCCGATCACGCCGACAATTGATAACACGAGCAAGCCGCTTGCCCACAGGATGCTGGTGCGGTAGGTGCGCCGCGCTAACCGGTCAAGGTACAGGATCAATCCGGTACTGAACCACCAAAGAAATAGGGCGTAGGCCACCGGTAGCGCAAAGCGCAACATTGTTGGTGCAGCCGCCGTGTCAGGGGGAGGTAGACGTGGGTGAGAGCGGTGGCATGGTCAACAACGCCGAGAAGGCTTTGGTGTTATCCGGCCCAAATGCCCGCAAATCAATCCGTTCGCCGACGCTGGGGTCTTCTAAAATCAATTGCCCATCCGCCCGCAATGACAGCAGATAGGGTGATTCAAATGGCACTTGTAACAACTTCCGCTGGCGCTGCATGGCACGCAAGACACCAAAAATAAACGGTGCTGACACTTCGCTGACCTCGGCCACCACGACCTTGTCGGCATAAATGCGTTTTTTTGCTTCGGCGATGTCTTCAAAGCGTAACTCGCGCATCGTCACCTGTGGCGCCAGCTCCAACGTCGCCCGCCCGATGCCCGTCACGCGCACAAACGCCGCCACCGCAATGACAAAACTGATTAAAACGGCCGCACCAATGAGCACGGCACGCGGAAAAGGTCGCCCTTCAAATGGGTCGCTCACAAAAAACTCCGTTGCACTGGCTCAACTTTCAAAAGTACGTTCACGATGACGTTGCCGAAAAAACTGGTGACGCATCGGTTGCAGAGGCGGGCATCTCACCGTCAGTCGTCACAGGTGCGCCGGCCGTGTGATCTGCCGCGCTGGCGGCTTTCAACGTTGCCGCCAAAATATTCGCCGCCTGTTGCGCATCCGGCAACGCTCGCAACATCGGCTGCGCGTGCAGCATATGCCACGGCCGCACATTCGGCCACATGATAAAATAACTCACGCGCTGACTGGGCAGCAACGACAACGGAATATCGCCCGTGCCGTCGGCATACACCCGCAACCCGGCCGTTTCGATACTTTTGAACGGGATATTCACCGCCATTGGCAACGCAATCCCAAAGCGAATCACCACCCGCCGATCCGTGATGCTGTACACAGTTGAGCGCGCATACAGCACCGCCAGCGCCGTCAAAATGCCGATTGCCGCGACGGCGAGTACCACAAACCAGGTGGTCGCCTGCACGATTTGCGCAAACGACTGGTGTTGCGCCAACAAAATTGCCACCGTGACAACCAGTAACAGCCCGAAGTACAGCGCCACGCTGCGGACATGAAACGCCCGCTTGGCTAAAGCGCCCCACTGCGGGGCGCCTTGCCAGCGTAGCAACTCCCCAGCGGGGAGCTGCTCAGGTAAGCCGTGAATTGGCTCGCCGTCGTATTCACTCACAGAAGCGGCTCCGCCCGATCTGGCGTGGCGTACAGCGTACCGCCGCCATAATAGGCGCACACGCGATCTTCTTCTGCCAACGAGATTTGGTCATAACTCGCCAACGTCGGAGCGTCCGCAAAGTGCGCACCGTTGATGGATGCAACCTTGACGGTATTGGTTTTACCACTGACCCGCGCCATCGTGATCGGCAGCAACACGCGCTTGGCATTCTTGGTTTCCAGTTCCAAATAACGCACTTGCGGTTCGGAACGATCCACCCACACTTCTTTCACCGTGCCACCCGCTTCACCATCCGCACCGACGACTGTCATGCCGCGTGGATCAGGGTCCCTATCAACAATGACAAAATGCTTGGCAACGCGCAGCGGCACAATGCGCGGCGTGCCTTGATGCGTCAAATCAGGCGTATTTGACCGCAGCGCGTACGCACCTGGCCCGACGCCCGCCAACATTGGGTTGCCCACTGGTTCCAACGGCGCACCGGGGAAGGGCGCAATTGGACGCGCTTTCAACTCGTATTGCGCCGTTTCCGGCCCTGGCTTGACCACGTCACCGCCCTTGTGTGGCAGCGTAAACGTTTTGGGTGCCGGCATCGGCGGGAAACCTTCCATCATTTTCGTGCCGCCCATGCGCAATGATTCAGCCGGATAGCCTTCGCGCTTGTCTTCACGACGGATGTAATACATTAATGCGAAAAAGAAAAACCAAAATACCCAAAGCGTTAATTGGGCAACGTCGAGATATTCAGTTAAAAAACCAGATGGTGATGGCATTGATTCCTCCGAGGCTTGGATTAACAACAAACAACAACTAAGGCAGCTCAGTCAGACCGAGCTTTGACGACGAACGCACCGTTGGATCACTCATGCGCTGCACCAGTGGCCCGACGGCAATAAGAGTAACAAACAATAAAATGATTTCCAAATGATACACGAATGCGTAGCCGGTGCTGGGATTAACAAGGGCGCTCCCTAATTGACCACTCATTGCCAAGTGTCCAATTCCATCGCGCAAAAAACCGCCCAATGCAATGGCGACGCCCATTGCAGTCGCCTGCACGGCACCCCACGCGCCGAGTGCTAATCCGC
Source organism: Thiospirillum jenense (assembly GCF_014145225.1). GTDB lineage: Bacteria > Pseudomonadota > Gammaproteobacteria > Chromatiales > Chromatiaceae > Thiospirillum > Thiospirillum jenense. The sequence continues at coordinate 89,317 of NZ_JABVCQ010000002.1, forward strand.
TCTGCCCGTCTTTGGCCATGCTCATTGCGGCAGTTAATGTTCCCACTGCGAAAATCCCGCCACCAAAGCCAATTAACGCGGTGCCAATGCGAAATAACAAGGGCGATGCGAGTGGCGCGGCAAAGACAATGGCGGCGAATGCAAAAATGCCTAATACCGCGCCGTAACCGGCCAATCGGTGTGGATCATAACCGCGTGCTAACACATGCCCGGCGACAATGAATGCGGCTAATGAACCGCTGGCTAAAATGGCGGTTAATACAGTGGTCGCGCTGACAGATAAATGTAAAATCTGCCCGCCATACGGTTCTAATAAAATGTCCTGCATGGCAAAACCGGCAGTGCCGAGGCCGACGGCAATTAACAACCGACTTGCCCGCCCGCCGTGCATGAATTCCTGCCATGATTGCCGAAATGACGGCCGCAATTGATCGGCGCGGGTGCGGCTCGGATCACGCGCTTCTTGTTTCCACAACGCAATGACGTTTAATGCCATTGTCGCCACGGCCGCGCCCTGAATCACCTGAATTAACTGTTGATTATTAAAGTCAGTTAACAGCGCGCCAAACAATAATGCACTACCGACCATGCCTAATAACAACGTGATATACAGCAATGCGACAACACGCGGCCGTGCCTCTTCTGGTGCTAAATCAGTTGCTAATGCCAATCCCGCTGTTTGCGTGGTATGAAACCCCGCCCCGACTAATAAAAATGCGACTGCCGCGCCGACTTGCCCAATGAATGCAGGTGCATTGTGATTGCCCGCCAATAATAATAACGCGAATGGCATAATCGCCAAACCGCTGAATTGTAGCAATGAACCAAACCAAATATACGGCACCCGCCGCCAACCTAATGCCGAGCGGTGATGATCGGAGCGAAACCCAATTAACGCCCGCAATGGTGCGAATACTAATGGCAATGACACCATCAATGCCACGAGCCACGTCGCCACGCCCATTTCAACGACCATGACACGATTTAACGTGCCATTTAATAATACCATCGCCATGCCGACGGAGACTTGGAATAATGATAAACGCAATAAACGGCCGAGTGGTAAATCGGCGGTGATGACATCGGCAAATGGCAAAAAGCGCGGTGCAACCTGCATCCAACGCCGTGCCAAATGACTGTAATCCAATCGCATTACCGGGGCACCAATTCCAAGCCGTGTGAAATATAAAACCCGCGTTTAATCCGCCGATTACGCCCCGCCGTCCAATTCACTAATTCGGGCATGGACGCGATCTGCCGCAATAGCGTTTTATCATTCACCGGAATAATTGCGGGCGAGCGATCACTGCGCGGAAACCATTTGCCGACCGCGTGCATCACTGTTAATGCGGGAGTGCGCGGCGCGAATGTAAATAATACGCCCGCCCGTGCCTGTTGCGCGAAACCGCCAATTAACTGGAGCGCGTCGTTTAATTCGTAATGAATCAATGAATCCATTGCCACGATGTAATCAAACTGCCCGCGTTTGGGATCGAGCATATCGCCAACTAACCATTCAATTTGATTCGCGGGAATATCAGCCGGCTGGCGTTCCTGCGCCGATTGCACCAGCGTCGCCGATAAATCCACTGCCACCACTTGCGCACCGCGCCGAGCGGCGGCAATGGTTAATAAACCCGTGCCGCAGCCGGCATCTAATAACCGACAACCGGTTAAATCATTCGGCAACCAATCTAATAACGTTTGCCGCATTTCATCACGGCCAGCGCGCACGGTAGCACGGACGCGGCCAAGTGGCGCATCAGACGTTAAGCGTTTCCATGCTTCGGCGGCAGTGCGATCAAAATACGTTTCTATTTCACTGCGGCGGGTGCGATAGGATGGTTCGGTCATGTGTTATTGATTGCAACCCGAATAGTTTTGGATTAATCAAATCCCAAAAAATCAAATAAATCGCGGTCTTTCATTGGATGGGCGGCTAATGGTTCTGTTCCCGCCCACAACGCCTCCGCCAATTGCAAATACTGTGCTTTGGCATGTTCTAATTCAGGCGTGGAGTCCATTTCAAACACGGTAGATTTCTTTAACCGACTGCGCCGAATGATGTCAAAATCGGGCAAATGCGCCAGCGTTTTTAATCCAACGGCCGCATTAAACCGATCAATCTCATCCGTTTTAGCACTGCGGTTAGCGACCACACCGGCAATGCGCACTTTATAATTCTTGGCTTTGGCGAGAATGGCCGTTGCAATGCGATTCATTGCAAAAATCGAATCAAAATCATTCGCCGTGACAATGAGCGCCCGCTCGGCATGTTGCAACGGCGCGGCAAAGCCACCGCACACCACGTCGCCCAGCACGTCAAAAATCACCACGTCGGTGTCATCCAACAGATGATGTTGTTTGAGCAATTTCACCGTCTGCCCAACGACATAGCCGCCGCACCCCGTCCCCGCGGGCGGGCCGCCGGCCTCAACGCACATCACGCCGTTGTACCCTTCGTACACGAAATCGTCGAGCCGCAATTCTTCGGGGTGAAAATTGACCGTTTCCAACACGTCAATCACCGTCGGCACGAGGCATTTGGTGAGCGTGAAGGTCGAGTCGTGCTTGGGGTCGCAGCCGATTTGCAACACGCGCTTGCCCAAGTGGGAAAACGCCGCCGACAAATTGGACGAGGTGGTGCTTTTGCCGATGCCGCCCTTGCCGTAAATCGCAAACACTTTGGCGTTGCCGATCTGCACGTCGGGATCGAGTTGCACCTGCACACTGCCCTCGCCGTCGGGTGGACGCCCGGCCGCGCCACTGCCAAATAAGCCGCTGGGCAAACGATCAATTCTCATGCCACCGCGACTCCTTCGGTAATGCCTTCCAACCGATCCTCCAATTCCTCATCCGCCCGCCGCAGCGCCTCCAGCGTCGCCGCGTCCGGTTGCCAATAATTGCGCTCGTGCGCTTCAAGCAACCGCCGCGTCACCTTCGCCGACGCCGCCGGATTCAGCGCCGCCAACCGCTCGCGCATTTCTTCATCTAACACAAAGGTTTCGGTCATGCGCTGATACACCCACGGCGCGACCTGCCCGGTCGTGGCTGACCAGCCCATCGTGTTGGTGACATGCACCTCAATCTGCCGCACGCCCTCGTAACCGTGTTTCAACATTCCCTCGTACCACTTGGGGTTGAGCATTCGCGTCCGCGTTTCCAGCGCCACCTGTTCCGACAAGGTGCGCACCGTGCCGTCGCCGCGAGTTTGATCGCCAATGTACACCGGCACCTCGCCGCCGCGGGAGCGACTCACCGCCCGACTAATCCCGCCGAGTGTGTCAAAGTAATGGTCAACGGTGGTGACGCCCAACTCGACCGAGTCCAGATTTTGATACGCCAATTGCACGTCGCCCAAAATCGTTTTGAGCAATTCCGACTGCCGCACTGGCGTCCCGGCGCGCCCGTAAGCAAAACATTTGCGTTGCGTGTAGGTTTCCGCCAACTCGTCCTCTTCATCCCAGCGGCTGTTATCAATCAAATGGTTGACGTTTGAGCCGTACGCGCCGTCGGCATTGCTGAACACCCGCAGCGCCGCCGTTTCCAAATCGCAGCCGTGCGTTTGTTGATACGCCAGCGCATGTTTGCGGACGTAATTTTGTTCAACTGGCTCGTCGGCCGTCGCGGCAAAAAACGACGCCTCCGCCAGTAATTTGGTTTGCAACGGCAGCAGGTCGCGGAAAATACCCGACAGCGTCATCACCACGTCAATGCGCGGGCGGCCGAGTTCCTCCAAACTAATCAACTGCGCCCCGCAGACGCGGCCGTAACTATCCAGCCGCGGCCGCGCACCGAGCAGCGCCAGCGCTTGGGCAATCGGCCCGCCTTCGGTTTTCAAATTGTCCGTTCCCCACAGCACCAGCGCGATGGATTCGGGCAGCGGGTTGCCGTCTTGCAGGTAACGATCCAGCAGCAGTTGCGCGTGACGGATGCCCTCGCGCATCGCAAAGGTGCTGGGAATGCGGAACGGATCAAAGCCGTGCAAATTGCGGCCGGTCGGCAAAATCTCCGGGGTGCGTAACAAATCACCACCCGGTGCCGGGCGGACAAATCGTCCCGCCAATGCGCGCAAAATGGCCGGCGTTTCGTGATCTTCACTCAGCAACTGGTTGTAATGCGCCAAATCCGCGTAGCGCTTGACCGCTTCGGCGTTGACCGCAATCCCCGCCGCCGCCAGCGCCCGCTCCGGCGTCACGCCTTCGACCAGCGCCGTGATGCCAGCGCGCTCATTCGGGTTCTGCCCCGTCGCTTCGGCCACGGCCAACAGCAAATCAATCCGTTCCTGCGCATTCGGCGGCTCACCGACGACGTGCAAACCATAGGGAATCAGCGTGTATTCGACCTCTAAAATGTGATCGTTCAACTGCTGAATGTGCCGCTCGGCATCGTGTTCCGTCCACGCCGGCTCGGCGGGTACCAAATCCAACTCGACCGCCTGCGCCTGAATTAACTCGGCCAACTCGATGCGCTCCGAATCGAGCGTTTCCGGCGTCAAGGTGCGCCAGCGTTCAATCGAGCCTTTCAAATCCACCAGCCCGCGATACAGCCCGGCGTTGGCAATCGGTGGCGTCAGGTAACTAATCAAGGTCGCCGCCGCCCGCCGCTTGGCAATCGTCCCCTCGGACGGATTATTCGAGGCGTACAAATACAGGTTGGGCAAATCACCGATCAGGCGATCCGGCCAGCAGTCGCTGCTCAACCCGGCTTGTTTGCCCGGCATGAATTCGAGTGCGCCGTGTGTACCGAAATGCAGCACCGCGTGCGCGCCAAAATCATCCCGCAGGAAACGGTAGAACGCGGAGAAGGCGTGCGTCGGGGCGAAGCCCTTGTCAAATAACAACCGCATCGGGTCGCCTTCGTAGCCAAACGAGGGCTGAACACCGACGAACACGTTGCCAAATTGCTCACCTAAAATGAACAGCGTCGAGCCGTCGCTTTGATGTTTGCCCGGTGCCGGCCCCCACTGCGCCTCGATGTCCGCCAAGTATTTTTCGCGGGTGACGTGGTCATCGGCGGGAATGCGCGTGAACACGTTGGCATGAGCGCCGTACCGCGCTGCCGTGCCGTGAATCACCCGCTCGCGCAATTCGTCCACATCCGCTGGCAAATCAACATGATAGCCGTCGTGTTTCAGCGCCAGCAACGTGCGATACAGCGACTCGAATACCGCCAAGTACGCGGCGGTGCCGGTGTTGCCCGCATTTGGGGGGAAATTGAATAACACCGCGGCGATGCGGCGTTCTTTGGCGGGCGTCTGCCGCAGCCGAATCAGGCGGTCAACGCGGGCGGCCAACATCTCTGCCCGCTCTTCATGTGACTGCATATCACGCGAGCGATCCGCGCTTGCCTGTGCCGAGCGGCCACCAAACACCATCGGGCCAGTTGAGCCGTCCAGTTCGGGAATGGCCACCATCATGGTCGCTTCTACCGGCATCAAGCCGCGATCTGACGCCTGCCACTGCTCCAGCGTTTGGAACTCGACCGGATGCGCGGCCAAGTACGGCACGTCCAGTTTCGCCAACAATTCCTGCGCGGCCGTCGCGTCGTTGTACGCCGGCCCGCCGACCAGTGAAAATCCGGTCAGCGACACGACGGCATCAACGGTCGTTTTGCCCTTATCAAAAAAGAATTTTTCAATTGCCGGGCGGGCGTCCAATCCACTGGCAAAGGTCGGAATCACGCGCAGTCCACGCGCTTCAAGTGCCGCGATCACGCCGTCATAATGCGCGGTGTTACCCGCCAACACATACGAGCGCATCAGTAACAGCCCGACGGTGCCACGCGGGGCGGCATTTTTCGGCAACTTGGCCGGCAATTTATTCAGCCGATCCGTGATGCGAATTTTGAGGCGCGGATGAAATAACCCGACTTCGGGGTACTCGGCGGGCGCGGTCACTTTCAACAGCCCACGCCACGTCGCTCGTGGCCCCGCGGCGTAACGATCAATCAACTGGCGCACCATGTTGACCACGTTCTCATCCGAACCGGCCAGCCAGTATTGCAACGTCAAAAAATACGACCGCACATCCTGCGCGGTGCCGGGAATAAACCGCAGAATTTTCGGGATGCGGCGCAGCATCGCCATCTGCCCCGCGCCACTGGTGGCGGGTGACTTCTCCTGACCCTCGCCCTGCTGTTTACTGCCACCGCGCAACCGTTTGAGCAATGCCATCGCGCCAGTTTGCGGGGCGCTCATGTCGAATTTACCCAGCCGCGTCAAGCGCATCACTTCCGCCGCCGACATGCAGCCGACCATCGCGTCACAGTGATCGCGCCGCGCCTCCAGTGCCGGCAGCACCGCTTTGACGTGTTCATCAAGGAATAACATCGTCGCCACTACGATGTCGCCTTGCGCGATGTCGGCGTGACACTGCGCCAGTGACTCGGGGTGACTTTCCCAATCGGTGGCGGCGTGTAGTTTGACCTCAACGCCGGGGATTTCCGGTTGCAACACCGACTGGGCGCGTTCAGCCGCACCGGCGAGGTGATTATCAAGAGTTACAATCACGACGCGCACGGGTGTTAGTTTATTCTTGGTAGATTTGGTCGAAGTGGGCTTTGGCATCGTGGCAGCTCAATTAAGCAACAATTTTTATTTACTCGTTAATGACGAGGCACTTGCAGGATAACGCAGTTGGATGCCTAAACGGTTGATTTTACTTAAATTTGACGTTGCAAACCGTCAAATCAACACGCTGCTATTTGAAATGCGCAACCCCGCCGAACACCGCACCGTCAATCCAATTGGCAATGACAACGTTCAACATTGTTCAGGGTGAACGAACTGTAACTGCACAACCATCATTCAGGGTTTGTCAGCAGTTTGCCCGAAGATGAACGTGCTTAACTAGAAGAAGTATATGGGTAGCAATCTAGTCTGCTGGGCGCACTCTGTCAACTGTGCTTAACGTAAAGCCGGGTTGACACTTAGCGGCGGCGCGTGATGAACTGATGCCGTCGTGTGCGACATCTCTGCCACAGTTTTCCCGCGCTGCTGGTGTCGCAAGCGCTGCCATGACGTAATAATAGTTTAATTTTAGTGAGCAGTGGCGGTGTTTTGGATGGCAAAATTAGCGACCGCCGTCGCTTGATTTTTCAAAATAAAGAGTTATAAAACAATAACTTAACTTCAATTTTTCGGTTAAAACGGTCGAGTAGGACGCAGGTTGTGTGCGTGACAATCTGGGCTAGGACAAAAAAATTAAAAATAATCTGTACACAAGGGTTGACATTTAAATCTGTCAGGTTAAACTGACAACCCAATGGAGGGCGATGGTCGAAGGACAGATCAACCGAATAGCCGAACTTAGGTAAACATGGTCATCGTTATCAATCGTTAAGATGACGACTGCGATGATCCCCGCCGCACCACTTGCGGCAACGTCACACACCCCTGTAGGGAGGACCTGTTGATGGCCGAGCAAAAGACTTTATCAGGCTTGACTGAACAGCAAGCGAAAGAATTCCACGAACAATTCAAAATCACCTATACCGCGTTTGTCGGTATTGCTGCCGCCGCTCACCTGTTGGTGATTGCTGCCAAGCCCTGGTTTTAATTTAACAAATTACTCGTCAAGAGGATTATAAAATGAACGAAGTTATGAATTACAAGCCCAGCGAAAAAGACTATCGTTTTTGGTTAGTTGTTAATCCATCCACTTGGATGATGCCAATCCTGTTTGCAGTGTTATTGACCGTGTTGGCCGTTCACGCCGCCGTGTTGAGCGTTGCCCCAACAGCATTGTTGTTTGTTGACGACGCAGCCCCAGTCGCTGCTGCTGCGCCAGCTGCTCCAGCCGCGCAATAATTGTTTTTTGATTAAACGGGTGGACTTGGCTCTTTACCTTCTCACAGGTGTTACTCGTCAAGGTTCAAACGACATTTAAACAAATGTTTAGGTGTGGTTTTAGTAGAAGGCAGATGTTTGATTCCTTAGAATGCTGTACTCTGTTATTGAGTCCAGTGTGCTTTTAATAACCCTCATTTCGGAGGCTCAAAGAATGTCCGGCTTAAACGAACAACAAGCAAAAGAATTCCACGAACAGTTCAAGACCACCTATACCGCATTTGTCGGTATCGCTGCTATGGCTCACCTGTTAGTCATTGCTGCCAAGCCCTGGTTCTAATAAGCGCTTCGCTTTAACCTTTTAATTCGTTCAAATAACGAGGAATTACCTATGAAACCCAGCAATCCAGCCGACGATTGGAAAGTGTGGATGGTTGTTAGTCCTGCTACTTGGCTGATGCCGATTCTGTTCTCCGTGTTAGTCATTGCGCTCGCTGTCCACGCTGTCGTATTTGACATCGCCCCAGCCGGAATGCTGTTTGTCAACTAATTGATAAATGGTTAGTTTCCCTAATTTTTTAGGGAAACTGAGCGACAAAGCCGCCCAATAGGTGATACTATTGGGCGGTTTTTTTTTGCATCAATAACAGATATGATTTGTCGCCTAATGCCGGAATGCAGACCTGAAATTTCCAACGAGCGGAAGAACTTGCGTGTCAAACAAACTGTATTTTGAACACCCGTTGAATGAGCGTATTCGCACCTTTTTGCGCCTTGAACATCTCTGTGAAAAAATTGAGTATTTTCGGCCGCAGCCAAGTCATTGGGCAACCCGCGCCGCAATTGAAAGTTTGCTCGATCTTGTCACAGTAACATCCCGTTCGGATATTAAAAACGAATTGATTCGTGAATTAGATCGTAATCTAGTCACTTTGCAGCGAGTGCGACGGCAACCGAGTATTGATTTAACCGTTTTAGATACGATTGTGACGCAATTAGAAACTGCTTCAAAAAATCTGTCACAAATCAATGGGCAAATTGCCACGCTGGCGCGTGAAGATGAATTCTTAAAAGCAATTGCCCAACGCAATAGCATCCCTGGTGGCGCCTGTAGTTTTGATTTGCCGCACTATCACCATTTGCTAATGAAATCGCAGGTAGTGCGAATGCAATTGTTGGAACGCTGGAGTACCGATTTAACCCCAGTGAATGACGCGATCCGTTTGGTATTGTCACTTGCCCGCACGAGCGCCATGCCGCGTGAAGAAAAGGCAATACAGGGATTTTTTCAGGAAACGCTTGATCCTGCCGCCCCCGCGCAATTAGTGCGTATTGGTTTAGATGCAGATTTGCCGTATTTTCCCGAAATCAGTGGACACAGAAACCGCTTTAGCATCCGGTTTTTAACCGCTGAAGATGCACAGCGGCCAATTCAAACACGCGATGATATTTCTTTTACACTGATCTGCTGCATTTTTTAATACAACGTGTTATTACAACAGCAGGTAGCGAATGGGTGAGTGCGGCAGGATGATTACAATCCTACAATTAAGGCAACGATAAATAATAGAATTGTTATCGTCGCACCTAATCCAAATACAATTAAAAACAACGGGCTTGTCATAAATAGAATTTCACCGACAATCGGCATGATTTCCGCCGCGTCATCGCCAAGAAATTTTATTTCTACCAGTGTTTTACTCATCGAAAACAAATCAGACCACGCGGACTTTTTATTGTGATTGTCTGTGTTTTGTTCAACAAAACGGTCACGCACATGTTGGCTCAATTCAGCCGTTTTATCTTTCATGCCTGATATGATGTCGAGTATTTGCGCTGGCAAATCAATTACGGTTTGTAATGATAAATAAATTTTCCCCAGTAATAGCAGCGGCAATATTTCTAATAACACAAATAACCACAGCCCCGTGCTTAATTGTAATTGCCAGGTCTGCATCAAATCATAACTCAACCAAGCTGCTGCCAAAATACTCAAAATTAATAATTGCCCCACCCGAATTAATAGTCTTTCTGCAACGTGCTGCGCCACTCGCGCTACCTTTAATAACTTATTCAACGTTGCCGTCAATGATGTGTGCTGTTCACTCGCCGTATCATTTGCCATCTTATCTCCTTCAATATGCGCTTGACCGCAATGTGATGATATGAGTTTATCCGATGCACTATCCACTATAATACGCTTATGGGCGACATCGCGCTATTCACCGCTATTCGCAGTGATGAGCGGGGCGGCAACTGTATTAGCCTTTGCACCCTTTGGCTGGTATGCAATTGCGATTGTCGCACTGGTGGTTTGGTATCAAAGTTTATACACAACAACAACCCCCCGCGCCGCGTTTTTAAATGGCTGGTTATTTGGATTAGGATTATTCGGATTTGGTGTTGCGTGGATCCGCATTAGTCTTAATGAATTCGGCAATTTAGCACCACCATTCGCTATCATTCTGACAGTTTTATTGATTGCTGCAATGGCATTGTATTATGCCGTTACCGGCGTTCTATTACACTGGCTCATGCAATGCAATCATAAAAGACAGGATTGGATCGCACCAGTAATGGCACTACCCGCCGTTTGGGTATTATTTGAATGGTTACGCGGTTGGTTATTCACTGGATTCCCCTGGCTAACCATTGGTAATAGCCAAGTTGATTCGCCATTAGTTGGTTTTGCGGCATGCTTTGGCGTGTACGGATTAAGTTTAATGGTGGCGCTATCCGCTGGTCTCATTTGGTCTGCACTCCATCACACCAATCGGATGCGTGTATTTACCATCGGTGCATTAACTGCAATATGGTTAGCTGGCTGGTTATTACAGCGTATTGAATGGACTCAACCGACTGGTCAACCGCTGACTGCAACTGTTGTGCAGGGTAATATTCAACAGGCGTTCAAATGGCAACCAGATATGCTATTGCCAACGATTGCAATCTATTTAGAATTAACGCGCCCGGCACTTGAGCAAAGTGATTTAATTGTTTGGCCAGAGACCGCTATTCCTGAATTCCTGCATACATTACGCGCTGGTTTATTTGATCCACTCACGCAACAGGCATGGGAGCATGATACCAACATTGTGGTGGGTATTCCAATCATGGTTGCCAACGACGAGTATTATAATGCTTTAATGACTCTCGGACAAAATGAAGATCAGTATTATAAACGCCATTTGGTACCATTTGGTGAGTATTTGCCATTTCGTGAGCTTTTACAGCCGCTGATTGATTGGTTCGAGGTGCCTTTATCGGCATTTAGTCGCGGGACGGCCGATAAACCATTATTAAAAGTCGGCGAGTTGCTGGTTGGCGCATCCATTTGTTATGAAGACGTATTTCCTACCGAAGTGCGCCAAGCATTACCAGAGGCGGCATATTTAATTAACGTCAGCAATGATGCGTGGTTTGGTGATTCATTAGCGCCGCCGCAGCATTTAGAATTTGCCCGCTTGCGCGCTATAGAAAATAGCCGCGATTTAATCCGTGCAACCAATACCGGAATTTCTGCCATCATTGATTGGCGTGGGCGGTTGCTGACGTCAATACCAGTTTTTACTCGCGCCACTGCAACCGCATCTATTCAGCCGCGCCAGGGACACACGCCATTTTCGCGCTTTGGCAATGCGCCAGTGTTGGTGTTGATAAATATCATGTTATTATTTGCACTATGGCGGCGTGGTCAGCATTTTTTATCAAAGCGTTCATAAGCAGCGTCAATCAAATCGCCCTGATATTCGGCCGATTTTAATTGCCATTGCTGTATTGACACGCTAATGTAGGCAGAGTTGGTTTATTTAAGCGCCGGCATTGCTCATTGCCGAGCAATCTGTGTGCATTTTCAATCATACCGGTGATTGATTCGTGCCTAATCACCGGCTTAATTGACCGCGTATATCGTATTTAGGGCGCAACAGACTTGGCATAACCATAGATGATGATGCACAATGCACGACGGTAGCGTGATGTGGTGCCCCGCACCGCTGCCTTAACACAACGATTCCGCAAACCATGCCATTGTTTTTTCTAGGAAAGGAGCTGTCATGTCCGATAAGCAAATGAACAAAAGCCGTCGTGATGCCGTTAAGTTGATGATCGGTGGTTTGGCAACCGTGCCATTATTGAATCTGGTAGGGATGGCGGCTGCTCATGCCGAAGATTTGCCGCATGTTGACCCAGCGACTGATGCAACCGCGCAAGCACTCAAGTATGTGAATGATGCGGCGCAGGCGGATCGTGCTACCAACGCCCGTCCTGGCTTGCCACCGGATCAGCAACGCTGTGCCGTGTGCCAATTCGTGTTAGCCGAGACTGGGGCGTGGCGTCCATGCAGCCTGTTCCCGGGTAAATTGGTGAATGAAAACGGCTGGTGTACGTCCTGGACTATGAAGGCTGGTTAATTTTAATTAACTGCGATCTTTCTGCGATAACCGCAGGCGGGGCGTTGGTGAATAAAACTAGCGCCCTGTTGTTTGTTACAATACAGTGTGGTTTCTATCTAACCCCTTGATTTTTTGAACTTTTCACCGATTGCTTTTGCAACCTTGTGTTTTCAAGACAGTCACCAATCCTGTCAATTGGGTTGCCGATCAAATCAACTGGCGCTCCACTGCCTAATTGCTGATTTAAGCACGGTCATTTTAATCAGCTGGTTCATCGTTTTAGCGTTAGCACCCCGCTAACCTCACTTCACCTGATCTCAAACACCATGTCTGCCGTACTCACCTCCCTTCGTTACCGCCAAGTTGTACTCCGGGCGTTGCTCTGGAGCGTGGTGGGCATCACCTACGCCCCGCTGTTTGTCGGCTTGGATCGCCTATTTGCCGTCATCGGGTTCGGAGCATGGGCGACGGTGCCGGCGGCGGCGCTCACCACCGCGGCCGTCACGGTGTTGACCAGCGCCCAACAGGTCGCAGTGGCCGCCAGTCTCGTGGGCGTAACGGTCGCCTCATTTGGCTTACTTATCATGGGATCAACCTTGCCACTCGGCTCACTGGCGACCGCCGCCGCGGTTGCCGGCATCATCGCCGGACTGGTGGTGCGCTTCCCGCAGTGCTGCACTTGGCACGTCGCCGGTAAAGCCTTCGCCGCCGCCGTCACGGGTATCTTGTGCGGTACCGTGCTAGTGTTTGCCAAACCGCTGGTGGAGGGATTGCAATCCCCAGCCGGGGCGGTGGCATTTCTGATTTCAATCAACGGCATGTTTTACGTTGCGGTGGTGCGGCAGTGGATTGAACAACTGGGTTGCGCCTCGCAAGGCTCTTGTCAATTGCGGCAAGCGTTGGTGATCGGGTTGATTGCGATGCTCACGGCGGCGAGCGTGTGGGTCGTGGGCGCATCTGTCACCGGGCGTACGGGCGATGCCATCACCGATGCGCTGTTGACATTGCCGCATGTGTTGCCACTCGCGTTAGCCAGCGGGGCGATCACCGGGGTTATCACCGGTGCGCTGCTTGAAATATTTGAATTCCGCTGGGTTCACGATGCGTGACGCGGGACTTTTCACTTGAACGCGCCATTCGCGGCACGTTGATCGCAGGAGTTGGGCAGTTAGTTGTTGATTAATTGTTCCTGCGCGCCCGCGTGGGAATGCCATCTTCCTTGAAAAATCAACCAGTTAATCGTTGAATTGCAAACTCTAGCACCTCTAAATTGCGCCCCGCTTGAATTGATGGTGGGCGTTCCGCCGCGCATCCCACGCTAATCATTTTTCAACCATTGGTCATGCCGCGTGAGTCGTATTAAAAGTAAAAGTAGTCAACAGTGGTTAGCGCGCCAGCAGCGGGATCCGTATGTGCAGCAGGCACAGCGCGATGGCTACCGCTCCCGCGCCGCGTATAAGTTGTTGGAAATTAACCAAAAAGAGCGATTGCTGCGCCCGGGGATGCGGGTGCTTGATCTGGGCGCTGCACCGGGTGGCTGGTCACAGGTTGCCGCGCAGGCGATTGGGCGGTCAGGGACGGTGATTGCGGTTGACCTGTTGCCCATCACACCACTGCCGGGCGTCACTGTATTACAGGGCGATTTTACCGACGCGGCGCTGTTGGCGCAGTTGCACACCCAACTGGCCGGGCAAGCGGTGGATGTGGTGTTGTCAGATTTAGCCCCCACCTTCTCTGGCGTGGTGGCGGTGGATCAGCCGCGCAGCATTTATTTGGGTGAACTGGCAGCGGAGTTGGCGGTGACGGTACTCAAACCCAATGGCGGGTTGGTGTTAAAAGCCTTTCATGGCACGGGGTTGGATGACTTGCTGCGGACACTGCGCCAACAGTTTGTCCGCGTGACTACCCGCAAGCCGCCCGCCTCCCGCGCTCAGAGTAAAGAAATTTACCTCGTGGCGCGCCAATTACGCCCGCTGCCGGCGTGATGACAGCGACAGGTTGACAGTCTCTAATTTAATCTCCAGCATTGTTCAATCGGAAAATATTTAAACAGAGCGTAGGTTGTGAGCGATATGGCAAAAAACTTGATTTTATGGGTCGTCATCGCCTTAGTGTTGATGTCGGTATTTAATAATTTTACGGTGACGCAGAGTACGCCGCGCATGTTGGCGTATTCGGATTTCATTGCGCAGGTGCGTGATGGTCAAGTGCGCGAAGTGAGTATTCGGGGCGATATTATTGAAGGAATGAGCGCCGGTGGCCAGCGCTTTACCACCTATAGCCCGGGTGATGCGGGATTGGTCGGTGATTTGCTAAATAATCAAGTGGAAATTAAAGCCGCGCCGCCGGAGAAACAATCGTTTCTGATGCAGATTTTAATTAACTGGTTCCCGCTGTTTATTCTGATTGCGCTGTGGATTTTTTTCATGCGGCAAATGCAGGGCGGGGCGGGTGGCCGCGGGGCGTTGTCATTCGCTAAAAGTCGCGCACGGATGCTGGGTGAGGATCAGGTCAAGGTGACGTTTGCCGATGTCGCCGGCTGCGAGGAAGCTAAAGAGGAAGTGGTCGAGATCGTGGATTTCTTGCGCGATCCGAGCAAGTTTCAGAAACTTGGCGGCAAGATTCCCAAAGGCGTGTTGATGGTCGGGCCGCCGGGGACGGGTAAAACATTGCTGGCGCGGGCGATTGCGGGCGAGGCGAAAGTGCCGTTTTTCACCATTTCCGGTTCAGATTTCGTCGAAATGTTTGTCGGCGTCGGCGCATCACGGGTGCGCGATATGTTTGAACAGGCGAAAAAACATGCGCCGTGCATCATTTTTATTGATGAAATTGACGCGGTCGGGCGGCATCGTGGCGCGGGTTTGGGCGGTGGTCACGACGAGCGCGAGCAGACGTTGAACCAGTTGCTGGTGGAAATGGATGGGTTTGAAGGCACGGAAGGCGTGATCGTGATTGCCGCGACCAACCGCCCGGATGTGCTGGATCCCGCCCTGCTGCGCCCGGGGCGTTTTGATCGCCAAGTGGTGGTGCCGCTGCCGGACGTGCGCGGGCGTGAGCAGATTTTGCGCGTTCACATGCGCAAGGTGCCGACGGCGGAGGATGTCAAAGCCTCGATCATTGCACGCGGAACGCCGGGCTTTTCGGGTGCTGACTTGGCCAATTTGGTGAATGAAGCCGCGTTATTTGCCGCTCGGGCGAATAAACGTTTGGTGGATATGCAGGATTTAGAAAAAGCCAAAGATAAAATTATGATGGGCACTGAGCGCCGTTCAATGGTGATGTCGGATAATGAAAAGAAATTAACTGCCTATCACGAATCCGGCCACGCAATTGTCGGGCGATTAGTGCCGCAACATGATCCGGTGCATAAGGTGAGTATTATTCCGCGTGGGCGGGCGCTCGGTGTGACGCTGTTTTTACCCGAAGATGATCGCTTTAGTTTTAGCAAACTGCGATTAGAAAGTCAGATTTCGAGTTTATTCGGCGGGCGTATTGCCGAGGAATTGATTTTCGGCGCCGATATGGTGACCACCGGCGCGTCTAATGACATTCAACGGGCGACGGAATTGGCGCGCAATATGGTCACAAAATGGGGGTTGTCTGATAAATTGGGGCCGCTCGCCTATGGTGAAGATGAGCAAGAAGTGTTTCTCGGTCATTCAGTGACGCAGCATAAAGCGGTGTCCGATGAGACGGCGCATTTAATTGATAAAGAAGTGCGCAGTTTTATTGATCGCAATTATGAACGTGCCAAACAGTTGTTGATTGATAACATGGATTGTTTGCACGCAATGGCTGCGACCTTGATTAAATACGAAACCATTGATGCCGAACAGATTGATGACATCATGTCGCGGCGTGAACCGCGTCCACCCAAAGATTGGGATAATGACACGCACCATCCGGGCAGTAAATTGGATATTTTAGCCAGTGATAAACTCGGGGGCGTCAAGCCATTGAGTGATGCGGCGGGTGGTTAAATTTCAATTGTCATGTCGCTATTAAACTGCGCTGGTCGTGTATTAGATTTGACCACCCCGCAAGTGATGGGGATATTAAATGTGACGCCCGATTCATTCTCTGATGGCGGGCGTTTTCTTTTGCCTGATACGGCGCTGCGTCATGCTGAACAAATGGTGGCGGCGGGCGCGGCTATGATTGATGTCGGCGGTGAATCTACTCGGCCTAATGCAACACCCATTAGCGTTGATGAAGAAATCCGCCGCGTCGTGCCGGTGATTGAACGCATTGCCGCGCAATTGCCGGTGCCGATTTCAATTGATACCTCTAAACCGGCAGTGATGCGGGCGGCAATTGCGGCGGGCGCCGGTTTTATTAATGATGTGCGCGCATTGCAATTGCCCGGTGCATTAACCACGGCCGTCGCATTAAAGGTGCCGGTGTGTTTAATGCACATGTCGGGCGAGCCGCAGGTCATGCAGCAGGCGCCGTCTTATTCTGACGTGGTCGCGGAAGTAATAGATTTTTTACGCGCTCGTATTGCCGCTGCGGTACAAGCGGGATTAAATTTAACGCAGATCGTAATTGACCCTGGGTTTGGTTTTGGTAAAACCCTGGCGCATAATGTTCAATTATTCGTCCATTTACCCGAATTGGCCGCAATCGGGGTGCCATTATTAGTTGGATTATCACGCAAATCCATGTTGGGCGGGATTACCGGCAGCGCGGTGGATGATCGGTTAATAGAAAGTATTAGCGCGGCGGTATTAGCGGTGGAACGCGGCGCCCGTTTAATTCGCGTGCATGATGTCGCCGCAACCGTGCGGGCATTAAAGGTCGTGGCGGCTATTCACGCGGCGGATTAAACCGTGACATCGAATAGCATTCTCCATCAACCCCCCGCCTGAATCGCCCGCGCTGTTTTGTTTATTTGCCGCTGAAACATTTTGCCGTGAACATATTGACGGCGCGTGGACATGATAAACGACTTTTATACCGCTTGATTTTGAACAAATACCCGCTCATCTTATTAATTGCCACCTGATTGGCGTAATCATTATCAAATATGATAACGGTGGACGACATGTTGCAACTGACTTGATAATTCATTAAGCTGCGTCACGGCAGTCACAGCGCGTTGTGCTTTAATGTTCGTATTATCGGCAATCTGCGTAATATGTTGTAAGTTATTATTTACATTTTCAGCCACCGTTGTTTGCTGTTTAGCCGCATTCGCAATATGTTCATTCATGGTATGAATACCTTTCACGGTGCTGGTAATTTGATCTAATGATACCGCCACCTGTTCTGCCTGCGCTACACTAGCTTGCGCTTGTTCTTGTCCGTCATACACTCGCGTCTCTGCCTGTTGTGCGCCAGCCTGCAATAATTCAATCATAGAACGAATCTCTTTAGTAGCATCTTGTGTGCGTGATGCTAAAGTGCGTACCTCATCAGCGACAACGGCAAAACCGCGTCCTTGTTCACCAGCACGGGCGGCTTCAATAGCCGCATTGAGTGCCAATAAATTGGTTTGTTCGGCGATACCACGAATAACATCAATTACACTTCCAATACGAGTGCTATGCTCAGTTAATTCGTGCATCTCATTACCTGCCAACAGCATATTGCTGGCTAAATTCTGAATGCTTTGTACCGCTGTTTGCGTAATTTCTAAACCATGTTTTGTTTCTAAATCGGCAGCCTGTGTTGCCGCAGCAGCCTGTTCAGCATGGTGCGCTACTTCATTGACTGTCGTTGTCATTCTTGTCATGGCCATAGCTACTTGATCAGTACTGTGCAATTGCTCAGTTGCGCCCTGCATGGTTTCCTCGGTTGTCTGCGATAAATCCGATGTTGCCGTATTCATGTATTGTGATGTCTTGGTGACATCCGTGACAAAACAGCGCAATACTATTTGCATTTGGTGCAATGCCTGTATTAATTGACCGATTTCATCATTGCTATGGTAATGAATCTGGTAATCAAGTCGTCCTTTGGCAATATCAGAAGCTAACTGCGTGGCATCAACAATCGGTCGCACAACTAAACGCCCTATAGATACTGTTAATAACATCATCATCACCAAACCTACTGCAAGTCCAAGAACAATAATCCAGCCGATATGAATTTGGCTGTATATGGTGGTGTTAATTTCTGTTTTAGGAATAGCAGCTAATAACGTATAATTCCATGGCGCAAAAGTACGAGTTTCAATTAACCATGTGTCGGGTTTATCATTGACAATCGTTTTAACAAGCGCCTCATCGGCATGACGACTATACATGCGGATCCGTTGTTTATCATCTAAAACGATTAATAAACCTTGAGTTAAAATACGGCTATTTTGCACGGATTGTTTGAGGATTTCCAGATCAGCTTTATAACCAACGTAGCTTACCCCAATGACACTCCCCGTGGCATCATGAATAGGTGTATAACCAGTTAAAAATGGATTACCCAAAATATCTACTTGACCAAAAAATGCGCGATCCATGCGTATGGATTGCATAGCTTTACCATTGGGATCAAGCACAGTGCCAATGGCGCGCTGACCATCATGCATGACATTAGTGGTAATACGCACAAAATCTTGCTGTTGTTTAACAAATAGTGTTGCGGTACTACCGGAAAGTTTTTTAATTTCATCCACTAATTCAAATCGATTGGCTTGCGGTTGCCCTCCAAGCAATAAATCTGGAACTTGACGTGTTCCTATAGCAATCTCTTTACCTAAAGCGGCTGTGCCGTGAATAGCAATCTCTTTATGCAATAATGACATTGCAGTTTTAACACGCTCTGTCATAATATCATCAATGACAGATAACAAATTTTGTGTCGTTTCTAAAGTATTTGTTAATTCTGTATTTGCTCGCTGTAATACAGATGTCCTGGTAATAATTCCAATGGCAACCATCAGTGCAACAATGCCAATCACAATGGCTAACATGAAAAACACAAATATTTTAGCTTTTAGGCTATGCTTAAACATGTCTTCGCAATCTCATGTTTGTTAGAGTTGTTCTAACGTAAATAGTTAATAATACAACGAAATAGTTTCAATTAACACGAAAATGAAAATCACAACATCAGACCTAAAGCAAGATCAGCAGTGGAGTGCCGCGGTTGGTATAAGCAAAGAATGCTTTTGTTGGACAATTCATAAAAGTTTATTCTTGTTAAAAATCGTTTAACCTATCAAATAATGTACTACTAAAATTTTTAGCTCGAACGTTGAATAAACTAAAAGTAATACCAGAACGTAAATTACTGAGCTATGCTGTACAGTTTGATTTATGTAAAAATCAAGTATTTGAGCTCTCAACTGCGTAACTCTTGAAGAGCATGTCACATGCTAGTCTATAGCGTGTATAGTTCAGAGTGGATATGTTACTTTAAATTGAATTAAATCATGCTGTTAAGTTGTTTATGTCTTGGCTAACACGGTTTTTATTTGCACATATTCGCCCCGCCACCCAACCCGACGGCCGACCGCTTTACGGCTATAAAACCGCTGATCGTTTTTATGCTGAATTGCGCGATTTAGTACGCCAGTCTATTCGAGATCACGCGCACAATCAATCATCCCCCGAATTACCCGCGCTGTTTTGTTTATTTGCTGCCGAAACATTCCGTCGTGAACATATTGACGGTGCATGGACATGGCAGACGATTTTTAATCCGCTCGATCTCGAACAAATACCCGCGCATTCTATTATTGCCGAATGGGTTGAATACGGGTTGGCGTATTGGCGGCGTTCATTGTCAACCAATCGGCGCGGCAAATTATATTTGGTGACGCTGGCGTGTGAAGGCGGATTGCCATTGCGGTTATTAGCCCGCGAAAATACGCATTTGACCAATTATTTCCGCACCGTACTCGATCAGTATTTTCGCGCTGGTCAGGTGAATACAGACGCCGCCGTTTCAATTGCCCAACAACACGCGCATCGTTTGCCCAAAAGTCTGCAACAGCCGCCGGTGTTGCAATTAACTGGGCAATTGATTGCGCACATCAGCGCCTTGCAACCGCACGTTGGTCAAGCGGCTGATCCAATTGCCGCATTAAATGAAAACTGCCCAAATTGGGAGCGGCAGTTGCCATTGCGTTTGGATGATAACAATGCGGCAGCGTTATTGCGGTTATTGGTGACGCGCTCGAATGAATTGGCGGCCGAACGTGAGGCGCGGTTGTATTGGCAGGGGCAATTGCTGTGCAATGGAACGCACTGGCAAATTGCTAAACAATTGCATTTACCGGAATTGATGAGCGCCGCGCAGTTATCGAATTGGCGAGCGGATGGCGGCACTGCGACGGCGCCGCGCTATCGCCTGTTGCTGCAAAACGCACCGGTGGCGTGGTTGACCAGAATCGAAACCGCCGCGGGCGAGGCGCAGTATCGGCGCGAGTGGTTGCGGGCGGGTGGGGTGCGGTTGACCGACGCCGCCGTGACCACGCCTCATGCGTTGCTGTTGCACGATGGCACGACCGCTGCGCCGTTGCGGGTGCAGGACGCGGAGGCGTGGGGTGACGCGCCGTGGGTGTTTGTCGAACACGCGGCATCGCAGTCGTGGCGCTGGGTGACTGAAGGCTCGGCGCAGTTGCGGGCGGAGCAGGCGTGGGTTGTCGCGCCAGCCACGTTCACGGTTGACGCCAGCGCGGGCAGTTGCGCCGCCGTCGGCGAGTGCGCGGCAGTGCAGCGGTCGGTGTATCAAATTAGCGGCACGGTGGATTTGGTCACGCCGCAACACGAGCGGTATCGCCTGCGCTGTCGGGCGGCGCAGGATGTCATTGCCACGTTTGATGTCAGCGGGGCGACGGTGCCGTTGAGTGGTCAGCCGCGCCCGCTCTACGCGGGTGTGCCACGTTTGCGGGTGAACGATGCCGACGGGCAGCCGTTGCCTGAAACTGACCAGTGGCGGCAGCAGTGGCGGGCGGTTGGGCGTGATCAGAATTGGCGGGAATTGCACGACGCCGTGACTTACGGGCAATTGTGGGTGCGGCGGGTGGATGCGGAGCATTGCGAACGCGGGCGGCGGCAGGTGGCGGTGGTGCCGCGCTCGTTGCAACTGACAACCACGATTGGCGCAGGTCAACGGGCGGGCGTGATTCACCTCAGCGGATTGCTGGGCGCAGATGTGACCTGTTCGTCCGCAGCGGTCAAATTGCAATGCACCGGCGACGAGGCGCACCTGTTTTGCCCAGCCGTGACGGGTCAACTGCCGCCGCCG
Source organism: Thiospirillum jenense (assembly GCF_014145225.1). Taxonomy (GTDB): domain Bacteria; phylum Pseudomonadota; class Gammaproteobacteria; order Chromatiales; family Chromatiaceae; genus Thiospirillum; species Thiospirillum jenense. The sequence goes on from NZ_JABVCQ010000002.1 coordinate 110,692, forward strand.
TTCACAGTGCAATTGACGTGGGCGGGCGCTGATCCAGTTGAATTGACGCTGCCCTACCCGCAACGCGGCGCTTGTTTTCTGTGGCATGGAAACGCCGTTTCAGATCAAACACCGATTGCACTGGAGCGGCTCGGCGCGGTGCAATTGTTAATTCAAGACGCGGCAGTGGGTGGCAGTTATTGGTTGGTGGGCGAATTGGTGGCGGACGAGCGCCAAACTGATGACGACTGCGTTAAACGGTTCACCGAGCGGATGCCGCCGTTGCATGACGGTCAATTGGTGCTGGCGCTCTGGTCGTGGCAACCGCGCATCGCGGCACTGTTGGCGACCACCGGCGAGTTGGATGCGCATGTGACCGTGACCGTTGAAACGGGGCGGGGGGAGCGGTTGGCACGGCTGTTGGTGACGCGCTTTGATTGCCATTTGCAACCAGATCGCTCCAGCAATCAGGTGTTTGTGCCAGTTGAACAGCGCGGCCGTTTTGGTGACGACGGCGCGACACGGCTGGATTGCCAAATGATCCCGCTCTGGGCGCCAGCGCGTGAGCCGATTCCACTCACCCGCGCTGCTGAAAACGACTGGCACTGGACGTTACCGGCGCAACTCGAAGCGGGACCGTGGTGGATTTTGGGAGTTGACGGCGACTGGGCGCGGTTTCGCCCGCTGCTGTGGACGGTGTTTAGCGATGCGCCGAGCGACGATGTTGATCACGCGAGCGCCCTAGCCGCGGCAATTCGGGCGGCGAATCGTGAACAACGCACGGCACAGTTGCAATCGGCACTCGCCACGCTAGGCAGTAATCCAAACCATCCTGATTGGCAATTACTGTTAGACGCCATTCGTCTGACCCGCGACTATCCACCGCAAACGCTAGAAGTATTGCAGCAGTTAATTAGTCAGCCGCGCACCCTCGCGCTGGCGCTGTTCAAAGCGGATGATGATTTTGAAATCGTGTGGGAGTTGGCGCAGCAAATGCCGTTTTCGTGGGCATTGCTCAACAGTGCGGTTTGGCAGGACAGCGCGACGGCACATTTCAACGCACTACGCGAGGCGTTGGCGCACGTTGACCTCGAAGCGGATGCGCAGGAAACGCTGGTTTTTGACTCGTTCCAAACATTTCGCGCCCGCATCACGCAACATCGCCGCTATTGGGCGCACCTGTGCGATTGGTTACAGGAGCGGCTGTTCCCGCAGCAACCGTTAAAAGGCAGCGCGTTGCAGGTCATTCGCGGGTTGGGTGATGGCTGGCTGGAGGAACACCTCGCCGCTGAACTGCTGGCGCTGCAAGCGCGTCACGCCGCCGATGAACGCTGGGCAGAGAGCGCCGCGCTCATGTCCGCCATGCGCACAATTGATTGGTGGCGACCGACCGCAATTAAACCGGCACCGCATTACAGCGCCGTCGTGCGTTACGCGCCCCTATTCGCCGCGCATTGCAGTGTGAATGGCATTGTCACGAATGAATCGCTTGTTTATCAATTTCGCATGATGCGCGATTTTGATTGCGATTGGTTCGACGCCGCCTATGCCATTGCATTGAGTCGGGGTTTAGCACTGCATTCTTAATACCTGATTTCATTGCATCACATCGAGTATTCCCCCATGAATCGCACGCTGTTTTATAGCCGTTTAATTGAACAACTCGGACGGCGGGCAACTCGCGCCATGCTCGGCTTAAGTGGATTTCGCCACGACGCTTTACGCACTCATTTGCATTCAGTATTCGATCAAGCGGCGGGATTACCAGGCGCATTTATTGCCGATCCGGTATTTGAAGCCAGTTTTGGTTGGCAACCCGCAGCGCAAACGATGCGTGAATTGCAAACCAGCGGTTTATTACACCCGCAATTAATGAAAGCACTGCGCCAGCCCTGCAAACGTGGATTAAATGACGATTACAGTTTTCCACTTGACCGCCAGCCGTATCGCCATCAATTAGAGGCGTGGCAAGCGTTATTAAAAGATCACCGCTCTGTATTGGTCACGAGCGGCACCGGTTCGGGTAAAACCGAATGTTTTTTAATTCCAATCCTCAGCGATTTAGCGAGCGAATTAACGCAACGTCAATCTGCACCATTAACTGGTGTGCGGGCGTTGTTTTTATATCCACTCAATGCGTTGATTAAAAGCCAACGCGATCGGTTAATTGCGTGGTCAGAGCCATTTAATGGCGGTATTCGTTTTTGTTTATACAACGGTGATACGCCCGATCAGGGCAAAAGTGACTGGCAATGCGAAGTGCCAGATCGGCGCACGTTGCGCAGCAATCCGCCGCCGCTGCTCGTGACCAACGCCACCATGCTCGAATATCTGCTGGTGCGCACCGAAGACCGCCCGTTAATTGAGCAGTCACGCGGGCAATTGCGCTGGATCGTGATTGACGAGGCGCACACCTACCTCGGCTCGCAAGCGGCTGAATTAACGTTGTTATTGCGGCGAGTGCGGCACACGTTCGGCTGTGACGCGGAGCAGGTGCGCGTCGTGGCGACTTCGGCGACGTTGGGCGATGACTCGGCGGCGTCAAAGCGGCAACTGGCTGAATTTCTCGCAGATATTGCGGGCGTGACGATGGATCGGGTGACGGTCATCACCGGTGCGCGGGCAGTGCCGCCGTTGCCGTCAGAATTGGTGGCGCAAAATCACGCTTGCCCGCCGCTGGAGACGGTGTGGCAACAGTCACCCGCCGAGCGTTTCACCGCGTTAGCCAGTGATCCGCGCCTGCGCTCGCTCCGCGCCACGTTGACGGAACGCCCGCGCCGCCTGACTGATTTAGTGCCGCAACTCACTGATTTTCAACGGGATATTAGCGCGGCACGGCAGACGACGTTGCACTGGCTCGATCTCTGCACTCAAGCGACGAGCGCCAGCGGCGAGCCATTTTTGCCACTGCGGGCGCACCTGTTCCAACGCACGGTGAGCGGGTTGTGGGCGTGTGCCAACGCTGCCTGCGCGGGACGTGCCAACACGGCGCTGGATCAGCCGACGTGGCCATTCGGTGCGGTGTTTTTAGAGCGCCGCACCCATTGCCCGCATTGCGAAATGCCGGTATTTGAATTGGTGCAGTGCCGCGAATGTGGCGCGGAGTATTTAATTGCTAATGAAAGCGAGTGTGACGGCCAAAGTCAATTATTAGCCAAACAACACGATCAGGATGAAGACGAGTTTCAACAGGAATTAGAACCGCTGCCAACAGATGATGAGAATGATCCCGATGTCATCATTTTTAATGATGTGGTTGCTAATGAACCGCGTTTGCTGACCAGTGCGGAACACGCCAATTTGCACAATTGGGGATTAAATCCAACCAATGTACTTGATCCCAGCGGACAGGATGGCGTTCCTATTCAGTTGCGGTTGCCGAATAGCGATGGTTTGCAATGCGCGGTGTGCCGCGAGTACGAACGCTTTGATCGCAAAGATCAATTGTTTCGCCCCGTGCGGATTGGTGCGCCGTTTTTATTGAGTACCGCAATTCCTACCTTATTAGAATCACTGCCGCCGCTATTCAATAAAAATGATCAGGGGCCATTAGACGGGCGGCGTTTAATGAGTTTTACCGATAGTCGGCAAGGCACAGCGCGATTTGCGGCGAAATTGCAGCAGGAAAGTGAACGCGATTATGTGCGCAGTTTGCTGTATCACCAACTCGCGGCGAGTGTGCCAACGGCGGCTAATTCAGCGCACCTCGCCGAATTAGAGCAGACCATTCAAGCACTGGAAATTGCCGCTCGTGTTAATCCCGTATTAAACACTGTTTTAGAACAAAAACGCCGCGAGTTGATTCAATTACAAACACCAGCGGTCGGATGTTTGAATTGGCAAGCGGCCGAAGATGCGGTATTCAGCGCCAACGATTTCAAACACTGGTTGCTGCCATCATTAACAGAATTGACATTTGGTAAATTGACTGATCGGCAATTAGTAAAACTCTGTTTACTGCGCGAGTTTTATTTACGGCCGCGGCGGCAATTCTCATTAGAAGGCTTGGGATTGGTGCGCCTGCATTATCCAAAACTCGATCAGGCGTCATTGCCAGCGGTAATGAAACAACGCCATGTTAAGCTAGATGAATGGCGGGCGTTATTGCAAATCACCATTGATAATGTATTGCGCGGCAGCAATTCACCCGTTGCCGTTGCGCCCGATGTATTGCGTTGGTTTGGGTATGCCAGTCGCCCGAGTTTTTTATTGCCACCTGAACAGCCGGTAAAGAATCGTCACACCGAACGTGCTTGGTTTTCTGCGTATTCACTATTTGCTAAACGCAGTCGTCTTATTCGCTATCTCAGCCAAGTGTTTCAATTGAGTCTTGATGACGCTCAACACCGCGCTTTCATTGAGGAAATCCTGCGGGCGATTTGGGATGGATTGCGCCCGCTTTTGACGCAAACCGAGAGCGGGTTTCGTCTTGAGTTGGAACAGCAAGCCGAATTAACCGAAGTGCGCGAGGCGTGGTTTTGTCCGGTGACGCGCCGTCTGCTGCCGCTCGTGGTGCGCAACGTCACGCCGTATTTGCCCGAATTGCCCGCGCCAGCCGCGTTAATTCACTGCCAGCGCGTGGAGATGCCGCGCATTCCCGATCCGTTTTGGTTCAATCACACCCCCGCCGAGGCGGATGCGTGGCTGGAAAATAATCCGCAAATTCAACAGTTAAGAACGCTGGGCGCGTGGTCAAACATCAGTGACCGCCTTGCCCGTCATCGCCGCTATTTCCGTGCGATGGAACACTCGGCGCAAATCTCCGGTAGCAAATTGACGCAGCGCGAGCAGGCGTTCAAAGCCGGCCACATCAATTTGTTGAGTTGTTCAACGACGATGGAGATGGGCGTGGACATTGGCGGGTTGACGGCGGTGGCGATGAACAACGTCCCGCCGCATCCGGCCAATTTTTTGCAACGCGCCGGGCGGGCAGGGCGACGGGGTGAAACGGCGGCGTTGAGTTTTACCCTCTGCAAAGCGACGCCGCAGGGCGAGGCGGTGTTTCAAAATCCGCTCTGGCCATTCGAGACCAAATTGGGATTGCCGCGAGTTGCGCTGCACAGCGCCACGATTGTGCAGCGGCATTTGAACGCGCTGGCGCTGGCGCGGTTTTTAGCGCACCAATTGCACAACATCCCGCGTTTGCAAACTGGCGGGTTTTTTGAAACGGGTGGCAGTCACAGCACCGCGCCCGCTGACCAATTCGTCACCTGGTGCGTGACCAATGCGCAAAACGACGCGAATTTAACCAGCGGTTTTGCGGCACTCGCGCACCGCACCTGCTTGGCCGGGCGAGTGACAACCGATCATTTGGCACAGATCGCCGCCGCAATGCAGCAGATCAGCGACCGCTGGCGGCGTGAATTGGACGCTCTGCTCGATCAACGGCGTCAATTGCAAACCAGCGCCGGTGACAGCAAACCTGAACAAGCCGTTGATTTACAATTGAAACGTCTGCGCGGCGAGTACCTGCTGGGTGAATTGGCGAATCTTGGCTTTTTACCCGGCTACGGCTTTCCCACCGACGTCGTCGCGCTGGTCACGACCACGCAGGACGATTTGAACAAACGCCACTCGGCTGGCGCCACTCACCGCGAGGATCACCGCACCCGCCGCGCCGGTTATCCGAGCCGCAACCTCGCGCTCGCCATCCGTGACTACGCCCCCGGCAGCGACACCGTCCTCGACGGGCGGGTGTATCGCAGCGATGGCGTCACGCTCAACTGGCACTTGCCGAGCGAACTGGACAGCGCGCCAGAAATTCAGGATTTACAGTGGCTGTGGCACTGCCGCGCTTGCGGTGGCAACGGTACCAGTCGCGTGTTACCTGACACCTGCCCGCACTGCCCCGCCACAGCACTCGCCCTCACCTGCCAGCGGCTGCTGCAACCGGCCGGATTTGCCGTTGACCTGCGCCATCAGCCAAATAACGACATCACCACCCCGCAATACATTCCGGTACGCGATCCGCTGGTATCGCTGGCAAACGTGGACTGGACGCCGTTCACCCAACCGCTACCGGGGCGGTATCGCACCACGCCGACTGGTCAACTCGTGCATTACAGCGGCGGGTTGCACGGCAAAGGCTACGCGCTGTGTCTGCGCTGCGGGCGGGCGGAAGCCATGCCGACAGACGCGCAACCCGTTGATAAACAACCACTTGCGCTGCACAAACGGCTGCGCGGCGGGCGCTTAAATGACAGTGAAAAGTATTGCCCCGGTAATGACGCCGATTGGGCGATATTGCGCAATGTGTATTTAGGCATCACCACGCAAACCGAATTGTTTGAATTGCAATTGAATGATGCTGGCGCGGATCAAAGGATTGATAAAACCATTGCTTATACATTAGCAGTGGCATTGCGACGGGCGTTATGTCAACATTTAGGCATTGCCGAGGAAGAAATCGGCGTATTAACTGCACCGAGTCGCGGCGTGAATAATGAACAAACCTATTCACTCTATTTATATGATGTGGCAACCGGCGGCGCAGGTTATGTCAGTCAAACCGCAACGCATTTGCCTGAGTTATTAAACACCGCCCGCGCTCTACTCGCCAATTGCCCAAATAACTGCGACGCCGCGTGTCAAGGATGTTTATTAACGTATGATACCCAGCATCATTTAGACCAATTAAATCGGCAATTGACACTAGATTGGATCTGCAGCAAACTAACCAATCATTCACCCAAGACAAATTAACCGGCGGCGTTCCCCCGCCACCAATGGGAACAATCCCCCCCACCATTGACACGACAATAGGAGATCACGCATGTTATTCAAATCCAAGTTATTATCCAGCGCAATGATCTTATCCAGTGCAACCCTAATGATCACCGCAAATAACACGCTGGCTGGTGAGCATTCCGCACCATCCGATCATGCCAATAATGAACACGCGCAATCAGCCGCGGCGCCGAATAAACATGGTGACAGCCATCACGCGCATTGGGGCTATGTTGGCGCTGAAAGCCCAGAGCATTGGGGCGAATTAAGTGCCGATTATCACACTTGTTTAGATGGTAAAAATCAAACGCCAATTGATATTCAAGCCGCTGAAGATGTCGCGTTGCCACCATTAGAGTTTCATTACGCGGCGAGTGGTTATGACGAATTAAACAACGGTCACACCATTCAAGTAAATTATCAAGGCGGCAGTTGGTTGACCGTGGACGGCCGCAATTATGAACTCAAGCAGTTTCATTTCCACACCCCGAGTGAAAATCATATTCAAGGGCATGAATTTCCAATGGAAGCGCATTTAGTTCATGCGGATGCCGAAGGGCGTTTAGCGGTAGTGGCGGTGATGTTTGAAGAAGGCGCGGAGAATACCGAATTAAAAACTGCGTGGCAGGCGATGCCCACACATCCTGATGAACATCATGCTTTAACGCCGAAAATCTCCGCCGCCGCGTTATTACCCGCTTCGCATGATTATTATCATTTTACCGGTTCATTAACCACGCCGCCCTGTACCGAAGGTGTCAATTGGATTGTATTAAAACAACCAATGACCGCCTCGGCGGCGCAAATTGCACAGTTTAGTCAAGTCATGGGACACCCGAATAATCGTCCGCTGCAATCATTAAATGCGCGCACCGTGCAACAATAATTAAAAAACCGATCAACTTGATCGGTTCTATTTGCCTTGATCGTTCCCATTTTATCGCGTGGGAACGATCACGCTGAATACGGTTTATTCAATTGACACGGCATTCACCGCCGCCCGCACCACATCAGCTAATTCATTCGCTAATTGATTGACCTGCGCCGCCTCGCGCCCCTCCACCATTATCCGCACCACCGGTTCAGTGCCGGACGCCCGCAATGAAATTCGCCCGCTCGCCCCAAGTTGCGCTTCCGCGTCATGTAGTGCTGACACAACAGTTGGCAACGTCAGCACGTCACACCGCAGCGGCAAACGCACGTTTAACAACACTTGCGGGTAGTGTTCCATCGCCGCCACAGCGTCGCGTAACGGCAACTGCCACTGCGCCAGCGCGGTCAACACCTGCAACGCCGCGATGATGCCGTCGCCCGTTGTGGTGCGATCACGACAAATCAGATGCCCCGACGGCTCGCCGCCAAGCAGCCCGTCGTCGCGTTTTAGCCGCTCCATGATGTAGCGATCACCGACCTTGACGCGCTCAAATTTGATGCTAAGTCGTTGTAATGCCTGTTCTAATCCCAAATTGCTCATCACCGTTCCGACCACCGCCCCGCGCATTTGCCCGATGTCTTGGCGTGATTTAGCGATCACATATAACAATGCGTCGCCGTCCACCACCGCGCCCGCGCCGTCCACCATTAACACGCGGTCGCCATCGCCATCAAATGCAATACCAATGTCGGCGTTTTGATTGCGCACGGCAGTAATAAGCGTATTGATATGCGTTGAACCGACCTGTGCATTGATATTAAAACCATTCGGATCAACACCAATTGCGCTGACGGTCGCACCCAATTCATCGAATACATAGGGCGCGACATTGTAGGTGGCGCCATGCGCACAATCTAATACAATTTTCATTCCCTTAAATGATAAGGCGCTGGGAATAGTGCTTTTACAAAACTCAATATAACGCCCGCTGGCATCTTCAATCCGCCGCGCTTTACCGAGTGCATTGGCGGGAACAGTAACCAGCGGCTGTTCTATTTCGTTTTCAATCGCCAATTCTAATTCATCCGGCAACTTGTCGCCGGCGTGGGAAAAGAACTTAATGCCGTTATCATCATACGGATTGTGCGATGCGGTAATGACAATGCCGGCTTGAGCGCGAAAAGTGCGGGTTAAATACGCCACCGCAGGCGTTGGCATTGGCCCTAATAACCGAATATCACAACCGGCCGCGACTAATCCCGCTTCTAATGCTGATTCAAATAGATAGCCGGAAATGCGCGTGTCTTTACCAATTAACACGGTGCGATTATCACCACCGCTGCGCGCTAATACCCGCCCCGCCGCCCAGCCAAGTTTGAGAATGAAATCCGGGCTAATGGTGGGGTCGCCAAGATGTCCGCGAATGCCGTCGGTGCCAAAGTATTTACGCATGAGTGGTGTAGTATTTAATTCAGGTAAGGTGATTAATGTTGATGTGATGACTAATGATAGCACAGCTTCATCGTTATTGATAATCAGACAATTTTAAGAATTATGCAGTTCAAATGTTAAATGATTGATTGGTTAACTGTTATCTATGTGCCTGCGTGGGAAAACATTTAGATTGATGACTTATTCTAAACGATCTTGTAACAAATCACTTTGTTGACTGGTATTCACCGGCGCCGCGCTGTTTAATACGTCAAGATTGAGTGGTAAATCACTCCGCCGCCCCGCTTCAATCATGTCCTGCACCGTGACTAATTGAATACACGGATACGCCCGATTTAATAACTGATGATGATAAATACCCGCCGCCATTGCCTCCTCACGCATTGGTTTAGTCGGTTCTTCTAATGTAATGAAAATCGCCATGACCGCCTGCTCTCGCGCCATATCACCGCGCAATTTGGCAATATCACCGCGCTGTACGTTGCCGGACTTCACTTGAATAATGACTTTATCGGTTGTCTTTTGCCCAGTGACAATGTAAGCAATGCCATCAATGCCTTTATCTTCACCCTTTTTATCATTAATCACAGCGCGGTTTTTGGTATAGGTTAATACCGCCCATTTTTCAAATTCTTTACGCAAGCGATCATCTTGTTTATTCGCCAAAGCCCGCGCAGAATTCATGTCACGCGGAATGCCATTTAATACAATGCTATTCGTGATTTCAATGCCAAATTGTTTTTCAAATCGCTCTAAAATGAGTGCAATACTTTGATAAGTAATGTCAATGCCAATCCATTGCCGATTCAAGCGTTGGGCAACGGCAATAGTGGTGCCGCACCCGCAATACGCATCTAATATTAAATCGCCTTCATTACTGCTGGCTTGAATAATGCGTTCTAATAACGCCTCGGGTTTTTGCGTGGGATAACCCAGATATTCCTGACCTCTTAGAAATGGAATTTGTATCCAATCTTCAGGAAATTTTCCTTGTTCATTTAATTCACAGATTGCACTTTTCGGTTTACCACCACCGAGATTAGTCTTTTTATAACCAGCGCGTGCGTGACTGGTTTTTGCATACGGCAATCGAATCCTATCAACCTGAAATGTCCAGTGTTTGCCAACTGAATACCACAAAATAATATCGTGACAGCGGCTTAATTGTTTTTGACCTTTTGCAGCCATGCGTGAATAAATCCAAACCATTTCATTCAAAAAATCCCCGCCCCTCGGGCAAAACACGCTATCCAAAATCAATTTCAAATAATGACTACAGGTGGGATCACAATGCAAATAAAAACTGCCGGTTGGTTTTAATACCCGCCAAATCTCATTGATTCGCTGCGTCATGCTAATCAAATACGCCAACAACCCACCCGCTCCTAATACGGCGCGTAATCCTTTTATCAATTCAATTGTCTGGGTGGTATAGTCATGTTGATTGGTTAAAATGTCAGAAAATCCACTCTCCGCCAATTGATTCCACGTCCAAGTATCAATAAACGCCTGCGCTTGCGCCGCGTTTTCTTGACCAATGTTGTTATAAATCTGGAAATAATTGCGTTTAGAATTGAACGGCGGATCAATGTAGCATAAATCCACCGTTTCATCTTTAATCTTGTTGCGCAACACGTCTAAATTGTCACCGTAAAATAATTGGTTCATTATTCACTCTAATTCTTTTGTAATAAATCAATTTGAAAAACATTTAGGAGACACAGTTGAGCGGTCAGTTATTGATTGATGCAATCTAGTATTTCCTGTTCTGCCCAAGATTTAAGCGTCGCAATCATTGCTGCCATGTCGGCTTGATTAACCGTACTGATGCGGCGGCTTTCATAACGAAATTGGACTGCAAAACAATTCAAAACACGCAGCGCATTTTTATCAATCGGGACTTGAATACCGTGTGCAAAACTTAATCCGGCAAGTGCCGCAAGATCATGGGTGCGTCCAAAAACAATGCCATGAATGACCAATACCGCTTTAATAAACTTTTCACAGGCTTGCTGGGCATGAAATCCAATAATTTCCAGCGGTGCTTTACCGGATTCGCATAGCAAATCGAACGCCAGTTCATCACGTTCTCCGGCTTGTATCAGTGCCGCCGCTTGTGCGCTATGCGTGTTCATATAATACCCGCCCTTCACGACTAGCCCAATACAACGGCGTCGTCCACCAATCGCGTTTATATTCAAACTCCTGTGCCGTCAATAATAATAAATCAACACCAATACCGAGGTGATCGAGCGCGCTGTGCAATCTTAGATATTCTTGGGTGTAATCAGGGATTTCTTGTTCAATGACCAATAAATCGAGATCAGACTCTACCGTTGCATCACCGCGAGCATAGGAACCAAAGACAATTACTTTTAATGGTTGATGGGCGGCAGCCGCAACCCGCAATGCCGCCTCGCGGAGGGTGGTTTCTGTTAGCATGTTTTATTCACTGAGCATCATACAATTGTGCGTGTCGTGACACATAAATCCACCGTGTCATCTTTAATCTGATTGCGCAACACGTTTAAATTGTCACCGTAAAATAGTTGGTTCATTATTCACTCTAATTCTTTTGTAATAAATCACTTTGCTGACTGGTATTCACCGGCGCCGCGCTGTTTAATACGTTAAGATTGAGTGGTAAATCACTCCGCCGCCCCGCTTCAATCATTTCCCGCCCTGTGACTAATTGAATACACGGATACGCCCGATTTAATAACTGATGATGATAAATACCCGCCGCCATTGCCTCCTCACGCATTGGTTTAGTCGGTTCTTCTAATGTAATGAAAATCGCCATGACCGCCTGCTCTCGCGCCATATCACCGCGCAATTTGGCAATATCACCGCGCTGTACTTTGCCGGACTTCACTTGAATAATGACTTTATCGGTTGTCTTTTGCCCAGTGACAATATAAGCAACGCCATCAACGCCCTTATCTGCGCCCTTTTTATCATTGATTGTGGCACGGTTTTTTGTATAAGTTAATACCGCCCATTTTTCAAATTCTTTACGCAAGCGATCATCTTGTTTATTCGCCAACGCACGGGCGGACTCCATATCACGCGGAATACCATTTAATACAATACTATTCGTAATTTCAACGCCAAATTGTTTTTCAAATCGCTCTAAAATGAGTGCAATACTTTGATAAGTAATGTCAATGCCAATCCATTGCCGATTCAAGCGTTGGGCAACGGCAACGGTGGTGCCGCACCCGCAATACGCATCTAATATCAAATCACCTTCATTGCTGCTGGCTTGAATAATGCGTTCTAATAATGCCTCGGGTTTTTGCGTGGGATAATTAAGGCGTTCATTAGACATTGCATTCAGTGCTTGAATCTCAAAAACATCATCTGGGAGTTTATCTAATGTGACAGCTCGCGTCGCATTCAATACACCGCTTTTAATTCGCCGCCGCACTTCTTTTGTTCTCGGTACCGTGACACGCTCTGGATAAAACTGGTATTGTTTTGATTTGACGTACCAAAAGATAATATCGTGTTTGCGCCCAAACCATCTTTTACTCACACCACCTGTTCGATAGCGCCAAACAATTTCATTCAGAAAATTTCCGCCCCTCGGGCAAAACACGCTATCTAAAATCAATTTCAAATAATGACTACAGGTGGGGTCACAATGCAAATAAAAACTGCCGGTTGGTTTTAATACCCGCCAAATCTCGTTGATCCGCTGCGTCATGCTAATCAGATACGCCAATAACCCGCCCGCACCTAATACGGCGCGCAATCCTTTTATCAATTCAATTGTTTGAGTTGTGTAGTCATGTTGATTGGTCAAAATGTCAGCAAATCCACTCTCCGCGAATTGATTCCACGTCCAGGTATCAATAAATGCCTGCGCTTGCGCCGCATCTTCTTTGCCAACATTATTATAAATCTGGAAATAATTGCGTTTAGAATTAAACGGCGGATCAATGTAGCATAAATCCACCGTGTCATCTTTAATCTGATTGCGCAACACGTTTAAATTGTCACTGTAAAATAGTTGGTTCATTATTCACTCTAATTCTTTTGTAATAAATCACTTTGCTGACTGGTATTCACCGGCGCCGCGCTGTTTAATACGTCAAGATTGAGTGGTAAATCACTCCGCCGCCCCGCTTCAATCATTTCCCGCCCTGTGACTAATTGAATACACGGATACGCCCGATTTAATAACTGATGATGATAAATACCCGCCGCCATTGCCTCCTCACGCATTGATTTAGTGGGTTCTTCTAATGTAATGAAAATCGCCATGACCGCCTGCTCTCGCGCCATATCACCGCGCAATTTGGCAATATCACCGCGCTGTACTTTGCCGGATTTAACTTGAATAATGACTTTATCAGTTGTCTTTTGCCCGGTGACAATATAAGCAACGCCATCAACGCCCTTATCTGCGCCCTTTTTATCATTGATTGTGGCGCGGTTTTTTGTATAAGTTAATACCGCCCATTTTTCAAATTCTTTACGCAAGCGATCATCTTGTTTATTCGCTAAAGCATGGGCAGACTCCATGTCACGCGGAATACCATTTAATACAATACTATTCGTAATTTCAACGCCAAATTGTTTTTCAAATCGCTCTAAAATGAGTGCAATACTTTGATAAGTAATGTCAATGCCAATCCATTGCCGATTCAAGCGTTGGGCAACGGCAACGGTGGTGCCGCACCCGCAATACGCATCTAATATCAAATCACCTTCGTTGCTGCTGGCTTGAATAATGCGTTCTAATAAGGCTTCGGGTTTTTGCGTGGGATAGCCCATTGTTTCTTTAGATTTTGATTGAATACGAATAATGTCATCCCATAAATTACCGATTGGCGCACCGCGATCTTCTGTGGGGCGATATTTACGATAAGGCATTCCATTTTTCCGCCAACCTAAATCACCGCGTTGATCTATTGCTTCCAATTTTTCACGTTTAACAACCCAACCCCATTGTGGTGGTGTAAAGTCTTTATATTCATAAACTAAGTTAGGACGTGGGCCTTTTGAAGCAGAACGCAAAATAGGATATTCCAAATATCGTCCACGCTCGTCTGTTTTTGGATATTTTTCTAATAACTCTTCAGGCGTGAGTGGTTGTCTGATTCGCTCTAAGTTAAAAGTATAATTTGTTGATTTAGTATAAAAAAAGATTGCATCTGTATAAACGCCATACTTTCGATCTTTAAATTGCGAACCTTTCGGGTTATTCGTTCTTTTCCAAGTAATTTCATTTCTAAAATCCCCGCCCCTCGGGCAAAACACGCTATCCAAAATCAATTTCAAATAATGACTACAGGTGGGATCACAATGCAGATAAAAACTGCCCGTTGGTTTTAATACTCGCCAAATCTCATTGATCCGCTGCGTCATGCTAATCAAATACGCCAATAACCCGCCGACACCTAATACAGCGCGCAATCCTTTTATCAATTCAATTGTCTGGGTAGTGTAGTCATGTTGATTGGTCAAAATATCAGCAAATCCAGACTCCGCGAATTGATTCCACGTCCAGGTATCAATAAATGCCTGCGCTTGCGCCGCATCTTCTTTGCCAACATTATTATAAATCTGGAAATAATTGCGTTTAGAATTAAACGGCGGATCAATGTAGCATAAATCCACCGTGTCATCTTTAATCTTATTGCGCAACACGTCTAAATTGTCACCGTAAAATAATTGGTTCATCGTTTACTCCAGTTCTTTTTATAATAGATCACTTTGTTGACCAGTATTGACCGGCGACGCGCTGTTTAATACGTCAAGATTGAGCGGTAAATCACTCCGCCGTCCCGCCTCTATCATGTCCTGCACCGTCACTAATTGAATACAGGGATACTCCCGATTTAATAATTGATGATGATAAATGCCGGCCACCATTGCCTCCTCACGCATTGGTTTGGTTGGTTCTTCTAAGGTAATAAACAGCGCCATCACCGCCTGCTCGCGTACCATATCACCGCGCAATTTGGCAATATCACCGCGCTGTACTTTGCCGGATTTGACTTGAATAATGACTTTATCAGTTGTCTTTTGCCCAGTGACAATATAAGCAACGCCATCAACGCCCTTATCTGCGCCCTTTTTATCATTGATTGTGGCGCGGTTTTTTGTATAAGTTAATACCGCCCATTTTTCAAATTCTTTACGCAAGCGATCATCTTGTTTATTCGCTAAAGCATGGGCAGACTCCATGTCACGCGGAATACCATTTAATACAATACTATTCGTAATTTCAACGCCAAATTGTTTTTCAAATCGCTCTAAAATGAGTGCAATACTTTGATAAGTAATGTCAATGCCAATCCATTGCCGATTTAAGCGTTGGGCAACGGCAACGGTGGTGCCGCAGCCGCAATACGCATCTAATATCAAATCGCCTTCGTTGCTGCTGGCTTGAATAATGCGTTCTAATAAAGTCTCTGGTTTTTGGGTAGGATAACCGAGACGTTCAGGATCATTTGAATTCAATACATTGATTGGCCACCAATCCTCTGGAATCTTGCCTAAAGGATGAGGTTTGTATACCTTGTCTGTTCCTTTATGTTTTCCCCACATTGCATCATCTTTTCTACTTACTCCCTCAGCTTGATAAGGTACCCGTACTAAATCTGAGTTAAAAGCATAATGATTTGATTTAGAATATCTAAAAATAACATCGTGTCTTTTACCAAAATCTTTTTTCGGTGATCCGCCTCCACGATAACACCAAACAATTTCATTTCTAAAATCCCCGCCCCTCGGGCAAAACACGCTATCCAAAATCAATTTCAAATAATGACTACAGGTGGGATCACAGTGCAAATAAAAACTGCCCGTTGGTTTTAATACTCGCCAAATCTCATTGATGCGCTGCGTCATGCTAATCAAATACGCCAACAACCCGCCCGCACCTAATACGGCGCGCAATCCTTTTATCAATTCAATTGTTTGAGTTGTGTAGTCATGTTGATTGGTCAAAATGTCAGCAAATCCACTCTCCGCGAATTGATTCCACGTCCATGTATCAATAAATGCCTGCGCTTGCGCCGCATCTTCTTTGCCAACATTATTATAAATCTGGAAATAATTGCGTTTGGAATTAAACGGCGGATCAATGTAGCATAAATCCACCGTGTCATCTTTGATCTTATTGCGCAACACGTCTAAGTTATCACCGTAAAATAATTGGTTCATCATTTACTCCAGAAAATATTTTAATCAGATATGCGATTAATAGACCATTGAAAACTGGACGCCACGACGGCACACAATGCCGGCTCTTCATTCGCATCATATTCAGTCAACGCCGGCGGTTGTGATAAATCATTATCTGAATCATTCGCTGCATCTGTTGGGGATGATTTGAGTGCATGTAATTCACGAATAATTGGTGCCAATTCACCACGCGGATTCTTAAACCAATCGGTTGACCAAATCCGCCGAATACGCCAGCCGAGGCGTTCTAAAATCATTTGCCGCAAACGATCACGGTCACGCACTGATTTAGCTGAATGATAACTCACACCGTCGCATTCAATACCCATTAGATACCGTCCGGGATTATTCGGATCTAATACGGCTAAATCAATAAAAAAGCCCGCGACTCCCACTTGCGGCCGGCATTCAAATCCTTCAGACCGCAGCGCAGTCATTACAGCAATTTCAAAATCACTGTCGGGGGCGCGGCCGGTGTCATGTTCAGTCTGATGAATAACACCCGTTTCGCAATAGCTCAAAAAGTCTTTTAATGCTTTAACACCGTCTTTACTCGACTCACCAATCACAATATCGCTGGCATCCATTGAACTAAAAATGTGCATTCGTTTGCGCGAACGGGTGAATAAAACATTTAATCGCCGCCAGCCGACATCTTGATTAATTGGCCCGAACCGCTGCGGCACCTTTCCACCCGGGGTTTGCGGTCCATAGGTCATGGAAATAAAGATCACATCGCGCTCATCACCCTGCACATTTTCCAAGTTTTTAATAAATAACGGCTCGGCACGATTGGCATCTTCTTCTAATTGCAGCCGCAACACCGGATCCGTTTTCGCCAGCGCTTCAATTGCCGTCTCCAATTGCGCTTGCTGTTTTGCATTCATTGCCACCAATCCCAGCGTTTCATTCGGATTGGATTGAAAATGCGCCTGCACCGCCTCGGCAATACAGCGCGCTTCTTCTATATTGCATTGATGCACAAAACACCCCGCCGCCACGCGGACGTATTGAATGCCGTATTCATCGCTTTGATGATGCGGCGATGGAAATAACATCAAATCACCGTCATAAAAGGCTTCATTAGAAAAGGCAATTAAACTTTCGTGTTGTGAGCGGTAATGCCACCGCAGCCGCCGCGCTGGAAACACGGGTAGCGTCGCATCGAGAATGCTCTCCGATTCTTCAATAGCGGTGAGCGGCTCATCACTCTGTTCTTCAATTGCACGATCAAAAAAACTGGTCGGCGGTAATTGCTTCGGATCGCCCACAACCACTAATTGCCGTCCCCGCGCAATCGCACCAAGCGCATCCTCTGGTTTAATTTGCGAAGCCTCGTCCATAATAATTAAATCGAATTGAAAATTGCCGGGCGCGAGGTAATGCGCCACTGACATCGGCCCCATCATAAAACAGGGTTTTAATGCCACCAATGCTCGACCAGCGCGTTGCAATAACGCCCGCACTGGAATATGGCGTTGCTTTTTACTCAATTCATGGTCTAATAATGCCCGTTCGGTGCGTTCATTGACATAAGTGGATGTCACACCGGCCGGCACTGGTGTTTGATCAATGCGCCACGCAATCTGCGCACATTGCAGCGATTTTAATTGCTGATCGCAGCGGCGGAATTCATCTTGCAATGCCGTTTGCGCCAGTCCAGAGAACTGTTCTAATTGCGGCATCTCCCGGAAAATAGCGCGGGCTAAATAATCAAACACGCCGGCATAATAGGCATTTTCAATCTGATTGCTCGGCAAGTCTCCATTCGCCACCGCCGCCGTTAATTGACCAAATCCGAGCGCATTTAATTGCACTTGCTGCCGCAAATAATAGATCCAATTTTGCAACCATTCCCGCTGCGCTAATGCGTGTTCATTACGCGCCAGCAATAAATCGAATTGACAGTCCGCCGGCGGCGCCAACCACGCCTCATCATCCAACGTGACCAGCGCGGCAAAGGCGGCGTGGGTGCGCACCCGCTCCGCCAAAGTCTGTTGCCAACTCGTTGTTTTTGCTGACAAATACGCAAAAGCCGCCGCCGCGTCGCGGTACAAATACTCGCGCAACGCCGGCTGCGGCAACCCCGCCAACCACTCAGCCAGCGCGCAGGTGTGCGTCACTTGCGACAACGCCGCGACAAAATCCGGCGCGTCCCCGTTGACTAAATTCACTTGTCCATCAAAGAGTTGCCGCTCAACATCCGCCTGCTGCCACTGCGCCAGTGCCTCGCGCAACGCCACCAATTGCTCAACCTGCGCCGCCAATTCACCAATCGTCAGCGCGGTTTTGAGACCATTTGGCAACAACGCCGCGCACCCGTTGAGCGCCGCCTTCAACGTCCGCAGCAACAACGCAATCACGCCCGCGTCACCAATCAACGGCGCGTGGTGATCGCGCAATTCGGGCGCAGGTGCAAAAATGGTCTGTAAAATGCGCAACTCGGCCAAGATCGTGCTGACTTGTTGCGCCAACCCGCGCTCATCTAATGAACGCAGCGCCGCCGCAACTTGCGCGGGCAATTGCAACACCGCCTCGCCCAACGCCACGCGACCGCCAAAACCGATACCGTATTCCTGCCGCACCCGCCGATACCACGCCCGCAACGTCTCCAACGCCGTCAAATCCGTCGCCAACCCGCGCACCTGTTCACCCAACGCAGCGCGGTACTGCGGGTGCTGATCCAATTGGCGCAACTTGCGGTTAAATGCCGTCAACTGCGCCAAACTATCCAGTAATTGCGGGTAAGTTGCGTGCGGACTCGCCGCGTAACTGAGTAACTCCCGCCGCGCCGCCCGCCAATCTGACTTGAACCAGCGCCATGCCCCGCCCGCCGCCAACCGCCCCGCTAGGCGCTGCGCCGCCGCCGCATCGGGCAACGCCTCCACCGCCAACACCCGTTCAACGTGCGCGTGAATGGCTTGCAACGCCGCCAACTCGTGCCGCAGTTGCGGTAACAATTCGTCCAATTCTTCGTTATCAAACAATGGGTTACGCCATTTCCACAACGCCGTCGGTAACGCCGCCGTCACACTCAACAACGTCTGCAATTCGTGCAAACCGGCGATGCTGACGGTCAAGTGCGCCCCCGCCTCGCCCAACGCCGCCGCCACCTGGTGGCGCGGCTCGTCAAACTGCGTTAAGTGCGCGGGTAACGCGGCAAGTCGTTGACCGGCAAGCAATAATTGTTCAAAGCGCACCTCACGCCCCACCCGTTGCGTTAAATGCGCACTCGCACGGGCGATGCCGTCCACCAGCGGCGGGTTGCGCACCAGTTCTGACACCAAATTGGTCGGGAACTGCGCCGATTGTGCGGCGATCTGCACCAATTGATCGCACGCCGCCTGTGCCTGCATCAACGCCGCGCCGCGCAATTTCGGCAAACAACTCAGCAATTCATCGCCGTGCAAGGCTGGAATCACTTTTAATTGCTCGGCATCACCCAGTGTATTCGCCACTTCATTCGGCGTTGTTCCAAATAGATCAGCCAGTTCATTGCGTTGATGATTCAAGTTGCGCAACGCCAATTGCCACTCATTTAATGCCGCCCAGACCTGTTCATTATCAAACAATTGCAACTCACTATTGCACACGCCATACCATGGATGGGTGCGTAAATTGCCGGGTTGATTCAATTGCGCGGCAATGCCTTGATACACTTTGCTATACGCCGTCACCTGTTCTTGATTGCGGCGGTGAATAGTCGCGGTGTATTGATTTGGCGTATAACCGGCGGGATGGAATGCGGCGGGATTCATCCCTAATAATTCACGATAGCGCGTCGCCGCCATCAAAATTTCATGCACCGTTTTACCGCTCTCTTGCCAGCTTTGATTAATGGTGAGCGCGTAATTTTTTAATGCGGTGACGTGCGCTTCATAACGGGAAATTTCCAATGTTAATTCACTTGGACTGCGGTATTGACCGTGCTGTTGTAATCGTTCACCAATCTCTGTTAATAACTTATGCTTTTGCGATTTATGACTGTGTAATTCCAAACAGAATTCACCCAACCCCGCCCGGTCAAGTCGCCGCCACACCACCTCCAATGCTGCAAGTTTTTCCGCTACGAATAGCACTTTTTTACCCTGTGCCAATGCCGCTGCAATTAAATTGGTAATGGTTTGTGATTTACCCGTGCCGGGCGGCCCTTCAATCACCAAGTTTTTACCTTTAATCGCATCAATTAACGCACTATGCTGGGAACTATCCGCATCTTCAATTAACGGATAATGGGTGTGAATAGCGCCAATCTCATCAATCGCGTATTCTTCATTAAATCCGCATTGCTCGATTGGCGCAGCAGCAGTATTAGAGTGTGGTTGATAGACGGATAAAAACTGCGCGACTAGCGGATGATTTAAAAGATTGGCATCCGTCGGCCAACGGCTGGGATCCAAATCCAAATACATTAACAATTTATTGAAATTAAGCAGTGCCAATGCCAATTGACGGCGTAATTGCCAGCGCGGTTGAGATTGAATTAACACTTGCACCGCTGCGAAATACGCTTCGGGTGTGGTGTTTTCATCTAAATCCGGTAATGCCATTGCAAAATCAGTGCGCAATTTTTCCCGCAATGACAAATTGGGAATTAAATCTTCACCCGAATAACTGAGCGTGTATTCATACACTTGGGTTTTAGTATTTAAGCGTCCCTTATGCAAACGCACCGGAATTAAAAAGAGTGGCGCAAGACGCAGGTTATCTTCATGCCCGCCCTCGTGCCAGGCTAAAAACCCGAGTGCTAAATATAAAATATTCGCGCCCATTTCTTGAATCGCAGACTCGGCCAATTGCGTCAATTTACGCAATTGCGTTTCTAATTCAGCGGGAAATAACAGCGTGTGCAGCGTTTTATGATCTGGCGCGGGGGTTTTATTTGATTTGACTGCCGTTGGTAATGGCATTTCATCATTGGTTTCGCGCCCCAAGTATTGCGCCCATTCTGCCGCTGTTGGCGGGTCACGCAATAGTTTAATTTGCTGCGTAGCCGAATTAATCCCGCGATAACCTGCCGCGATCAATTCAGTTTCAGTCGGTTCTGGCACGGCGGCAAAGCGTAATTCAGTCTCAGTTAACAGCGTTTCTAATAATTGATCCGGGGGGACGCTTATCAGACGCAAGCTGGTATTTTTTTTATGGCGAAAATTGATGAGGCGATTGCGGGCGGTCAGGTCTAATAAACGCAAACGGAGGGTTTCTAATGCCTTGTCGGCACGAGCGGCGTGGTGATTAGTCATGGGATAATTACTTTAGGCAAATGAAATACAACATAGGACAGTGAAAAACTGCCACTATGATAATACAACATTCAGCAAAAGTAACGACTAGATTGGTCAATTCAGTTTTGAATTAACCGAAACATTTGGAAGACGAGCGGGGACTGTTAAGGTAACGCGCTGATCATTGATGAAATATTTAACGCGGGATGGTGAATAACTATTCAGTTAGATAACTGCTGTTATTAACGCAAGGGGTTGATCGTTCCACGCAGGAGCATTGGAACGATTAATATCATACAATTTTTGTCAGTTGTTTGCCAAGTTTTTAGCCTGTCATCCTCAAAGTTATTTCACTTGTGTATGTCAAAGTGTTTTATTTCACACCTGAAATGCAGCAATCGGATGCCATCGGATGAGGAACGCTATCTTTCAATGCGCAAATGGCATTATAACGACTTGCGCTATTGATTTTATAATAGGTCCAGGCTTGGCATCTTGGTTCTTGTGAACAGGTATTAAAACAGACTTCTGGATCCGGTTTTAACATGGTAAAGACGCGATAATTTGCATCTGGGCGATCAGTATCCAATTCCATACGAAACTTCCCGGTTGTCGCCGCTGGGCGATCCATTAACACTTCACCGTTATACACACAGCGCACATGCACATAGGGTTTATTTTTAATGTTCCAGTGACAATTTTGATCTGCTTGTTCGCGGGTATAAAGAGACTCAGACGTTTGGTCGGGTAATACCACTAACTTATCATTAAAATACAGCGCATAACCGACATTCGGTGCGGGCGCAGTTGATTGCGCAAATGCGACTGCTGTCATTAATGATGCAGTAGCGAATATTGTTAATAATCCAATTGGATTTATCACGTTTGATGCCTCAGATTGTTGCGTAGAATATGGATAGATTTTCACCGTCCCCGGCGATCACCTAATACTTCACCATTATAGATACACCGAATATGAAACTGTGGTTTAGTCTCCATATTCCAATTACAATTTTCCTGCGCTTGTTGGCGAGTATAGCGATGTTTTGGGCCGGGATCGGGACTAGAAACTAGTTTGCCATCAAAATAAAGTTCATAACCAACGCCGGGTTGTGCGGTGCGCCCCGGGCGATCACCTAATACTTCACCATTATAAACACAGCGAATATGAAACTGCGGTTTAGTCTCCATATTCCAATCGCAATTTTCCTGTGCTTGTTGGCGGGTATAACGCTTATCTGGACCGGGATCGGGACTAGAAACTAATTTGCCGTCAAAATAGAGTTCATAACCAACCGTATTATTTGCTGACGCGGCAGCGCAAATAATAAATCCGCGTTCGTGAATAAAGGCATGTGTCCCACAGGTCATGCCAGAAATTAATTGCTCAACAGAAAAATCGCTGCCAATGCTGCCGTTAGGAATAGTGAAAACTGGACTGGGGGATGGCGTACAATTTGGTGTAATACCGGCGCTAATGATTTGACGCGCCCCACCTGCATTAAATGCAATACGCGCTATGCCACCAATTCCACCATGCACCCATAATTGATACGCGCCGGGTGCTAATGTCCATTGTTGTACCGGCACATTATTAGGTGCAGTTGATTCAGAGCCATCCCGATTAATCATATAGCTCTGTACCAGTACTTGATTATTACCACAGGTCGCTTGACCATAATTGGGTTGTGCGATGGGTTCACCGCAATTGGTGACGCCATGTGGACAAACGACGGCGTCATCATCGAATGGCGATTGCCGCGCAATGGCGCTTGAACTGGTGATTAATGCCAAAATGGAAAGTAGTTTCACGCTTAATTGATGGTAACGTGTTTGTTGCATGATCATTAACCTCTGTTGTTCAGATAATTTCAACAAAATCTATCATAAATTACCCGCCGCAATTAAACAAGTCATTTGCAATTATCATTGATTTGTTGCTGCGTTTGCGTGATGAGCGCCTCACGTTCAGCCGCGCTGGGATAATTTTTTTTACCATCAGGCATAATCAGTGCCCGATCACCCAGTTGCTCGATCTTTTCTAAATTCTCGCGGGCAATCGTGCAGTTTTTAGCAAAAATATCGGCATATTTTTGCATTTTTTTATCAGCAGAACTGGCTGAATTTTGCGATTTATTATTGTTTTTTAATGACTGTTGCAAGCGTTGCTGCGCCGCTTGTTTATCCGCTTCACTCGGCCCCGGCACGGCGTTAATTGGCTCGGCTTGTTGCCCAACGGGCGGCGTTTGACTATAGACAACCACGCCCTGTTCATTCACATAACGATACATGGTATCGGCAGGTAATAAGACCGGCAAAATGAATAAAATAAGTAATAATAGCCCTACCGGCGAGCAATGCTGCGAACGGACTATCGGTGGCGGCGGTGGAAGTTTTTGGCGAGTAATTTTAATGCTGATGGTAACTGTCATCATTCAATTCCTGTTTCAGTGTGACTGAGACGTGCAATTAATGCACTGCTGCTGCGCCCGGCAAGCAATGGAATTAATACTAATTGTCCATTCCACGCTTTGATTTCGTTGGCACCGACCACCTGCTCGGGGCGGTAATCCGCACCCTTGACTAATACGTCAGGTTGTAATGCAACAATCAATTCCAATGGCGTGGGTTGATTAAAGATGACAACGGCATCAACCACAGCTAATGCGGCCAGCACTTGGGCGCGATCTTGTTCAGTCACGATTGGACGCGACTCACCTTTTAATTGCTGCACCGAATGATCGCTATTCAACCCAATAATTAACCGCTGGCCATGCTGCCGCGCCTGTTCTAAATAACTGACGTGGCCGGCGTGTAATAGATCAAAGCAACCGTTAGTAAAAACAATGCGCTCACCTTGACGGCGCCACTGTTGCACCAACGGTAATAATTCATTTAAACTGCAAACCTTGTTGATTTGCCCGCCGCCCGCTTGATCTATTTGATTTTCTGAATTGATCTCATTCAGCACGGCGGCGAGTAATTCGGGGCGGGTTAATTGCGCAGTGCCTAAATGACCGACCACCACGCCGCCGCCGAGATTGGCTAATTGCGCGCTGGCGAATGCCGACCAGCCGGCGCTGTGGGCAATGGTGAACACGGCGATCACGGTGTCGCCCGCGCCGGACACGTCAAATACCTCGCGGGCGCGGGCGGGAATGCGCCGCACCCCGTCGGCATCGCACAACGCCATGCCCAATTCGCCGAGTGTGACCAGCACCGCCGTCACGTCCAATTCGCGCCGTAACCCCTTGGCTGCGTTCAATAATTTGTCCAGATCGCCCAGCGCCACGCCCGTCGCTGCCGCCAATTCAGCGCGATTTGGCGTCAACACCGTCGCGCCGCGATACCGCCCAAAATCCGTACCTTTCGGGTCAACCAGCACCGGCAACGCGGCCGCCCGCGCTTGAGCAATCACCTGCTGACAAATGGCCGTATTTAACACCCCTTTGGCATAATCTGACAGCACTATTGCGTCACAGTCTGCCAACTTGGCCGCAGTGGCCGACAATATTTGTGCCAGCGCCGCAGCTGACAGCGGCTGCGTCATTTCCTGATCGAGCCGCAGCATTTGCTGATGTTGGCTAATCACGCGGGTTTTGGTGGTGGTTGGACGTGTCGCGTCGGTCAATAACGCGGTCGTGTCAATGCCGGCCGCGGTCAGTTGCTGGCGCAGTTCGATTGCCGCCGCGTCATCTCCAGTCATGCCAATGACTGCCACCTGCGCGCCGAGGCTGGCTAAATTGCGGGCGACGTTGGCCGCGCCGCCGGCGACGGCAGTGTCACGTTGTACGCGCACGATGGGGACGGGGGCTTCGGGTGAGATGCGGCTGACCTCGCCCCACAGGTAGCGGTCGAGCATCAGGTCGCCAATTACGATCACGCGCTGCCGGTTGAAGCCGCTGCGGATGTGGTCAATCAAGCGGTTGGGGTCGTTAAACATGAACAATTACTGTTATAATACGGTTAATTGCCGTGACGTTGCGTTGATAGTTGTTTATTGAAGTGAATTGTAACATGCCCGCTGATAGCATTAGTATTGCCTTTGATATGATCTTGGATGAGATTGATAGCGTGATTGGTGATGTGAATACGCAGGGCGCTGCTTTTTTGCGGCAAAACGAATATGCGCAGGCAAAAACTGCGATTGCGGCGGGTGAAAATCTCGGGGCATTTCGGAATAAATTAGCGGCGCTGAAACACGAATGGATCACGGAATTAGACGAGGCGACGCGGCAGCGGGTACAATTGAAAAATGCGGTGGAATCAGCGGGCGAATCAATTGATGAAGATGACGGTGATGATGCCGATCAGCATGATAACGCTGATGAGTTACCCGATGAATGGCCGTTAATGACTCAACTCACGCCATTCAATCATAAAAGCCCTAAAACAATTCTGGTGGTGAAATTTGCCGATGGCGCGGTGATTTATGAAAAGAAAGCATCAGATACCTTTGCGCAAGTAATTAAAAAATTGGGTTGGCAGCGCGTCGCGGCACTCAATTTTGCATTCGGTAAAGCGCCCTTGATTAGCAAACAAAAACTCGATACTGTTAATCAAGTCAACATCGGCCAGTGTTTTGTCACCACCCACAGTAGTACGGATGCCAAGCGCCGTTTATTATTGAAAATTGCGCAGGCGTTGAACGAGAATTTCTCGGTTGATATTGTCAAGCCGTGAACCCATTTAACGTCAATCTGCATTTCCATCTAATCACCCAACCACCCATTTTTAATCACCCAACCGCCGTCAAGTGAATCACCATGTTTGAATTAACTCGCCTCACCACCGCTGCCGCTGATTTCACGCAACGATTAGATCAATTATTAGCTTGGGAAAGCGTTGCCGACGCCCGCGTGCAACAGGTGGTTGACACCATCATTGCCGACGTGCGCTGCAATGGCGATGTTGCGCTGTGCGATTACACCGCCCGCTTTGACGGCTGGACACCGGAAAATGCCGCTGCGTTGGAATTGCCGCAAAGCCGCTGGACTGCCGCGCTGGCCGCCATTCCCGCCGACCAGCGCACCGCGTTGGAGACCGCCGCGGCGCGCATTCGGGCGTATGCCGAGCATCAACGGCTGGCAAGTTGGGCGTACACGGACACCGACGGGACGCTGTTGGGGCAGCAGGTGACGCCGCTGGATCGCGTGGGGTTATACGTCCCCGGCGGCAAGGCGGCGTATCCGTCTTCGGTATTAATGAATGCTATTCCCGCGAAAGTGGCCGGCGTGGCGGAGTTAATCATGGTGGTGCCGACGCCGAATGGTGAAGTTAATTCACTGGTATTAGCGGCGGCGGCGATTGCGGGAATAGATCGCGCCTTTGCCATTGGCGGTGCGCAAGCAATTGCGGCATTGGCCTATGGTACGGAGCGGGTGCCGGCGGTTGATAAAATTGTTGGCCCCGGCAATAGTTATGTCGCCACTGCAAAACGCGCTGTATTCGGGCAAGTTGGCATTGACATGATTGCCGGTCCCTCGGAGATTTTAATTATCTGTGATGGTCAAACTAATCCCGATTGGATTGCGATGGATTTATTTTCGCAAGCCGAACATGATGAAGATGCGCAGGCGTTGTTAATTGCGTGGGATGACAATTATTTAGATCAGGTGGCGGCGAGTATTGAGCGGTTATTACCGCAGATGGAGCGGCGATCAATAATTGAACCGGCCTTGCAGCGGCGCGGCGGGTTTATTCTAGCGCGTGATCTGGACGAGGCGATTTCTATTGCTAATCACATTGCCGCCGAGCATTTGGAATTATCAGTTGATAATCCGCAAGCAGTGGCTGCGCGTATTCGCCATGCCGGCGCAATTTTCATGGGTCGCCATACGCCCGAGGCATTGGGTGATTATTGCGCTGGGGCGAATCATGTATTACCAACCTCGCGCACGGCGCGCTTTTCATCACCATTGGGCGTGTATGATTTTCAAAAGCGCTCTAGTTTAATTATGGCGTCACCCAATAGCGCCGCGCAATTAGCGCCAATTGCATCCGTGCTGGCGCGGGGGGAAGGATTAACTGCCCATGCGCAATCGGCGGAGTATCGTGGTTAATTGCATGGCGTGACTAATTGATCGTTTTCCGCTTCGGCGTAAATAAAACCATTGCGCTAACATCATGCTTTTTTAATCGGTTTGCCGCCCGCCAGCGGTTGTTTATCATGCAACTGCTGCTCAAATAGCGTATTCAAACGCCGGCATTCTTCAGTTTTAACGCGATCAATTTTATCAAACATTTCCCGCGTTTCTTCTTCAAAGCGGTTAATGAGTGGAAGCAATCCCGCCAAGCCAACCTGCTGAAGATGTTGTGTGAGTAGTGCCTGCATCGTTTGACGCTGACTGTGGTTGATTTGTTGTAATTGTTGCCACGCGGCATTTTGTGCCATTGGTTGCCCCTGACAACGCAATAACCATTGTTCTAATGGCGTCGGCAAGTATTGCATATCTTTTAATGGCGTATGCTGACTGAGTTTTTCTAAAAAGGTATCTTTCATGCGCAGGAATTGTAATTTCACGAAATTGATTTCAAAGACTAATTGAATATTACACACCTGATCTAATGGACGTTTTAAAGCGTGGGTTTGCGCTGACACATTGACTAAATTGGCCACGCGCTGAGTAATTTGATCGCTTAACCGATAAACGTTTTCGGCAACATGATGATTATTTTGATTCGTGGCGGCTAATTGTTCAGTCACCCCATCCATTGCTGCCATTTGGGTTAATTGCTGTTGCGAAAACGTCCGCACTTCTTTTGCAAGTGTCAGCATATTATCCACATTACTACTAATTTCCTGTAATGCCATTTGGGTTTTTGCCGCTAATTGCCGCACTTCATCGGCCACCACGCCAAAACCTTTACCATGTTCACCCGCCCGCGCCGCTTCAATTGCCGCATTCAGCGCTAATAAATTGGTTTGCCCGGCGATGTCACTAATTGCCTGCGTTAAACTTTGCATTCCGGCAACTTGATTAGTCATTTCCACAATGCGCATATCGCTATGGCGAATACCAGTGGTGATTTCTTCAATGGTGCAATTGGTTGAATTAACCACCTGCGTTTGTGCATCGGTGGCGGTGCGCAATTGCGTCGCGGCGGTGTAAAGTTGTTGTGCATCCTGTTGCAACGTTTCACCCGTGCGTTGCACTAATGCAATTAACTCTGAAATGCTCACGCCCAGCGTGTTAATCGAACTAATTAATGTGCCGAATTTACCGCTGTGCGTTTCGACATTCATTTGGGTACTAAAATCAGAGCCGGCAAAAGTGAGAATTGCATCCAAGATTTTTTCAAAATTACTATTAGCTGATTCCAACATGGAATTCAGCATGGTTTTTAATTTTTCTAATTCCGAATGACTGGTTGAGCCTCGTACGCGATACGCATAAAACCCGGCCGTAACATGCTCCACCACTTCTTCGACTTCGGCAATTAACCGCCGATCATGTTCAAAGGTGGTTTGAGTTTGGTTGATATTGTCTTGAATCATACTGGCAATGTCGCCTAATTCATCCTGTTGTTTTATGTTTAATGGCGCAATTGTGGTTTGGTTGTGATTTAAATAGGCGAAAAACGCTTGCAACCCGGCTTTAATTTTTAATAAGGGACGTAAAATAATGGTTTGCAACCCTAGAAAAACGGCAACGACTGTAAAAATAATCATGCCTAAAATTAACATGAGATAAGAAACAACAATGTTTAAGGTTTGATCAATACCAGCTTGTAAAACCCGGCGCGGTTCACCGACGATGTGATAGCCAACCAACGTGCCGTTGATGTCTTTAATTGGTAAAAAGGTGGCAAAGAATTCTGGCGATACGATGTAGCCCTGACTGAGTAATGGTTCATAGTCCAAATGGCGGGCAAAATCTAATGTTGCATCGCTAAAAAACCGGTTGTTCATCACGACAAACTGATCAACTTGATGATTGTTTTTTACTTTTGGCACGGCGCGCTGTGTGTATTCGTTTAATAGCACTAGATAGAACTTACCTTCGGCTTCCAGATCACGGCTGACGCTCGCCAATCCTTGTAAAAACTCTAAACTGCCCACCAATACTTTGTCATCAAAAATTGGCACAAGTGCGCGTAACATCAATCCCAATTCATCCAATTCAAAGACGACAAATCCTTTTTGTTCACGCTGCACCCGTACAACGCTGGAGCGTGATGGTTTTAAATTATCACCGTATAGATTGGGTTGCCAACTGCGAAAAAAAGAATGCAAATGTTGATCGTGCAAATGGATTTGAATGTTTTTGAAATTGCTATTGCGTTCGTAAAGTTTGCTAATTGCCTGAATGACCGTTTGTGCTTGCTCGCGGTGGGCGCTACTCAGTGCGTTAATAATACCCGGATTAGCCGAAAAGGCCAGCGCATTGGTTAAACCAATATCCTCTTTTTTGGCGAGGTGTTGCTTGACTTCGGCAAGTAATTTTTGTTGGTGGTTTTTAATAGCTTGTTGTGTGAGGCTGTGTTTGACAGTTTGCGAATAAACCACGCCTAAAACCAGTGAAATACAGCCAATACCGGCAATGAGTAAAAATACTTTGGTGCGAACTGAATGCAACATGTAGTTTCTCCCGGCATGAGTGATGGCTTGCTCAAGTCATTAAAATACGTCAATGGATTTAATTCGCATGATCGCGCTACGAATCAATAACAATCAATCTACCTGCGGCATTTTACAAGCGGCAGTATTGAATAGATTGGCGAGTGAAAATTGCCCGAGTGATTGGCAAGCACGGTATTGACGTGACCATAAAATCAGCGCGTCACTGATTGATAACTCAACTCACAATTTGCGAATTAACCACCCGTGACCGGCGGGAAAAATGCCACCTCGTCACCGTCGGCAAGTCGGGTTGTTGACGAGCCGAGCGCGTGATTGACGGCAACCAGCAAAACATGTTCCGGCGCAAATGCCGTCGCCCAGCACCCGCCCCGCCCCGCCAAATGCGCCCGCAGCGCCGCGACTGTTTCCAACATGTCCACGTCCGCGCCGCCCAGCACTTCATCACTGCACTGCACCTGTTCGCGCAGACTGGCAAAATAACGCAGGTAAAATTTTGCTTGATTATTCAATGACATGACCTCGGTTGATCGTCACTCGCCAGTCGGAGCGGCGGCGGGCGCTGACCAATCGTGCTGCGACCACGCCACCGTCACCAGTTGCGTCACCACCTGCTGGGCATCCAACCAGCGCGTCACCTGCGCCCGCCACGCTTGATAGCCGGCATCCGGATGCGCCGCCAAGGTCGCGGTCGCGGCTGACCAATTGCCGTCGCGCACCTGGGAGAGCGCCGCCTCCGCCGGCGTTCGGCGTTGTTCAAGTAGCGGCAGTTGCGCGTAAAAATCTGCCCAATTCAGCCGCCCAGTTTGCGCCGCGGTGATTAAATCGCTGTGTTGTTGTGTCAACTTGGCATTCAACCGCGCCAGCTCGTCACGCAGCGCCGCCGGGGTCGGGACAACTGGCGCGGCAAATGGCAATAACGGTTCCAGTTGCGCAGCACCTGGCCAAATGGTGCGCAGCGCGGCCAATTCGGGTGCAAATGCTTGACCTTCCGCCAATTTTTTCGCAATGGTTTCAACCAGCACGAAGGCGACGAGGGCTTGCCGCTGACGTTCTGCAACGGTGACAGCGGGCGCGGGCGTGGACTGATTGACCGGCGCGTTCCAAATGTGACTGATCGCACTGCGCCACTGCTGCCAGTGATCTTGACCGCCGGGCGTGGTCAGCCAAAACCCAGTGGCGCTCACTAGCACGACGGTACTGACAGCGATACTGCGCCAGTGCCAGTGCGACGGCGGCGGGGTGAACGGGTTGGGGAGCGCCAGCAGTGGTGGACTGGATTCCGCACTTGCACACGGTGGCGCAGCAGCCGTGTGCAGCGCCGCGCTTTCCAGTTCCACCATCAAGGTCAGCAGCCGGCGGTAGTCGCCCGCGACCAGGTGCAGCAGGCGCGGATCCCGACTGAGTAACAGGCACCAGCGTTGCTCGGGTTCGAGTTTGAGCAGCCAACTGAGCATTTCGGCACTTTCGGCTTCGGTGGCCACCTGACCAATGGCGATATGGGCGTCGAGGTCGAGCGTGTCTGCCCAGTGTGATTTCATAACACGTCACCGCCGCCGCCGCATTGGTCAGCCAATTGCCGGTGGGGCGCACGGTGCGGGGCGCAGTTAATCGTGGTCATCGGCGGCATCATCCATTGCCTCGTCGCTGGATTCGGGTGGATTGCCGTCATACACGAGCGTTTTTCGCCGTTGGAGGTAGGCGTCGCGCAGAAAGCTGTAGCGGTCAAGCGCGGCGGAGTCAAACACGGCGTCGGCACTGAGTAAATCAGCGCGGCGATCAACGGTGTGTAGCGCCACGCCACCCCAGTGCCAGTTGGAGTCCAAGTAGGTGAGCGGGTGCAGTTGAGTGCCGATGGCGAAACCAATGCTGTCGCGGACGTTGCTGGGGCCGAGGACGGGTAGCACTAGGTACGGTCCCGTACCCATGCCCCAGTAGCCGAAGGTTTGCCCTAAATCTTCTTTGTAACTGGGAACGCCGAGGTTGGTGGCGACATCGAAAATACCCGCCACGCCGACGGTGCTGTTGACGGCAACGCGGCCTAAATCGGTGCTGGCGCGGGCGAGTTTGAATTGCAGCAAGTTGTTGATTGCTGAAGGAACGTCGGCTAGGTTGGCGAAGACGTTGCTGATGGAACGATCAACCACCGCCGGGCTGACGGCTTGATAACCCTTCGCCAGCGGTTTGAGTAACCAGCGGTCAAATTGGTGGTTAAACCGGAACATGGCGCGGTTGTAACCTTGCCAGGGGTCGCGGGGGTCTTGATATTGATCAGCGACGCTGGCGCAGCCGCTGATCAAGGTGGCGCTGGCGATGATGCCAAGCAGAACGGAGCGGCGCAGCGGTGGGTGTGGGTGGCAGTGCATGATGGAGTCTCACAACGAGTTACCAGTCGGTCGGATGCCGCAAGGATACACCTACGCGGTGTTTTCCAACGCCGACTCTGGCACTTCCAGCACATTGCAGCCGGGAAATTGGACGTGATACACCACGCCATCTGGGCGGTCACGAATCACGTCCACCACCTCACCCGCCACGCCCGCTTCGACCAGTACCCGCCCGTTGCTGGCGAGCGTGATGCGGGCGAGTACCTGCTCGCGGGTTTCAAACTGACTGACCACCCACGGCGCCGTGCCGGGTTGCAACTCAGTTTCACGGCAGCCGATTACGATGTCCTCGGGCAGAAAATGGACGGCGTAAATCACCTGATCCTGTAAAAAATGCCCCACGTCGCGCACATATCCCAGACTGCCGCGGCGGATCAACAAACTGCCCGTCGGGCGCCCGGGAAAAGTGCCGTCATTGCGCAGATGCCGCACCACGCGCACCTGTTCGCCGTAATCAAATTGCGGTTGCTGCATGATTCAACTCAACTTGCTATTAACCTGGATTACTCGGAACGCGACTTGAGCAACTCAGCCACGCTGACATGCACGGCCGCCGGCGGCTGGCGCTGGAACACGCGAAACACCTTTTCAGTGAGCGCATCCGAGTGGACAAAATCCTCATACGCCGAGCGCAGCAACGCCGCCTCGTGCGAATAACGCGCCGGCGCATCGCCTGACAACGCCCCCGCCGCCTCAGCCGCCGCCAATGACTCGTGAAACCGTTGCAAAATGTGCAACCGATTGACCTGTACCACCGCCGGGTCAAAGCTGACGCCGTAATGGGTCAAAAAATCCTCGGCGCTGACCAACTCCTCCGCCTCGTCGTCATCATCACCGGTTAACGCCAAATTGCGCTGGTCTGGGGTGGACATAAATAAAACCTCCGTAAAATCAACAGTTTTCAGTGCGCGACCGTTCAACCCGCCAGCCTCTCACACGAGCGCGTGATGAGCGCCGCGCACTCGGCAATTTCCTGCATCGCCCAAAACGGCGGCCCCGTCACCACCTGCGCCGTCACCGCCCCGCCCTGCTGCTGCCACTGGTTCACGAGCGCCAGCCGCGGCGCGGTCAAATCGGTCGCATCCTCAGCCACCACGTCCAGCCAAATCACCGGTGCCGCGGGCGTGAGTTGACTTAAATCCAACGCGGCAATCGAATCCGCCAAGCGCGCCGTCAGCAAATACCCGCCAATTTCAATCGTGTCGCCGCGCTGCCACTGTTGCCATAACGCCGCAACCGTCGTGCGTTCATGCGCACCAGATAAGATGTCCGTCGCCAATTTCACCCGCAAAAATTGGTTTAAAAATTGCCGCCCGTCCAACACCGGTTGCCACAACAACAGCCGCGGCGCGGGTGACTGGCACTGGCTCGCCAGCACCGCCAACGTCGCGCCCAACCGCAATCCCCACAACACGCACGGCTGATCCGCCCCCCACCGCTGCGCCAGCCACGCCCGCGCCTGCTGCAAATCGTCTAACCAACGACTGACCTCCGCGTCGGTCAACTCGCCCGCGCTGTCACCGCAGCCGCTCAAATCGCATTGCAACACGGCATACCCGCTCGCGGCAAAGCTGCGCGCTTGCAGTGCCACCTGACGCCGTGATTTGTTCATTTCCTCGCCGAACGGGTGCGCGTATAAAATCACGCCCTGCGGCGGTGCGTGACTGGGGAAGGTGTGAATGCAAAATAATTGCCCGAGAGCGCCAGCAATGAACAGCGCCTCCAGCGTGTAATCGGCCGGTGATGGCGGGGCGGTCGCGGTCACGGATGCCCTTGTGCTGCCATAAACGCCGTCAGATCACCGAGCGTACTGAACGTGGCCGCGCTGATTTCATCCTCAGCGATGGCAAATCCAAAGTGTTCCTCCAGCGCAACAATCAGGCTGGCCACCGCCAACGAATCCAGTTCCGGCAGCGCCCCCAGCAGTGGCGATTCAGCCGTCAAGTGCGCCCCGCGGCTGCCCAATTGCAACGTGTGAGTCACGACGCGCCGCACGTCGTCTAGGATGTCAGGTGTCATGCGGTAAAATTGACCTCGTGGTTTGACCAAACGCTGGTCAAGAATCTGCGATGTGCCATGATACCCAAGTTTGACCCAGCGCACAGAATTTGCACACCCGCCCGCCGCGGCGGTTTCAATCTAATCAACAGGTTACGACGATGTCAGGATTTGACGATTTTAAATTAACCGCCCCGCTGCTGCGCGGTTTAGAGCGCGCCGGCTTCGTCACGCCAACGCCGATGCAACAGCAAGTGATCCCAGCCGCGCAGGCGGGCGCAGATTTACTCGTCTCCGCCGCAACCGGCTCGGGCAAAACGGCGGCATTTTTACTCCCGCTGATGCAGCGATTATTGGCACATCCCGCCCCGCGCAGCGCCACGCGGGCGTTAATTCTCGTGCCAACCCGCGAGCTGGCGCAGCAAATCGAGCGACATTTTTTGTTACTAGGTAGCTACACGCGGCTGCAAATTGGCGTCATCACCGGTGGCCCGCCGCGCAGTCATCAACTCCCGCTGTTGCGTAAAAACCCCGACATCATTGTTGCCACACCCGGGCGGCTACTTGACCATTTACACAACAGCGGCAACGCGCTCAGTCTGCGCGATCTGGAAATGTTGGTACTCGACGAGGCCGACCGAATGCTCGATCTGGGCTTCGCCGACGACGTGCTGGCCATCGTCAACCGCTGTCACACACCGCGCCAAACCTGGTTATTTTCCGCCACTTTACATCACCGCCGCCTGCGCGAATTGATTGACCCGGCGCTGCACCAGCCGCAGGTCATCACCCTCGACTCACCGCGTCACGGCGGCGGCCATCCCGACATCACGCACCAGTACATTTTAAGCGACAGTGATGCACAAAAGTTGCAACAACTGCGCTGGTTACTGGGGGAAGCCGACGGGCAATGTCTCGTATTTGTCAACCAGCGCATCCGTGCTGAGTCACTTGGGCAACAGTTGCGTGATAACAACGTGCGCAGCGGTGTGTTGCACGGCGAACTCGATCAACGCGAACGCAATCGCATCATGGGTTTATTCCAACGTGGCGTGATTGCAACACTGGTGGCGACCGACGTGGCCGCGCGGGGCTTGGATATTCCAGCGGTGCGGTTGGTGGTCAACTTTGATCCGCCGCGCAGCGGGGATGATTATTTGCACCGCACCGGGCGCACTGGTCGCGCCGGCGCCACAGGTGTGGCCATTTCGCTCATTGCCGCGGCTGACTGGAATCGTGCCGACAGCATTGCGCGGTATTTAGCATTAACGCCCGAGTTTCGCGCCCTGCCGGGGTTGAAAGCGCAGTTCAAAGGTGGCGCCAAACCGAAATCGAAACCTAAATCCAACACTGTTGCGCAAATAAAACAAGCGGACAAACCGCGTGTCAAGGATCGCTGGCGGGATCGCAAACAGATTGGCAAACGGCGGCAGCCGAGCGCGACGGCGGTCAACACCGAGGCGGGCTGGCAGCCGCCGCCCAAATCGCCGCGCACCGAGCCGCGCTGACGGGCGGGCGGCGTTTCGCGCGGTCTTCGTTTGACGCGGTGATAAGAACAAATTAGGATTTGTCATACTTGGCAATCCTAAAATACCACCACCGCCCATGTTTATTCTCATCCCGCGTCCAACATTCATTGCCGTTTTATTCACCGCGCTCATCTCCAGCACCGCCGCCGCGCATTTCCAAGAATTGATTCCGTCTAATGAAATTATCAGCACGCCTAATGAACGTGCGCTGCAATTCACGCTTGATTTTACCCATCCAATGGCACGCGGGCCGGCCATGCCAATGGCTAAACCTAAACACTTCGGGGTATTGATTGGCAATAGAAAAGTGGATTTAATGGCGCAATTAACTCCAGTGCAATTGAACAATCAACCCGCATTCACCGCCCAATACACCATTAAACAACCGGGCGATCATCTCTTTTTTGTCGAACCCGCGCCCTATTGGGAACAGGCCGAAGGCGTGATGATTATTCATTACACCAAAGTCATTGTCAGCGCCTACGGTGAAGAAAGCGGTTGGGATCAACCAATTGGTTTGCCGGTGGAAATCATTCCATTAACCCGCCCTTATGGTTTATGGACGGGGCATTTAATGCGTGGCGTTGTTCAATACAATGGTCAACCGGCGCCCTTTGCAACGGTCGAAGTGGAATGGCGTAATGATGGTTCTATTACCGCGCCGGCGGATCCGTTTATAACTCAAGTCATTAAAACTGATGCCAATGGCGTATTCGCATTTACCATGCCCCGCGCTGGCTGGTGGGGATTTGCGGCATTGATTCCAGTGGAACAATCATTACCCAATCCCGACGGCACATTAGTCCCAGTTGAACTGGGCGGATTATTGTGGGTGCGCACCCGTGATCTTTAATTGAGTAGCGTTGAATATGGCACATTTACCAGACGGCATTTTAATTGCACCGTTGTTAATCACTGGCGGCGGCGTTGCACTTGGGTTATTAACCTACAGCATTAAACACTTGACCGACGAACAATTGCCACAAACCGCCGTTTTATCAGCCGCATTTTTCGTGGTTTCATTAATTAACATCCCACTCGGCCCGAGCAGTGTTCATTTACTACTCAACGGGTTAATTGGCGTAATTCTTGGCTGGGCAGCCGTGCCAGCGTTATTCATCGCATTATTATTGCAATTAGTTTTTTTCGGTCACGGCGGCGTCACCACGCTGGGAATCAACTTACTTAACATGGCACTGCCGGCGCTCATCTGCGCGGGTTTATTTCGGTTATTCATTCCTCGCCGTCCACCATTATTCTGGCTCGGCGCCGTGATTGGCGCACTCGGTATTATAATGACCAGTGCATTCGTCGCGGGTGAATTGATTTTAAGCGGGCAAGCCTTTTTACCCACCGCGCAACTCTTGTTAATAACCGCATTACCATTAGCCGTGATTGAAGCAGTCGTGACCGGCGCCGCCTTACGCTTTATTCATCAAATAGAACCGCAATTATTACCACGCACCGTGCTGCATCAGGTTTAATCATGTTTCAAGCCTCGCGTTATTGCGCGCTGCTTGGTTGTATGGCAGTCATTTATGCAACGCCAAGTGAAGCGCATCAATTAAAAGTATTTGCTACTGCCATTGGTCAGGAGATTGACGGACGTGCTTATTTTGCGAATGGCGCAGCCGCAAGTGGCGCGCACATTATCATTAGCGATCAGGCGGGTAAGCAATTGACACAATTACAACCGGATGCGGCGGGGCAATTCCATTATCACGCACCTGCGGCAATGGATTTGCGAATAATTGCCGACAGTGGCGATGGGCATCGGGCGGAATGGTTAATCACGGCGGCTGAATTGAGCGCGCCCGCAGACACGTCATCGCCAATGGTTTTCACCGCGCCGACAGCATTACCAACGCCACCAGTGATGGCGAATCAACTTGATCCGATGTTAATTGCCGCAATTGAAGAAGCGGTGGCGCGCCGTATTAACCCGCTGCGAGTGGAATTGCAGCACTCCATCGAGCGATTGCGCTTGAATGATATTTTAGCGGGAATTGGCTATATTGTCGGGGTAACGGGGTATTTCGCGTGGTGGCGGCGGCGGCGTGACACGTCAATTAAATGACGGGGCGCAAATGATGATGGCCGTTACGACAGTTGACGCAGCAATCGGTTGATTCTTAACCAAATATGTTCTGCGTCAACTGCAATTAAACACGATTGAATTTGATTCAAAACGCTGCGCTATTTTTAATTCAAGTTATGGCGAAGCGTAATGAAACAGCGATTAACGTCCATAATGGTACGGCGGTAACGGTGCATTATGTGGCATCCACGACGGTTGCGGACGGAAATACATTACCGGCGGCGGTGCTTGCATTTGGAATTGTGGCGTCACGGCGACGGGCGGCGGCGCCGCGGGCGTTTCTACCACAACTGTCGTTGGTTGAGGCTTCTCTACCACTGGCGCAGATTGTGGTGCAGGTACAACGGGTAACACTGGAATAGTCGGCCGTGCTTGACCTGGCGCGGGTGCAAACGGCAACGGTTGTGGTGGAGATGTCACAACTACGGGCGCCGCTGGGGGTGGGGGCGGCGCCGCAACTGGTGCTGCTGCCACAGGTGTAGCCGCCGGCGCAACAGGTGCTGCGAGTGGCGGCGCATTCGGATCCAGCGCGACATGACCAATGGGCGCTAATCGGTCGGCAATGGTTTCATTTGATGTGGCTGAATGCGTTGCTTTATAAGGATCGCCGAGAACGTAAATTAGCCCTAATAAGGATAATA
Organism: Thiospirillum jenense; assembly: GCF_014145225.1. Classification (GTDB taxonomy): domain Bacteria; phylum Pseudomonadota; class Gammaproteobacteria; order Chromatiales; family Chromatiaceae; genus Thiospirillum; species Thiospirillum jenense. The sequence continues at coordinate 149,382 of NZ_JABVCQ010000002.1, forward strand.
AAATAATCGCGGTGATTGCAGCAGCGCCCAAGTCAATAGCGCCCTGTTGCGTAGCGGTACTCGCACGAGTACGTTGGGTGAATGAATGATTCATTGTTGAATGCCTCCTCAGTTTGGTTGTTATTAACACAAATAGCCCTCTAACCTTGTCTTAGTTTAAGACATTACGCATCACCGGCCTAGGGGGGATATGCCAATAAGCCAGGTGTGTAACCCGAATAGAAAGACGATGTAAATCAATAATCCGCCGCTAATGGCAATCACATCATTCCAACGGCCAGCCGGCGCACCGCTAATGGGCGCGACAGTTGTGCGGCGTTTGATTGAAATACGATCTGCCACCGCCCAAATTAAAAACCCGCCAAAAAGTAATACATCTGCTAAGGTGCCATTGGCTAATAAATGCGCCAATGCCCAAATTTTTACTGCCATTAATGTCGGGTGTTGCACGGCTGTTTGAATACGTCCGGGCAAATAGGTGGCAAATAACAATGGGAATATTGGTAGCAGCAGTAATAATGAGAAATGGCGCATCCATACCGGTGATTCATAAATGAGTAGCGTATTAGTGCTGTCTCTCACATCGCTATAGCCCGTGCCAATCATAATTAAACCAGCCAGCGCAACGAGGCTGTACAATCCTTGCCAACCGTTGAATCCAATACGGCGAATGATCGTGTCCCGCAGGGTTGGTCGGATCATGTTGATTGAATGTGTTCCAAGAAATAAAATCAAGCCGACAATCAGTATTGACATTTAACACCTCTCAATTTGATCGGTTTCATCTTTGTGATCTTTCATTAAATTAATGATGTAGTTGTAACAAATAATGGTTAATGAAAGTCACCGTGTGTCACGCCAGCGTGTAAAGTGTTCCGCAAATAAAGTTTCTAACTCTGTAATCACGTCATGTGCGGCGCGTCCCTGCAATAAATGCGCTGACATTAATAATGAAGTATCATTCAATAATGCGGCGGCATCGAGCATCGGATATTGCCGCCGTAATCGCTTAATTGCTGCTAATACCGTTTCATTTTCTGGACGAGGGTTTAATTGCAGGGTGGATTCTGACGATGCGGTAATCATTCCAGTCGCATTCAATTCATCACTCGACAGAGTGCCTGCCACTTCGGCGCTGGTGCAATTGGTTTTCATCGCATCTGTATGACGTGCAAATAGAAATTCGGCAAAACTTTTCAAGGTTTCTTGCTGCGCTGGTGGTAATTTACGAAAGGTACGCAATAATTGACGTTCGTTAGTTTTATTGCCAAAATTTTGTTGATTAAACATCAGCTAGTCGGTAAGCGTCATAATGAAATGGTGTGGTTACAATTGATCGTGTTTTTTGCAATAGCTACGCGCAAAATTGAGCAATTCTTGCATAACCCGTAATTTAAACTTCTGCCGTTGATGCACAAAAGAAAACGGGCGGTATAGTGGCGGCTCTAGTGGAATGGTGACTAATGTACCCAATTTTAATTCTTTTTGCACGGTTGCCAGCGATACAATTGACACGCCCATATTGGCTTCGACGGCGCATTTTACTGCCTCGGGGCTGCCTAATTCCATTGCAATTTTTAATGACGAGCGAGCAGTTGGTAATTGTTCTAGATAGGTGTTAATGACTTCGCGAGTGCCTGAGCCTTCTTCTCGACAAATAAATGGGAAGGCTAAAACCTGCTCAATGGTAATGGTGTCTAATGCGGCTAATGGATGCGTCGGCGGGGCAATAGCGACTAATTGATCGCGTTTACAATGCTCGACAACTAGATTTTTATTTGCAACGGCGGATTCAACAACGCCCAAGTCAATGCTATTATTTTCTACCATTGATACAATACCGTCGCTATTAGAAACGCGGAGATGTATTTCAACTTCTGGATAGCGCCGTTTGAAATCACCCAAAAGGGTCGGCAGCATATATTCGGCAATGGTGGTGCTGGCACCAATGGTTAGGGTGCCGTTAATAGACCCCGTGATTTCACGCACGGCATTTTCCATTTCGGCATACAGGTCAAAAATACGGTCGGAGAATTCAAATAGTTTTTGACCGGCCTCCGTTAATGTAATGCGATTGTGGGTGCGATCAAATAGTCGCGTATTAAAATATTCTTCTAATTGGCGAATTTGAAATGTCACTGCTGGCTGAGTCATGTGCAGCGTTTCGGCTGCTTTGGTGAAACTCAGCAACCGCGCAACGGTATGAAAAACCTGTAATCTACGGTCAGCCATGCAATGACCTCGCTACCCAAAAGTGGACGCCAGTGTGTGAAGGTGACGTGCTTAACATGCTGTTTTACTGAGGAAATTAATTATAACGACGGCTGTGCTATAACTGCCTTTGAACATTAAAATGCAGGTGATTCCGGTATTGAATGTTCTGCAAAATAATAGATAACAAGAAACAAAAACCGCCCAGTGATAATACTCAAATGGGCGGTTTTATTTAACACGTTAAATGCTCATTGAGTGACTAAATGTAAAGACAAATATCACTTTCACCCGCAAACTCGAAAAATGCAGCAGCGCCGGCGTATTCAACGTCATCTATGAAATGTGAACGATTCATGTCAAATAAATCTACTGTCATTTGACAGGCAATCATTTTGACTTCGGCTTCCAAGCACAGGCTGCGTAATTCTTCTAAGCTGGCCACGCCCTTTGCTTTCATTTTACTTTTCATCATGGATGTCATCATGGCTTGCATTCCAGGTAATGCTAAACCCAATACTGGAAACCATTTATCCATGCCTAATGGCATTGGCATTCCGGGATTGCCGAGTGGGGTGACTTCAAGGGCAAGTTTTTTCTTGAGGAGTTGTAGACCGTAAAAGGTGAAAAAAATTTGGGTTTCATACCCTAATGCGGCGGCGGTGGAGGCTAGAATGAATGGCGGATAGGCCCAGTCTAATGAACCTTTGGTTGCGATAATCGCCAATTTTTTTTCCATCGTATCCTCGCATGATTAAAATGTTTGTTCAATTGAGTTGGGCGGCGAGTGAACGTGAGTGCCGCACCAACCGTCGGCATTGCAAAAACAGGCTTATGATTTTTTAATCATAAAATGAAATTTGCCGCCCTCTTCTTTCGATTCTAATAGAGTATTGCCCGTTTGTTTAGCAAAGGAGTCGAAGTCTTTTACCGAGCCGGGATCAGTGGCAATAATGTGTAAAACTTGACCTGATTCCATTCCAGTTAAAGTTTTCTTAGCGCGCAAAATAGGTAAGGGGCAATTCAAACCGGTGGCGTCGAGTTCTTGATTAAAATCGGTCATATTTCACTCCAGAATGATTGAATAGAGAGTTGCAGGGAAAAAATGATAACAACGGCGGCACCTGTGGATCAGGGCGCACGACACTGGTAAAAATCGGGTTTTATAGGCTAAATAGCAACAAAAGGCAAGTGCGCAATCGGGTAGTGGTGACAGTTTTACGTCGGTGCGGTGCGTTAAAGCCGTCGCTCGCGTTCGCGCAGGCGTTGAATTTGATCGCGGATTGTTGCTGCTTGTTCAAATTCTAATTGGCGGGCGTGGGCGTGCATTTGTTTTTCCAATTGACGAATGGTTTTAATTAACTGAGTTGGCGTAAGTATTGCATATTCAGCGGGAGATTCGGTTATTTGCGCCGGCGCCGTGGATGCGTCAATCGGGTTGGGCGGCGCATCATCTAATACAAGATCAATGTGTTTTTGAATCCCGCGTGGGGTAATGCCATATTGTTGATTATAGGCCAATTGTTTGGTGCGGCGGCGTTCCATTTCAGTCATGGCATGTTGAATTGAATGGGTGATGTTATCGGCATAAAGAATTGCCCGGCCATTTAAATGCCGCGCTGCCCGCCCAATGGTTTGAATTAATGCGCCGCTAGAACGTAAAAACCCTTCTTTATCCGCATCAAGAATGGCGACTAATGCCACCTCGGGTAAATCTAATCCTTCGCGCAATAGGTTAATACCGACTAACACGTCAAATACGCCAAGGCGCAGGTCACGAATAATGGCAACCCGTTCAACCGTATCAATATCGGCATGAAGATAGCGCACACGGATTTGATGGGTGCTGAGATAATCGGTTAAATCTTCGGCCATGCGTTTGGTTAAAGTGGTAATTAAGACGCGACTGTGATGGGCAATGCACTGGTGAATTTCGTTGAATAAATCGTCTATTTGATTAACGGCCGGGCGGATTTCAATAGCGGGATCAACTAATCCAGTTGGGCGCACGACTTGCTCGGCAATGACGGTTGATTGAGTTAATTCGTATTGACGCGGGGTGGCGGAAACATAAATCGTTGGTAATTGCCGCGCTTGAAACTCTTCAAAGCGCAGTGGGCGATTATCTAATGCGGATGGGAGGCGAAAGCCATAGCGAATGAGTGTTTCTTTACGCGCTCGATCACCGCGATACATGCCGCCTAACTGTGGCACCATGAGATGGCTTTCATCCATAATGACCAGTGCGTGATTAGGTAAATAATCAAACAAGGTCGGTGGTGGTTCGCCAGCGGCACGGCCGGATAAATAACGTGAGTAGTTTTCAATTCCAGTGCAATACCCAGTTTCTAATAACATTTCTAAATCATACCGGGTGCGCTGTTCCAAGCGCTGGGCTTCAATTAACCGCTGTTCTGCGTACAAAATGGCTAATTGTTCACGCAATTCGGTTTTAATGTGTTCTACCACCGCAAGAATAATTGAGCGCGGCGTGGCATAATGCGTTTTAGGAAAAATGGTGTATTTATTTAGGTGGCGCACTGTGCTACCAGTGAGTGGATCAAATAGTGTCAAGCGGGTGATTTCATCATCAAACCATTCAATACGCAGTGCTTCGCTATCTGATTCAGCAGGATAAATATCTAGCACATCGCCGCGCACGCGGTAATTACCACGTTCAAAAGCAATGTCATTGCGTTGGTATTGCAAGTCAACTAAACGATGTAATACAGTGCGTTGTTCTATGACCAGTCCGCATACTAAATGTAATACCATGCTTAGATAGGTGCGTGGGTCGCCTAACCCGTAAATAGATGAAACTGTGGCGACAATAATGACATCGGGGCGCTCTAATAGTGCTTTGGTGGCTGACAGGCGCATTTGTTCAATGTAGGTATTAATAGATGAGTCTTTTTCAATGTAGGTATCAGTTGCGGCAATGTAGGCTTCGGGTTGATAGTAGTCATAATATGAAACGAAGTATTCAACGGCATTATGTGGAAAAAAATGCCGCATTTCACTGTATAATTGGGCGGCGAGAGTTTTATTTGGCGCTAATAACAATGCCGGTTTTTGTACTTGGGCGATGACATTGGCAATGGTGAAGGTTTTACCTGAGCCGGTGACGCCCAGCAGCGTCAAATTGTTGGCGCCGTTATTCAAGCCGTTGACAAGTTGGCGTATTGCCGCGGGTTGATCGCCGGCGGGTTGAAAAGGACTGGTGAGAATGAAGACGGGGGTGGCGGTGTCAATTTTCATAAAAAAACCAGATGTTGATTATTTAGTGCTGAATGATGATGTCAAATAGTGACGCATCATATTTTATTCAATAAACAGGTTGTAATGGCGCATAATTGATTGGCGTTATTCAGCCAACCTGAGGACAGATTATTTATAAGTCATTGTCTAATCTGTGCTTCTGGTAAACTTTGCGTGAAACTAATCCAAGTGTGATGAGGAGCAGGCCAAGATGGCAAAAACGATTATGGTGGTAGATGATTCGGCATCATTGCGTAATGTGGTGTGCATTGCGCTTAAAAGCGCGGGGTATGATGTGATTGAAGCCTGTGATGGGCGGGATGCATTAGCCAAACTCACCGGGCAAAAGGTGCATTTAATTGTGAGTGATGTGAATATGCCGAATATGGACGGCATTACGCTGGTTCGTGAAGTGAAAAAGCTGCCTAATTATAAATTCACGCCAATTATGATGCTGACCACTGAAAGTCAACCCGAAAAAAAACAACAGGGTAAGGAAGCGGGCGCTAAGGCGTGGTTAGTTAAACCATTTCAACCGCCGGTGTTATTAGATGCAGTCTCCAAATTAGTCTTACCCTGAGGTATTAGATGCGCTGCATGACGCTTGGCACGGGTATTGATAATAGGGTTTGTCATGGTCAGTGTGGCAAAAGGCGGCTAACCAATCAATCCAGGTTTAATCGAGAGTTCATGACATGACCGTCAATTTGACAAGCGCGCCTGATACGCCACTCACCTTTCATGGTGAAATGACCATCTACACCGCCAATGAACAATTCCAGCACCTCCAGCAGCATCTGAGTACGCACCCGAGCCTCGTGCTTGACCTGTCGGGCGTGACGGAATTGGACAGCGCCGGACTACAACTGGTGCTAATGGCACACACGGAAGCGACCCGTCGCAACATCCCATTCCGCTTGCACAACCCCAGTTTAATCGTTCAAGAAGTCTTTCATCTATTACGTTTGGAACGCGCACTCATGCCAACGACCACCGCCCCGAAAAGCGGCAGTTAATTCACTGTTTATTATTCAGTCCAACCCCTGCTGGTTAATCTCACAGTTGAGCGGTTATTAATTGCACGGAGGGAACAATGAGTTTAAACATGGATGCGGCACGTCAAGCCTTTATTGAAGAAGTTGCTGAACTACTCCAATCAATGGAAGACGCGCTGCTGGCATTAGAAGACAATCCCGCTGACAACGAATCATTAAATGAAGTGTTTCGTGCCATGCACACCATTAAAGGCACCGGTGGCGTGTTTGGCTATATGCCAGTGGTCGAATTCACCCATGCAGTTGAATCGGTCATGGAAGAAGTGCGCTCCGGCCGCGAGCCAATGTCCGAACAATTAATCTGCATCCTATTTGCCTGCCGCGATCATACCTCGCGTTTAATTGAAGCCATTGTTGAAATGGGTGAAGACAGCGGCAAACCACTCAGTTCCGACCTCATCGCAACTGGTCATGATCTATTAAAACAATTAACTCAACGCACACTTCAAACCACCAACATCACACCCAATACACCCGAACAACCCAAATATCTCCCAATCGTCAGTGATGTATGGATGATTGCCTTAGATTTCGGCCGCAACGCGCTGCGCAATGGCATGGATCCATTATCATTTCTGCGTTATTTGGGATCACTGGGCGATATTGTAGATGTCGTAACACTCAGCGTCCCTCCGCCACTAAATGAAGAATTCGATCCGGAAAGTTGTTATTTGAGTTTTCGTATTGCTTTTCGCAGCGATGCCGATAAACCCACTATTGCCGCCGTCTTTGAATTCGCCGAAGATGATTGCGATATTCGTATTCTCCCCCCCGATTCAGCTCAGGATACTTATTTAGATTTATTAGCCTCCCTCTCTGATACCCAAGTCACCCGCATTGGTGAAATGCTCGTCAGTATTGGCGCCCTCACCCCCAATGAATTAGCCCGGGCATTAGCGCATCAAGCCGATGAACGCAATACCGATGCCATATCAGAAACACATTCAGAACATACCGCCAATCAACGCCTCGGCGACATTCTCATTCAACAAGGTTCAATTAAACCTGCGGTATTAGAACAGGCCGCAAAAACCCAAGAAGCGGCACGCGCTAAACGTCAAGATGAAACTCGCTTCATTCGTGTTGATGCCGAACGCCTCGGGCATTTAATTAACCTCGTTGGCGAATTAGTCACCAGCAGCGCCGCTATTCGGATTATGGTTGAACGCGCCGGCGTTGAAAATATGAATGAAGTGGTAGATAGCGTGGATTATCTCGTCGCTGAAATTCGAGATAACGCATTACAATTACGCATGGTGCCAATTGGTGAAAGCCTATCAAGATTTCGCCGTGTAGTGCGCGACACGTCAAAAGAACTGGGTAAAAATATTGAGTTGGTCATTACTGGTGGTGACACGGAACTGGATAAAACAGTGGTTGAAAAAATCACCGATCCATTTATGCACCTCATTCGTAATGCGGTGGATCACGGTATTGAATCGCCAGAAGAACGAGCGCGTGTTGGCAAACCAGTCAATGGCACAATCACGGTAAATGCCTATCATGATTCTGGGCATATTGTGATTGAAATTGAAGATGACGGTGCCGGTCTTGATGTCAAACGTATTCGCGCTAAAGCCGAAGCAAAAGGATTGGTTAAACCAGAAGATACTTTGAGCCATGAAGAAACTTTGCGTTTAATTTTTGCGCCGGGCTTATCGACAAAAGACAGTGCAACTAATTTATCTGGCCGCGGCGTTGGTATGGATGTCGTGCGTCAAAATATTGAAGCATTACGCGGTTCAGTAGAACTGGATAGCGTCTTAGGGCAAGGGACAAAAATCACCATTATTTTGCCATTAACGTTGGCAATTATTGACGGTTTTTTAGTTGGAGCAGGGCGCGATCAATACGTCATTCCATTATCGCAAGTCGCCGAATGTGTTGAAATGAAAGCCGCTGGTGAAATGCTCAAACCTCACAACGGGCATTACATCAATTTGCGTGGTGAAGTCTTGCCGTTTATTCGTTTAACTGAATTGTTTAATAACCAGCACACCGTTCGCCATGAACATCGGGAAAGCTTAGTGGTGGTCCGTTTTGGACATCATAAAGTCGGATTGGTCGTTGACACTTTATTAGGCGAATTACAAACTGTCATTAAACCATTAGGTAAATTATTTGAGGAATTGCGGGGAATTGCAGGTGCAACCATTCTCGGTACCGGTGATATTGCACTCATTCTTGATGTCAGTGAATTAGCCATGATAGGGCAAATGAAACGGCATCATTCTGATTTACGCCACTCATAATAAACCGCGAGTGTGGTATTGCGAGTGTTTATTCAAGTATTAAACAATTTTTTGACAGCGCATAGCAATATAAAACGCCCCCACTTTAATCAAAATTGTTTAATACGCTCGCAACGAATTGATGTAAATGCGATTCTTGCTGCCTGTCAATTCAATCACACTGCGCTTAGTTGGCAAAAAACTGTTAACCAGTTTCCTGAAATAATTGCAATACACTCTGAGGAATAGCCGCATGTTTAGTTCCATGACAATGGCAAAAAAATTGATTTGGGGATTTAGTATTGTCCTGACTTTATTAATGATAGTCGGCGGCTTTGCTTTTTTCACCATTACTGGTGCATCAAATGACTTTGCACTCTATCGTGATAAAGCGCGTAAAGCCAATGCCATGGGCGAATTACAGGCCGCAATGTTGATAACGCGCATGAACGTCAAACAATATCTTTTAACCAAAGGTGATGATAAAGCCACGCAAGACGTTTTAGATTATCTTGCTAAAACACATCTTCAATTAAACGAAGTCGCACCGACTATCCATGATCCAGAGCGTGCAAAAAAGGTGCGTACTGCACAAGACAATATCGCTAATTATGAAAAAGCGTTTAGTGTAATTGTTACACAAATGACGGAACGTAACAAATTAGTTGACGAAACACTTGGCGTATTAGGAGTTAATATTGAAAAACAGTTGACCCAGATTTCGGAAGCAGCAAGCCATAACAATCAAATGGCGCTGGCAATGCAGTCTGCACTCGCATTACGCAACGCATTAATTGGGCGCATCTATGTTCGGATGTTTGTGGATCAAAACTCGCAAGAAGCAATTAACCGTGTGCATAAAGAATGGGTTGCATTTGATCAAAATCTTGAAAAGCTAAACGTGTTATTGCAAGATGCCACCCAGCGGCGTTTATTTGAAGAAACTGTTAGATTAAAGGCGGAATATTTAATCACGTTCAATCGTTTAACCAAGGTGATTGAAGAACGTAACCAAGTTGTTTTAGGAACGCTGGATGTGTTGGGGCCAGAATTCGCCAATTTGTTAGATAACATTAAGCAAAACTATATTGTCGAGCAAAATGAAATCGGGCCCCGTGTTCAAAAAAGTAATGAACGTGCTGTGTTAGTGATTACAATTCTATCGGCGGCGGCATTGTTATTCGGCGTTCTCATCGCGTGGTTAATTATTCGGGTCGTGATGGCACAACTTGGGCAAGACCCGGGTATTATTGCTGACATTACGCGACAGGTTGCGCATGGCAATTTAGCAATTGAATTTGATTCAAATAACCTATGCGGCGTTTATAAAGACATGCACGGTATGGTTGAACGTTTACGGCAAATTGTGAGTGAAGTGCGCGTCGGTGCTGACAATTTATCATCTGCATCGAGTGAAGTGAGTTCAACCGCGCAAGCCTTAAGTCAAGGCGCTACGCAACAGGCGGCAAGTGTTGAAGAAACAACGGCGAGTATTGAAGAATTAAATGCATCAGTGCAGCAGAATACAGAAAATGCGCGGGTGACTAATAGCATTGCAAAAAGTTCTGCGGAAGAAGCACGTCAAGGCGGTGAAACCGTCACCCGTACCGTCACGGCAATGAAAGAAATTGCTAGTAAAATTAGTATGATTGAAGAAATCGCTTACAAAACTAATTTATTAGCATTAAATGCGGCAATTGAAGCCGCTCGCGCTGGTGAACATGGTAAAGGTTTTACTGTTGTGGCCGCTGAAGTGCGCAAATTAGCAGAAAACAGTGCTGTGACGGCGCAGGAAATTAATCGTTTAGCAACAAATAGCGTTGCAATTGCCGAACAAGCCGGGCAAGTATTAGCGCAAATGGTGCCGAACATTGCTAAAACCGCCGATTTGATTGAAGAAATCACGGCAGCATCGGGTGAACAAGCCACTGGTATTGCGCAAATTAATGATGCGATGGGGCAATTGGATAAGGCGACACAACAAAATGCGTCTTCTTCAGAAGAATTGGCGGCAACTGCACAAGAATTAAGTGGTCAAGCCGCACAATTACAAGAAACAATGGCATTCTTTAAACTCGGTGCTAATAAAACGAATCAACAACGCCGCATCGCTCTTGTTCAACGTCAACACAGTCAAACAATCCGTTCTTCATCTAAAAGCATGAAATCCACTGAAAATTATGACCCAGTTCATTCAGAAAAAACTGATTTTGCTCATCAAGATTTTGAACGGTTTTAACCTCACTAATTATAGCGGAGGATATTAAATGAGTGAGAGTAATATGCGTAAAGACGTTAGTAATCGCAATGATGTTGCTGACGATACAACACAATATCTGACCTTTTCCGTCGCTGATGAACGGTTGGCAATGTCAATAAGCGCGGTTAAAGAAATTATTGAAACACCGCCGCAGGTGACTCGCGTACCAATGACTCCCGATTATATTCGGGGGGTCATTAATTTGCGTGGTAATGTTGTGCCGGTGATTGATCTCGGTGCTCGATTAGGTCGCGGAATTTTAACGCTATCAAAGCGTAGTTGTATTGTATTGGTTGAAGTACGTTCGGGCAATGACAGTCATGTTTTGGGGATGTTGGTAGATGAAGTAAAAAACATTCTTGATATTCCCAGTGAAGATGTTAAACCAGCACCAGAATTTGGCTCTGAGATTCGGACAGATTTTATTGAAGCGATGGGTCGAGTAGATGATGTATTTGTCATTATTCTCAGTATTGATCATGTTTTGTCAATTCAGGAGTTAGCGGCATTAAAATGCCTCACGCATCATGTGGCAGATCAAAACATGCCAGACACTGATACCAAAAAATAAATGTCAGCATGATAAAATTGAATGATTCAATTTGAGAAAACAGTTATTATGGCAGGTCGTAGTGACTGCGTATTTATTGTGACATGAAAGCAGATTCATCAACATCATGTGACCTGGCCAATATGTCGTTGCTCATTCTATCCTCACTGCAAAGTGGCGCTTGTATGGAAAACAACATCTACCACTTTTATAGAAGGTGGGCGCTCGTTACTTGGGAATAGGCATTCAATTTCCACTGTA
>NZ_JABVCQ010000020.1 GCF_014145225.1 Thiospirillum jenense
CCTGTGCGCTGACATCGGCTGAAGCGCGTATTCAAAACAACAGTGGAATTATTACCGTGACGATTTGCTGGAATGAATCACGAGTAGATCAATTGACCGAGGAAACATTGCCAGATGATCCGCTCTGTGACGCGGCCGGTATTGATGGCACCATGTCTTTTAGTTTTAATACCGAATTGTGAGCATGACCATGACAAAACATTGCCTGACACTCAAGTTACAGCGCGGCATGACGTTGGTTGAATTATTGGTTGCAATGACCATTGGAATTTTTTTAACCGGTGGTGTCATTGCGTTATTTTTAGGCACTAAGCAAAGTTACAACATGAATGAGCAATTAGCCCGAGTACAGGAGAGCGGGCGCTTTGCATTAGATGTGTTGACGCGGGAGATTCGGCAGACGGGGTATATTGGGACGTGTTCAAGTGTTAGCAGTTTATTAGATAAAAATGCAAGCGGCTATACCGATGATCGGTATTGCTTAGGTGAAAAGCACGACTGTTTAGCAGCACAAAATCAACGGACAGCAATACGCGGTTGGGATGGAGTGGATCAGGCAGACCCTAATTTTGATGTTTATAATGAAACGGGTTATATTCCTAATACTGATGCAATTTTTATTAAACATGCAGCGGATTTCTCTGGATTAACACCCAGCGACGGCAATACCGTTCCCGTAACAGAAACTCTAAAATTAAATCAAGCTAATATTACTAAAAACGGAGCAATCTATTTGGTTGTCGGCGGCAACGACTGTTTTTTATTCCAAAATTTAGCATCTGATGATGCAAAACGAATATCCACTCAAGGTAGTACAACCAAACAACCAAAAAATTCTGACCCACTTAACATTAGTGTAGTTGATCCTGATGATCTTGCTGATCCTAATGATTATTATAGCCCAGAAATTTTTAGGTTCAGTAGCTATTTTTATTATATTGGCACTGGCTCTGATGGCTCTATCGGATTGCGTGAACGTAGTTTTAACAATGGTCATCCAACTTCCGTACGTCCAGCGGATGAAGAGCTAATTGCTGGCGTGATTGATATGCAAATTACTTACTTAGTGGAAAACGCGACCAGCTATGTTTCTGCTAATAGTCTTACTGCGACAGATTGGCCAAATGTTACCGCCATCCGCATTAGTCTATTAGTGCAAAATAATGATCCGAATAGCGCCAATATGATGGATCAGGCGATGTCTGTGCCTTTTTTGACTAACGCTGGAACGCTATTTGTGCCAACAGATCGGCGTTATTATCAGGTATTAACAACAACTATTGCGTTACGGAATCGGCAGCAACAATAATTGATTAGCACATTGGCTTGCACGAGGTTAAATCATATGTCCTATCCAAATCAACAGGGCGCGGTGCTTATTACCGGGTTAATGATTCTATTGATAGCGACCATTATTGGCGTATCGGCGGTGCAGAACACGGCATTTGATGAGCGCATGGCAAATAATTCACGCGGTGAGCAATTAGCATTTCAAGCGGCAGAGGCGGCAATACGAGAAGCGGCGCGAACAATAGAATCCAACAAAAGTAGTCTTACAATAATTAACAGCCCAACAACACCACGCCCTGATTTTAATCAAGATTGTGCAACATGGACAAGTACTAACCAAGCATCTAACGTTAATATGATTGGCGAACATGCAGTGCTTGCATCACTTCCCGTTTATACTATTGAAGAATTGGAAGCAATTTTACCTGTCCCACCTGATCAAAAATTTTGCAATGGTGTAGAAATGAACCCTACGCCACTGTTACACCCTTATCGTATTACTGCTTGTGCGCAAGGCAGCTTAAATACAGCCGTTGTTGTATTAGAAGCACTCGTTTGCGCCCCATAATTCTATTGGAGAATCCACCATGTCTCTACACAACCAACCCAATCAACGCATCGCAAAATTCTATGCCTTTCTATTCAGCTTTATGCTGACTTGTGGCATGAGCAATGTCATGGCAATGTTTGCAGAACCAACCCCGTCAGTTGAACCGTTATCTCAAGCCCCCCTATTCGGCGGCGGCGGCATTTCAGCCCCCCCCCTCACCATGTTAATTATGGGGCGCGATCACACGCTCTATTATGAAGCCTACAATGATGCCTCCGATTTAAGCGGCGACAACGTATTAGACATTGGCTATAAACCCAATATGACCGACGCTGAGGGCAATCAAGTAGATTACTTCGGTTATTTCGATTCGCATCTATGCTACACCCACGATGGCAGCAAATTTGTTCCCAGCGGCGCGACTGCAACAAAAAAATGTTCGGGCGCCTGGAGCGGTGATTTTTTGAATTACCTCACCACCTCGCGCATTGACGCATTACGCAAAGTACTCTACGGCGGCAAGCGCAGCACTGATGATGAAAATGAAACGATTTTAGAACGGTCTTATATTCCCCAAGACGCCCATAGCTGGGGGAAAGAATATAAAAGCATTGCGCATGATGGCTACAACATCAGTCAATATGCGCCATTATCAATTCCCGCCGACGGCACTCGTCATTTATTCGCTAATACCACGTTAGCCGTAGATGGCGGCAATAAACTCCCATTATTGCGCGTCTTAAATGATTCACGTTTTCGGATTTGGGAATGGGTCGCCATTGAACGTCCAGTGGCTGGCACCAATTGCGTGAGCGGCGGTTGTACCACCAGCGCCGGCGGTGACACAGCATCACATCCGGCAAATAGCAGCGCCTTTCAAGCAATGGTGGACAATTGGGCAACGGATGCACAACGCTGCGGCAGCGGTGAAATAACCAATGGACAAATCAATACGATTGGCTCCAATAACAATCCATTTACGACCATTGCTGGTTGTACCCACGATTACTATCTAACGATTATTACCGGCCGAATTAACGCCGCCACAGCGGGCGATTATGAATTTGCCACCAATGGCGATGACGCAGTCGAGGTGTTAATTGATGGGCAAGTCGTGACAGGTTGGTATGGTGGTCATGGCGACAAAACTGATGCAAGTATAGAAACACGCGCAACCAATACCGGTTCTAAAGTCACTAAGACATTAACCAGTGGCTGGCATTCGGTTGAATTTCGCCATGAAGAAGTCACGGGTGGTGACAATTGGCAATTATTATGGAAACCCCCTTCTGGGGTATGGGCAATTGTACCGGCCGCGAATTTACGCGGCCCAGATGGCAGTGATGACAGTAAGCCAATTATTACCACCTATAAAACAAAACGCACCTATCCAGCCTCAGCCATGACCGATTATGTCGTGCGCGTGAAAGTGTGCGATGCGAGTTATCTTGATGAAAATTGTAAAGCCTATGGCAGTAGTCATAAACCCATTGGATTATTGCAAGATTATGGGGAAACGGATCGCATGTTGTTTGGTTTAATCTCGGGCAGTTATACGCATCCCTATAATATGCAGGGCGGGATTTTGCGCAAAAACATTGAGAGTTTTGCTAATGAAGTGGATCCCGATACCGGCATCTTTTTAGAGGATGTATTAGGCATCGTCAATACAATTGATCGGTTTCGGATTGTGGATTTCAAAATGGGAACGGACTATAAATATAATGATGGCTGGTTAGCAACTAAAGCAATGGTTGAATCCACCGCCAAATTCCCAGATTGGGGTAATCCCATTGGCGAAATGATGTATGAAAGTTTGCGTTATTTCTCGGGTAAAACTGCTGCAACATCATCTTTTTTGCCTTCGTCTATTAGTAATAATAAAGAAACCGTGACACTGCACGATTATACCGGCGACTCGACAATGACATTACCCGCGCCGGCGTGGGTTGATCCCTATAGTCAAAATGATGCGCTCTATTGTTCTCCAGGCGCACAATTAGTCATTAGTGATGTCAATCCATCCTATGATTCAGACAGTGTGCCGGGCAGTGCCTTTGGCAGTATTAGCGGTGACATTAGCGGATTAAACGCAGCCAGTGAAGCCAATGCCATTTGGGGTGCTGAACATGGTGGCAGCGGTTATCATTTTATTGGTCAAGTGGGCAATTTATATGATGGTGCGCCGACTGCGAAACAGGTATCAGGATTAGGTGATATTCGTGGTTTATCACCTTCAGAACCTACTAAACAAGGCAGTTATTACGCCGCCGGCGTAGCGCGTTTTGGGTATCAAGAAGATTTACGTTCTGATATTCAAGATAAACAAGACATCAATACGTTTTCGGTGGCGCTGGCGTCACCATTGCCCAAAATCGTGATTCCAGTGGATAATAAATTGGTGACGCTGGTGCCATTCGCTAAATCAGTCGGCGGAATGAGCATCAATCCTGCTAAAGGACAATTCCAACCGACCAATACCATTGTGGATTTCTTTGTCGAAACCTTTGCCAATACGGATCCCAATGGGTCGGATGCCGATAGCACGGTGAATGAAGGGCGGCCATTTGTTAAGTTTCGCATTAACTTTGAAGATGTCGAACAGGGTGCTGACCATGATATGGACGCAATTATCGTGTATGAGTTGCGGGTGAATAGCGATAATACGTTGACGGTGACGCTAACGTCTGAATACGCGGCGGGCAGCATCATGCACCATTTAGGGTATGTCATTTCTGGCACTGATACAGATGGTGTTTATTTAGAAGTGCGCGATAAAGATACCAGCGAGTCAAATGATCCGGATTATTTCCTCGATACGCCCGTTGGCGTATTAGCAAGTGGGTGTAATAGCAATACACCACCGAGTGCATGTACAATTAACAATACCGACACACCGCTACCGTTATTTGCCACGCGCACCTTTACCGCGAGTAATAATGCCAATGTCGCAACGGTATTAGAAAGCCCATTGTGGTATGCGGCTAAGTATGGCTCAGAAGGCAATGCACGATTGGCGCAGGGTGAAAAATCGCCTAATTATTTCCTCGTCACCAATGCGGGGAAATTAAAAGAGCAAATTGAAGAAGCCTTTGCTCGTATCATTATGCTTGGTGAATTTTCAATGGCATCAGTGGCGACCAGTTCGACGCGGGCGACGACCGATACCGCCATTTATCAAGCGATTTTTGATTCCAATGATTGGAGTGGTGATTTAGAAGAATTCAGTTTGAATAATAGCGGTGAATGGGCGCCCGGTTGGGAAGCGGCGACTGAATTAAATGATGAGACGGGCCGCCATCTCTTCACTTGGAAAAAAGAAACTGATGAAAGCGGCAATATCACCACCGCTACCGGCATTGACTTGGCGTGGGATGACTTGACCACAGCACAACAGGGTATCTTGGATAACGACCAAACGCGCCTTAATTGGCTATTGGGTGATGATAGTTTGGAAAATGATGACGCCGAGTCTCCAAATGGTTATAGAGCGCGGACGACAGTGCTTGGCGATATTGTTAATTCCAATCCACTCTATGTCGGTAAAGCGGAAGACGCCGGCTATACTTATTTGCCAACCGGGGTTGCGGGACGCGATAGCTATGCGACTTTCATTAGCGGTACGGCAAATCGAACGCCCGTTTTATATGTTGGTGCGAATGACGGGATGCTCCATGCGTTTAATGCCGCGACGGGCGCCGAACAATTCGCATATATGCCACAGGGTGTGTGGGATGAAGGGCGGGTTAATTCACTCGTGGATAAAACCTATGCACATCGTTATTTCGTGGACGGTACGCCCGCGATTGGTGAAGCCTATCTTGGCAGTTGGAAATCGGTATTAGTCAGTTCATTAGGCGCAGGTGGTAAGGGCGTCTTTGCATTAGATGTGACCAATCCCGCTGAATTCAACGCGAGTAAAGTCTTGTGGGAATTCAAGGATGAAAATATGGGTTACATGGTCAATCAAATGACCTCATCACCGGTGATTGGCCGGATGAAAAATGGTGAGTGGGCGGCGATCTTTGGCAATGGCTATAATAGCGGCACTGGTGCGTGGTTATACATTGTTAAATTAAATGGCGATCCAACCGATCCTGCTGACATGTTGATTAAAAAGATTCAGGTTTCAGATGATTCAACCAATGGGTTATCGGCAGTGACGCTTATTCGGGATCGCTATTACACTGTCGTTGGTGCGTATGCGGGTGACTTAAAAGGCAACCTGTGGAAATTCGATTTAACTGGTACCAGTCCCGGCGGGTGGGGTATTGCCAGCAATGGCGGGCCGCTATTCACGGCAACGGATTCAACTGATGTGGCGCAACCTATTACTGGTCCATTAGAGGTCGGCTATCATCCTGATAATGGTTACATCGTTTATTTCGGCACTGGGCAATACATGCGCAATACTGATGTCGGTAATCAAGCGGTGCAGTCTATTTATGGCATTTGGGATAATGCGTCGTTGCAGGATGGCGGACTGCCGGATAACAGCAGTTGGCATGGTGGTTCAGCTATTGCCAGTCGCAGTGAATTATTGCAGCAGACTATTGATTATGAAACAACCGCCGATAATGACCCCGATAGTTTAACGTGGCGCGTATTATCTGATCATGCGATTGATTGGGCGGATAAACGTGGCTGGTTCATTGATTTAATTTCTCCAGAAAATGATAGCGAAGGTGAGCGCGTAGTCACCCGACCCGATATTCTGCCCTATACAACGAAGATCATGTTCACCAGTATTATTCCGCAAGAATCGAATGATCCCTGTCAAACAGGCGGCGGCAAAAGTTGGGTATTAGTGGTGGATATGTATGACGGCGGTAGTTTTAATGGCCCCGTGTTTGATGTGAATAAAGATGATTCATTTGATGCGGAAAACGATATGTTTACTGCTAATATCAATGGCGAGGAAGTGTTATTGCCCTATACCAGCATTGGCATAGATCACATCACTAATGCGCCAATTAATTTGATTGAAGATGCTGTTGAAGAAGACCCCAATCATCCGGGGAGTGGAAGCCCGCGTATGATTGTCCCGGTGATTGCTGGTCAAGATGGTGGCACACCAGAGGAATTGCGTAAAATTAGTACAGATGATGGCGGCGGCAATTGCGGTGATGGCTGTCAAAGCTGGCGCCAACTCCGCTAATAAACCCGCCCCACAGTTCCGGCGCTGTCATTCACCAAACAGCGCCGGTTAATTCACAAAACTTTAATGGACAGACAGCATGTTGAATAGAAAACCCAGCGCCGGCTTCACCTTAATTGAATTGATGATAACCGTCGCCATCGTCGGCATCCTCGCCGCCATTGCGTATCCCAGTTATCAAGATTCGGTGATTAAATCATGGCGCACCACCGCCACCGGCTGTTTATTAGAACTGGCAACACGCATGGAACGGCGCTATACCAGCACCTCCCGTTATAATAGCGACGCAAATATCCCCGCAGCGAGTTGCACCACTGACGGCAGCATGGCTAACCGCTACACGTTTTCATTCACCGCCACACCCACAGCCACCGCCTATTCATTACAAGCCGTTCCCGCCACAGATGGCCCACAAGCGAATGACGCCTGCGGCACCCTCACTATCAACAACTTCGGGCAAAAGGGCGCGGCTGATGATCCCGCCACCTGCTGGCGGCAATAATCAATTCGATCATTGCAAATGTTTATTCGTGCGGGTAAATAAACGCGCAAAAAAAAATGGCTCAGATAAATTAATTATCTGAGCCAATGTCGTTTACTTTATCAGGGAATTGGCGCGCCCGGAGAGATTCGAACTCCCGACCCCCTGGTTCGTAGCCAGGTACTCTATCCAACTGAGCCACGGGCGCCTTGAGCAGAGAATTATCAACCACCCCCGCCCGCTCGTCAAGTCCCAACTGCGCCGCTCAATGCACCGAACAGGCAATACACGGATCAGTCGAGCGCACAATGCGCGTCAATTCAATAGGCGCGGCGGAATTTTGAATGCGTGTGCCAATTAACATCTGCTCCACCGCCCCGGGTTGATTACTCGCATCTCGCGGCGAAATATTCCACGTTGTCGGCACAATCAATTCATAATTCTGAATATAACCCTGATCGTCCGTTGCAATCCAATGCGCCAACGCCCCCCGCGTCGCCTCAGTTAAACCCACCCCCTGCGCATTCCGCGGCACCGGTTGTTCAATAAAACCCAATTGATCCGGCACCAGCGCCTCCAAATCCTGTTCTAATCGGTCAAGAATCAACAACGCATTGAATAACCGCGCCAAATGCCGCCCCATCACTGAAGGATAATCGGCTAAGGTTAATCCCAGCGCCTGATTATATTGATTCACCAGCGACGTCACCGCTGGATTGATTCCCGCGTGATAAGTATTGACAATGCGCGCCACCGGACCAACCTCCATGACCGCCCCACCATAGCGCGGCGCCCGCGCCCAACTATATTTACCATTCGGCTGCGCCCGCTCGTGATTAAACTGCGCCCAATCAATTGGCGTCAAATGGCGACTACTCAATGGTTTAACATGGCGATCTGGTTGATCGCTATAATACGAACGAACACTATCTTCAGTAATTTTATTAATATCAAGCGGCTGATACTGTCCATTTAACGTCGCCCCGCCAGCAAAGGCATGATTTGCCCCGGTTGCATCTGGAAAAAACGGATACGACAATAAATGACCAGCGCCGCGCCCTTCGGCAAAATACGGGCGAAAGGCTTGCGCAACGGCGGTCACATCATCCCGAAATGCGCCGCGAATAAACGCCGCCACCGGGATTAACCAAGTGCGGAATTGAATAATGCTGTCTAATGATGGAATGGTCGTCACCCCGCCCGCTTCAATCGTCACTGGATGCGGTGCTTTCGCGCCAAATAACGCCACCATGCGATGTAATGTCGCCATGATTGGCAACGCCTCTAAATAATGGCGAATCGCACTCAAATTCAGCGTCGGATCATGACAATAGGCCGCTTCATAGCGCGGTAAAAAGGGCGCGGCGGGAAAGACTTTTGCACTCGCCATTTCTTGTTTCACCCAATCGCGCACCGTTAATAACCCAGCATCCTGACCTTGATAATGCAACACGGCGGTAATATCAATAAAATCTAATGCACATAACGCATAAAAATGCAGCAAATAATCTTGCAGATGATAACTCCCAACAATTAAATTACGCAGGCGCTGGCCATTCGCATTGGGGCGCAAGTTCATCGCATGTTCTAATGCCAACGCCGCCGCTTCTGCATGACCATAGGGACACACACCGCAAATACGCTGCGTGACCTGTTGCGCCACTCGCGCATCATACCCAATTAACGCTTTTTCAATCCCGCGAAACATATCTGCACTGCACTGTGCATCAATGACAACTTGATTTTCAATGTGAGTCACAAAGCGTAAATGCCCTTCAATACGGGTCATGGGATCAACAACACAACGAGTCATCATAAGTATTTTAATCTGTGAGTGTCATTCAGTGAATAAAAACACACCGCCGCTGCAAGTGCAATTAGCCACCCTCGGCTGCCGTCTCAATGAAGCCGAAACGGAATACTGGGCGCGACAACTCAATCAAGCGGGCGCTACCATTCTTAATCCAAGCGATGTTCATTCACCCGCCGATTTAATCATTATCAATACCTGCGCCGTCACCGCCGATGCCGTGCGCAAATCACGGCGGTTAATTCACCGCTTGCGCAATCAATATCCACACGCCCGCTGTGTTGTTACCGGCTGCGCCGCATCTTTACCGGTTTATCACGCTGGATTTCAAGCAGAGTGCGACATTTTAATTCCCAATGCCGATAAAGATCAATTGGTCAGTCTCATTAATGCTGCCTTGCAATTATCATTATCACCAATGAACGATCAGCCCGCGTCATCCAATGTATTATTCACACGCGGCCGGCAGCGAGCATTTATTAAAATCCAAGATGGCTGCCGTCACCGCTGTCATTTTTGTATGACCACCCTTGCCCGCGGCGCCGAACGCAGCCGCCCAATTGCTGAGATTATTCAACACATCCAACAATTGACAACCGAAGACATTCACGAGGTGTTATTAACCGGTGTTCACGTCGCTGGCTACGGCCATGATCTGCACACCAATTTAATGGCATTATTAACAGCCATCTTAAATGACACCAGCATTGAACGGATCCGCCTCGGCGCACTCGAACCCTGGGAATTGCCGACAGCGTTATGGTCATTATTTGACAATCCACGTTTAATGCCGCATCTCCATTTACCAGTACAAAGCGGCTCGGATCAAGTATTAAAACGCATGGGGCGGCGCGGCAGTGCAATTCGCTTTGCTGAGTTAGTTTCAATTGTCCGCGAGCGCATTCCAACTGTCAATTTAACCACCGACATCATTGTTGGATTTCCCGGCGAAACGGATGCCGATTGGCAGCAAACATTGGCATTAGTCACGCAAAGTCAATTCAGTCATGTGCATAGTTTTGCTTATTCACCGCGCCCCGGTACTCGCGCCGCTGATCTGCCCCAACGGATAGATGCAGCAATTATGCAGCACCGCATCCGTGAATTAAAGCAATTAACAGCGGTATTAAAACGCACTCAATTAGAACGGCAACTCGGGCGCGCCGATCAGGTATTAATTGAAGCGCGCCCGCCCGACTGCCGCGAGTGGGTTGGCTATACGCGCAATTATTTCCCTGTTAAAATAGCGATTGAGGCAGCACCATCACTATTATTAACCAATCAAATCATCCCAGTGCGCCTAACAACACTCACACCCGATGGATTAGCATTGCACGGGCAGTGCATCACTGAATTAACGCGAGGGTTGTAATTGGTTTAACCGCTGCGCAACGACTAACCAACTGCCAGCAATCCCTAATGCAATGGCGCCAATCATTAAAATACATGTTGCAATCCAATCTAATCCCAACAGTTGAAAATGACTATGATACAAGCGCGCAATGCGATCTACTGGCGTTTGTAGCTGCCATGCCATGAAGTTCACTAATACCCAGGCGCCACTACCGCCAAATAATCCATACCAGGCGCCGCTATACAAAAAGGGACGGCGAATAAAAGAAGCTGTAGCGCCCACAAGGTCCATGACCTCGATTTCATTACGGCGGTTTTCAACTTCAAGCCGAATCGTATTGCCAATCACTAATAAAACACCAATCGCTAATGCAGCACTCAATAACCACAGCCCCTGTTGTAATAATTTAATCACCGCTTGCAATCGTTGGATCCATTCAGTATCCAAGCGCACAAAGTCAATACCTGGCAATTGCGCCACACTTGCGCTTAACTGCTCTAATTCTGTTAAATCACTAATATAAGATGTGGGATATAATGCCAACACCACTGGTAACGGATTTTCGGTTAATTGATCTAATGCCGCACCTAGTCCACTATAACTACGAAATTCAGCTAATCCAGCTTGACGCGAAATGATTTCCACATGAGCAACATCAGTCCGTTGGCGCAATTCATTAGCTAACTTATCCGCTTGTTGTTCATCAATATGTGGTAATAAAAAAAGTGAAATAGCAGCCGCACCTTCCCAATGTCCGCCTAATTCTTTGAGGTTAATTGTGAATACATGTAGCGCAGTGGGCAAGGCTAATGCAATTGCAATTGCTGCAATGGTCAATGCCGTTGCAAATGGCGTTACCCATAATTGCTGCACACTATCTGATGCGGCATTGACATGGCAAGTAAGCCACGCATACAGCCGTTGTTTTAGAGATCGCGCTGTGTGTCGAGTGGTTATGGTAGCCATTTGATAATATGTAGTAATGCAAAATCAATCGCTGCAAATGCGCTGTTCGTATCGCCATCAATGGGTATTGGAGGTTAAAATCTTGATGACTCTAGCACCTGTTGATGCAAATAGATTAACATACAAGTGTCCACTTAACCTAAATAATTATCCAAATTGATAGTGCTATTCGTAGTAAAATCACTGTCAGAAGTAACAATGACGGTTTATGCTATTAGGTAGATGCTGTTATGAATTTAGCGAATATGAATACAATTCTTTGTCTTGGGTTTGATGCCCAAATGTGGCGGTTATCCGATATATTAGAAGAGTATCGTCCAAACTGGATACGCCTTACCGTATTATCCGATAATCCAAGTGTCACTGCTGCGTTGGCGGATAATGAGCAATGGGATTTAATTTTATGTGATGTCACAGCATTTTATTTATTGCATATAGATAAATTACTTGTGAATCAAATGAATCGCTCCCCTTCATTAGTGTTAGTTCGTCCATTGGGTAGCAGCCTGTCACCAGCAGAGGCATTTCGACGCGGTGCAGCAGATGTTGTTACGATTGGCGATCAAGAACACCTGTTGATGATTATTGAACGTGAAATTATAAATGCTGTGATGCGTAAAGAACTAAAGCAACTACGTCGAACATTAAAATCAGACATTGCACCTTTACCTAAACTAACTAAATTTGAAGATTTCAATCAAGACCCAGATCAAGAAAATCCGCTTTTACAAGAGCAAAGTATTGAAAAAATTATTCCTTTGGTGACTACTTCACGCACCGAAGATTTGCGTATTAAACGGTTGATTGAATCCGATGGATTGGTGTTAGAATACCAACCGATTGTGACACTAAAATTGATTGCCGAACAACCAGCATTATTTGAAGCGTTGTTGCGATTGCGTGATGAAGATGGACGTATCTTGCGACCATTAGATTTTTTTCCAGTTGCGTCGCGTCATAGTTGGTTAACTAAACTCGATCAATGGGTGTTTCATCGTGCATTAGCAACATTGGCACACATGCAGACGCAATCTGGCATTATGGCAGGATTGTTTTTGAATCTCGCAACGGAAACGCTTGCTTCTGATCTGGCGCTAGATGCCATTATTAATACCATTGACACAGCTGCTATTATGCCTGGGTCACTTGTGATCGAAGTAGATAAAGAAGTTTTTAGTAAACAAAAAGCTGGATTAAAACGGTTACATCAAATACTCCAGTCTTATCAACATGGTTTACTCATTGAGAAATTTGATGCTGATGATGGCTGGTTGCTTGATTTAATACCTAACTTAGTCACGCATGTGAAACTCAATTGTAATTTTTTACACGGGGCGATTGTTGACCATGAAACAGAAGATGCACTACGCCGCCTTATTTCCTGTGCCACTAATCATCATGCAAAAGTGATTGCATTAGCAGTTGACAACGCAAATGTTTTGCCATTGCTCTATTCCATTGGGGTTGATTATATTCAAGGACATTTTGTCAGTATGCCGTATGAAGAGCTAGTATATCCTAGTGTTCACGTCGTAGAAATTTAGTGACTGTATTGAATATTTTAAGGAGTTATGGGATTAAAAAATGATAACCGGTCAGCCTGATTAGCTTTTTTATAAAATAAGAAAAGTAGTAAAAAATGTAATAAAAGTTAGAACTCACTACACAAACTTCTCCTTTTTCACAAAAGAGCAGTTTAGCTGACTAATTACAAATCGCATTTACCAATTGACGATTGTTTATGGCTGCTAAGTTGTGTTTTGGTCACAAAATCGCGCAATTATCAATCGTTTACTTCTTAAAAACAACTTAGTTTAATTACCCGTTATGGCTAATCTGATAACCATGTTATCCAAAAAAATTTG
The DNA here is from genome assembly GCF_014145225.1 of Thiospirillum jenense. Lineage (GTDB taxonomy): Bacteria > Pseudomonadota > Gammaproteobacteria > Chromatiales > Chromatiaceae > Thiospirillum > Thiospirillum jenense. Next base: position 13,475 of record NZ_JABVCQ010000020.1, read on the forward strand.
GTAGTGCATTGCACAATAGGATTTTAGGCAAAATTTATATTTTTTATCAGACGGATACACCCGATTGATCCTATCCAGCAACGTATCACCCCAGTTGCAGGTCGCTATTAGCATTGGTGCAACTATGCTGTTAAAACCCATGTTAACTGCTATGCTAGACCTAGCGGACGTTGCTTTGTGTCAAGCGAAAGAAACTGGTAGAAATCAGGTATGTATCCTTTAATATCAATACGATTGCTTACTGACTGTTTTGCCTATTACGGATACTACTTATTGGCAGTATTTGATAATTTTTACTAACTAAAAAGTAATAAAGGTGAGAAAAATGAACAGACGACAATTTATTTCTTCTACGAGCATTGGTGCTATTACAGCAGGTTTAACTATTCCAGCCTATGCCGAAATGCCTAAAATTAAATGGCGTTTAGCATCTAGTTTTCCTAAAAGTTTAGACACGATTTATGGCGGCGCTGAAATGCTTGCGCACCGCATTATGGAATTAACTGCTGGTCAGTTTGAGATTCGCGTATTTGCTGGTGGTGAAATTGTACCGCCATTTGGTGTATTGGATGCTGTTCAACAAAATACGGTTGAATGCGGTCATACTGCATCCTATTATTACTATGGGAAAAATAAAGCGTTGGCATTAGAGACCACTTGTCCATTTGGGTTAAATACTCGTCAATTAACTGCATGGGTATTTGAAGGCGGTGGCTTAGAACAATTGCGTAAATTATTTGCCGACTACCAAATTGTTAATTTTCCTGGTGGCAGTACTGGCGCACAAATGGGCGGCTGGTTTCGCAGTGAAATTAAATCGTTATCTAGTTTAAACGGCCTTAAAATTCGTATTCCCGGCTTTGGTGCTGAGATATTTTCACGATTAGGTGCTGTCCCGCAATCATTACCGGGGGGCGAAATTTACCCAGCATTAGAACGTGGTGCAATTGATGCTGCCGAATGGACTGTTCCTTATGATGATGCCAAACTCGGGTTTCATAAAGTTGCTAAATATTATTATTATCCGGGCTGGTGGGAACCGGGCACCCACCTTGTGTTTTATGTGAATAAAACACAATGGGATGCTTTACCACCTATTTATCAAGCAGTATTTGAAACTGCGGCTAAAGAAACACATTTACTGATGTTAGCTACTTATGATGTCAAAAACCCAACTGCATTACAACAGCTTGTGCGGGATGGCGCAGTTTTACGACGTTTTCCTGATGATGTTTTATTAAAGGCTTATGCAACTGCTCAACAAGTATATGCCGAAGAATCAGCACATAATCCGGCATTTAAAGCGATTTATGAATCAATACAAGCATTTCAGCAAATTGCCGATCCTTGGTGGGGAATTGCCGAATCTTCAATGGCAAATTTCATGCGCGCCATGCAGCGACAGCAGAATAAAACTGCACCTTAGCAGTAGTGTTATTTTTCAATAACATTGAGATACATATCGTCAATTTAATACCAACGGTATTTTTAATACTGACGCTGCTATAGTTTTAGTGTTCTAATTAAACCTAGCACCAATAACAGCCCCCACGTTGTCAATTAGTAATTAACTGGCATACCACACGTTTATAATGGAAAATTTGCATGTCCGAACTTGACGAACAATTGAATAAGCGGCGCACCTTTGCCATCATTTCTCACCCAGATGCTGGTAAAACAACCTTGACTGAAAAACTGTTGTTATTTGGTGGCGCTATTCAAATGGCAGGTACAGTCAAAGGGCGTAAAGCGGCGCGTCATGCCACTTCGGATTGGATGGAATTAGAGAAACAACGTGGTATTTCAGTGACTTCTTCAATCATGCAGTTTGTTTATGGTGAAGCAATTATCAATTTATTAGATACGCCCGGGCATGAAGATTTTTCTGAAGATACTTACCGTACTTTAACAGCGGTTGATTCAGCATTAATGGTTATTGATGTCGCAAAAGGCGTGGAAGAACGCACTATTAAGCTCATGGACGTTTGTCGGCGGCGGGCAACACCTATTTTGACTTTTGTGAATAAACTTGATCGCGAAGGGCGAGCGGCTATTGAAGTTTTAGATGAAATTGAGCAAATTTTAAATATTCAATGTGCGCCAATCACCTGGCCGATTGGGATGGGTAAACGGTTTCGTGGTGTTTATGATTTACGGCATGATTGCACACATTTATTTAGTGCAACACATGGCGGTAAGATTAAGACAGGTGAAATCATTCAAGGCTTGATGAATGCACGTCTTGATGAGTTACTAGGCGACCAAGCGGATGAATTGCGTGAAGAACTAGAATTGGTATCAGGTGCATCACATCCATTTGATCTTGATGCGTATTTGCATGGATATCAAACCCCCGTATTTTTTGGTTCAGCAATCAATAACTTTGGTGTCAAAGAATTATTAGATGCTTTTGCTATTTATGCGCCAATGCCCGGCCCTCGTTCAGCGCGTGAACGCCAAATTAATTCAAATGAAGAAACCTTTACTGGCTTTGTATTTAAAATACAGGCGAATATGGATCCTTCTCATCGAGATCGTATTGCGTTTTTAAGAATTTGTTCAGGCAATTATCGCAAAGGTATGAAAATACGCCACGTCCGCTTAGGAAAGACCATACAAATTGCTAATGCAATTACTTTTCAAGCAGATGAAAGACGGTTGGTAGAAGAGGCTTGGCCAGGCGATATTATTGGATTGCATAATCATGGCACCATTCAAATCGGGGATACCTTTACCGAAGGTGAAGAATTGAAATATGAAGGCGTACCATTTTTTGCACCTGAATTGTTTCGGCGGGTTGTATTAAAAGACCCATTAAAAACTAAATCCTTATTGAAGGGCGTAGTGCAATTGTGTGAAGAAGGTGCAACGCAAGTATTTCGTCCACTGAAAAATAATGACATCATGCTTGGTGCTATTGGTATGCTACAGTTCGACGTTGCAGCTTATCGCCTCAAACATGAATACAGTGTCGAGGCGGTTATGGAGCCAGTCGGTGTTTATACCGTCCGTTGGGTCGTGAGTGATAATACTAAAATGATTGAACAGTTTAAAAATAAAGCCTACGAAAATTTGGCTCTTGATGGAGATAATCAATTGGTTTATCTCGCATCAACACGAGTCAATCTTGCATTAACAGAAGAGCGTTGGCCGGCGCTGCAATTTCTTGCAACCCGTGAATTATAAGCAACGCCCTATTGCACATAGTCTTTAGATCTCATGGTTGCCACCTAATATACTCACAATTAATGTCACACCTAGTAAAAATTCATTTATTTCGCTTTAATCCTGAGCGTGATACGCAGTCTCGAATGCAAGTATTCGACGTTGCGGTGCATTCAGGAATGATGCTACGCGACGCTTTATTGGAAATTAAAGCGCTTGATGAAACCTTTGCTTTTCGTCATTCTTGTGGCGAAGGAGTTTGCGGTTCCGATGGCGTTAATGTTAATGGTGTTAATTGTCTTGCGTGTACAACACCATTAACCAGTCTCACTGAACCTATTATAATCCGCCCCTTGCCTGGATGTCCTATTATCCGCGATTTAATTGTAGATATGTCCAAGTTCTATGAACAATACCGTGCCATTCGCCCTTATCTTATTCGCACCGAACCATTACCAGAACACGAATTATTACAATCGCCATCAGAACGCGCACAACTTGATGGCTTATACGAATGTATTCTCTGTGGTTGTTGTACAACTGCTTGTCCATCATTTTGGTGGAATCCCGATCAATTTCATGGCCCCGCCGCATTACTTCAAGCATGGCGCTTTTTAATTGATAGTCGTGATCAGGCAATGAATGCACGTCTTGACGCACTTGAAGGACCGTATCGCTTATTTCGTTGTCACAGTATTATGAATTGTGTTGAAATGTGTCCCAAGCAATTAAATCCAACTCAAGCAATTGGTCATATTAAAATGCTTTTGTTAAATAAAGCGATATGACTAACACCATAAAAATGACACAAGTTCATTCAAAAAGAGCAATATGGTCGTGGGCAATCTATGACTGGGCTAATTCGGCTTTTGCCACCGTGATCATGGCCGGCTTTTTTCCAGTATTTTTCAAACAATTTTGGGCAGCACCACTACCAGCAACCACCAGTACATTCTGGCTCGGCATGGTCAATTCTGCGGCAAGTTTAATTATTGTATTGACCGCCCCTGTACTTGGCGCTCTTGCTGACCGTCTCAATGCAAAAAAACGGTTTTTATTACTCTTTACCGTATTAGGTGTATTTTCCAGCGCCGCGCTGTATTGGCTGGCTCAAGGTCAATGGGTATTGGCACTCGCCATATATTTTATTGGATTATTGGGCTTTTCTGGTAGCAATATTTTCTATGATGCGTTATTAGTTGACGTATCACAACCACATCAATATGAACGCGTATCGTCACTTGGCTATGCCATGGGCTATCTAGGTGGTGGTGTATTATTTGCCATCAATGTTGTGATGACTTTACATCCCGATTGGTTTGGATTAAATGACGCGAGTGCCGCGGTACGTTGGTCATTATTCAGTGTTGCTGTGTGGTGGGGTGGATTTGCGATTCCAATTGCACTGTGGGTCACTGAACAGCCTAATGTGGGCATCAGCCCTCATCAACCTTTCGCCACTGTTTTCTTTTCAGTATTGCGTGAATTATGGGCGACATTACAGCTTATTCGGCGCTTACCCAATAGCTTTTTATGTTTACTTGCATATTGGTTTTATATTGATGGTGTAGATACCATTGTGCGCATGGCGGTTGATTATGGATTGTCACTTGGTTTTGCCGCCAGTGATTTAATGTTATCGTTATTAATCACTCAAATAATCGGTTTTCCAGCGGCATTGCTATTTGGTCATCTCGGAGAACATTGGGGGGCGAAAAATAGCATTTTATTAAGCATAGCGGTTTATTTATTAATAGTTGCAGCCGCATCTCAGTTGCAAGTTGTCATGCACTTTTATGTATTAGCCGCCGCAATTGGTTTGGTGCAGGGTGGTATTCAGGCATTAAGTCGTGCATTATTTGCTCATTTAACGCCGCGTTATCAGACTGCTCAGTTTTTTGGCTTTTTTAATATGGTTGGCAAATTTGCGGCGGTATTAGGCCCAGCACTGGTTGCAATGACGGCTGCTTTAACCAATGACACACGCTTATCACTCTTGCCGATTGCAGGGTTATTTATTATTGGAGCTAGTTTATTGTGGCGAGTCAATTTGACGGATGGTAAAGCTGCAATTGCTGTACTGGAACAGCAAACACGCTCAACTTAAATCTGAGTTCGGCAAAATGATGCTCTACAGTTTAGTTTTTTGAATTAGACTGTCGGAAATTGAATAATTGATTATCTAATAATTCTGTCGTGAAATCTAATTATGCCAACGAAACAAACACCACTCGAACATATTGCACAACAAATTAAAAATAATCCAGTTATGATTTATATGAAAGGCACTCCACAATTACCGCAATGCGGTTTTTCACAACGTGCGGCGCAGGTGTTAATTGAAAGTGGTGTCAGTTTTGCTTATGTCAATGTGTTGCAGGACACGAAAATTTTGTCAGCCCTACTCAATTATGCAAATTGGCCGACCTTCCCCCAGATTTATGTAGATGGTGAATTGATAGGTGGTTGCGATGTTATCTTAGAATTGCAGGCAACAGGTGAATTACAACCATTATTAGATGCCGCATCAAACCGGAAATTAAGTGATTGAATGAGTGCAATACTTTGTAGAATTAAGGTTGCCTGATAGCCAATTCAGGGTAAAGTGATTGCGAGATCATCAACAAAATAATCTAATTCAACCATCATTAGACGTAGTGAATTGGCTATGTCAATAAAATTACGATCATTGATATTTAATCAGATGCCACAACTAAAACATTTCTGGATTAAAACTCCGCCAGCGATTAACAATCGTGCAAAATAGTTTAGCGGTTTGTTCCGCATCATAAATAGCAGAATGTGCAGACTCATCATTCCAACCTAACCCAGCCAATTTTGCCGCTTTTGCCAATACGGTCTGCCCATAAACTAGCCCCGCCAATGATACCGTATCAAAGACACTAAAATTATGAAAAGGATTGTGTTTGTAATTCGTGCGTTCAACAGCAGCTTTAATAAAACTCAAATCAAAATGCGCATTATGCCCAACTAAAATAGCGCGATTACAACCATGCGTTTTCACTGCTTTACGAATGGGTGTAAAAATCCGATTCAGTGCTTCATGTTCGGGCACAGCATCACGGAATGGATGATGTGGATCAATCCGATTGAATGCTAATGCACGCGGGTCTAATTCAGCGCCAATAAAAGGTAAAATATGGCAAGCCAATGGCGATGCAGGTTCTAACCATCCATTAGCATCGACGCGAATAATGATGGCGGCTATTTCTAATAAGGCATGGCATTGCGGATCAAAACCGGCTGTTTCAACATCGACAACAACCGGCAAGAATCCTCGAAAGCGGCTGGCAATGGCGGAGTGAGAATCGTTAATGATAGTCATTCATTCCAACGTTGCGTTTGATTGCCAAAATAAAACCACAGTAACATTTTCTAATACTCTATCGTTGTTGACCGAACCGTTGCAATAAATCGGTGGCGCCGCGCATTAGAGTTAATAGCATACCGAGGCGTTGTTCTAATTCTAAACTGTCCAGAAAGTTTTTAACATACAGCCCCAATTCTGTACTGCCACCTAGGCGCAAACGGCGATTAAAAAATAGAGTATCTGGATCTTCCCGCCGTGTGGCAAGTAATAAAAATTCATAGGTATTCCCTTCAATACTGAGGTCTTCGACCTGATTGGCTGGTGCGGCGCGCAGCTTTTGATTTACTAATGTTAATCGATAACTTAAACGTGCATCATCAATAGTAATTCGCATGACGCGATGTGCCAAAAAATCCAATTCACCGGCGATCAATTCTGGCGCAAATACGCGATTGAGTATTTGCGCCAGCACAATGGTGCGAGCGGATTCTGGCACCAGATTTAATGGCAGTGTCAATAATCTCGGTATTGTTGGTGAATTCAAGCTATGACGTTCAGTCGTGGACATCAGTTAATTAACCTCGTTATTGAATTAAAGGATTTATTAGTTGACGCGGGTTTTGTGATTATACAAATAATGCATGAAATTCGCTCCGCAATCGCACCCATTCTAATGCAAACCAGGGGGTAATGGGTGTTATTTGTGTTGCAATCAGTTGATCCACATCAGAATAAGGATACCACTGCCAGGCGGCAATTTCATTTGGGTTAACATTTAATACCTGAGCAGTTGGTAGTACGCCTACATATACGGAACAGACCTCAGATTCTGCGCCACATTTTTGATAGCTGGATTGGTATTGAAAACGGTAAATAAAGCGCAATGCTACAGTTAAGTTTAATTCTTCATGTAACCGCCGTTGCGTGGCATATTCATAGGTTTCACCTCGGCGAGGGTGACTACAACAGCTATTTGACCAGAATAATGGCCAAAGTGGTTTTGACCCACTCCGTTGTTGCAATAATAATTGACCATCAGTGGTTAATAAAAAAATTGAGAAGGCACGATGTAATAATCCCTGTCCTTCATGGGTATGCAGTTTGCTTTCATAACCGACGACATGATCGTCGCTATCAACTAAAATGAGCGGCTCATCATCAAATGAAACAGTTTGATTAGTACTCACTAGCATGGTCTCCAATGAACAGTCGGCCAAGTATGGCGCACCTGAACGGCGGTGTACAGACTTGCAGTTTTTTGGATTAAAGGCAAATTTAGCGCCAAAATAGGCGCCGGTTTCGGCTAAACTGTGCTGTTAAAACGAGATTTGATTGACCGCTATGATGGGCGGTTGCGTTGAGCGCAGCATTTGGCAGCGTACAGCGTCACTTATTGGGAGGCGTGATGGAGGTTTGGACAATCGCCAATCAAAAAGGCGGTGTGGGTAAAACCACAACAACGGTGACGTTGGGTGGATTATTAGCGGCATGGGGATTTCGTACCCTAATGATTGATATTGATCCACACGCATCACTCTCAAGTTATTTCGGTTATGATCCTGACCAATTAGAACGCAGCAGTTTTGATGTGTTTTTGGCCATTACCGAACGGCGCCATGTTATTGTCCATGATGTGATTTTAGAGACCCAATCGGAGCGATTACATCTCATTCCAGCCACCATTGGATTAGCCGGACTAGATCGTCAATCCGGCCGGTTAGAAGGCATGGGATTAGCATTAAAAAAAGCCCTGCGGCAACTCATTAGCGATTATGATTATGTGTTGGTTGATTGTCCACCAGTATTAGGTATTCTGTTGATTAACGCCCTTGCCGCGTGCGATTGTTTAATTATTCCCGTGCAAACGGAATTCCTCGCATTAAAAGGGTTAGAACGCATGTTGCATATTATTAACATGGTGATGCGGGTACGCACTGCGCCGCTGCCCTATACAATTGTGCCAACCTTTTATGATCCGCGCACACGCTCATCATTAGAAACGCTGGCACAATTACAGCGCGATCATCAATCACATCTATGGTCTGGACACATTCCAGTAGATACCAAACTACGCGATGCCAGCCGCGCCGGTATGACACCTATTTTGTATGATCCTAATTCCAGAGCCGTATTAGCGTATTCAGAATTACTTGCAACACTGCGTCATCAGACACTGCCCTATATTACACATGTCAAACTGCCTGACACTGAATTATTTAATTGGACAACGCGCTCTTAAACCAGACATTATTCATGCCGCTAAACAGTGATTCACCGCTTCGCTAATGCGAAAACCCATGCGTTATTGTGCAGTACAACGCGATCATCACCCGCTTAATGTACACAGGGATACCAACCATGAGCCGCACCATCCATATTGAACCCGTCACCCGTATTGAAGGCCACGCCCGAATTACTATTCAATTAGCCGAATCTGGCGCGGTTGAAGATGCACGTTTTCATTTAACACAATTTCGGGGTTTTGAAAAATTCTGCGAAGGGCGACCTTATCGTGAAATGCCGGCATTAACAGCCCGCACCTGTGGCATCTGTCCAGTCAGTCATTTATTAGCATCAAATAAAGCCTGTGATGATCTATTAGCAGTCACTATTCCAGAGACGGCTGAACAGTTGCGTAAAATTATGAATTTGGCACAGTTAGTACAATCCCATGCACTATCATTTTTTCATTTATCTTCACCAGATTTATTATTCGGTTGGGATGCCGACCCACAGGAACGCAATATCTTTGGTGTAATGCGTCAGTATCCGCAATTAGCAAAAGATGGCATTCGTTTACGGCAAATTGGGCAAACCATTATTGAACTTCTCGGTGGTAAAAAAATCCATCCGACTTGGGTTGTCCCAGGCGGCGTAAATGAACCCTTATCAGCAGAGAAATGCGCCACAATATTAGCGCTTTTACCAGAAGGATTAGAGATTGCGCGCCGTACTTATGATTGGTTTAAAACTTTAATTCCCCGTTTCCGTGATGAAATTAATCACTTTGGCAATCAACCGACACTCTTTTTGAGTCTGGTTTCACCTAAAGGGCATTTAGAACATTGCAATGGTTGGCTGCGTGTCAAGGATGCGCGTGGGCGAATTCTCGAAGATCGTATTGCACCGCGTGATTACCAATTGTTAATTGGCGAAGCGAGTGAAACTGATTCCTATATGAAGTCACCTTATTATAAACCATTCGGTTATCCGCGTGGTATTTATCGGGTTGGTCCTTTAGCGCGCTTAAATAATGCCGACGCCTGCGGCACTCCATTAGCGGATGTCGCATTAGCAGAATTTCGCACTTTACAAGAAGATTCAATACCAGTCAGTTCCAGTTTTCATTATCATTACGCCCGGTTAGTTGAAATCATTTATGCGCTCGAACGGATGCAACGCCTATTAAAAGACCCGCAAATTCTTGACCCGCGTGTCCGCGCTCGGGCGCGAGGTAATCGCAATGAAGGGATTGGAGTTTCTGAAGCGCCGCGTGGTATTTTAATTCACCACTACCGTATTGATGATGACGGTTTAATCACCTGGGTTAATCTTATTATTGCAACCGGGCATAATAACTTAGCAATGAACCAAAGCATTAAGCAAGTTGCAGATGCTTACGTCAACGGTCAACAACTCACCGAGGGCATGTTAAATCGCGTAGAAGCGGTTATTCGCTGTTATGATCCCTGCCTCTCTTGCGCCTCTCATGCAGTTGGGCAAATGCCGCTCATAATCGAATTGCGTGATGCAAATGGGCAAATTCTTGATCGCCTTACCCGTTCATGATGACCCGCATTTTAATTATTGGATACGGCAACCCTATTCGTGGCGATGATGCAATCGGACCACTGGTTGCCGATCAATTATCGCAATGCGCCCTGCCGCCTGGGGTAAAAGTCATTGCACGACATATTTTAACTGCCGAGTTAATTGCCGAGTTTGCCGAGTTAGAACAGGTCATTTTTCTTGATGCAGCAATTAATGGTATTCCTGGAACAGTGCAATGCCAATGCGTCACTGCTGAAGTATTTCCGCCCGTTGTATTAGGGCATTTTCAAACGCCAACGGAATTACTTGCATGGTGTGCGGCACTTTATGGCCGCACCCCGCAAGCCTGGTTAATCACTGCCGTTGGCGCCGAATTTAATTACATGCACTATCAATTAAGCCCCCAAGCGCAAGCAGCGGTTAATCCCATGATTGCGGAAGTCATGGCATTGCTCAATAAATAAACGAGGCGACGTCCTGTGAATCATACGGTTCACTGGATAAATAAAAAAGAGGCTGTTTAATAAATATGTTGTTCACAGCTGGCATCACGACCTTTGGCGTCATTTTTCTTGCTGAATTGGGCGATAAAAGTCAATTAGTGTGCATGACATTAGCCGCTCGTCATCAGCATTTACCGGTATTAATAGGCGCAATTGTCGCCTTTATGTTATTAAATGGATTGGCGGTTATATTTGGTGTTGGCATCGGCCATTGGTTGCCGGACTGGTTAGTCGCATTGATTGTCGGCGTATTATTTGCCAGTTTTGGTATCATCACCTTGTACCATGCGGCGAATAACACAGAAGAAAATGCCGTGATTCAATCCTATTCTAACCGCAGCATTTTTTTGACAACGTTTGCCCTGTTATTCCTCGCAGAAATGGGTGACAAAACTCAATTAGCGGTTGCCGGACTTGCGAGTCATTTGCCGGTATTTTCAGTTTGGTTAGGCGCAACTTTAGCATTAACCTTCACTTCAGCATTGGGAGTGATACTGGGGCAAAGTTTATTACGGTATTTACCAATACAACGCTTGCATCAAATTGGCGGTATGGCATTTTTAATACTCGCTGGACTGGCATTTGCGCAATTATTGAATTTGTTGTTTGCATAAAATGATAGTCTAGTCTATTAAAAAATCGGTGATTAGTATTTAACAAGTCTCAAATGTGCATGTACACATTAAATTAAAAATGTGAACAACCAACTGAGTTTAGATACAAAAGAATTTTCGTAAGAATCCTCGCCTACATTGGCAACAAACGGGCATTATTACCGTTAATTGGACAAGCAATTGCACAGGTTAAGCATTGCCTGAATAAGAACCGCTTGTCTTATTTAGACTTATTTTCGGGTAGTGGCATAGTTGCACGATATATGAAACAACATCCGTCTTATCTGATTGCCAATGTTCTTGAATGATACAGCATCATTACAAACCGCTGTTATCTCAGTAATACCAACATGATCAATCAGTATGAATTGACCAGTTGTTTAGCGCATTTCAAACACGCAATACAACACCATTGGACCCGTGGTTTTATTGCCGAATTGTATGCGCCATTGGCAGATGATGCAATTCAACCGAGTGAACGAGTGTTTTATACCCACCGCAATGCCAAATATCTTGATACAGCGCGTTAACAAATCCTGCAATTGCAGAAGCATTTTTTAACACCATTACTTAACGGCATGAGGCTGAATCTGCGTTATTTGAACTCGTTACGAATTGTCCAGCTAAATTCATTCTCATAATCTTATAATTCAGAAAGATTTATTTCTAAGCAGCGATTTTTTGATGTGATGAATCGCAATGGGAGGTTAACTGTATTAGAAACACCATATAATACATTTCGTGGTAGTAGAAATCTTAAGCAGCGTCCGATCCATGTGACAGAATTTGTTTATCTATTCAAAAACACCAGATTATAAATAAGATGAATACAAAACTTGCACCAACTATCCAACTGTGTGGATTTAACGTGGGCTTGAATCACCCACTATTTTTAATTGCCGGTCCCTGTGTAATTGAAAGTGAACAATTAGCACTGGATACGGCCGGTCGGTTGCAGGAAATCACAACCGCTCTGAAAATACCATTCATTTACAAGTCATCATTTGATAAAGCCAATCGCTCATCAGAACATGGCTTTCGTGGTTTGGGTTTAGAAATTGGACTGCGTATTTTAGAAAAAGTGCGCTCACAAATTAACGTGCCGGTATTAACTGATGTGCATGAAGACACGCCATTAGCGGAAGTTGCCAGCGTTGTTGATGTATTACAAACCCCCGCATTTTTATGCCGCCAAACCAATTTTATTCATGCAGTTGCGGCGCAAGGCAAGCCAGTTAATTTGAAAAAGGGGCAATTCTTGGCACCCTGGGATATGATTCAAGTAGTTGAAAAAGCCCGCGCCACCGGTAATCAACAGTTATTAGTTTGCGAGCGTGGCGTGAGCTTTGGTTATAATAATCTCATTGCCGATATGCGGGCGCTCGCCGTATTACGCACCACCGACTGTCCTGTTGTATTTGATGCCACGCACGCCGTGCAATTACCAGGTGGGTTGGGTAATTGTTCTGGGGGGCAGCGTGAATATGTTCCGCTATTAGCGCGGTCAGCTGTCGCTGCCGGAATTTCAGGTTTATTTATGGAAACCCATCCTGATCCTGACCGTGCAAAAAGCGATGGACTTAATACTTGGCCACTTGAAAAAATGCAGGATTTATTAGCAACTTTAATAGAATTAGACCGCGTTGTTAAAAGCAATCCATTCGCTGAAACTATTAGTGATTTAATGCCCCTAAAATAGGTGGCAGCTAGTTAATTATCCTTTATTCACTCAATTTATGATGTATCAACGCATTGTTTGAATAATGTATTGCATACGTCAGTAACATGCTATTTCCATTGGCGTCACAAATTGGTAACATGTTGTTAACTATTTTCATTGAGGGCGTGGCATGTTGGGTAAATCGTTACGGTCGCGGCTATTTTTTTGGATGCTCGGAGGCACTGGGGTCATCTTTTTATTCACATTTATTATGATGAACTCTTTTGCTCAACGTACTACACATGAACATGTTTTGAATACAGTACGCAGTATGAGCGATGCGTATGCCAATAAAGTGAATACCGAATTTGCGCATTCCTATGCGGTGGCGGAGTCATTAGCGTTAGCCGTTTATGCGGTGCAGCAACAGAATGCAGATCGCAGCATTGCATCAGCAATTAACCGTGTTTTGCTAATTGCCAATCCACAATTTGTCGGGATTGGGTCTTATTGGGAGCCGAATGCGTTTGATAATCGTGATACTGAATTTGCCAATATCGCACCAGAACAAGATGCGAGCGGACGTTATTTGCCGTATTGGAATCGTGCAAATGGCAGTATTGCAGTTGAACCGGTGGCGGATTATGAAACGGCTGATTGGTATAGCGTGCCTAAAATAACGCGACAACCCTGGGCAACCGAACCCTATGAATTTCCAATTGCTGGCCGGGCAGTGTTAATGGTTTCACTAATGGTGCCTATTTTAGCTGACAATGGTAGTTTTCTTGGGGCAGTTGGTGCGGATTATCCTTTGCAACGTTTGCAACAAATGTTATCTGAGGTAAAACTATTTAATACCGGCTATGCGAGTTTGGTATCTAATCAAGGTATGTATGCCAGTCATCCGGACAGTCAGCTATTAGGTAATCCGGCAATTGATTTACCATCTTCCGCATTAGATGCCATTAAAAATGGCCAAGCCTACGAATACATTGATGATGAAGGTTTAATACACCTCATTCGCCCGATTACGCCCGGTAAAGCACCCAACTCATGGGCATTACAATTGGTTTTTCCATTTGAAATTGCAATGGCGGATGTGCGAAAAATGTCGTTATTGACGGCGATCATTGGCGCAGCGGGGTTGTTGATTTTGGCAATTCTCATTTGGTCAATTTTGACGCGCATCGTATCGCCACTCAAAACATTAGCGCAAGAAATGTCTAATTGGCATGGTGACGTGAATCATCAAATTACTGTTGCGCGTCAAGATGAAATTGGCGTAATTGGCATCGCGTTTAATATGTTTATGTCTCGCTTACGGGAATTGGTTCAAGCAATTGTAAAAGAGAGCCGGCGTCTTGATACAACGGCACAAGAATTAAACACGACTAATGTTAATGTTGCCCAACAATCGCAACAGCAATTATCAGCGGCGAATGACATGCGGCAAGAAATGGATAGTATGGTGCGTTCTATCAATGAGATTACCCAGCAGGCCAATCTATTGCAAGAATTAGCGCAAGATACGGGACATGTCACAAAAACCGCCGCTAAAACGGTGACGCAAACAGCAGAAGAAATTGGTCAAATTAATCAAACTATGCAGGCGGTCGCGCATGGGGTGCAGCAATTAGATGATCGGTCGCGTGAAATTAGCAATATCGTCAATGTCATTCGGGAAATTGCTGAACAAACTAATTTGTTGGCATTAAATGCGGCAATTGAAGCGGCGCGAGCGGGTGAACAGGGGCGCGGCTTTGCAGTGGTGGCAGATGAAGTGCGCAAATTAGCGAATCGCACAGCGCAGGCGACAGGTGAAATTGCCAATACCATTACCACGATTCAAAAAGATAGTGCCATTGCTGTGAAAGAAGTGCGCACAACATCTGAGCAAGTTAATCAAGGTGTAGAATTATCACGCGCCGCCGCTACGGCAATTGAAACTATTCGTGTTCATGCCGATGAAATGCTTGAACGTATTGCCGCAGTGGTGGCGCAGGCGAATCAACAATCAAATAGCAGTCAGGCGTTAACCTATCATGTGAATCACATGGATACTTTAGCGAATGCGAGCGATCAATCAATTCAATTAACCCAAGAGCAGGTGCAAGGATTAATGACAGTTGCCAAAAAATTGAATGGATTGGTGGCGCAATTTCGGAGTTAAGATCAATCGGTGATTTATTATCCGGCGCATACGCCAAGGTCGCCAAATAAATCTCTGTCACCTGCCACGCGACGGCGCGCACGATGGGCAATGATACGAAAGTTCTGGTTATTGCAAAGTGAATTGATCGCCGTCGTGCGGAAAGTTATTTATCCACTGGCGTTGTTGAATACCGGTAATGTTGCCGAGGGCGATGGTAAAGTGGTGCGGTTCTATTAAATAGCCGTCAAGCGTTAATGCGCATCATCGCCATATTCACTCCAGTTAATTGCCAGCGCGTAGCCGTTATTATCATCCCCGTAAATTGCCTGCGTATCCACCCGCGCACTGCCGCATGGCACAGTGAATACTATCAGTTCATAGCCCATTTAATTAACGATCGAATACCCGCAATGGCATTATCGCGGGTGTCGCTATCGGTGGTGATGGTGGCTAATAATTCTGCACCAATGCGCTAGTATTCCGTTGTGTTTAATTCGGTTAATACAATGCCCGCCCGCGCATTGTTCAGCGATCAATGCCAGCGCCACTTTCGTCATTCCCGCGGATGCTGGAATCCAGCAGCACCGCCCTCTAGTTTCCCACTTTCGTGGGAATAACGATAGAGCAGAGTGCCAATTCAGCAATCATTTTATATTGGCTTAACTATATCAGCGCGGTGCAAACGATCATTCTCCAATTAGTGATACTAAACAGATCGCGGTTGTATAGAACGCCGGTGAGTATCATTGCAGCACACCGATAAGAATGGCGGCGCTCATTCCAACCAAATAGGATATTTATCATTTAATAGTCTCGCTAAAGAAAGTAGATTAATCGTGGGCGCTGTTATTCACTCAATTGATCCAACCGCACAAGATGTTTTAACATCAACCGCCAAGTTACGCGCAGTGGGTTATTTCTAATGTGTTGATTCACCGCTTGCATTAGCCTAAGCGGTACGGGTACATTGCGTATTATTCCCGGGGTTCGTGTAAAATTGTAACGCTATCTATTTGCCAGAGGATTGCATTGATGGATCAATTATTCGATGTGGTATTTTTTGGTGTTCAAGATGATAAAGACCCAATTGCAACGGCGCACACTTTAGCCACATCGTTTGGCATTCCAATTGAAACGGCAACGGCATTGGTGCAAAAACCGGCCGGTACGGTGATTAAAAAAGCGGTGACATTAGAGGTGGCGCAACGCTATCAAGTGGTAATGACGCAGGCCGGGGCTAAGGTGAATTATAAGCCCTGTACGACTGGTACAAAATTAGAATTGGTGGCAATTGAAAAAGCGCGCTTTACATGCCCAAATTGTCAACATCAACTCGAATCGGATGAGGGTGAGACACGTCCTGATATTTGCCCGCAATGTGGTATTGTATTTACCAAATTGCAAAAAACCGATCAAGCGCAACAAGAAATTGAAGAAATTAAAATTCGGCTACAAAAAATTAAAGAGATGCAGGATGCTGAAGATCAACGTAAACAGCAGGAAATTGAAACAGAAGAGCGCCGCAGTTTATTAGAAAAACGCTTGCGTAAAGAGATGGGATTGCCCACCGCATTAAATACTCCGACGCGGTTGTGGAGTGCGGCAACCTTGACTTTATTATTCGGTATTGCGGGTGGTTTTTTGAGTGCAAAATTGTTTTTCACCGAAGGTAAACTTGCCGCTGATGGATCAATCACAGCGCCGCCCGCGGCGGGTGCAATGACGATGGAAACCTTGGCAATGGCAATACAATCTGGCGCCGCTGGAACCAATACGGTGGAGCAATTGGCGGTATTGTCGCAAGCAGTGATGACGCAAGCGGTGGCGACAGATGCTAATACCACTGCAACGGTTGATGGTGCGCCGGCGGTATTAAATGGTGCGAGTGATGGGGCGAATTTAGTGAATAATTCTGCTGATCCCGCCAGCGCGGTTAATGATAATGATTCAGCGCGTTTGGATTTATTACGTCAATTCGGTCAGCATGATCCAGAGTGGGATGCGTTGCTGCAAACGCACATTGCGAGTTTAATGGCGGCAAATCAGGTGACGCGGGCCGAAAAATTATTGAGTTATATGCGTGATCCGTATCAATTGGCACAGGCGCAGACGCAGTTAATCATTGGTTACACGCGGGCAGATCAAGTGTCACAAGCAAATATGATGCTGCGCAAGTTATTAGAGAATAGTCAAAAATTAGCCACCGGGGCGCGGCGGATTGAATTGGTTACTAGCACGATTCCGTTATTGGTGAAGGCGGGATTGAAAGTGCCGGCGCAGCAATTATTAGAGCAGGCCGAGCAGTGGAATGAGGCGATTATTCCGTCGGGTGAGCGGGCATTTGGTTGGGCGCGAGTGGCATGGGCGCAGGCGCATTTGTCATTAAATGATGCGGCGTCTGGGAGTATTAGTCAGGCGCTGGCGGCATTGGATGATCCGATGTCAGTTGAATTAAGAATGCAGGCGACTGGTCAATTGGCGGCGGTGTTTTATCATTTATCAGCCTTGCGTGAAGCACACGCGATTCTCAATCAAGCGCACACCAGTTTGGTGGATATTCCGCAAGCGTCAGTGCGTGATTTGGCTATTCAACAACTTGCGCAGGCGTGGGTGCAGATTGACCAATTAGAACGGGGCTTGCGTGTGAGTGCTGAATTATCGAATGTGGCGCAGCGCGATGCGTTTTTATTAAAAACATTGCACACGCGGGCGTTCACGAACAATGGATTCGGGCTATCATCGTTGGCGGAGGCGATCAGTGCCGCCGGTGATCGGGCGCGGGGGTATGCGTTACTGGGGCGGACGGCGGATAACGCGGCGGTGGCGGCCGATCAGTTCCAGCGGGCGGTGGCGCTGGCATCGGGTTTGGCGGCGCCATTCGAGCAGGCGGTGGTGTTGGGTGACATTGCGCGGTTGCAGAGTCGCTCGGATCGGCAGGCGGCGGCGGGGATTTTTGCGCACGCCGAGGAGCAGTTGCGCTTGTTGCCAGCGGGGGTGGAGGCGGACATCGGTTGGGGGCGGTTGGCGGAAAATCGCATTCGGGCGTTGGAGCCGGCGCTGGCGCAGACGTATGTGCAGCAGATCAAGGCGATGGCGGTGCAGGCGGTGGCGCGTCAAGATGTGCAATACATTAGTCAAGTATTGCCGGTATTGTAAGCTGCCGCTGATGCGCGGTTAATTCACGGTTATTAAAGTTATTCTAATTATTATCATGCAGTTACGCAGTGTCGTTTATCCGGGGACGTTTGATCCGGTCACCAATGGTCATACTGATTTAATTAGCCGAGCGGCGCGGTTGTATGACCGGGTGGTGGTGGCGGTGGCGGAAAATACCGCGAAAACGCCGTTGTTCCCGGCGGCGCAGCGCGTGGCATTGCTGCATGGCGTGGTGAGTGAGTATCCGAATGTCGAGATTGTGGCGTTCGCGGGTTTGCTGGTGGAATTTGCCCGAGCGCGGCAGATGACGGTGATTTTACGCGGCTTGCGGGCGGTGTCGGATTTTGAGTATGAATTCCAACTGGCGGGGATGAATCGCCGCATGGCACCTGACATCGAGACGGTGTTTTTGACGCCCGCCGAGCAATACGCCTATATTTCCTCCGGACTTGTCAAGGAAATTGCCCGATTAGGCGGCGATGTTTCGACCTTTGTGGCGCCGTCAGTCTATGCTGCTTTACAAGATCACTTTCGTTAAACTGCACGGATTGAGTGGCGGCGGCGTGATGCGTTTAATTGATGGATCGGCCGCGCTGAGTTGCGACACAGATGACAGATGGGCGTGTCAGTGCGCCGCAGTTTCATTCAACCGCCGCGCAAGTTTTTCGGCAAGCGCATTAATCACCCGCCGCTCGTGCTGGTGACAAGTGTCATTGCCGAAGCACTTGAATGTGTTTCAACTGTGTTTCAATCAATCCAAAACCGTTTTACTGTCGGTTTGCCAGAATTGATCGGGCATGACTGACGGTCAGACATCATCGCGCAAGTTTGCGCAAATTTTTAGGAGCAGCAAGAGTTTATGGCGCTACATATTACCGACGAGTGTATTAGCTGCGATGTGTGCGAGCCAGAGTGTCCCAATGGCGCCATTTCGCAAGGTGATTCCACCTACGTCATCAATCCCGATTTGTGTACCGAATGTGCCGGCCACTATGAAACTTCACAGTGCGTTGAAGTTTGTCCGGTAGATTGCATCGTTCCCGACCCTGACCATGAGGAAACGCCGGAACAGTTGCGGGCCAAGTACGAGCGGATTTCGAGCGAAAATCGTTAGTTTCCCCGTGAGACCGTGACGCGGTAACGATGCGCTGGCGCGGTTTATGGCTGTTGCCAGTGCGGGTGTTAACCGCGTCTTTTTTTACAGCGTCTAGTTATGGTTCCGAGAAAATTTTGTCATGTCGCGTGTCGTCACCGCCATTCTCCTGGCACTGCTGGGTAGCAGTTTGCTATTGCAGACGCACCCGCTGGCCGCCAAACGTTTCAGTGAGGAATCCGTTGTCATTCAGCCGTTGATCCCTGTTCCACCATCATCTGATCCCGTGGTGATTCCAACCGCCCCACCCGCTACCGATCCAACTGTTCTCAACCGCCCGCCGCCTACGTTTTCACCTGATACCCGTGTGACCACCGCGACCGAATCACCCACCGCCCCGACTTGGCTGGCGGCGGTCGGGACCTTTTTTACCGGCGGCATGGTCGGCGCATGGGTTTTTGGTCAACCCGCCACCAGTTGGCAACTGGGCGATAGCGTTATCAGCGCACTGGTGTTGCTGTTACTGGGTAGCGGCGTTTGGTTCGGCTGGTTACTAATCATCAAACGCCGCCGCGCTGTGACCGCCCCACCCCGCCGTGCCAGCCGCGTCGCGGTTGATCCAACAGTTGACGACGAGTTGGACTACGACGTGCCACTGTGGTTTGACAACGCGACCTTTGTTGAAGGCACCAAATTACTGTTTATCCGCTTGCAAGAGGCGTGGGATCGCGGTGACGTGCGCGACATCCGCAATTACACCACCCCGGCCGGTTTCACCGCCCTCCAACAGCAACGCGCTGTTTTAGGCACCGGCACCGCGCCGCATTTCACTGACATCATCACTCTCACCGCTGAATTGTGTAGCATCCAGCATCAGGATGACGAAATACTCGCCTGGGTGCGCTTTCACGGTCTGCTGCAAGATCAGGCCACGCAAACCACCCGCCCGTTTGCCGAACGTTGGCAAGTGCGGCATAAAAGCGACAGTCAATTGGGCGAATGGTGGATCACCGCCATCGATACTGACGATTCTGCGCCTCAGTTACAGCGTTAAAACCACATGATGAAGCCCGCCATGACTACCGATGCCACCGTCTGCACACCCCGTCACGACTGGACGTGCGCCGAGATTGAAGCGTTATTAACCCAGCCGTTCAACGACTTACTCTTCACCGCGCAGTCGGTGCATCGCGCCCATTTCGACCCCAATCAGGTGCAAGTCAGCACCCTGTTGAGTATTCAAACCGGCGCCTGTAGTGAAGATTGCAGCTACTGCGCCCAGAGCGTTCATCACCAATCACCGCCGGCCGCGCCCCCTGCCGCCGCGCCAGCACTGTTGGATGTGACCACCGTGTTAGCCGCCGCACGTCAAGCACACGCGCAAGGCGCCACGCGCTTCTGCATGGGCGCATCCGGGCGCTGTGCCACCGAGCGCCAGCTCGACGAGGTGGTCAAATTAGTCGCCGCCGTGCATGACTTGGGCATGGAAACCTGCGTCACATTAGGCATGTTGACCGAAGCACAGGCGCGGCAGCTCAAATCCGCCGGGCTGGATTATTACAATCACAATCTCGACACCTCACCGGCGTTTTACGGGCAGATCATCACCACCCGCACCTACCAAGATCGGTTGATGACGTTGGCAAATGTGCAGGCGGCCGGGTTAAAACTATGCAGCGGCGGGATTTTGGGCATGGGCGAATCGCGGGCGGATCGCGCCGCATTGCTGCAACAATTGGCGACGTTGCCCGCACATCCCGAGTCGGTGCCAATCAACCTGCTCGTGCAGATCGCCGGCACCCCGCTGTACGGCACCCCGCCGCTCGACCCGTTCGAGTGCATCCGCGTCGTCGCCGCCGCCCGCATCGTGATGCCGCGCACCCACATCCGCCTATCCGCCGGGCGAGCGCAGTTGACTGATGAAGCGCAGGCGCTCTGTTATCTTGCCGGGGCCAACTCCATTTTTTACGGCGACCGCCTCTTGACCACCGCCAATACCGAGGCAGCGCGGGATGTTGCATTATTCGAGCGGTTAGGGCTGCAATTTGAATCCTTCACCCCCCCGGGACGCGATCAACCGGGCGGGTGTTTTCACTAACTCACTGAGTCGGCGACCTGTCGGCGACCTCAAGTCATGCACAGCTCAACTTATGACCAACCTGCAAGCGGCGCTCGCGGCGCTGCACACCCAGCAACTGTATCGCACCCGGCGCCTGCGGAGTGGCGCACCCACCGTCCGTACCACCATTGACGGGCGCAGTTACCTCACCTTTTGCAGCAACGACTACCTCGGCCTCGCCGCGCATCCAGCAATCGCGGCGGCATTACGCGAGGGGACGCACCGTTACGGCGTCGGGGCGGGCGCATCGGCACTCATCACCGGCTACAGCAGCGCCCATCACCAGTTGGAAGAGGCGCTGGCGGCATTTCTCGGCCGCCCACGAGTGCTACTGTTTGCCAGCGGTTACATGGCCAATGTCGGCATCTTGTCCGCATTATTGGGCCGGAACGACACCATCTTTGCCGACCGCCTCAACCACGCCTCACTGATTGACGGCGCTCGGTTAAGCTGCGCACGGCTGCGGCGCTACCCGCATGTCAACCCCCAAGCCCTCGCCAAATTGCTGACCAGCCCGCGGCCGCTGCACAGTCGCACCTTGCTGGCCACCGACGGCGTATTCAGCATGGACGGTGATATTGCCCCACTGCCTGAGCTGGCGCGGTTAGCCAGTGAGCAGAGCGCGTGGTTATTGGTGGATGATGCGCACGGCATCGGTGTTCTCGGCCCGAGCGGTGCCGGCACGGTGGCGCAGTTTGGCTTGACCAGCGAGCAGGTGCCGATTTTAGTCGGGACCTTGGGTAAAGCATTCGGCACCAGCGGCGCATTTGTGGCGGGCGATGTCGCGCTGATTGAAACCTTGATTCAACGCGCCCGCAGTTACATTTACACCACCGCCCCGCCGCCGGCGTTGGCACATGCCAGTTTGACGGCGCTGGCGCTGGTGCAATCGGGTCACGAGCGGCGCGAGCAGTTGACCGCCCTGATTACCCGCTTCCGTCAAGGTGCGACGGCGCTGCATTTGCCGCTGCTGGCCTCACCCACGCCGATTCAACCGCTGTTGGCTGGCACGGCGCCGCGGGCGTTGGCGTGGAGTCGGCATTTGGAACGGCACGGTATTTTGGTCAGCGCGATTCGCCCGCCGACCGTGCCACCCGGCACAGCGCGCCTGCGGGTGAGTTTATCCGCCGCTCATAGCGCAGCAGATGTGGATCAATTACTCAACGCATTAGCCGATTTACCGCGTGGCAATAGCGATGGAATTGAATGATGATTAAACTAATCAAGCATCGCAGTTGAGTTGCGCCAATAACACCCGCAATTTGACTCTGAATAATTGCAATTAAAACTGAATAAGGAGCAATGAATGCGACCTGTCAACATTGGATTACTTGGCTTGGGAACGGTCGGCGGCGGCACCGTCACGGTATTAACCCGCAATGCCAGTGAAATCACCCGCCGCGCCGGTCGGGCAATTCAAATCACCCACGCCGCGGCCCAATTTTATGATCCGCAACGGATTAGTGGATTAGACCAAATTAAACATATTGGCAGCGATCCATTTGCGGTGGTGAATGATCCCGACGTTGATATCGTGATTGAATTGATCGGCGGCTATTCACCAGCGCGGGAATTGGTATTAGCGGCAATTGAAAATGGCAAGCACGTCGTCACCGCCAATAAAGCCCTCATTGCGCGACATGGCAATGACATCTTTGCCGCCGCCCAAGCAAAGGGCGTCACGGTGGCCTTTGAAGCGGCCGTCGCCGGTGGCATTCCTATTATTAAAGCCTTGCGTGAAGGATTAGCGGCCAATCGCATTGAATGGATTGCGGGTATTATTAACGGCACCGGCAATTTCATATTAACCGCCATGCGCGATCAGCAGCGCCCTTTTGCCGAAGCACTGGCGGAAGCGCAAGCATTAGGCTATGCCGAAGCCGACCCGACCTTTGATATTGAAGGGATTGATGCCGCGCATAAATTGACCATTCTGGGATCATTAGCGTTTGGCATTCCATTGCAATTTGATAAAACCTTTACTGAAGGCATTAGCAAATTACACGCGCAAGATGTGCATTTCGCCGCTGAATTGGGCTATCGAATTAAACACCTCGGCATTGCACGGCGCACCGCTGAAGGAATTGAAATGCGCGTCCATCCGACCTTAATTCCACACCGGCGGTTAATTGCCAATGTGGATGGCGTGATGAATGCCGTGTTAATTAAAGGCGACGCGGTTGGCCCAACTTTATATTACGGCGCCGGCGCCGGTGCATTACCCACTGCATCAGCAGTCATTGCCGATGTGGTGGATATAGTGCGGGCATTAACGGCGAATCCACATCACCGCGTCCCGCATTTAGCGTTTCAACCGGGTGAATTAAGTGATACGCCGGTATTAAACATCGATCAAATTGAAACCGCGTATTATTTGCGTTTATTTGCATTAGATCAGCCCGGCGTGATGGCACAAATTGCCGGCATCTTTGGTGAAGAAGGCATTAGTCTTGAAGCCATTCAACAAAAAGAACCAGCGGATGGTGATACGCATGTCCCGTTAATTATGCTGACTCATCGGGTGCGGGAAGCGCGCATGAATCAAGCCATTCGTCGTATTGAAGCATTAGATGCAGTGAGCGGTGCAGTGGTGCGTATTCGTATGGAAACTCTAGCTGGTTAGAGTAACGGGCATATTAAACGTTAAAAATACACAGATACGGTGCGTTTTCATCTCATCCGGCGCTAAACTTCAGAGCATCTTAATTCAAACGTATTAACCATGCTGCAATTTTCACCATGACATTTTTAATTTTCAGTCAAAACGTGGCGTTGCTTTTAGCATTAAGCCTATTGCAAAGTTTTATTGCGCGAAGGTGGCGGCGTCAAGAATTGACTGGACAATTAATGACCGGGGTATTATTCGGTAGTATTGCCATTGTTGGCATGATGATACCCTGGCGAGTAGCCGACGGCGTGATTTTTGATGCGCGCTCGGTGGTGCTGTCTATTGCAGGATTATACGGCGGTTTAATTCCCGGTAGTATTGCCGCAATCATTGCGCTCATTTATCGCGCTATCCTTGGCGGCGGCGGGGTTTGGGTTGGGATGGGAACGATTTTATCGGCATTATTACTCGGGTTAATATGCCGAGCGCACTGCCGTTCATTGGCAAGTATCTATTCACCACTATTATTACTGGCATTCGGATTTGCCGTCCATCTTGTATGTTTGCTGTGGTTTTTTTTATTACCATCAACAGCGGCATCTGTCTTTTTCAATCAAGCGGTCCTGCCATTTATTTTGCTATTTGCCCCCGCCACCTTATTTTTAGGTTTGCTATTAAACGACATTCAAGCCCGCCTGCAAACTGAAATACGCCTAAAAACCAGCGAACAACGCTTTCGTCAGTTATTTGCCAATGCCGAAGTCTCGATTTGGAATGAAGACTTTACTGGCGTATTAACACGGCTGGCACAATTACGCGCTGACGGTGTGATTGATCTGCGCGCCCATTTAATCGCTAATCCCGACCTGCTGCATGAAATCGCCGGATTAATTCGGGTGAATGAAATCAATGACGCAACGCTGCAATTATTAGCGGCACCGTCGGCCTGCGAATTGATGACGCGCATTGATCGCACTTTCACTGACGGCTCAGATGCGGCATTTATCGAAGAACTCTGTGCCATTTGGGACGGGCAATTATTATTTCGTGGTGAAATCCCGCTGCGACGGTTTGATGGGCGATTAGTGGAAACACTCATTTCATTACCCATCCCGCAGTCTATTGAAGAAGCCAGCACCGTCCCGGTGACATTTATTGACATTACTGCAATTAAAATAGCCACCGCCCGCATTGCGCGTTTAACCCATTTATATCGCGCATTAAATGCCTGTCATCAAGCGATTTTGCGCTGTAATACTGCCGATGATTTATTTCCCGCAGTCTGCCATCACATTGTGATTGATGGTGAATTAGCGATGGCGTGGGTTGGCACGGTTGACGCGAACGACGGGCGGGTGGTGCCAATTGCAGTTTCGGGCGATGGCGGCGCGGCTTACGTCAATCAATTGTACATTTCCAGTCGCGCTGATGATCCCTACGGTCAGGGACCCACCGCCGTTGCGATTCGCACCGCCACGCCGCAGTGGTGCCAAAATTTCGCCACCAATCCGGCCACCGCGCCCTGGCACACGGTGGCGGCGCAAAGTGGCTGGCGGGCATCGGCGGCGCTGCCGTTGCTGCATCGCGGGCAGGTGACGGCGGTGCTGAATGTTTATTCGCGCAAGGAGGAGGCGTTCGACGAAGGCACCCGTCACCTGTTGCTGGAATTGTCCACCAGCGTCTCCCATGCGCTCGATTATTTCGCCACGCGGCGCGAGTTGGCGGACGCCGAGGAGCGGTGGAAATTTGCGCTCGAAGGCAGTGACGAGGGCGTGTGGGATTGGGAGATCACCACCAATCACCTGTTTTTCTCCACTCGTTGGCAACAATTACTCGGATTTGCCGGTTATGAGTTACCGATGACGCTGGACACCTGGAGCAGTCGCGTCCACCCGGATGACATGGATCGGGTGATGACCGACATTGCGCGGCATCTGCACGGCAAAACCCGCGCTTATCGCAGCGAATACCGCATCCGCTGCAAAGATGGGCATTACAAATGGATGCTGGATCGCGGCAAAGTGATGGCGACCGCATCCGACGGGCAGCCGCTGCGCATGTTGGGAACGCTGACGGATATTACCGAAGCGCGGGCGGCACGGAATGCGATTGCGCGTCTGGGTGAAATTGTGGACAAGGTGCAAACCGAGATTTATGTCATTGATGTCGCCACGTTACGGCTATTACAAGTCAATGAAGGGGCGCGGTCTAATTTGGGTTATTCCCGCGATGAATTAGCCACGATGACTGCATTAGATTTAAAACCCAACATGACGCGAGAACGCTTTTTAACCATGGCCGCGCCGTTAATGAATGGCGATACTAAACAGGTCGTGATTGAAACCGAACATCGCCGCAAAGATGGCAGTTGTTATCCAATTGAAGCGCGGCTGCAATTATTAAACTCCGAATCAGCATTAGTGGCGCTGGCGGTGGATGTGACCGACCGCCGGCAGGTAGAACAATCATTACGCGAAAGTGAAGCGCGCTTCCGCACCGCAATTGAAGCCTCGCCAGTGCCGGTGATGATTCATACCGAAGATGGGCGTGTATTAGCCGTGAATCGTGCTTGGGCAACATTAAGCGGTTATCAATTAAGCGATTTACCCACTTTTGCGCATTGGCTGAAATTAGTCTGCGCTAGTCAGCATGAAGATATTCAAGCCGGCTTTCAGGCGCTCTATCAAGAAGAATTGGCCGAAATCGTGTCGCATTGCACTGTTTATTGCAAAAACGGTGAAGAGCGCCTGTGGGATGTTAATTCGGCATTACTCGGCAGCATTCAATTACCCGGTCAGCGCAGTATCATTAGCGTTGCTTTAGATGTCACCCAAGCGCGGCGCTATGAACAACAATTAGAACAGCTCGCGCATTTTGATGTACTCACTGGGCTACCCAATCGCTTATCATTAGTGGATCGGCTCGATCAGGCGGTGCGTCAAGCGACCATTCATCAACGCAGTTTTGCGCTGTTATTTCTTGATCTTGACCATTTCAAAACCATTAATGACAGCCTCGGACATCCAGTGGGCGATCAATTACTCTGCGCGGTGGCAGGGCGCTTGAATAGCGTATTAGCTCCGACGGATACATTAGCGCGCTTGGGTGGAGATGAATTCGTTATTCTCCAAGAAAACATCACCGATCATAATGCACCTTTAACGCTGGCGGATTGGATTATTATTCGCCATCGTGCGCCCTATCCATTGGCGGGCGGCTATGAAACCACCGCGACATTAAGCATTGGGATTAGCATTTTTCCAGAGGACGCGACGGACGCCACGACGTTAATTAAATACGCCGATACCGCCATGTATGCGGCCAAAACCGCCGGCCGTAATCGTGTTTGTCGTTATACGCGCACTCTCAGCGCCCAAGCAGATGCGCGGTTATCAATGGAAATTCAATTGCGGCAGGGGTTGATTGCTAATGAACTGGTCGTGTATTTACAGCCCTTGATTGCTATGTCCGATGGGGCATTAGTCGGCGCTGAATGTTTAGTCCGTTGGCAACGTCCGGGCACCGGTTTAATTCCACCAGATCATTTCATTCCCGTTGCTGAAGAAACCGGGTTAATTATTGCCGTTGGGCAATTTG
Organism: Thiospirillum jenense; assembly: GCF_014145225.1. Taxonomy (GTDB): domain Bacteria; phylum Pseudomonadota; class Gammaproteobacteria; order Chromatiales; family Chromatiaceae; genus Thiospirillum; species Thiospirillum jenense. The sequence goes on from NZ_JABVCQ010000020.1 coordinate 41,244, forward strand.
TTTTAGAACAAGCCTGCACCTGGTTAGCTAGTTGGAAAGAAGAACCATTAGCGTCGCTGTGGTTGGCGGTGAATGTTTCAGGGCGGCAGTGTGAAGCCGACATTACCGCAAATCTGGCCCATTTATTAAAAAAGACCGCCATTGATGTCAGCCGCTTAGAATTAGAAATCACCGAATCTGTGTTGATGAAACAGGTGGATCATCAAGCCGACGTATTAACGCAATTGCGCCAATTGGGCATCCGCTTATCAATTGACGATTTTGGCACCGGTTATTCATCATTGGCGTATCTGAAAAACTTCAAAATTGATAAGCTCAAAATTGATCGCAGCTTTATCACCGAATTACCGCATAATCGAGATGACAATCAAATCGTTTCCACCATTATTGGTATGGCGCATAATTTAGGATTAGAGGTGGTGGCGGAAGGAATAGAAACCACTGAGCAGGCGGTGTATTTGCGGCAAATTGGTTGTGATTTGGGGCAAGGTTATTTGTTCAGTCGCCCCGTGCCAATTGATGAGTTTGTGCATTGGGCAACCGAATATGAACAGCAGCGATTGAATACGCCCTTAAATAGCGGTTGTTGAAACCTTGGCGGCGGGGTGTTATTCAAAGTGTGAACCGCCAGGATATGTAAATAGAATAGTTTAATCGCAACGAGCAAATATGACATGCGTATTGATGATTTAATGACCACCAGCGGGGTGCAATTCGGCACCAGCGGCGCCCGCGGGTTAGTGACCGCGATGACTGACCAGGTGTGCTACAGCTATACCATTGGTTTTCTTAACTATTTACGCGAAATTGACCATTACCACGACGGGATGCGCGTGGCACTAGCGGGCGATTACCGCGCCAGCACACCGCGCATCTTGACCGCCTGCGCCCAAGCGGTGCGCGACTGCGGCGGGCAGCCGTGTTACTTAGGCACACTTCCGACGCCCGCGCTCGCGGCTTACGGACTGACGCACCGCATCCCCAGTTTGATGGTCACCGGCAGCCACATCCCCGACGACCGCAACGGCATCAAGTTTTATCGCGCTGATGGCGAAATTCTCAAGGACGACGAGCGCGGCATTCGAGCGCAAGACATCGCCGTTGCCACCGACCAATTTGACGCCGCCGGCCGCTGGCGCATTCCAACCCTACCGCCCGCCGATCCAAGCGGACTAGAGGCGTATGTCCAGAGATTTATTGACTTTTTTCCCGCCGACTGCCTCGCCGGGCTGCGCATTGGTCTGTACGAACACTCCAGCGTTGCCCGCACTGCGCTGGCGCTCGTCCTCACCGAATTGGGCGCCACCGTCACCCGCCTCGGTCAGTCGTCAATTTTCGTGCCAGTGGACACCGAAGCCGTCCGCCCCGCCGATATTGAACTCGCCCGCGAGTGGTGCGCTGGCGGCCAATTTGACGCCATCATTTCAACCGACGGCGACGGCGACCGCCCGCTGATCAGCGATGCACGGGGCAACTGGTTACGCGGTGACATCGCCGGCGTGTTGTGCGCTCGGGCATTGGGCGCCACTGCCGTCGTGACGCCGATCAGTTCCAACTCCGTGGTCGAACGCTGCGGCTGGTTTGACACCGTCGAACGCTGCCGCATCGGTTCGCCCTACGTCATCGCCGCCATGCAGGCGTTGACCGCACGAGGTGCCAGTTCCGTCGTCGGCTACGAAGCCAACGGCGGCTTTTTACAAGCAACCGCCATTCACCGCGACGGGCGCACCCTAGCCGCGCTGCCCACCCGTGACGCCGTGATCGTCGCCATCGCCATCCTCAGCACCAGTCGCGCCAGCGGGCAAACGGTCGCCGAGTTGGCCGCCACCTTGCCGCCGCGCTTTACCGCCAGTGATCGGTTACAAAATTGCCCCGCGGCGGTCAGTGCAGCGCGATTGGCGGTATTCAACAGCGGTGATGTGCAACAAGATTGCGCCCGCGTGCAGGCGGCGCTGGGCGATCAATTCGCTCAGGTCGCGGCGATCAATCACACTGACGGATTGCGCGTGACCTTTAATAATGATGACATCGTGCATTTCCGCCCGTCCGGCAATGCCCCCGAATTGCGCGTGTATGCCGAATCCAATACCGCCGCACGGGCGCAGTTAATCATTGAACAGGGAATAGACTGGCTGCGCCACTGGTTAAACTAATTGCCATTTAGCAATCAACGCTGATTTAAAATATTCGCCCCCGCTGCGCTATTTTTTAATTACTCGGGGGCGTTTTTATTCCCATAAACATCGTATCTTTATTCATTTCTGATTAATCAAGCGTGGCACATTCATATCAATTGCCGCCGTGATGAGGATTAATACCACCAATGAACGCCCGCTCCGAAACCTTAATTGAAACTGCCACTCGTTTATCCGACGCCGTCACGCAGCCATTTCCAGCATCGCGCAAATGTTATTTGACTGGATCAAGGCCGGATATTCGCGTCCCCATGCGCACGATTCAACAAACCCCGACGCAAACCCAGCATGGCAATGAAGAAAATCCGCCGATTGATGTGTATGATACGTCCGGCCCCTATACGGATCCGCAAATCACGATTGATTTATTATGCGGCTTGCCGACCGTGCGCAGTGAATGGATTAACGAACGCGGCGATACGGAATTATTAACCGCCCTGACTTCGGATTTTGGTCAACAACGCCATGCTGATCCCGAATTAGCCCATTTACGGTTTGCTCATTTGCGCACCCCGCGCCGTGCAAAAGTCAATCAATGCGTAACGCAAATGTATTATGCGCGGCAGGGGATTATTACCCCGGAAATGGAATACGTCGCTATTCGGGAAAATGTCAATTTAGAATACATTCGCGCCGATCCGCGCTATCAAAAGTTATTACGCCAACACCCGGGCGAGGCATTTGGCGCCGCGTTACCTGAATACATCACACCCGAATTTGTCCGCGCAGAAGTGGCCCGCGGGCGGGCAATTATTCCCGCTAATATCAATCATCCCGAATTAGAACCAATGATTATTGGGCGCAATTTTCGGGTGAAAATTAATACCAATATTGGCAATTCAGCGCTCGGATCGAGTATTGCCGAAGAAGTGGAAAAGATGGTGTGGTCAGCGCGCTGGGGCGGCGATACGTTAATGGATTTATCCACCGGTAAACATATTCACGAAACCCGCGAATGGATTTTACGCAATGCGCCGGTGCCAATTGGCACGGTGCCGATTTATCAAGCATTGGAAAAGGTGGACGGCAAACCCGAGGAATTAACTTGGGCAATTATGCGCGATACGTTAATTGAACAAGCCGAGCAGGGCGTGGATTATTTCACCATTCACGCCGGCGTCTTATTGCGCTACATTCCACTCACCGCTGACCGATTAACCGGCATTGTGTCACGCGGCGGGTCTATTCTGGCCAAATGGTGTTTAGCGCATCATCAAGAGAACTTTTTATACACCCATTTTGATGAAATGTGCGACATCATGCGCGCCTATGATGTCGCCTTTAGTTTGGGTGATGGACTGCGCCCCGGATCAATTGCAGATTCAAATGACGCGGCGCAATTTGCCGAATTAACCACGCTGGGTGAATTAACACAACGAGCATGGGCGCGGGATGTGCAAGTCATGATTGAAGGGCCGGGACATGTGCCATTGCAACGTATTCAAGAAAATATGACTAAGGAATTAACTGATTGCCATGAAGCGCCGTTTTATACCTTGGGGCCGTTAATTACCGATATTGCACCGGCGTATGATCATATTACCTCCGGCATAGGCGCGGCCAATATCGGTTGGTATGGAACTGCCATGCTGTGTTATGTCACGCCGAAAGAACATTTGGGATTACCGGATAAACAAGATGTGCGCGATGGCATTATTACTTATCGCATTGCCGCCCATGCTGCCGATTTAGCAAAAGGATTACCCGGCGCTCAAGTGCGCGATAATGCGTTATCAAAAGCGCGCTTTGAATTCCGCTGGGATGACCAATTCAATTTATCATTAGACCCGGAGCGGGCGCGTGAATACCATGACCAAACCTTACCGCATGGAGCGCATCGCGTTGCGCATTTTTGTTCAATGTGTGGCCCGCAATTCTGTTCAATGAAGATCACGCAAGACGTGCGCGATTATGCCGCCGCGCATCAATTGACGGATGATAAAACGGCATTGGCGCAAGCCATGCAAGACAAGGCGGCGGAGTTTATTCAAAGTGGCGGTGAATTATATCGGCCGGTGTAATAGGATGCGCCATTAGTAATGCGCGCCGTGTATTAAACAACGTCACCTGTCACGCTTTACGGGTTAATCAGTATGGACACACGCTTTAATTGGTTATCAGACTATCTTGCTCGATTAGAAGGTGAGCATTTAATTGCCCAGCGCGGCGCGGCTGAATTATTAGCACCCGCCCAGTGTTTAATCCTTGATCCCGAAGATTGGGCGGCGGCAGCGCGCATTGCAGCGGGATTAGGAATGCGTCACGCTGGCGTATGGGCGGATGCGCATGAAGTGAATAGTGATGAATACACAGCGAATGATGACAGTGCCGCGCCGGGTATGATGGTGTATGCGGTATTGGAATACGCCGGCGATTATTTGGTATTAAAAACGCGGGTAGATTTGAATCGCGCTGAATTGAACTCACACACGCCATTTTTTTCCGGGGTGAATCGTCTTGAACGTCATGCGCAGGATTTAATTGGCATTCGGTTTATTGACCATCCCGACCCGCGCCGCTGGATTCGTCATCAAGCGTGGCCCGACAATCAATTCCCGCTGCGCCGTGATTTTCATTACCCGCCCGCGTCAGTGAATCAAGCGGCACCGCGCACGCCAGCCGATGGTCATTACCCGTTTATTCCAATTGCCGGCGCCAGTGTATTCAGTATTCCAGTCGGGCCAGTTCACGCCGGTATTATTGAACCGGGGCATTTTCGTTTTCACGCGGCGGGTGAAGATGTATTAAAACTGGAAGAACATCTGGGCTATGTTCATAAAGGAATTGAGGCGCTGGCAATTGGGCGCGACGCAATGGGATTAGCGCGATTAGCCGCTCGCATTAGCGGTGATTCGACCGTCGCGCACACTTGGGCGGCGTGTCAGGCGCTGGAACGGGCGACGGCGACGCAAGTACCTGATCGCGCTCAACATTTGCGGGCGCTCTTTGCCGAACGCGAGCGCGTGGCCAATCATTTAGGCGACATCGGCGCGATTTGCAACGATGTTGGCTTCGGATTTGCCTTCGCGCAATGTTCACGGTTACGCGAGCGGTGGCAGCGCCGTAGCGACGCGCTGTTTGGACATAGATTATTGATGGATAAGATAATTCCAGGCGGAGTGGCCCTTGACCTCGCCGCCGATCAAATCCCAAATCTGCGCCGCGATCATGTCCACTTCCGCGCCGCCTGCGTCACGTTATTTGACATTTTTAATAATCATCCATCACTTGGTGATCGTTTAGTCACAACCGGTCAATTATCTATTGCGCAAGCACAGCAATTGGGTTGCACGGGCTATGTTGGTAAAGCAAGTGGATTAGGATTTGACGTGCGCCGGTGTAATCCGTATTCGCCATACGATCAATTCACCATATCAATGAAAATTGAACAAGAGGGCGATGTGGCGGCGCGAATGCGTATTCGGATGCGCGAAATCCGCCAGAGCTTAACCTTAATGGATCAATTATTAGAAACGCTGCCCGAGGGCGCGATTTCAATTGCACTTAATTCACCACCGACGGGCGGCGGCGAGGGATTGGGCATGATTGATGGTTGGCGCGGTGAGATCATTACTTTTGTGCGAGTCAATAATGACGGGCGAATTGCGCGCTTTTTCCCGCGTGATCCCAGTTGGTTCACTTGGCCGGCATTAGAGCAGTTAATTCTTGGCAATATCGTGCCGGATTTTCCGGTGTGTAATAAATCGGTGAATGGGTCATATTCGGGGGTGGATTTATAATTGCTTGACTGTCAAGCATCAATCCGTTGATCGTTCCCAAGCGCCGGCGCGGGAACGCATTAGGAATGAGTATGGGCAAATTATATTACGGCGACAATTTAATCGTTTTGCAGGAAGAACTCGCGGCTGAGAGCGTGGATTTAATTTATTTAGACCCGCCGTTTAATAGCCGCCGCGATTATAACTTATTATTCAAAAATCCCAAAGGTCATCATACGGATGCGCAAATTGCGGCATTTGAAGATACTTGGCATTGGGGGCCGCAGGCCGAGCGCGAGTTTTACGAGTTATTAAAACAAAGCAATACGGCATTGGCTGAAATGATGGATGCGATGCGGCGCTTTTTAAAACAAACCGACATGATGGCGTATTTAGTGATGATGAGTAGCCGCTTGTTGGCATTGCATCGCGTATTAAAACCAACCGGCAGTTTATATTTGCATTGCGATTCAACCGCCGCGCATTATTTGAAAATTGTATTAGATACCGTGTTTGGTGCGGAGAATTTTCGTAATCAGATTGCGTGGCGGCGGAGTAAAAATCCCGCCTCGATTAAACGGATTTTTCGCCGCGCCCATGACATCATTTTGTTTTATGCAAAATCGCCAGATTATCTTTTTAATATGCAGTATCGGGAATTGTCAGACGCATCAAAAAAATTATACGGCAATCAGGATGAAAAAGGTTCATACCAACTTGTTCCATTATTGGTTAGTGGCAAACGCAATGGCGCAACGGGACAAATCTGGCGCGGTATTGACCCAAATCAACGCGGTAAAGAAGGAATGCACTGGGTGACTACACCCGATAAACTCGATGAATATGATAAGCAAGGATTAGTGATTTTTGGAAAAAAAGGGGATGCTTTACCACGATTAAAATATTATCTTGAAGATTCCTGCGTAATTCCTATGAATGACTTCTGGGATGATATTCAAGCCGTTAAACCATCTGAAACCTTTGGCTATCCCACGCAAAAACCATTAGCATTATTAGAACGGATTATTCAAGCCAGTAGTAATCCCGGTGATGTGGTATTAGACCCGTTTTGCGGGTGCGGGACGGCTATTCACGCCGCGCACAATTTGGGGCGTGATTGGATTGGGATTGATATTACGCATCTGGCCATTAGTTTAATTGAAAAACGAATGCACGACGCCTTTCCTGAATTGACTTTTCAAGTGTACGGCACACCAAAAGATTTAGAGAGTGCGCGGGATTTGGCAGCGCGGGATAAATATCAATTTCAATGGTGGGCGTGTTCATTGGTGAATGCACAACCGTATCAGGGTAAAAAGAAAGGGGCGGACGGCGGGATTGATGGTTTGATCTTTTTTCAAGATGACGCGAGTCATGCCAAGAAGATTATCGTGTCAATTAAAGGCGGTGAAAATGTTAGCGTGGTGATGGTGCGGGATTTAATTGCCACCGTTGAACGGGAGAAGGCGGCATTGGGTTTATTGATTACATTAACGCCGCCAACCCGCCCGATGTTGGCTGAAGCGGTGAGTGCGGGGTTTTATTTATCACCGCAGGGTGAATTGCCGAAAATTCAGGTGTTGACTGTTAATGATCTATTAACTGGCGCGGCAAAACCGCAGTATGTTGATTTAGCGCGGGGGCAGCATACGTTTAAAAAGATGCCATTGGCCGAGCCGAAAACCTCACAAGATAAATTGTTTTAATAGCAATTAGACAATTGATCGCTATTCAGAGAATCGGCTACTGTTAAGATGATTTACGCCGTATGCAATTCGGTTCAACGGTTTTAACAGCGGGCGCAGATTGAGTGAAATGCCAACTAAATTTACGGTCTGTTTTATTGAGCAATTGATGTTGAGCGTTGGCGGAATGCGCTCAAAGTTGGTCCAGCGGCAATACCCGCTAATAAAATCCAATAATTTTGCCAATCCCAGCCAAATAGACGTAAATCGGTTAAATTACATAAAAAACTGAATATTAACGCTGCCGAACTGAATAACCACAAATCAAATTTTATTTGGCCATGTTGATAACCCTGCCAAGCAGCAAGCAATACCCAGACAAATAAACTTTGTAATAACACTGCCCCAATTAGACCAACTCGCACCAGCGTATCAATCAAAACATTGTGCAAATGTTTATAGGGTTGTTCACTCAAAGGTGCGGGTTCACGCGCAATAAGTGACGCCACCGCCGCGGGGCCATGCCCGACTAATGGCGCTTGTTGCCACCATTTCCACCCACTTTCCAGCATATTTAATCTAATACCGGTTGAGTTATTAGGTAAGACGTGAGGCTGATGACTTTGTAAATACACTAGGGTTGCTGCGTCTGAATTGAATCGTTTAATCACGAAATCTCCAACAGCAAATGATATTCCCGCTACGCAAATCATGCCTAATAATAACCCACGCCATAAAACGCGCCGCCCGTATCGAATGACAACGACGCTTCCTATGATGAATAGAGTGACGGTGAACGCGACCCATACACCGCGTGATTGCGATGCAACTAACCAATATGCACTGATAATCATTAGGGCGCTATAAATCGCTAATATGAATATGCGCCGTGCGCGTTGCCAGTGTGCTGTATATTGCCAAACACGCGGCATCAAACAGAGTAATCCGATCAATAACGTTGCCGTGTATTGGGCGAAATGGTTAATACTACTAAACCCCAATCGAATGCGCTCACCGCTAATGATCGCCAATGGGGTTGTCCAATCAGTGACGATCAAACGCTCAAATACAAATGCGATGGCGGCAGTCGTTAAACAGAACAGCACTCGTTTTTCATTGACACCAATCCACCATGCTAATGGAATGAACCACCATAAACCGAGTAACCGCCGTGCAGCGTCTATATTTGCTATGCGCTGCGCGGCCGGCCAATACAGTAGTAACCCAATGAGAGTGAATAAAAAAAACGCCAGCCAGAGTATGACGGGTGGTGAATAAATCAGGTGTTTTGTGACCTGTGGAGAGGAAATAATCATGCCTATGGTTAATAACCATAAACTGGCACTCGCTAAAGCCGGGAATTGCAGCGCACCAATGGCAAATAATATGATGCCGGTGATTGCAAAAGTATTGACGTTGAGTCGAATGCTAGGCAGCATTGGAATGATTTGCCGGATTCAATCCCAGCGCAGTGAGATAAATAGAAAAATGTTGTGCAGGCGTGAAGCGTTGCACCGCAGTCATTAATAAGACGGGCGCCGGTGGATTGTCAAGGGTGTTTTGTATTGCAATAGTGAGTGCGTCGACATCTTGCGGTGGAACGAGTGAACCATAGCGCCCGGCATCCAGAATTTCATTAGGCCCGCCGCTATTGGTTGAAACAACCGGGACGCCAAGTGCGAGTGCTTCGGCTAATACTAAACCAAAGGTTTCGTGCAATGAAGAAATCACCAAAAGACGCGCCCGTGCAATCCAGGGATACGGATTGATAGCAAACCCGGCGAAATGTGTACGATGTTGAATACCCAAATGAACGCAGGTTTGTTTTAATTGACTTTGTTGCGTACCGCTGCCAAGCAATACCAATTCGAGCGTTGGATAGCGCCGACTCAGTTTAGCAAAAGCGGCTAATAACGTGGGTAAATCTTTTTCCGGTTCTAATCGCGCAACGCTAATTAAATAATCGTTTGGTGGTTCAGATAAGTATGGTGCAGTGGGGCAGAGTTGCGCTTGTGATTGTAGATGAGCAATTGAAATAACCGGATATGCAACGGCAACGCGAGCGGCGGGTAATTTGAGCCAATTTTCAACGTCTCTAGCAATTGTCGCAGACACTGCAATTAACGCATCACACTTGGTTAATTGCATGATTTCTTTTGTTTTACGCGGTTTATTGTCGCCCTTGTGTGACGGTGATAACATGGTGTGAATAACGCTAATGACACGCGGCCGAACTCGTGTCATTTTTATTGCTAGATATAATGGGCGCAATAATCGCGGGCGATGGTTAATGACCGCATGAGGTTTTGTAGTCAGCAAATAAAAAGCGAGTCTAAAAACACTCCATAATGGATGCAAATTCGGCAAAGTCACTCGTCTAACATGCTGTGGAATTTGGCTATCAAAAGGGCTGGTTTTTTGATCCGTGATAAGTTCAATCTTCATTCCGTGTGTTGAGAAATATTCACACTGATCTATCATGATCTTGCCAATGCCGCCACACCCTAGTGAGCCAACCAGAATGGTGATTAACGGTGGTTGATTTGAAAACGAATTGTGCAATGGCATTGTGAATTGCTTTTAATAAGCATTAGTTAGGCGGCTGCTTTGTTGGAGTTGACACATCAACTCAATCTACATTGTTTTATTAACACATCATCAGCAACATCAATTCAATTGACGCGTTTCCGATAAAAACGCATTAATCCGCCGCAAATCTTTTAATAACGCGATTTTAAGACAATACAACGGATATACCGGCACTGGATATAAACGTAAACCCCGTTCAATCGCGTATTCAAATCCCTCTTCACTCGTGGCATCTGGTTCACAGCGTAATAATGCCTCGCGTACTTTTGGCACATCCTGCCCTAATAAGCGCGTAATGCCCGGCGCAATGCCTTTTAATACCGGCGCTGGTTGAATTAAGGTCCGCACCGCTCCCTGCGCATCGGTGCTATAGCCCTGACATTTTTCATTAGCAGACACCGCCATTGCGGCAATCGCGCTGTGCGGTTGGGTTAATAGTAAACTAATCACATCCGCCGGAAACACCACGTCGCCCTCAATAATTAACACGTCCTCTTGACCAGTTTTACGCAGCGCGGTCATTAAACTGTACGCGCTATTGGTGGTGGCGAATAAGTCATTATACAAAAATAATAACTCAGGCCAGGTCTCCATAATTAACTCTTTTTTAAACCCCACCACCATAATCACGTCATCTATATTCACGCACCGCCGCAATTGCTCTAATTGATGTTGCAATAATGACGCGCCGGTGACGAGCGGAATTAACGGCTTGGGTTGCGGCAAGCCCAGTTGCGTACTAATGCCGTCGGCGAGGATGATGATTTTCATTGCGTTAATCAGTTAGAATTGAAATAAGCACCGCGTCACGCGCCAGCATGATAGCGATCAACCGTGTCAGTTTGGTGAATATAAAACATGTCAAAATTATTAGAACTCAGCGCAATTGAGGCGTATCAAGACGACCGCCGCGTATTGCATCAACTTGATTTTCATTTAATGCACGGCGAGCGCGTCGCCATTATTGGCGCGAATGGTGCGGGTAAAACGACGCTGTTGCATTTATTAGTTGGTCTGCATTCACCCACGCACGGCTGCATTCGTATTTTTGACCGCGACTGCCGCTCTGAAGCCGACTTCCGCCACGTCCGCACCCGCGTCGGGCTGCTGTTTCAGGACTCCGACGATCAGCTATTTTGCCCGACGGTGCGCGATGATGTCGCCTTCGGCCCGCTCAACCTCGGTCACGCCCCCCCCGCCGCCCGCGCTATTGCCGAGCAGACGTTGGCCGATTTACAACTGTCGCATTTAGCCGACCGCAGCGGGTATCGCCTGTCGTTTGGTGAAAAACGCCTCGTGGCATTGGCGACGATTTTGGCGATGCGGCCGCAGGTTTTGCTGCTGGACGAGCCAACCAACGGTTTGGATTGCGCGACCGCCGCCCGCCTAATTGATTACTTGGCGCACCTGCCGCACACCATGTTGATGGTAACGCACGATCAGGCGCTGTTGTCAGGTTTAGCCACGCGGGTACTGCTGCTGACCGACGGTGCGCTCCGCGCCAGCGCCTGCCACGCCGCGAGTGCTTCCTGCCGCGACTGCGCCAAATCCACCAACGGCCGCGGGTAATGTTTGCCCAATTCCACCCCGGCTGCGGTCAAGATCGCCGCCGGCGCCGCGCTGGGTTGATGAATCCATTTTGACGGCAGCTGCGCCAACTCGGGACACCAGCGCTTGACATAATCGCCTGTCGGATCAAAGCGTTGCCCCTGTAACACCGGGTTAAAAATGCGGACGTAAGGTGCCGCATCAGCGCCACACCCCGCCGTCCACTGCCAGCCCTGCGTGTTATTGGCCAGATCAGCATCCACCAACGTCTCCCAAAACCACCGCGCCCCGAGTTGCCAGGGCAGCCGCAGATTTTTGGTCAAAAACGACGCGACGATCATGCGCACGCGGTTGTGCATCCAGCCGCAGTGCCACAGTTGCCGCATTCCCGCATCCACCAGCGGAATCCCAGTTTGACCGCGTTGCCAAGCCGGTAGCCAGTGCGCCGGGGCATCAGTGCGCCAGGGAAAATCGGCAAAGCGCGGGTTGAGCGGCTGCGCGGGCGTGGTGGGAAAATGGTAAAGCAGGTGGTAACTGAACTCGCGCCAGCCCAGTTCGCGCATGAACGCGGCCTGATCGCCGCCAGTTGTCAGCAGATGTGGCAATAATTGACGCGGGCTGAGATTGCCCCAACTCAGATACGGCGCCAGCCGCGAGGTGCCGTCCACTGCGGGCAAATCGCGGTGCGTGGCGTAGTGCGGCGCGGCGCTGGTGAGAAATTGTTCCACTCGTTGCCACGCGCCGTCCTCGCCCGGGTGCCAAATGTCGGCAAAACCACTGTCCCAGTTGATGCGCGGCAGTAGCTCAAGACTGGCGAGCGGTTGATTGGGCAAATCAGGCGGCAGCGGCGGCAGGTGTGCTGGCGCGGGTGACGGCAGCGGGATTTGCCCGAGCTGCGGTTGACAGCGCCGCCACCACGCCGTGAACACGCGATACGGCGTACCACTGCCGCTCTGAATTGTCCAGGGTTCAAACCAAAGCGCGGCGTTGTGACTGGTGCAACTGATCCCGTCCGCCCGCAACGCCTGCTTGATTTGGATATCGCGGGCGATGGCGGCGGGTTCGTAACAGCGATTCCAACAACAGTGCCGCGCCCCGCTCGCCGCAATCACCCGCCGCAGGCAGGTCAGGCTGTCACCGCGGGCGATCAGCAACTCCGACCCGCGAGCGCGTAATGCGGCGGTCAACTGCGCTAGGCTATGATGCAGCCACCAGCGCGACGCGGCGCCGTCTAACCAGGGCGCGAGTGCCAATGGATCGTGAATGAAAATCGGAATGACGCGCTCGTATTCTAATAACGCCTGCTGCAATGCGGGATTATCCGCTAACCGTAAATCGCGGCGTAACCAAACGAGGGCGGTGGTGGGAATTGACATTATGATGACCGTGATTTGTGGAATTGAATAAATGCGGGCGCGTCATACATCAGCAATCATTAAAACAGTTTAATCACTCGACCGGCGCCGCGCTCTTCATCTTCAGTGTAGTTTATTATTAACATGACCACAACTTTACTTGACCCAGCCGCTGAACACGAATGCTTACCACTGCATGTCTTTAGTGAAAAAGCCTATTTTGATTATGCGCGCTATGTCATTCTTGATCGGGCGCTACCGCATGTCGGCGATGGCTTAAAACCGGTGCAACGGCGCATTCTTTACGCCATGTCTGAATTGGGTTTGAATGCAACGGCGAAATATAAAAAATCCGCCCGCACCGTCGGTGATTGTTTCACTGCTGGCGCGTTGGTGCATACCGCAACGGGCTTAAAACCAATTGAACAAATGGCAGTAGGCGATCAGGTATTATTACCCGACGGCAGCACCAGCGACGTGGTGGAACTATTCGCCAATCCACCGCAATCATTGGTTCGCGTGGAATTAAACAACGGCGCTGCTTTAACCGTCACCCCCGGGCAATTATTTCGCGTCTTAAATGATGATTTAACCATCAGTTGGCAGCGCGCCGATCAATTAACCAATTGCCGAATTCTCGTCACCAACCCGTATCGCTTGGGCAATGCTGATATTTGCCAGGACAGCGCGCAAGTTGAATTGGCATATCTCACCGGGTTATTAATTGCAACGGGCGAAATCACGACCGATTCATCCAGCGTTACATTGCACCTTGCCGCCAATGAACCGCTGGAGTGTTTATTCAATTATTGCCAAACCAATCACATCTCCGCGCACTGGTGTCCAATGGTGCCGAGCATCACGCATCATGCGTTAGCATACGGGTTAACCATTGCTGGTTTTAATTCAATTGCGCAACTCTGCACCGCTGATTTGACAGCGCGACAGGTGCCGCAGTGGATTTTAATTGACCGCTGTTTATATTTGCCGTTCATTGCTGGCGTAATTGATGCCGTTGGTCATATTCGCACCAAATCCCATCGCCGCGATGTGTTAATTCACGCCGCCTCCGCGCAATTATTACAGCAATTGCAAAGCATGTTAGCCGACAGCGGGTTACATGCGCTCTATTCGCCATTTGATACGGCGCACGAACAGCAATCACAATTGCATCATTTATTATTACGCGGCCACGCGGCAGCGCGGCTGTGTACAGCAATTAAAGCATTATTAAAAAACAGCAAACAACGCCATCATGCCGAGCGCGTCGCAGCGACAGTCAATGCGCACAGTGTGCAGAGTTTAGCCGAGTCCATTCCCGCAACGGCAATTGTCACCGAATTAACTGCGCATCATGTCCACGCGGATTGGTATTCTGAACCAACGGGCGGGTTATTTCGCGCTGGCGTGCCGCCATTTCGTGCCGCGCAATTCATTTCTTATCAACAAGCGCATGATTGGCAATTGGTCAGCAAATTAGAACGCATGGGGTCGCCATTAGCCGCGCACTTAAAACAGTTAATTAATACTTATTGCGTCTTGACGGTGGTGCAGGTTAATTCCGCGCCAGCCGCCGCGACCTTTGATGTGCGTATTGCCGACGAGCGCCACGAGTTATTTGTCCAGGGTTGCGCAGTGCATAATTGTTTGGGCAAGTTTCATCCGCACGGTGATAGCGCCTGTTATGAGGCAATGGTGTTAATGGCGCAGCCGTTTAGTTATCGCTATCCATTAGTGGACGGGCAGGGTAATTGGGGATCGGCGGATGATCCCAAGTCATTTGCCGCGATGCGTTACACCGAAGCGCGTTTAACGCCGTATGCGGACGTGTTATTAAATGAATTGGCGCCGGCGACGGTGGAATGGCAACCCAATTTTGATGGCACGTTAGATGAGCCGCGTTTATTACCGGCGCGGCTGCCGAATGTCTTATTAAACGGCGCCACCGGCATTGCGGTTGGCATGGCAACGGATATTCCGCCGCATAATTTACGCGAGGTGGTGCGGGCGTGTGTTTTATTATTAAAACAACCCGACGCGACGTTAGATGATTTATTAACTTTCATTCCCGCGCCTGATTACCCGACAGCGGCGGAAATCATTACCCCAGCGGCGGATTTGCGGCGGCTTTATATGAGCGGTAATGGCACGGTGCGGCAGCGGGCGCGTTATCAACTTGAAAGCGGTGATATTGTGATTAACGCGCTGCCGTATCAGGTGTCGGGCAATCGCATTATGGAGCAGATTGCCGCGCAAATGCAGGCGAAAAAATTGCCGATGATTGAAGATTTGCGCGATGAATCCGATCACCGCCACCCGACGCGGTTGGTGATTGTGCCGCGGTCTAATCGCATTGATGTTGCGCGGTTAATGGCACATTTATTTGCCACGACTGAATTAGAAAAAACCTACCGTGTTAATCTCAATGTGATTGGTTTGAATGAACAACCGCAGGTGCTGGGCTTGCGCGACATATTAGTTAATTGGTTGGAATTCCGCACCGCGACCGTCCGCCGCCGTTTGCAGCACCGCGCCGCGCAGGTCAGCGAGCGGCTGCATCTGCTCGACGGGCTGCTGAGTGCGCTGCTCAATTTGGACGCGGTGATTGAGTGCGTCCGCCGCGAGGATGAACCCAAGCCGGTGTTGATGGCGCAGTTGGGATTGACGGCGGTGCAGGCGGATTTTGTTCTCAACACGCGGCTGCGGCAGTTGGCGCGGTTGGAGGAAATGACCGTCCGCCGCGAGCAGAGCGCGTTGGCGACTGAGCAGCAGCAGTTGGCGCAGTTGTTGGGTGACGAGCGGCAGTTGACGGCGCTGTTGATTGCCGAGTTGGAAACCGACGCGGCGCGTTACGGTGACGAGCGCCGTTCGCCACTGGTCACGCGCCCGCCGGCGCAGGCGTTGGATGACACCGAGGTCGCGCCGAGTGAAGCATTGACCGTGATCTTGTCGGCAAAAGGCTGGATTCGGGCGGCAAAAGGGCATGAACTTGATCCGACCAGTTTGGCGTTCAAAGCCGGCGATCAATTGTTGAGCATCGCCCGCGTGCGCAGCCACCAGCAGGTGGTGTTACTCGATTCCACCGGCCGCAGCTACGCCCTCCCCGCGCACACCTTGCCGTCGGCACGCGGTCAGGGCGAACCGCTGACCAGCCGCTGTGAACCGGCGGCCGGCGCGACCTTCGTGGCGTTACTCGGCGATGAACCCGAGCGGCGGTTCATTTTCGCCACCGACGCCGGCTATGGATTTATTTGCCCGTTGAATGCACTTTACACCCGCCAGCGCAGCGGCAAAGTGGTATTAACTGTACCACCCGAGGCGCGCATTTTACCGCCGGTGTCATTACCGTTTATTAATAATGAACAGCGCGATTCATCATTCAGCGCAAATGATTGGCGCGTGGCGGTAGTATCAAGTGACGGCTATTTGTTATTATTTCCACTGAATCAACTGCCCGAATTAACACGCGGCAAAGGCAATAAGTTAATGGCATTACCGCTGCCGAAAGCGGGCGGCAGTGCGGCGACGGTCGTGGCATTAAACTGCATTCCACCCGCGGCCACTGTCACCATTATTGCCGGCAAGCGTCAATTGACTTTGAAACCAATAGATTTGGAATCCTATCAGGGTGAACGCGGGCGGCGCGGGGCGTTATTACCGCGTGGATTGCAGCGCGTGGACACGTTATTAGTCACGCCCGCCGATGTGCTGCATTTGAATTAATCACGCCGCGCATGATTTAGAATAAATAACGGTAATAAAAAACAGACGGGCGGCACCTGCACAACGCGCTGTTATTCAACACAATTTGAACTCAATGTGAATAAACTACGGCGCCACAACCGCGCTCTTATATTGATGATTGCTTGACAAGCCCCATACTGACTTAGATACTGCCATACACCGTGTTTATGATAACCTGATTGTTTGCGGGCGCAATTTTAGTAAAAACAACGAGTTACAGCGTTTAAGTCCGCAATCATCGCAACCAAACGGAGTATTAATTAAGCCTGAGTGACGGATGTGCGGCGCTCACATCTGAGCGGTACCACCAGTGCTTCTAATTCACTATGACTCTACTGCTTATTTACCTCTTTCTAGCACTCACAGTCTCCTTCATTTGTTCTATTTTGGAAGCTGTGCTGCTTTCCTCTACAAATAGCTATATCGAAAGCCGCACTAAAGAACACCACTCACGCGGGTTGAGTTTATTCAAAAAGCACAAATCAAACATTGACCGCCCCATTGCTGCTATTCTCATTTTCAATACCTTTGCGCATACGATGGGCGCGGCGGGCGTGGGTGCTGAAGCGCAGCGCTTATTTGGTGAGGAATGGCAAACCATCATTGCCATTATTCTCACATTGTTAATTCTCTATCTCACCGAAATTATTCCCAAAGTGCTGGGTGCAACGCATTGGAAACACCTACTATCGCCCGCCGCCTATTTCATTCAGTACATGATTTTTCTCACCTACCCGTTACTGCTGATCTCAACCTACCTGTCGCGGCTGTTATCCAAAGGTAAACCCCTGCATGGCGGGCATTCACGCGATGAGATTTTGGCAATGGTGGAAATGGGTGAAAAAGCCGGTGCGATTCTGAGCCGTGAAAGCGCCTTAATTGAAAACCTGCTCCAATTAAAAGAATGCCGCGCTAAAGATATTATGACGCCGCGCAGTGTGGTATTCGCGTTTTCAATGGAGGTGACGGTCGCGCAAGCGGTTGAATATGACGCGCTTTATGTGCATTCGCGTATTCCCGTCTATCAAGACAATTTAGATCAGGTGGTTGGTCTGGTCTTTAGTCAAACCGTATTAGAAGAGAGCGTTGAAGAGCATGAAGAGCGCACGATGGCGCAGATTTGCGTACCGGTGTTTCATGTGTCAGAAAACCTGCCGGTCTTAAATCTGCTCGATACCTTTATTAAACGCAAAGAGCATTTATTCGTGGTGCATGATAATTACGGCCAAACCGCCGGCATCGTGACAATGGAAGATGCGATTGAAACGCTACTCGGTGTGGAAATCATGGATGAAATGGATCAGGTCAGTGATATGCAGATGTTGGCGAAACAACGCAGCCGCATTTTCCGTGATCGTATTCGGCGGGATTTGCAAGAATCATTGGCGTCAAAAGACTAATCGAATCATCATTTTCTGCCCCAGCCCCCCTTTGCAAAAGCGCTCGTTCGCAATGCGAGCGGGGGGATTTAATTCAAGTCATTAAATCCCCCGCCCTTATTTACCCCCCGCCCTGTTTGATTAACCCTCGTTACGCGAGCGCCCCCTTTTGCAAAGGGAAAAATTGCTCACTTTTATAGCTTAACTGAATTATAATTCACGCATGTTTTACCCACCTATCTATTGGTGAGTGATGAAACAAAAGCGGCGCCTTTTTATTCTTTATTGCAAAAGGATTTCTATTCCCTCCTTTGCAAAAGGAGGGAAGGGAGATTTCTTTCCCACTCAACCATGAGTATTCACCGTGCCAAGTCATCAACTCCACATTAACCGCCTGTGTGACTGTTTGCAGTCATTTGATTTTCAACAGTTGTTCATTGCTGAATTGGGCTGGTCTTATTCGGATAATGACGAGCCATTTGCATTAACGCTGAATGACCAAACGTGGCAAGTGAGTGAAATTGCGCAATTGGTCGGCGTGGTGGTGTTTTTAATTGATGGTTTACCGGAACGTGACCAGCGCTTGGCAATTCAGAATGAATTATCCGAGCGGGTGTATGAAAATCTAGTGATCTTTGTTGATTCAGTTGCGCAGCCGACACAAAGCATGTGGTTATGGCTGCGGCGCGATCAATTGCGGCAAATTGCGCGTGAACATTCTTATATGAGCGGGCAGCCGGGCGATTTGTTTTTATCCAAATTGTCGCGGATGGTGGTGGATATTAATGAATTGGATG
>NZ_JABVCQ010000021.1 GCF_014145225.1 Thiospirillum jenense
CGGTGCGTAATAATTCAGCATTACGCAATGCCCATTGCGCATAATCGCTTTGATAGAGTGTGGCTAATTCAATCATCTTTATTACTCCGGAGCGTGAATTCATTCGGTGTTATCAGGATAAAAGTCATCATCCAATAATTGTGCCACGCTATAGGGGCAGGTGGCGGGAAAGGTTGTTAATGGCAGGCGCGTTTCTTTATGCGCTAATGTTAACGCATCATCATAGGCTTCAACAACGCTGTCATCAAATACCGATTTCAATCCAGGGGATTGTTTTAATAAGCCAGCAATTTGGTTGCGTTGCTCAATGATACTAGCCCGCCAACTACGACCGTCAAATTCACGCCAACGGTCAGCAAGTGTTTGATACTGAAACTGCCATTTGAGTAAATGGGCAATTAACACTAATAAGCGGCTATGCAATTCACGGCGGTCACTTTTGCTCATATCGCTTAATTCTTCTAATAAATGTTCTATGTCCAATTCGGCAAAGCGTCCGCTGCGTAATAATTCAGCATTGCGTAGCGCCCATTGCGCATAATCGGTTTGATAGAGTGTGGATAATTCGGTCATTGTTTAATCTCCAATCGCATTATTTGATGACGCTGGGTAAAATGCTTCACTCAACAAGTGTTCTAGTAAATAGGGGTTATCTATTGGATAATCGGGCGGGATCAAGTCCCGTTTCACGAATTGTTAAATCAAGTCCATCTAACCATGCGCTTTCCAATGCCGTTGCCAGGCGGACTGTTCTTGTGTCCAAGTGAAAAAGTCTTGATCGTAGGTTGTCATGGTTTATTGCCTTTGCTTTACTGTTTTATGATGCGCAGTCATCCCCGCACTGCTAAAATAATTATTTCGGCGTGATCATTCAAGATGCGTAAATGGATGACACTCACAAGTGAATGTACAGTAATTGAACGGGCAGGCGTGGCGTGTGATTTAGTGCAGTTGATGTGCCGTAAATAGGCGTTGCGGTACAGGCAGGTTATTTGAATTGAAAACGCTGCCCGGGCGCGGTGGGTGAATTAGAATTGATTCAATTTGACCGCGCCTGAGGGTTATTGATTTTGCCAGCGACTGGCGCAACAAAGGTTAATACAGCGCGTGCGAACGGTTAATGTATTTAGTCAATTCAACGTATTGTGAGTTCATGCGCCGTAAAATATCTTGCCCGACTTGCACGATGTTTTGCATCACGCGGTACACCATCCAGGGATAATCGAGTAAGAGTGATTCAAACGCCTCGCGTTCAATACTACACACTTGCGTTTTGCCTAATGAACGTAGGGTGGCGGTGTGCGGGCGGCCGCTAATAAATCCCATTTCACCCGCCATGTCACCGGTGCGCAAAACGTGAATGGTGGTGAAATCACCTTGTCCCAAATCACGGGTGACGGCTAATGCGCCTTCGGTAATGATGTGTAGGCTGTTATCAATATGCCCTTCTTCAATTAATAATTCCTGGTCATTTAAGCGGCGGCAGCAGGCAATACCGGCCAGTGCTTTGACTTGTTCATCATCTAAATTGGCGGTTAATGGGGAACGGCGCAGGGAAGCGAAATCATCTTGTACTGACATGCGACATAAGTCCTCGTGAGTGGTTAATTAAAACGGTCTTCAAACTTCGGGGGCGAACGTGAATTATAAACAGCCTTTTGTCGAAGGGCTTTCATTGCCGCGAGCGGGGTCGGCGGCTATTGCCATGCGTAATGCACGGCCAAAGGCTTTGAATAGCGTTTCTGCTTGATGATGCGCATTGTCGCCGCGCAAGCTGTCTAAATGCAATGTGAGCGCGGCGTGATTGACTAAGCCTTGAAAGAATTCGCGCACCAATTCTAAATCAAACATCCCGACGCGCTCGCGGGTGAATTGTACATTAAATACCAACCCCGGGCGGCCGGATAAATCTAACACGGCGCGGGCGAGTGCTTCATCTAATGGAACGTAGGCATGTCCATAGCGCATAATACCGCGTTTATCACCTAATGCTTGCCGTAATGCTTGCCCAATGGTAATACCAATATCTTCGACGGTATGATGGGCGTCAATCTGCAAATCACCCTGCGCCGTTACCATTAAATCAATTAACCCGTGCCGCGCAATTTGATCGAGCATGTGATCTAAAAAAGGAACGCCGCTGTTTAATTGCGCTTGTCCACTGCCATCTAAATTGAGCGTGACCTGGATTTGCGTTTCTAAAGTATTGCGCACGATGTCAGCGCAGCGGTGGGGCGGGGTGGTCATGGTGATTGATCCTAATGCTATTGTGTGTATTCAACGCCATTTACAAACGCTGCTGTTTTAATGAATACGGCGTGGTTTTTTGGCAATTAAACCGCCCGATAATTTAATAAAAAAGCGCCCCGCTAATTATGACGGGAAGCGCCGGGTGACTGATTGTTCGGATGCTATTCAATCCCCTGAAGCGCAACATTGGGATTTTTTGCCTCAAACGGCTACACTACCACCCGACCGCTTTTAAGATAACCCGCCCGTCGCCACTCCTGCACCTGATTATGACTTATGTTCTCATACCGCATTCTCAATTTTGTGAAGTTTTTCATTGGCATCCTGATCTTCGAGGGCGCCACTGTGTTACTGACTTACACCGCGCTGCAAACCCAAAATACTGACCTGTGGCCGTTATTTGCCGCCGTCGGTGCCAGTATTGGATTTTTGGTCACGCTGTGGTTTGAATCCATCTCCGGCGGCACGCGGGAGTATGCGATGGCGCAAATGCAGCAGCGCCACGCCCGCGAGCGGGAGAAAATCCGCTTGGACGCGGCACGGGATAAAGCGCGGTTGGAAGTGAAGCAAACTAAAACAAAAAGTTCTTCGGGCGGTAAATTAAAAACCGGGATTGCAGTGGGCGGCATTGTGGGGATTGGCGTGGCAATGGTATTGGCGCAATTCGTGACGGTGGGGTTATTGATGTTATCGAGCGTCGGTGGCGCGGCGCTGGGATATACGGTGCGAATGCGGCAAGAAAAGCGCCAGCAATTGCGCTATGAAACGGCGAATGATCGGGTATTGGTGGCGCAGGAGTCGCCGCGAGTTTTATTTAAACGACGCGACGCAGATTCGATTAAGAATTTGCCGCCGAGTTAATTCAACTATTGATGGGCTTTGATTTGCATTAACCTTTAGCTTGAATGGATTGATAATAGAGAAATGGCGTTAATTGTGCAAAAATACGGCGGCACGTCCGTCGGCAGTGTGGAGCGGATTGAAGCCGTCGCGGCAAAAGTGGCCGAGCGACGGGCGGCGGGCGATCAAATGGTCGTGGTGGTGTCGGCGATGTCGGGCGAAACCGACCGTCTGCTGAACTTGGCGCGGGCGATTCAGCAGCCGCCGTCGCCGCGTGAATTGGACGTGTTGCTGGCGACCGGTGAGCAAGTGACCATCGCGCTGTTGAGCATGGCGCTGGAGGCGCTGGGCTGTCCGGCGCGTTCGTACACCGGCGCGCAGGTGCAGGTGCTGACCGATAGTGCGCACAACAAGGCGCGGATTCGTGACATTGACGGCGAGCGGGTGCGAACTGACCTGAGCGCCGGGCGGGTGGTGGTGGTGGCCGGATTTCAAGGCATTGATGAACATGGCAATATCACCACGCTCGGCCGCGGCGGGTCGGATACCTCAGCGGTGGCGATGGCGGCGGCGTTAAAAGCGGACGAGTGCCAGATTTACACCGACGTGGATGGCGTGTACACGACCGATCCGCGCATTGAACCGCGGGCGCGGCGGCTGGCGCGGATTACGTTTGAAGAGATGCTGGAAATGGCCAGCCTCGGCTCGAAGGTGCTGCAAATCCGTTCGGTCGAGTTTGCCGGTAAATACCGCGTGCCGTTGCGGGTGCTGTCCAGTTTTACGGCGGGTGAAGGCACCCTGATTACTTTTGACGAGGATGCGAGTGTGGAAGAGGCAAAAATTGCGGGGATTGCATTTGCGCGGGATGAGGCCAAGTTAACGATTTTGGGCGTACCGGATCAGCCGGGCGTGGCGCATCGCATTTTAGGCCCGATTGCGGATGCCAATATCGAGGTGGATATGATTGTGCAAAACATTGCTGCCGATCATAAAACCACCGATTTTACCTTCACTGTCCAGCGCGGCGAGTATGAGCGGGCGTTGCAGTTGCTCAAGCAGACGGCGGCGACGCTGCAAGCCCGCGAGGTGCAGGGTGATCTGAATATCGTTAAACTGTCGCTGGTCGGTGTGGGGATGCGCTCTCATGCGGGCATTGCCAGCAAGATGTTTGCGGCGCTGGCGCAGGAGGGCATTAACATCCGCATGATTTCCACGTCAGAAATTAAAATTTCGGTGGTGATTGATGAGAAGTATTTGGAATTGGGGGTGCGGACGCTGCACGAGGCGTTTGGATTGGATGTTGGTTAGCGCGGCAATTGCGCAATTGAATTGATAATCCAGGCGTATTTTTATCTCAAGTCGAAGGAACGAACGATGTTGATATTAACCCGGCGAGTGGGTGAGACACTGATGATTGGCGATGATGTGACCGTCACGGTGTTGGGAGTAAAGGGAAATCAAGTCCGCATTGGTGTGAATGCGCCGCGTGATGTGGCCGTTCACCGCGAGGAGATTTACGAGCGAATTAAACGCGAGCAATTGCCGGGGAATGAATTGCCCGACGAGCATTTTCACGCGAATAACGGCAGTCATTTTAACCCGATGTCAGAAGATGAGCGCGATGACGGGCGGTGATGCGCTGGAATTCTTGTTTCGGTGAGACGGGATAATGGCAACGCGCCGCCGGCGGTGATGGCAACACAACAGCGCCCGCTGTGAAAACACTACCGCCGCCGCGCAGAGTTTGTTAAAATCCCGCCCGCGCTGTTTAGGAGAGATGGCCGAGCGGCTGAAGGCGCTCCCCTGCTAAGGGAGTATGGGCTAATCACTCATCGAGGGTTCGAATCCCTCTCTCTCCGCCAAATACCAACACCCCCCAGCCCCGTTTATTTTGCAGTCGGGCGACTGTCGTGACCAACTCCCCGCCGCCCCCTAAACGCCCGCGTTGCTTTGACGCACACTTGGCGTTGCTGCTGACCTCCACAGTTTTTCCACAATTCATCATTAAAATCCTCACGCACCATGCGCCGCTGCGCTGTCAACCGTTGATCCGTCAATGGCATCTGACCTGCCAGCGGCCGCGGCGCGTCATTTGCGATTGAGCTGACATCCGTTATGAAATTGCATGAATATCAAGCAAAACAGTTGTTGCGCGAGGCGGGAGTCGCCGTTCCCGCTGGACAGGTCGCCACCTGCGCGACTGCGGCCGTTGACGCCGCCGCCACGCTCGGCGGTGAACACTGGTTGGTTAAAGCACAAATTCACGCCGGCGGGCGCGGCAAAGCGGGCGGGGTGCGGCGCTGTCAAACTGCCGCCGAGGTCAGCGCCGCCGCCGCCGCGTTACTTGGTCAGCCGCTGGTGACAGCGCAAACTGGCGCGGCGGGTTTACCCGTCAACGCGGTGCTGGTGGAAACGCCCACCGCCGTGCAACGTGAATTGTATTTGAGCCTGTTGATTGACCGCACCGCCGCGCAGGTGTTGATTTTGGCCGCCAGCGCCGGCGGGATGGAGATTGAAACGGTCGCGGCGCAGCAGCCTGACCAATTACTCCGCGCTGCGGTGCATCCGTCCGTCGGATTGCAACCCTGGCACAGTCGGCGGCTGGGGTTTGCGCTGGGATTGGAGGCCGCAGCGCGGCAGCAATTGGCGCAGTTGTTGACGGCGCTGTACCAGTTGCTGCGCAGTTGCGACGCCAGTTTGATTGAAATTAACCCGCTGGCGCTGACTAACGCGGGCGATCTGGTGGCGGTGGACGCGAAAATTGAGTTAGATGATAACGCGCTGTTCCGCCAATCCGCGCTCGCGGCGTGGCGCGATGTCAGCCAAGAAGATGCCCGCGAGACGGCCGCCCGTGCGCATGATCTGAGCTACATTCGGTTAGACGGCAACATTGGCTGCATGGTCAACGGCGCGGGGTTGGCGATGGCGACGATGGATTTAATACAACATCACGGCGGCGCGCCGGCCAATTTTCTCGACGTCGGCGGTGGCACGACCGCCGCTCGGGTGGCCGAGGCGTTCAAATTAATCGTGTCGGATCCGCAGGTGACGGCGGTGTTAGTCAACATTTTTGGTGGCATTGTGCGCTGCGATCTGATTGCCGAGGGCATCATCGCTGCCGTGCGCGAGGTGGCGTTAGCGGTGCCGCTGGTGGTGCGGCTGGCGGGTAATCGCGCCGAGGAGGGCTTGGCGTTACTGGCCGCGAGCGGGTTGGCATTGCACACGGCGCAGGATTTAGCCGCCGCGGCGGATTTGGTGGTGACGATGGCGAGTCGGCAGCGGGCGCAGTTGGGAGGACGGGAATGAGCGTATTGGTTGATGCGACGACGCGGGTGATTTGTCAGGGTTTTACCGGCAAACAAGGCACGTTTCACAGTGAACAGGCGCTGGCATATGGCACGCAACTGGTTGGCGGGGTGACGCCCGGCAAGGGTGGCCAGCGCCATCTGGGCTTGCCGGTGTTCGATACCGTTCACCAAGCGGTTGTCGATACTGGCGCAACGGCGACGATGATTTACGTCCCGCCCGCGTATGCCGCCGATGCGATTTTGGAAGCGGCCGATGCCGGGATTCAGGTGATCGTGTGCATTACCGAAGGCATCCCGACGCAGGACATGATGACGGTGAAAACTGCGCTGACTGGCAGTGCGTCGGTGTTAATTGGGCCGAATTGCCCGGGGATTATCACGCCGAATGCCTGCAAGATCGGCATTATGCCCGGCGCGATTCATCAACCCGGGTGCGTCGGCATCGTGTCGCGCTCGGGGACGCTGACGTATGAGGCGGTGTATCAAACCACCGCGCTCGGCTTGGGGCAAAGTACCTGCATCGGTATCGGCGGTGATCCAATTCACGGGCTGGATTTTGTCGCCTGTTTGGCGCTGTTTGAAGCCGATCCGCACACTGAGGCGGTGTTGCTGGTGGGCGAAATCGGTGGCGATGCCGAGGAGCGGGCGGCGGCGTTTATTCAAACCATGACCACGCCGGTTGCCGCGTACATTGCTGGCGCGACGGCCCCGCCCGGGCGGCGGATGGGTCACGCGGGGGCAATGATTAGCGGTGGCAGCGGGACGGCGGCGGGTAAATACGCGGCGTTCAAAGCGGCGGGGGTGAAAACAATTGAATCACCGGCGGAATTGGGAATTGGCGTCGCGGCGCTGTTGCCGAATAGATTGATTTAATGAAACTGCGCGGCGCTTTAGACGCGCTCGCAGTTGACGCACTTGCCAGAGTGAATTGTCGCCGCGCCCTGCGGTGGTGGGGCGCAATTAAACCGCAACACGATTGAAGATAACTCAATTGATCTCATTATTTGCGATGGTCATTAATCGTGTGACGCAGCATGATTGAGATCAGATGTCTTCAATACAAGCATACAATTTCCATCTCATTCAATAGTTTGCTGCAAAGCTCAATTTGATTATTCCCACGTTCCAGCGTGGGAACGCGCTCTTTTTTAACAAATTAATCAGTGATAATCTGAACTGTATAAGTCCTGATATTTTCTCGTAATGTTTTACTCCGCAACAATAATGCAAGCACTTGAATAATGACCAACATCCACTCCGACCGCATTCTCATTCTCGATTTCGGCTCACAATACACCCAACTCATTGCCCGCCGCGTACGCGAAGCCGGCGTCTATTGTGAAATCCACCCCTATGATGCCGACCCGCACTTCATTCAACAATTCGGCGCCAAAGGCATTATTCTCTCCGGCGGGCCACAATCCGTCCACGCCATTGCCACGCCCCGCGCCCATTCAATTGTCTTTGAATTAAACGTGCCAATACTTGGCATTTGCTATGGAATGCAAACCATTGCTGCCCAATTCGGCGGGCGCGTCATTTCTGCCACCCACCGTGAATACGGCTATGCACAGGTACAATTATTCGGTCATTCACCGTTATTTCGCGCAATTGAAGACCACACCAATAGCGCCGGTGACGCATTATTAGACGTATGGATGAGTCACGGCGACCGCGTTGATTCACTCCCGCCCGGCTTTCAAGTTATTGCCGCCACCGCCCACGCACCATTAGCCGCCATTGCCGATCTCAATCGCCACATTTACGGCGTTCAATTCCACCCCGAAGTCACCCATACCCGACAAGGGCAACGCATCATTGCGCGGTTTTGTCACGACATTTGCGGCTGCGGTGATTTATGGACCCCCGCCAACATTATTGACGACGCCATTGATCGTATTCACGCTCGGGTCGGTAATGACCAAGTCTTACTCGGATTATCGGGCGGCGTTGATTCAGCCGTCGTGGCCGCGTTATTAACCCGCGCTATTGGCGACCGCTTAACCTGCATCTTTGTTGATAATGGCTTATTACGGCTCGGTGAAGGCGATCAAGTCATGGCCACCTTTGCCCAACATTTAGGCGTCCGCGTCATTCGCGTCAATGCCGAAGCGCGCTTTTTAGATCAACTCGCCGGCATTGATGATCCCGAACAAAAACGCAAGTTAATTGGCGCAACCTTTATTGATGTCTTTGAAGAACAGGCGGCGCAATTAACCGATATTCATTGGTTGGCGCAGGGTACTATTTATCCTGATGTCATTGAATCAGCCGGCGCTGGCACGGGTAAAGCAAAGGTAATTAAATCGCATCATAACGTCGGCGGTTTACCCGAACACATGCAATTAAAACTGGTCGAACCCTTGCGCGAATTATTCAAAGATGAAGTACGGCGAATTGGAATTGAATTGGGATTACCAACCGATTTAGTTTATCGCCATCCATTCCCCGGACCGGGCTTGGGAGTGCGCATATTAGGCAAGGTGACAAAAACAGCGGCGGATACGTTGCGGCTCGCGGATCAGATTTTTATTGAAGAATTGCGCCGCGCTGATTTATACGATCAAGTCGCGCAAGCCTTTGCCGTATTCCTGCCGGTCAATTCAGTTGGGGTGGTGGGTGATAATCGCCAATATGCGCCGGTCATTGCATTGCGGGCAGTGGAAACGCTTGATTTTATGACAGCGCGTTGGGCGCATTTACCCTATGAATTACTCGACCGCGTGTGCCGGCGCATTGTGAATGAAGTGCCGAATGTCTCACGGGTGGTTTATGACATTACCGGCAAGCCACCCGGCACGATTGAATGGGAATAACGGGCATTCACCAATGCACTGGACGCGCATGAGTTGGCGTTATCAACCTATTATCATGGCAGCGTGTTTCATTGAATGACAGGCAAGAATTCGGCTATGAGTGCGCCCGATGTGAATGATAAAACAGCCAATGATGATGTGTGGCTGCAATACGCTTTAATGCTGGCAGCGCGGGCGGAAGCGGACGGTGAAGTGCCGGTCGGGGCGGTATTGGTGCGCGATAATGAAATCGTGGGAGAAGGCTGGAATCAAGTCATTAACCGCGCCGATCCGACTGCACATGCTGAGATTCAAGCATTACGCAATGCGGGGCACCGGTTGGGTAATTATCGCCTGCCAGATACGCAATTATTCGTGACCTTAGAACCGTGCATCATGTGTGCCGGCGCTATTATTCATGCGCGAGTGTCAACGGTGATTTACGGTGCAATGGATCCGAAAGCGGGGGCGTGTGGGAGTGTCTTTGATATATTGCCCAGTGATCGGCGGTTTAATCATTCCACCACCTGCCGGCGCGCTAGTCCGGCGAATAGTGAACACTGCGCTGATCTATTACGTCAATTCTTTCGCAAGCGCCGCTGATGTGAATGCTTTTTCATTTCAAACCAGCGGCACTGCGGCCGGCATGATGATGCCACCAATTCGGTGGTTGCCACAGAATTGGGGCATTTTCTATAATTAACCTGCGCGTTTGGAAGCAATTGAACTGCGCATCAAACCCCGCACCACGAGGGTCAGAACCAATGCCGCAGCAGCAATAATAATAGTCATGGTGAATGGCTTGGCGGCGGCATCAGCAATATTAAGCTGCTTACCGATTTCGACCAGCACTGGATTGTTTTGCGGCACTGATAATAGATACGCGCAATACGTCATAAAGGTGCCGAAGAAAATCAGTTTGAAATCCACATGCACTGCCGCCAATAAACTAGCGAAGGCCAATAGATAAACCAACATCAACGAGTACTGCTGATCATTCATTAACATGCGAATACCTTGCGTATTCAACATGTACAACAGGGCAATTAACGCACCCCAATGAATAATTTGGCGAGTCAAATACCACAAATAAGACCGATTGCCTAAATAGGCTTGACCCCAACCTGATCCTAATGAAATCAGGGCAACTAACACAATATACATTTCCCAATACCGAGAAATGCCCGCCACTCCTTGTCCGGATAATCCATACAGGATAATTGCGACGGCGTATAAAATGATTGAAGGCGTTAAACTAAACAATGACGATCCCCCTCTGCTGCTTGTTGCGGATGCGACGGTACTTGGTGATAGGGACACGGTGATTTCTCCCCTGTGAATACAGAACGCGGCTCATTATAAAGATCGGGCGATGCGTGTCGTCACACACCGCATGGCGCTTGACGTCCAACGCCCCGCTAGTGTGAGCGCGCCCAGACCACCTCAAACAACCAAGTCTGGTTTGGAATCCAAGTCACACGCGCCGCTGCAACCAAATCACGAGAGCAAAGCGACCGCTCGACCCCCACCGACTGCACACAACTTCATGTGACAAATTCCACGCGAAAATGTACAGTTTTTTAATGGACTGCACAAGTCTAACTGATTGGTTAAACGCAAACACTGCCAGCGTGTGCGCACTAATGGTAATCTTTCACGCCATGCAGGCGACGTTCGGCAATGCGCCCGCGAAACTTTATTGCAGCCAATCGGTCCGGGAAATATCACCCAAACCCAATGTTGGTGTCGGCAATACCGTATCAAATCATGGGGGTTAACCGACCTGTCAGCAGGTAAAGCCGTTAATACGCGCCCCCGCTGGACCAATTGTTTTATTGTGCCTCAGTATTAACCCTTTCTTCCACTGATAATTGAAATCAATTGAGATGTCATTATGAACATTAAACTTTCCGCTCGGGTTCAGGCGGTCAAACCCTCCGCAACATTGGCAATTACCGCCCGTGCTAAAGAATTGCGCGCCGCCGGTCACGACGTGATTGGTCTGGGTGCCGGCGAACCGGACTTTGATACCCCTCAACACATTAAAGATGCGGCGATTCAAGCGATTCAAAATGGCTTTACCAAATACACCGCCGTTGATGGCACGCCCGAATTAAAGCGCGCCGTTATTGCCAAATTCGAGCGCGAAAATCAATTGCAATTCACGCCTGATCAAGTGTTGGTGTCATGCGGCGGAAAACAAAGTTTTTATAATCTTGCCCAAGCGGTATTGGATCCGGGCGATGAAGTTGTCATTCCCTCACCCTATTGGGTATCCTATCCTGACATGGTTATATTAGCCGGCGCGGCGCCCACATTCGTTCACGCCGGCGCTGATCAACAATTCAAAATCACGCCCAATCAATTAAAAGCCGCGCTGACTGATCGCACCCGTTTGGTCGTGATTAATAGCCCCTCTAATCCCACCGGCATGGCCTATAGCGCCGATGAATTAGCGGCGTTCGGGGTGGTATTAAAAGAATATCCCCGCGTGTTAATTGCCACCGATGACATGTATGAACACATTCGTTGGAATACCGACACGCCGTTTGTCAATATCCTCAATGTCTGTCCTGAATTAGAACCGCGCACCCTTGTATTAAATGGCGTGTCCAAAGCCTATTCAATGACCGGCTGGCGGATTGGGTATGCCGGCGGCCCGGCACCAATTATTAAAGCCATGAAAAAAATCCAATCTCAAAGCACCTCCAATCCAACCTCGATTGCACAGGTTGCAGCGCAGGCAGCATTAGAAGGATCACAAGAATGTATTAAAGAAATGGTGGCGGCATTTAAACAACGCCATGACATGGTGGTTAAAGCATTAAATGACATCGCCGGCATTGAATGCCTACCAACCGACGGCACCTTTTATGTCTTCCCCCGCGTACAAGGGTTAATAGACGCATTGGACAAGGTGAATAATGATTTGGATTTGGCTGAAGTCTTAATTGAACGAGCGGGCGTGGCGATTGTGCCAGGCTCGGCATTTGGATTAAATGGCTACGCTCGAATTTCCATTGCCACCAGCACCGATAATTTGACCCAAGCGATTGCGCGCATTGCGAAACTGGCAGCGACGGTGTAGCGCCCGCTTAATTTAAGTGCCACACCTCAATACGCCGCGTGACGTGAAGCATCATTGCAGGATTACTCCGCGTCATTCGGCGAATTGTCATTTAACCCAGCAACAAATGCCGCGCTTTATCATTCGGTTTCATTTGCCCGTTGCGCCCACACCGCATACAACGGATCAGACAATGCCATTTGTTCGGCATATTTATCATCATCCGGCCGCGGCAAGCCCCGCACACTCAAGGTTTCTAATGCCGTGAACCCGCCCGCCATTAAAAAGTATTCTAATACCAGCCCCGGCCGCTCAAACTCGTGAACGCCTTCCCACAAATGAATTGCTTTGGTGGGAAACCAGCGATTAGAAAAGGCAATAACACACACGCCACCTGGGTTTAATACGCGGGCAATTTCTTTGAAAACGGCAACCGGTTCAATTAAATACTCCACCGATAAACTGCAAATCACTGCATCAAAACTGGCGCTGGTAAAGGGCAATTGCGGCGCGTGATTGAGATCGTGAACTACGCGCTCGGTTAATTGCGGATTGGCATCTAATTCGGCTTGATTTAATCCCAACCCAACCAGCGCGGATAATTCCAATGTCGGTGGCAAATGCGATTGCCAACTGCTCATTAAATCCAATACGCGCCCCTTATTTGGAAGCAATTGACCGTATAAGTTTTGCAATTGCAGTTGCGCGGTGTTATCGAGATGGGCGATTAAACGTGATTCATTATAAAACGTCGTGTCTGGGCGGCCGTCTTTACGCAAAAACGGTAAATCTGACCAAAAATCCGTTGGGAAATCACGCCAGCGCGTTTGCATCCCCGGTCCATTATTGGTCAATAATTCAATTAAATCATTAGAGCGGCCACCGCGCTCTTCTCCTTGCTGATAAATGCCATTGACCGTTAATTGCAATTCGAGTGGATAATTTGCCAGCGGGTGATTAAAATCAGCATGAAATTCGTTGGGTAAGCGGTGCGGTTGATTTGGATGAGCGGCAAGATCAATCATGCGGAATGGATTGCGATCTTCAGAAAAAACGCCGGCAACTGATTGTAAAATACCACGCGGATAAAAGCGTCCACTGCGCGGATAAACGGGCGCCCGTCCACTAAAACGTCCATTAAATTGGCGTGGTGCTAATCGAAATACTTTACGTTCATCGGATGCGGGTAATAATTCACCCGTCGCAAACTGATAAGTTTTTTGATAACCAAGCGGCTGTTGCGGTAAGTCTTGCTCAATCACTCTGGGCAATAGATCGCGCCATAAGTTAATGCGATTAGCATAAAAAATATCGCAATGTTTAGCAATCACGCTGCGCCAATGTAATGCGCAGCGTAATTGAATCAGGGTATTGCTATCTATTTGCGTGGCAGGTGTCAGTTCCGGCGGCATAAATCATCTCCATCAGGGCGCGGGTTGAGTGTACAATCAGTAAAACTGATACGGCTTTAAGGTGAACAAGTCATTATTATTAAGGGAGTTACCAACGCATGTTTGAACAATGTCTTTGGCAAGCGGATCGCATGTTGTTAAACAACCATGTGTTTCGGTTGCAGCATTATTTGAATGCTGATTGGGAGTTGGGCGATCAGTGTTTTGTGTTTTATAAAATCAAATCTTTGATTGATGAATATCAACGCTTGTTCCATTCTAACCCAAATTTCACTGTTAATCACTTGTTAGAATTAGGCCTGTGGGAAGGCGGCAGTGCGGCGTTTTGGTTTGAATGCCTGAAGCCACAAAAGCTGGTGGGTGTGGATATTGCTATTCGGGATAATTCGGCTTATTTTAATCAGTATCTTGAACAAAATCATTTGACAGAACGATTAAAATTGTATTGGGGCGTGAGTCAAGATGATAAAGCAAAGTTGCGCGAATTGGTTGAACATGAATTCAATAACAGCCTTGATTTAGTCATTGATGATGCGTCGCATTTATATCAACCTACTAAAGCGAGTTTTGAGATTTTATTTCCATTACTGCGTCCGGGTGGATTATACATTATTGAAGATTGGGCATGGGGACATTGGCGCAAGTTTCAATTGCCCGGCTCCGAGTGGTCACGCGCTGCGGAATTAACTAATTTGGTTTTTGAATTGGTACAGGCGGTCGGCACCAGTCGTCAGTTATTTCGACAAGTGACCATTTTTCCAGGATTTGTAGTGATTGAACGCGGCGATGCGGTATTGCCAACGCAGGTGCCATTGGTATTGCAGGATCATATCTATCGGCGCGATGCTTGAGTGATTTTCGGGAAATTGTAGTGGCGGTATATTGGTTAATGATGATGCCATGAAATTAATCACCGATATTTATCTTGGCGACAGTTATGAGCAGCTACAATTATTGCCAGACTGCTCGGTTGATCTGATTTTCACTTCGCCGCCCTATGCCGATCAGCGCAAAACAACCTATGGCGGGGTGCAGCCGACAGTTTACGTTGAATGGTTTTTACCGATTGCAGCAGAATTATTGCGGGTATTAAAACCCTCCGGCACTTTTGTATTAAACATTAAAGAAAAGGTCGTCAATGGTGAGCGTAGTACCTATGTGTTGGAATTGATTTTAGCGTTGCGGCAGCAGGGTTGGTTGTGGACTGAAGAGTTTATTTGGCACAAAAAGAATTGCTATCCCGGTAAGTGGCCAAATCGCTTTCGTGATGCGTGGGAACGGTTATTACAATTTAATAAACAACGGCAATTCTCGATGTATCAAGAGGCGGTGATGGTGCCGATGGGCGATTGGGCAACCGGGCGATTGAAACATCTGTCGAACACGGATCAATTGCGCGATACATCGCGGGTTGGCAGCGGATTTGGAAAAAAAGTATCGAATTGGTTGACCCGCACTCAAGCCTATCCAACCAATGTATTACATTTAGCGACCGAATGCAGCAATAAACAACACAGCGCGGCCTTTCCCGAAGCTTTGCCTGAATGGTTTATTCAGTTATTTACACAAGAGCAGGATACCGTGTTGGATCCATTTATGGGGTCTGGCACGACGTTAATTGTTGCCCACCGAATGAAACGCCACACGATTGGGATTGATATTGTGCCAGAATATTGTGAGATGGTGAGAAAAAAATTAAACGAAACTGAGTTGTATTTGATTTAACTAGAATGGAGTTAGAGTGTGACAATCGACATTGACTGTGTGTATGGATACGTTGAAAACAATATTGGCAATTTTCATCAAAAACGTATTGAAAGTCTTGATAAACTAAAATTGGACAAAATTCTCAAGCGGAAAAATCCGTATTTATTTAAAGCAAAATATGTTTTAACGGCTGAACAAATCGTAAAGGGATTAGTGGATGCACACATCTCATCAAATGAAGAAACGTTATTTGGAAACTGGTTGGAAGGTTTAGCAGTTTTTATCAATGATCGGGTTTATAGCGGGCGTAAATCTGGGATCACTGGTATTGATCTTGAGTTTGATAAAGACTCGATCAGATATATTGTGAGCATTAAATCAGGGCCAAACTGGGGTAACAGTTCTCAAGTTAAAAAAATGCTGACAGATTTTAAAACTGCTAAAAAAATACTGCGCACCAGCAATTCACAATTAAATGTTGTTGCAGTCAATGGTTGCTGCTACGGTCAAGACAAGCATCCAGATAAAGGTGATTATTTCAAATACTGTGGACAACAATTTTGGGAGTTTATTTCTGGCGACGATAAGCTATTCACAGAGATTATTGAACCAATTGGTTACAAAGCCAAAGAGCGAAACGATGATTTTATTCAGTCTTATGCGCAGGTAATCAATAAATTCACTAGAGAGTTTGCCAATTTGTTTTGCAAGGACACTGGAGAAATTGATTGGCAACATCTCGTGTCATTCAACTCTGGGAGTTAATCACATGATAAACCCACTGATATTAACGACCACTTGCATCGCGGTATCAATCACGCCGCTTACACTCATTGCGGCGGAACGATTATTATACGCAGATGGTCAAGATGTTGGCTATCAACCAGCACCAGATGCCGGGCGTGATTTTGCGATGTTTCAAACCGAGCGCGATGAATTGCACACGGTGTATCTATTAAATTGTCGTACTAAACAATTCTTGTGGACCAAAGGATTTAATACCCGCACTGGTGAACGCATTCAATCCACCGCCAATGCGCAATGGCAACCATTGAATAACACAAGCACCATTGCCAATGCCGTTTATCACGCTATTTGTCCGCAATTACTCAATCCGGTTGTTAAACAAAATCCACCAGTCACACCCGCGCCAATTGTGAATGAACCACCACCGGCGGCAATTGAACCAGCGCCAGCAGCGAATACTCCCCAAGATGATTTACCGTCCGCAACTGAAGTGGCAACCTATGATGGATTATTAACTATTGGTGAGCCGCGCTCTTCAATTGCTGTATTGAGTGCCGGCAGTGGTGATTTAATGCTGTTTGTATTCAACACCGCCTCGCCGGTCGGCGAGCGTATTCGCGCCGTCTGTCAAAATCGCAAAGGGTGTCAATTCACTGGTACAATTCGCTGGTTGGAAACCATTCCGCCAGTAGAAGATAGCGGTAATGCCTCGGCGGCGGCTGAAATTATGGCGGTATCTGCCGTCAAACCAATGGCATTTTAATGCCGAATTTCAATCAATTAACTGGAGTAATCAGTCTTGAGTCATTCTGTTTTAATTCTCCCCGGTGATGGGATTGGACCGGAAATCGTGGCCGAAGCGGTTAAAGTGTTAATCACTTTGCGCGATGAATTTGCATTAAATATCACGCTCGAACACGCGCTGGTCGGCGGGGCGGCGTATGAGGCGAGCGGTCATCCGTTGCCGCCGGCGACGCTCGATTTGGCTCGCGCTGCCGATGCCGTGCTACTCGGCGCGGTCGGCGGGCCGCAGTGGGAGGCGCTGCCCATCGCGCTTCGCCCCGAAAAAGGTCTGCTCGGGCTGCGCGGCGAGTTGGGATTATTTGCCAATTTGCGCCCGGCAATTTTGTACCCGCAACTGGCCGCCGCCTCGACGCTGAAACCAGAAATCGTCGCTGGGTTGGACATTTTGATCGTGCGCGAATTGACCGGCGACATTTATTTTGGACAGCCGCGTGGCATCGAAACGCTGCCGAGTGGCGAAAAACGCGGTCTGAATTCAATGGTTTACACCGAATCCGAGATCGAGCGCATCTGCCACGTCGCCTTTGCCGCCGCCCGCCAACGCCAGCACCGCGTCTGCTCAGTGGACAAGGCGAACGTGTTGGAATGCACCGAATTATGGCGTGAGGTCGCCACCCGCGTCGGCCGCGACTACCCCGACGTGCAACTCAATCACCTGTACGTTGACAACGCCGCCATGCAATTGGTGCGCGCCCCCAAACAATTCGACGTGATCGTCACCGGCAACCTATTTGGCGACATCTTGTCGGATGCGGCCGCGATGTTGACGGGATCCATCGGCATGTTGCCAAGTGCGTCACTCGACGCCAACCACAAAGGCATGTACGAACCAATTCACGGTTCCGCCCCCGACATCGCCGGCCGCGGCGTCGCCAACCCGCTCGCCACTATTTTATCCGTCGCCATGATGCTACGTTATTCACTCGCCGCCCCCGCGCTCGCCGACTTGGTGGAAAAAGCGGTCGTGCGGGTACTGGATCGCGGGTTGCGCACCGCTGACATCGCCGCAGCCGGCACAGAAACCGTCGGCACCGCGCAAATGGGCGACGCAGTCATCACTGCATTACGGGAATTAAACACATGAATAATAAAGCAACACTGTTAATTGACGATCAACGCTACGAATTAAATGTTTTGAGTAGCTGTGTCGGTGAACGTGCGATTGATATTCGGGAATTACGCAATCAAACTGGCCTCACCGCCTATGATCCGGGCTATGCCAATATCGCCAGTTGCCGCAGTGACATCACCTTTATTGATGGTGAACAAGGCATTTTGCGTTATCGCGGCATTCCAATTGAACAATTTGAACAGACGCCCAATTTCGTCGAGGTCGCCTGGTTATTGATCTTTGGTCATTTACCGAATGCAGAAGAATACGCGGCCTTTTCGGATGATTTAACCGCCAATGCCGATTTAGACGAGGCCATGAAGCATCATTTTGAAGGCTTCCCGCGCTCCGCCCCGCCAATGGCGATTCTCTCGGCTATGATTAACGCGCTGTCGTGTTTTTATCCCGAGTTATTTGAAATTAACGACGCCGGTCATATTCGCACCGCGGCCGCTGCGTTAATTAGTAAAATCCGCACCATTGCCGCTTATGCGTATCGGCGCTCGAATGGATTGCCGTACATTTATCCCAATCCCAACCTGCGCTATGTGCCGAACTTTTTGCACATGTTATTTTCCAAACCCTATTCGCAATATGTGTGCAGTCAAACGGTACGCGATGCGTTAAACCTATTGCTTTTATTACACGCTGACCATGAACAAAACTGTTCCACTGCGACGGTGCGCATGGTCGGTTCTGGTCAAGCGAATCTATTCACCGCCTGCGCTGCTGGAGTGTGCGCATTGTGGGGTCCATTACATGGCGGCGCGAATGTTGCGGTATTAGAAATGCTGGAAAAAATCCACAATGGTCATATTAGCCCACAGGAATACGTCCGCTTGGCGAAGGATAAAGACAGCAAAGTGCGGTTAATGGGATTTGGGCATCGGGTGTATAAAAACTTTGATCCACGCGCCAAAATGTTAGCCCGCAGTGCGGAGAAGTTATTAGCCGAACTCGGCCGCCAAGACCCGCTATTGGATATTGCCCGGCAATTAGAAGAGATTGCGCTCGAAGACCCGTATTTTATTGAACGTAAACTCTATCCGAATGTAGATTTTTATAGCGGCATCATTATGCGCGCCATTGGTATTCCAACCAATATGTTCACCGTCATCTTTGCAATTGGGCGCTTGCCAGGCTGGATTGCGCATTGGTGGGAACAGGCACAAACGCCGGGGAATAAAATTGCACGGCCACGGCAATTGTACACCGGTTGCGAATTACGCGATTATTTACCAATGGATCAACGCACTTAAATCAAAGTGAATGAGGTGATTAATACCATGCAGCGCATCACGATGACATTAGATGAACCGCTCAATCGTGCTTTCGATGTATTCTTGACACGGCACGGCTATAGTAATCGCTCTGAGGCGCTGCGTGATTTAATTCGAGAACGATTAGACAGTGAGCAATTAACACAGGATCAGGATGGGATGTGCATTGCGCATTTAACTTATGTGTATAATCATCATGTGCGCGAATTGGCGGCGCGCTTGACACAAGCCCAGCACGATCACCACGAATTATCTATTGCCGCATTGCATGTGCATCTTGACCATGATAATTGTTTAGAAACACTCATTCTGCGTGGCTCAATTCAGCGGGTTCAATCCTTTGCTAAAGCAATTATTGCGCAATCTGGCGTGCGGCATGGGCGGTTATATCTATTACCAGTGGTAGCCGATCATGCTGATGATGAACACGCCATTCAACATCTACATTTGGTGCCGCTGTCTTAAAATCTGGTGAATCGCTCGTCGGCAATTGGCTATATTCCAATCAATGTCAAGTTAAATTACATCTCAACCAAAAGGATTGCCGCCCTGAGTGAAGAAATTCTCATTAATGTAACTCCGCCTGAAACGCGAGTTGCTGTGATTGAAAATGGTGTTGTGCAAGAAATCATTGTTGAACGCGCCGTGCGTCGTGGTTTGGTGGGCAACATTTATCGCGGGCGGATTTGTCGCGTATTACCAGGAATGCAAGCTGCATTTGTGGATATTGGATTAGAACGCGCTGCCTTTCTTCATGCGTCAGATATTGTGACTAATGATGAAGAGCATCGCAGTGAATTCATTACCGAATTAGTCCACGAAGGTGATTATTTAGTGGTACAGGTCGTGAAAGACCCGCTCGGTACTAAAGGAGCGCGGCTTACAACTAATGTGTCTATTGCCTCGCGTTATTTGGTTTTTATGCCAAATTTAACCAATACCGGCGTATCGCAAAAAATAGAAAGTGAAGAAGAGCGGCGGCGATTACGCGATAGTTTACAACGCTATGTTGATGCGCATATTGGTATTGGTGGTTATATTGCGCGCACAGCGGCCGAGACTGTTGGTGAATTAGCATTATGCCGTGATATGGAATTCCTCGCTAAATTATGGCAAGGCATTAAAGACCGGTGCGAAATAGAAGCGGGCATTGGTTTAATTCACGATGATTTGCCGTTGGTATTAAGAGCATTACGCGATTTGGTCACGCCGGAAGTCGAACGGGTACGAATTGATTCGCGCACCACATTAGAACGAGCGCGCAGCTTTGCTGAAAAATATATTCCCGAAATTGTTGAACGGATTGAATACTACGATGGCGAGCGGCCGTTATTTGATTTATACGGCGTAGAAGATGAAATTCACAAAGCATTACACCGTAAAGTGCAATTAAAATCGGGCGGGCATTTGGTGATTGACCAGACCGAAGCTATGACGACAATTGATGTGAATACCGGCGCCTTTGTCGGGCATCGCAATTTAGAAGAAACGATTTTTAAAACCAATTTAGAAGCCGCACAAGCCATTTGTCGGCAATTAAGATTGCGTAATCTTGGCGGGATTATCATTATTGATTTTATTGATATGACCGATGAAGAACACAAGCGTCAAGTATTGCGGGCATTAGAAAAATGTTTAGCGAGAGATCATGCTAAAACCCATATTAGCGAAGTGTCTGCATTAGGTTTGGTGGAAATGACGCGCAAGCGTACTCGTGAATCATTAGAGCATGTGTTATGTGAATCCTGCCCCTGTTGCGGTGGGCGCGGTTCAGTGAAAACTGCCGAAACAACTTGCTATGAAATCTTTCGTGAAATCATGCGTGAAGCGCGGCAGTTTGAAGTAGAAACGCTATTAGTTTTGGCGTCGCAGGAAGTGATTGATCGCTTATTAGATGAGGAATCAGGGCATTTAGCTGAATTAGAAGAGTTTATTGGTCGCCCAATTCGCCTGCAAGCCGAAGCCTTGTATACCCAAGAGCAATATGATGTGGTGTTGATTTGAAACTAGTGCGGGTTATGTTGATTAAAAATACGGTGTTTTTAGCATAAACTAATCTTTTTTACTCAAGGATAATAAACAATGATCCCAATTATTATATTAGCTGCTAGAGCAATAGTTCCTATCGCAAAAAATGCTGTTGAAGATTACTTTGAATATGACATTGAAGAAGGTATCAATCAATTACAGGAAACCCTAGATCAGCATACGGTGATGCTATCTGCCATTCAAAGTTCTTTAACGGCGATTGGTACTGCGGCTACGATGGGGTGTGCGTTGTCAGCAGTGAGCGTTTTTCAATTGCTACTCATTCAAAAGTCGTTAAAAAGGATTGAAAAAAAGCTCGATACTGGTTTTTTAGATTTAAAGGTTTTCGTTCAAGAAAAAATTGACAATTTACTCGATCAGCAACAGCAACAACGCTTGTCTGAAGGATTTCATTACTACTTGCAAGGCGTAGAAGAAATGAAATCTGCTATTTTAATGACTAACCCAGACAATAAACGCCTAGCCTTGAATGAAAGCATCTCAATGTTTCGCAAAGCACTTGCGATTTATGATAGTCGGCAGGATTACAATAATACCAATTTACCGGCGCGGTTAAGAAGAATGGAATGTGCATGGGCAATTGAAGCGATGATTGCAGAAGTGTATAGTTTGCAACAAGAATATTCGGCCAGCATAAATAGTTATAAAAAATTAAAAAACAGAATTACTGCCGAAGTATGTTTCATGGAAGACAAGATTTCAGAAGCTGATTTTCAATTCATATTATCTGATTTTTGTCATATTTACGAAAATGATTTCGTTATCATAGATAGAAAAATTGCACTCATGGATGCCATGACTCATGCGCAAGACATACAGCATCTATTAGAGTTGTTGGAAGCTGAAAATACACCTAATACGGAAACTGATGAGTCAGTATTAAAGGATAAAGCAATGCTTTTTCAAAACATGCCCGTACCAGCGGGGCGCTATTATTTACAGTGCTTGTCAAGCGACAGTGAAAAAGAAAAACACATAACATCGGTAATAAATCACAGTAAAATATACCTATTTGATCTGAAAACATCGAATGTGACCGATCATTGGCATCTCAGTCAAATCTGTGAAGTTAAAACGCAGTTGGATAATAAAATTATCATCGCCGAAGTCAAGGATAAAAAAACCTCAAAAGCAAAGAACTCTGCTTCATCTAGCAGCGATTCACTGAACAACTTTAATGCACCAATTACATTAAATGGCAGACACTATCTTTCTATTCAGCATTACTACCAAAATCTGAAAGAACGGCTCGTCAAGTTTAAAGGCGATCAGCAATTTATTGAAAGCATCGTGCTCATTTGTCTGTTTATGGATTGTTCTGGTAAAAGTTGCTTATTAACCGCAGAAGGGTTCACGCAATCTAGTTTATTATCTGAGTTTAATCAAAAAAGTGAAACAAAACTCTTTCAAGAATATGCCAGTCGTTTCCAATTTGACGTTGCTATTGCGCACCAGAAAATTAACGAGAAACTAGAAATGCTGAAAAAGTATGATATTGATTTGCTACTTGAAACATGTTGCGCATTAACGGCCGAGTGCGACTGTTTAGATTTTGAACGGATGACAACGGCAGCCAGTATGTTTTACAACCTGCGTTTTAATACAGCAAAACCTTTTGATTTCAATCTCGATCCTCGGAGACTTGTCTATTTAAAAATACCTGATTATATGTATCGCTTTTTAGCTGCTCGTATGACCAGTCTTAATAATGCTTACGCATGGGTTTATACTCAACAAAAAAATAATCGTATTGTTCAATAAAACTTTTAATTAAATAAAGCCACAAAAAACACAATAGCAACTAAGTTGTTTCAGGTACAATACCACTCATGTTAACGCCTAATGACACGCCCTGGGTTTTTGTGGTAGATGACGATCAAGCCATGCGCAGTTCATTGCAATGGTTAATTGAATCCGTTGGGATGCAGGTGCGCACCTTCAGTTCCGCTGATGAATTTCTTGCCGCGTATGAACTAGATTGGATTGGCTGTTTATTATTAGATGTGCGGATGCCGGGCATGACCGGGTTGGAGTTACAGACATATCTCACACGCTCTGCAATTCGTTTACCGGTCATTATTATTACTGGGCATGGTGATGTCAC
The DNA here is from genome assembly GCF_014145225.1 of Thiospirillum jenense. GTDB lineage: Bacteria > Pseudomonadota > Gammaproteobacteria > Chromatiales > Chromatiaceae > Thiospirillum > Thiospirillum jenense. The sequence continues at coordinate 23,475 of NZ_JABVCQ010000021.1, forward strand.
AATGGCAGTCAAAGCAATGAAAGCGGGCGCGGTAGATTTTATTGAAAAACCGTTTAATGACGACAATTTGTTGACCAGTATTCGTAATGCTTTACAACATGATGAAAAACAGCGCACATTGCGCACCCGCTGCAACGAAATTGCGGCACGTCTCACTAGTCTTACACCGCGTGAACATGAAGTGATGAAAATGGTCACGGAAGGACAATCGAATAAAGAAATTGCCGCAAAACTTGGCGTCAGTGCTAAAACAATTGAAGTGCATCGCGCCCGCGTCATGGATAAAATGCAGGCAAACTCATTAGCTGAATTGGTGCGTTTAGCGCTGTTGGTCAAGTATCTACCAGTTAATTAGGTCAAGTCTAATAATGACAATCACCGCCACAGAACTCAGGCGTGTTCATTGGCAATGCCGGCGCGGGATGCTTGAACTGGATTTATTATTAGCACATTTTTTCATAGCGCATTTTATTGAATTAGAGACAACGCAACAAACAGCATTTATTCATTTACTCACCTATCCTGACCCGTTATTATATGATTGGTTAATTGGTGACACGCAACCCGAACAGGCGGCACTACACGCGGTGGTCGCGCAGGTGCGTACTGCTTATGCGTGACCTAAGTTGAAAAATAGTTGACAACGGTCGTGCAATCGTTAGAATGGCTACCTGTTCGCAGCGGGAATAGCTCAGTTGGTAGAGCACAACCTTGCCAAGGTTGGGGTCGCGAGTTCGAGTCTCGTTTCCCGCTCCACATTTTAGGAAAGATATTAGCCGATTCTGGATTAACTGGAATCGGCTTTTTTATTGACCACTGATTGGGCGGCAATCAATCAACTAAACACGCGGCTTGATAAGAAATAGTAATGCGGGTTAGTGTGAAAAAAACTGCGGCAATCCGTTTATAAAGCAGCATGATGTCTCTTGTTGCTCGAAAGAGTGACCGCAAGCAATTCCACTGCAATTGTCTGACTTATTTATTAATGCACACATCACTTACTCACATCAGCATTGCAATCATTCACGGCATAACAACATTTTGTTTATCAAAAAACGCACTCTGATAGCGCAATAACACACCCCACAATGGAATGGCTTGCCTATTTATTAATTGGTATGTTAGCGGGTTTATTCGCCGGATTATTTGGAATAGGCGGCGGCATTGTTATTGTACCCGCGCTAATTTTCGTATTGACAACCTTCCAAATTAGTGACGTTTTTATCCCCCACCAGGCTATAGCAACTTCATTAGCAACCATCATCGGCACTGCCGCTGCTGCCACAGTTGCACATCACCGCCGCGGCGCCGTTCATTGGAAAATTGTAAAAGTACTCACCCCGGGTATTTTACTCGGCACATGGTTCGGAGCAAGCGCCGCGAGTTGGTTATCTGATTGGTGGTTAATCCACCTATTTGGTGTGTTTTTAATCATCATTGCATGGCAGCTTTTTCAGCAACCAACAATAATCACACAACAACGTTCATTCCCTAAAACCAACGTTATTATTACTGTAGGCGCCGTGATTGGTGCAGTATCAGCCGTCATTGGTATTGGTGGCGGCACCTTAACCGTCCCATTTTTAGTACGTCATCAAATCAATATCCGCAATGCAATCGCCACTTCAAGCGCCTGTGGTATTCCAATTGCAATTGCGGGCAGCATCAGTTTTATCATTCATGGTTGGCAGCAACCAGAATTACCACCGCACAGTCTTGGTTTTATTTATTGGCCGGCAGCAGTGGCAATTATGATGACCAGTATTCCAATGGCCACTGTTGGAACCCGCCTCGCACATCGCATCGCAGTCACAGCATTAAAACGTTGGTTTAGTATTGTGCTAGTGTTGATTGCACTCAAATTACTACTCCAATAACGCTTAAATTCTTTATTGATGCAACACGGCTGATTTACTATTGTTTTGTTGAATGTTGCAATTGGTTTGGTTAACACTCAGGCATGATGCAATTGAATTTGCGTAGGATGCGGTGAAAAACGAATCGCATCAATTGAATTGCCACGATTGATGCGGTTCGCAAATACACGGCATTCTACAAATCCACAGAGCGCTATTTAAATTAACCCTGTTAAACCACCAATTGCAATAAACTAAGTCGTTTTATCGCTTATTTGCATCACGCAACTATAGTTAAAATATAGTGCCCCGCACACTTAAATTTAAGTAAGAGAATAATGAAAATATTCAATCAATTCCAACCTAAAGCGCAGTTTATTCCAGTTATCATTTTAACTATCATTGCTATTGTCGGCAACGCTTGGCATATATCGCCATTGTTTAGCGTTGACATTTTATTCGGTTCAATTGCCGCGCTCTTGACATTAGTTTGGTTTGGAACTCGTGCAGGACTCATTGTTGCCACAGTGAGCAGTGCTTATACCATAGTACTTTGGTCGCATGGGTATGCCATGCTAATTTTTATTGGTGAAATCGCCGCTATTGCCTGGCAAATTCATCGCGCTCAGTGCCAACAACAACCATTACCACCATTAGTGATTGCCAGCGTTCGCTATTGGATTGCGCTGGGAATCCCACTAACAATCTTAAGCTATCGTTTTGCATTAGAGATAGACTGGCCACAAGTTATACTAATTACATTAGGGTTATCTCTGAATGGTATTTTCAATGCAGGAATTGCTGGTTTATTAGTTGTTAGCAACAATTTATTACGCCGTCAATGCCGATCAGTTGCAATTACTGACTTACTATTTCATAGTTTATTATCAGCGACGTTATTGCCAACGACATTACTGGCTATGTGGTACAGTCACCATGCGATGGTGACACAAGAATTACAATTAACCCACCAATTACATCGCATGACACAGCAAGTCATACGCACACATCAATCAGTGTTGTCTGAATCCACGCCGATAACACTGCTACCAATTATACAAACCTGGCTAAATACACTATTCACAACGAACACACAGGTATCTTTACAATACTTGCCAGTATTGCCAACCAATACATCTTTTTCCATTGGCGTTTTAAAATTACAATTACCACAAAATCGGGGTTGGCATTCACAAATTGGTGGTTATCAACACGCAACTTATTTATTGTACCTCACCTGTCCTGATCCGACACGCGGGATCATTGAGATTCGATTAAGTGCGGTTGAATTGATTAAAAATGTGCAACGTACCATTACACAAACATTAGCATTGTTGTTGCTATGTGTATTGGGTGCAATTCAGCTGGCACGCTGGAGTAGCCAATCTATTGCTCAAGAATTGCGAATGTTAATTACCAGCGCACAGACCTTACCCGTTGCCACTCATCATCACTTACGTTGGTCAGCGCCGACCCGCTTGTTATTTGTTGAAGCAGAACAATTAGCACAAACATTAACTGCAATTGCACAAACACTCATTCACAATTTTCAAACTTTAGAACATGAACATCAAGAAACAGAGGCGGCTTTATTACACTTGCGCCAAAGTGAAGCACGTTGGGCATCGGCGCAACGGATTGCTAATATGGGGAGTTGGTATTTAGAACGGGCGACTAATCAAATTCAATGGTCAGACCAAACATATTATTTGCTGGGTTATCATCCGGAGGACATTAAACCATCATGGAAGCATTTTATTGCGCGTATTCATCCGCGTGATCGTCGCCGTTTACGCTTACGCGTTGCCACCCTCGCACAATTAAATCAGGATGACATAATGATTGAAGAAGTGCGGTTAGTGTTACCCAATCAAACTGAACGCATTTTATTAACCCAAACCCGTGCACACTATGTTGACAACCAACTCATTGGTTTCGAGGGTATTTTATTAGATGTGACAGCGCGTGAACAAATTACTCAAGCGTTAGCAATTGAGCGCCAGAGATTAACCAATGTCATCGAGGGTCCGCGTCTTGGTACTTGGGAATGGAATGTAAATACGGGCGAAACTATTTTTAATGAATATTGGGCGGCAATTTGCGGTTATCAATTGGTTGAACTGACACCACTAAATATTCAAACTTGGCGACAATTAGCGCATCCTGATGATCTGGATATTAGCGACATTTTAATGGATTATCATTTACGCGGTTATGTCGATCGCTACGATTGTGAAGTACGAATGCGGCATAAAGATGGGTATTGGGTGTGGGTATTAGATCAGGGACGTATTGTAGCGCGTGACGCACAGGGTAAGCCATTAGTTGTTGCTGGTACGCATGTTGATATTACTATGCGCAAGCGAATTGAATTGGATTTAGTGCGACGTGAAAGTCTTGAACGGCAGCTGATTGATTGTGCTGCTGAATTATTAACACCTAGTTGCAATAACATTGCGACGGCAATTGACCACACGCTTGCACAAATTAGTCATTTGATTGGTGCGGAACGCAGTTATCTCGGTTTGATGGATTATGAATCACAAACACTTGGTTTATCTTATTGCTGGACTGCCGAAGGGATTAGTCAGCGTCCAGCCAATTTACATCAGGTACAGTTTGGTTGTTTACCAAATATCTTAAAAGACTTGCATCATAAAAAACCAGTGGTGATTTCTGAAGTCACCACATTGGCACATGAATGGACGGCCGAATATCATTGGTTGACTGCTGCTGGGGTGCAATCATTAGTCCTTATTCCAGTTTGCGATAGTACTGAATTAAGAGGCGTAATTGGATTTGAATTGATTAATATGGCGCATGTTTGGCGTGAAAGCGATGTGCGCTTTTTACAGGTATTAGGTAATCTATTTGCTAATGCGCTGAGTCGTGAACGGAGTGATCGTGCGCTGCGTGCCAGTGAACAACGCCTGCGTGCTGTATTTGACACGGCGCCCATTGGCATTTCAGTGATGGATACAGAACACCGTTTAATTTATATTAACCCGGCATTTGCAGATTTAGTCGGGCGGGAAATTAAAAGTTTACCGGGCGAATCAATTGACAATTTAGTCCACCCTGAAGATAACGAGCGTGAACATCCATTATTTGCGCAATTATTAGCGGGGCAGCGCACTGGCTATCGCCTTGAAAAACGGTATGTGCGGCCGAATGGTGACATTGTGTGGGGCGATTTACGGGTCAATTTATTACCCGGGCATGAACATGAACCGCCATTACCACTTGGGATGGTGGAAGATATTACCGAATTACGCGAGGCAATGGCGCATCGGCGGCATTTAGAACAACAGGTCACACGCTATACAACACATTTAGAACAATTAGTTGATATTAGCGCGGGACAATTACCTATCGAAGAAGAAATTCTTGCACTTATTCGCTTTGGATGTGCGTGTTTTCATGCACATGCTGGTCATTTGGGGCGATTTGATACAAAGGTTGGTTATCAGCCTTTGGTGGCGGTTGCTATGCACAGCTATGATGAAACTAATAATAAACAACTAGCAGAGTTACCGGTGCAGTTATTTGACGAACGCATACAATTATTGTGTAAAACGCCCTGCGCTCCACAATTATTATTAGCACCAATGTTGCCCACTATCGCACAACAGTTGGGTTATCACGCCTGTATTATTTTGGTGATTCCAGAAATTGGTAGTGAACCAACGGCCGGTATGCAGAATATTTTAGCGTTATGGAGTCGTCAGCCGCGCAATTATTTAGAACGATTAGACGGTCAGTTATTACGGTTAATTGCCCAGCGTATTGCAGCGGTTTGCTATGACCAACGGGTGCAACAGGATTTAGTCGCGGCAAAAGAACGGGAAACGATTGGACACTTCGCCAGTGGTATTGCCCATGATTTTAATAATCTGTTGAGTGCGATTGATGCTAATTTGCACTTTATTGATAATACAATTCAGCAAGCTGCAATGGCGACAGCTGATGATGATAATTATGCAAGTGCAACGGAAGAGTTAATTGAAGTCGTCAACGAAACGCGCAGCGCAGTTGGTCATGCAAAGGTGATGACTTCTGGGTTGTTATCATTAAGTCGTGCCGGCGGTATTACATTGGAATCCGTCGTGTTATTACCATTATTAAACGAATTAACGGCAATTCTGCGACAAATTTTGCCCAGCAGTATTGCATTGACTATGACAGTGGAACCTGATTTATGTGTGTATAGCAATGGCGCTTTTTTACAGGCTGCATTATTAAATTTAGCATTAAATGCGCGTGATGCAATGACGCACGGTGGTGAATTGATTATCACTGCTTATGCAGCGACAACGCCACCCATTGCAGTGCGGATTGGTAGCGCGCCGAATGGTGAGCATATTGTTATTCGTGTGCGTGATACGGGTTATGGAATGAGTGCGGCAGTGTTAGCGCGTATTTTTGAACCTTTATTTTCAACTAAAGCACGGCAACGTGGGCATGGTTTAGGTTTGTTTATGGTGCAAGAGTTTATTACGCGGACGCGGGCAGCACTTGATCTTGAATCGCAACCGGAGCAGGGAACGACCTTTTATTTGTTATTACCACCGGCGCGGTCTTATGCAATTGATTCTACTGATGATAATGCGCCGCTAATGACTAATCTTGGGCATTTATCATTACGGTTACTATTGGTTGATGATGATGCGCGGGTGCGCGATTCATTAGAACGTTTATTAACGGCGGCGGGTTTTCGGGTCACGGTGGCAATACACGGCGCCGCGGCATTAGAGGTATTACAGACGCAGCCGGCATTTGATTTGGTTTTGTCGGATATTGCCATGCCGGTCATGGATGGCGTGAAATTGGTGCGGCAATTAACGCAAGCGCGGCCGGAATTGCCGGTGATTTTAATGACGGGGCGGGAGAGTGGCTCAGAATTTCAACAGGATTTGGGTGAACATCCGCCCATTTTGAATAAACCGCTGGATATGCAGGTGCTATACGCGACTATTCAACAGCGATTGCATTTGGCGATGTAAATGTGAATGCAACTGTTAATTTTCATTGCTCAGGCGCCGCAATGAAGTCAATTGATACGGTCGTGGCTGCGAATATCTAAACGGTCACGCAATTGGTCGCCGGCGAGGTTCACTGCTAATACAACCAAGAATAACGTCACGCCCGGGGCAATGACTAAATGCGGTGCAACTAATAAATACGCGACGCCATCCCGAATCATGTTGCCCCATGATGCGGTCGGTGGTTGAACGCCGAGGCCGAGGAATGATAAACTGGCTTCGGCTAATACGGCGCCGCTAATACCAAAGGTGGCTTCGACAATTAACGGCGCGAGTGCAAGTGGTAATAAATGTCGCCTAATGATGCGCCAATGAGAAACGCCTAATGCGCGGGCGGCGAAAATGTGGTCGCGGTGGCGCAGCGACAATATTTGGGCGCGGGCGAGGCGGGCGTAGCCGACCCAGCCGACGGTGGTCAGGGCGATGATGAGGTTGCCGATGCCCGGGCCGAGTAAGCCGGCGAGGGCGATGGCGAGTAATAGTCCCGGAAATGCTAAAAAAATGTCGATGATGCGCACGAGGATTAAATCCCACCAGCCGCCGAGGTAGCCGCCGATGCCGCCCAACACCGCGCCGATGCTGGCGGATATTGCCACGACGCCGATGCCGATGATGAAGGCGGTGCGGGCGCTGAAGAGTAGGCGGTCGGCGATGGAGCGCCCTAGATCGTCGCTCCCGAGCCAGCAGGCGGCGCTGGGTGGGGCTAAAATCTGTGGTAAATCAATTAGGTTGGGCGTGAGTGGCAAAAATGGGGCGCCTACTGCCGCCAGCGCCCATAATAATAAAATCGCGCTGGGACTGTGTCGCGCAATTGCACTACCCGCGCTAATGTTCATTAACACCCGCATTGCTAATTTTGCGCATTATTTGCCCCTTTCTATTTTGAAAAGGGACAAGATGTTTAATCCTTTGTATTGCCACACGACCGCCATTTTTAATTCGGAGTGCGCCCGCTTATAATTTGCCGAAGTATTCTTCCGGCATGTCTTGTGCCAACGCTAATGCACCGCGTGCGCCGGCGTACAAGGGTTCGGGAACGCAAGAAAAGCGGCATGGTTCAAAGGGTTCCATTGCCCGCGTTAGATAATCAGCCAAGCCGCGAAATTGACTACAGCCGCCCGCTAATAAGATGTTATTGCGCAGGCGTTCCTGATATTCCGGATCAGCCGAGCCGATCATGTCCATTGTTGTTTCAATAATGGGTGGTAGGATGTGGGTGCAGGCGCGGTTCACTTCATCGGTGATGTTGTAAGTCACCATTTTGCCGGCGACGGGTAATTTCACCTTGACTAATTTATCGGTCATGCCGACAAACCCATAAGTCTCTTTGAATTGCCGCGCCATATTGAGCGTTAATGCAGCTTCGGGAATGCGTTCACTCAATAATTTGTATAGGTGGGTATCAACGGCGTCACCGGCGCTTAATAAACTGCGCTGGTCTTTATCTTCGGGTACGGCGCCGTGCATAATACAAAAATCGGCAGTGCCGGCGCCGATGTCAATAATCATCGCATTATCTAATGCCCCGATTCCATAGGCCACGGAGAAGGGTTCGGAGACCACCATTAATTTGTCTGCATAGGCACCGACGGCGTTTTTAATTGCCAATTTGCTAATGCGCAAACATTCGGCAGGTACTCCGACGGCAATGCGCAATTGGCGGCCTTTACCACCGCCCAATTCAATTAAATGCCCAATTAACGCCGCGACGGCTTGTTCATCTTGCGCGGTGCCTTCGCGTAATACGCCGCCTTCTAATGGGCGGTAAAGATTGAGTGCGAGGCGATGTTCCAATGCCTCATCACCAAATAAAATATCTTTACCAAGGTTGCGGCGGGCGACAAAATCTTTTGGCCAGCCAACAAAACTTAAAACAGAGGCTTCAATACCATTACTGGCTGACACCACCGAGCGCGAGGTGCCAAGATCAATGCCCATATAAAGCACTTCATCTGTTTGTTCAGTCTGATTTAACTCCGACATGCGTTGATTCTCCAGTGGCCGAAGGCCGTGTCGTCCATTGATTTTCAAGATAGGAAACTAAACCGCGTTCTAATGCGGTGGCAATATGATTGCGGTAGGCGCTGGTCATTAACCGCTGTTCTTCTGCGGGATGACTTAAACATGAAATTTCTACTAAAACACTCGGTACCTCTACGCCTAATAACAGAACAAAGGGCGCCGTTTTAATACCGGCATCGATCACTTGACTACTCTGTACCGTTAAATCTTCTACCAATGCTGCCTGTAATGCAATGGCCAAATCACGCGATTCTTGGGTTTTGAGCGTATTGCCGATATTCATAATTAAACGTTTAAATTCTGCCAGCGCGAATTCGGAGCCACGATTTTCGGCGGCGGCAATAGCGGCGGTGTGTTGATCGGATTGTGAGCCGAAATAATAGGTTTCAATCACATTCACCGAACGCTGCGGCAACGTATTAAAATGCAGCGAAATAAATAAATCGGCGCCGGCGGTGCGGGCAAATGCCACACGTTCTTTGAGTGTGTGCCGGGTGTCACTGTGGCGGGTGAGCAATACGCGGTAGCCGTCGCGGCGCTGTAATCGTTCACGCAGGCGCTGGGCGATGTCGAGTGTGATCACTTTTTCGGTTAACCCGCTCGGGCCAATCGCGCCCGGGTCACTGCCACCATGCCCGGGGTCAATGACGATGGTACGAAATTGTAAGCCAAATAGCGTCGCAATCGGGATCCGCGGTGCAGCGAGTAATGCCTCGAGCCGCAACTGCTGCGCGGCATCATGGGTGGCCGCCGCCAGCGGTAACGTCAAGGCGTCTGCCAACTGCGGCGTGGAGACTTGGTGAGTTGAAAACAGCGGGGGTGGATGTGTCACATCATTGGGTAACGCCAGCGGCGCGGTGGTTGACCACGACAGCGGCGACATGGCTAATTGCGTTGGCGGTGACGGCGCCCACCAGCCGAGGTGACGCGGGATGAGCAGTAGCGCACTGGCGATCATTGCCATTCGCCAGCCCCGACGCGGCTGGACTTGCAGCATGGGTGCCGCTACACCCGCCGCCGGGTCAGCGGTGATTGTCACCGGTGGTGTGACGCGAGGGCGCGTCATAGCGATATTTTGCGCCAGCACACCGCGCAAAATCTCCGCTTTCAACGCCGGTTGAGATGAGTTGTCAGACGTTGACATATAGCAATGCTAGACTAGCAAAGAATTGTTCAATCGGTGTGTCAGTCATCGCCAACCGCCCAACTTTCCGTTAGTGACGCCTGTGTATCCCAAGTATTTTGGTCTCCACGAACCCAGCTTTGCCATCACACCTGATCCGCAGTACCTGTTTTTAAGCGAACAGCACCGTGAAGCCCTCGCGCATCTGCTGTACGGTGCCAGCGAAAATGGCGGTTTTGTTCTGCTCACCGGTGAGGTCGGCACCGGTAAAACCACCATCTGCCGCGCCTTTTTGGAGCAACTCCCCGCCGGCGTTGAGGTCGCGCTGGTACTCAACCCGACGCTGACTGCCGTTGAATTATTGGCGGCGATTTGTGACGAGTTCAAACTCCATGCCAATCCCGATCCAACCGAGCCGCTTTCCACCAAATTTTATATTGACCAGTTGAACCGTTTTTTACTCGACTGTCACGCACACGGGCGGCGGCCGCTGGTGCTGATTGATGAGGCGCAGAATCTGCACCCGCAAGTGCTAGAACAGGTGCGGCTGCTGACCAATTTGGAAACCGCTAAACATAAACTGCTGCAAATCTTTTTGGTGGGACAACCCGAACTGCGCACTCTGCTGGCCGCGCCCGAATTGCGCCAGCTAAATCAACGGATCACCGCGCGCTTTCACCTGCGCCCACTCAAACCGCGTGAAACAGTCGCCTACATTCGCCATCGCCTCGCCGTCGCCGGGGTCGAACGCCCGCTACTCACCCGCCAAGCACTGCGATTAGTTCACCGCCACGCCGGCGGGGTGCCGCGCATCATCAACCTAATTTGTGACCGTGCGCTCCTGGGTGCAGCAGTCAGTCGCCAATCGCAAGTCACCGCCACCATCGTCACCCGCGCTGCGTATGAAGTACGCGGACAAGTGTTACCCAAACAAGTCCCGCCGTTGCAGCGCTGGCGACCGTTCATCATCGGCATGGTGTTATTTATCGCCACCCTCGCGCTCGGCGTGTGGCTGGGCAAAACCACACCACTGACCACTGCCACGCTGTTACCCGATCTGCCAAACGTCCCGCCGGCGCTCATTACCACCTTACCCACTGCCGCGCCGGTGATTCAACCACCCGCGTCACCGGTCACCCCGCGCCTCAGTCAACTGCCGCCGGGCGGGACGGTGCGTGACCTCAGCCCGACTGAGTTAGCCACCGTCACCACCGCCGACCTGAGTGCTGCCCTGACTACCCTGTTGCACCGCTGGGAGGTCGCCAACTTGCACGTCCCGCCACCGCAAACCTGCGCCCAAGTTGAGGCGCTCGATCTCGGTTTGGGGTGCGAGACTGCGCAGCACGGGCGATTCAGTGAACTGCGCCGCTTTGACCAGCCGGCGGTCTTGTCGCTGAAATTATCAAATGGAACAAATGTTTACGCGGTACTGGTCGGGTTGGATGAAGAGTACGCGGTTTTGGCACACTCAGGGGTTTTGCAGCGCCTGCCACTCGCGGCACTCGACGAGCGCTGGTCAGGTGACTATCTGTGTTTATGGCGCCTGCCACCGCCGGGGGTCAAGGTGATTGGGCGGGCGGCTACGCCAGCGGCGGTGCGCTGGTTACGCGCTCAACTGGCGACTTGGCCGCCCAGCGGGTTGACAGTGGCGACTGTGCCACCCGCGGCTGCGGTACAGTATGACGATACCCTGATCGCGGCGGTGCGGCGCTTTCAAACCGCGCACGGATTGGACGCAGATGGCATTGCCGGCCCGCGTACTCTGATGTTGTTGATGAATACCGTACCGTAGGATGCGGGGTTGCCACATAACATGATTGGTAGTGCGTTGATTAATAGGATTAACTCATCCTAAACAGTTAACCCTTTTCGTAACGTGGCATTATAATGATGAACAAAATACCATATTGCACCAATATGATTTTCGAGTTTTTTGAAAATGAAAGTGTTTTTCTCACTCATCTAGAAACACGTTGCCGGAGCGTATTATTGAATCGTTCAATATGACTAGTTTGACCGCTTTCTTTTCCAACAGCGGCGTGACGTTTTGATGGTAAAACCCTTTGATAGGGCTGCCAAAAGTCCGTGTAAATTTTTGCACATTGCCGATAAACTGGTGGTAAAGATTTCCACAACTTATTTGCTGATTGCTCGCTCCGATCACCAATATGAACACCGATAATTTCTCGGCTATCTCGATCAATCGATAGCCAAACCCATTGTTTATTCTCACGTTTACCAACATAAGCCCACACCTCATCACATTCAATTGTCATTTTTCCTACAGTTTTTTTTGAACTATGACTTGGCGAGGCATTGCAGCATATTTGTTATTAACATATTGTTGTAGCCAAGAGGCAGAGACACCAATACAGCGCTGAATACTTCTCAACGAATTACGCTCAAATAATAACCGATCAACTCGCTCTTTTGTTTCCTGACTAATTGCCGTTTTGCTTGGATTTAAAACAAATTGACGCCCACATGTTTTACAACGGTAGATTTGTTTGTTTAAGCGGTTAAAACCGTTTTTAATGATGCTTTCCGATTGACACTTTGGACAATTCATAAAAGTTTGTTCCTGTTAAAAATTGTTTAACCTATCAAATAACGCACTACCCAAAAAATAACAACACAAACCAGCGAATTCATTCCCCCAACTCCAGCCGTTTAACTCGTTCTAAAGTCATTTCCAATAACTGGCGATTAAACGAAATAAGATCGGCAACTAATCCAACAAGATAAGTGACTAATCCAATAATAACCAGTACACTACCAAGTAATAACGACTGTAAATGACCGGCACCTTCATTTGCAAAATAAAAAAATAAAAATCGTCCAATTGGCATTAACCCAACGATAACCAGCAAACTACCAATAATAAAGAAAAAGCGCAACGGCTGATACATCGCATACATGCGGATCATCGTCACTAGGGAATTTTGAATAAAATGCGGAATGGTTTTGAATAGACGCGACGGCCGCGCTGTTTCGCGGGTGCGCACCTTAACGGTTGCGATTGCTAATTGTCTTTTGCCACCTTGAATAACCGTTTCAATCGTATAGCTAAATGACGACACGATATTCAAACGAATTGCGGCATCCCGATCAAAAGCACGAAAACCGCTAATCGTATCTGGTACTTGAATGCCTGCTAATCGCCGTACCACGCTACTGCCAAAGTGTTGTAATAGCTTTTTTAATGGTGAAAAATGCGAAATAGACGCGGTTTCACGATCACCAATGACCATATCTGCTTCACCACGCAGAATAGGCATAATTAACTGTGGAATATCGGCCCCGTAATACTGATTATCGCCATCGGTATTGACAATAATATCAGCGCCTAATGCTAAACACGCATCCAGCCCGCGTCGAAAACTACGCGCTAATCCAATGTTACGTTTATTGCGCACAATATGATCCACCCCCGCCGCCCGCGCCACCGCAATGGTTTGGTCAGTACTACCGTCATCAATAATTAACACCTCTACCGTGTCAATTCCATCAATAGAGCGGGGAATATCAGCGACTGTTGCCGCCAATGTGTTTTCTTCATTTAGACAAGGGATTTGAACAATCAGTTTCACGTCGAATACACAGGCAATTGGTCAGGTGAAACATCGGCTAATAATGCCGCTTGTGCATCTTTTATTGACAACGTCGGTGCAATTGTCAATTGTGGCCACGCAATGCCAATTGCTGGATCATTCCATCGAATCGCAAACTGGGTTTCAGGATGATAATAATCACTGCATTTATAAGTGAATAATGCGTCAACACTTGTCACCAGATAGCCATGTGCAAATCCTTTTGGTATCCACAATTGCCGTTTATTTTGCGCAGTTAATAAACAACCAATCCACTGCCCAAAAAACGGTGAGTCGTATCGCACATCCACGGCAACATCAAACACTTCACCATGAATCACACTCACCAATTTACCTTGTGCAAACGGATGCTGCACATGCAATCCGCGCAATACACCGTATTTAGAATACGATTGATTATCTTGGACAAAATCAGCATCTACACCCAATGCGGCATAGCGTTCCTGCTGCCACGTTTCGATAAAAAAACCGCGCTCGTCACCATAGACCTGTGGCTCAATAATTAATACGTCTGGAATTGCAGTGGAGATGACATTCATTAGGGTTTAATCGGGCTAAACTGAACGTTGCAAAAGATTTAATAGATATTCGCCATAGCCACTTTTGCGCAATGGTTGCGCCAATTGAATTAACTGCTCATCATTAATCCATCCGTTAAAATATGCGATTTCTTCCGGTGCGCACACTTTAAGCCCCTGACGTTGTTCAATTGCTTCAATAAAATTGGTTGCCTGAATGAGTGCCTCGTGCGTACCAGTATCCAGCCACGCAATCCCGCGACCTAATCGTTCTAAAAACAATTGATCCGCTTGCAAATACAGGTTATTCAAATCGGTGATTTCTAATTCACCGCGTGGCGACGGGGTCAATTCACGCACTAAATCGCAGACCTGCGTATCATAAAAATATAATCCAGTGACGGCATAATTTGATTTGGGAGATTGTGGCTTTTCTTCTAATCCAATCACCCGCCCCTGCGCATCAAATTCAGCCACGCCGTATCGCTCTGGGTCTTTAACATGATAGCCAAAAACGGTTGCACCCTGAGTACGCGCATCAGCCCGTTTTAAGCATGGCGTTAATCCACCACCATAAAAGATATTGTCGCCAAGAATTAAACAACTCGGGGCACCAGCTAGAAAATCACGTCCAATTAAAAATGCCTGCGCTAATCCGCCAGGATGCGGTTGTTCTGCATAGGATAATGCAATACCCCATTGCGATCCATTGCCCAATAGTTGCTGAAATGTTGGCGCATCATGCGGCGTAGTAATAATTAAAATCTCACGCAAACCCGCCATCATCAATACTGATAATGGGTAATAAATCATCGGCTTATCATACACCGGCAGCATTTGTTTACTGAGTGCTAAGGTGAGCGGATGTAATCGGCTTCCCGCGCCACCGGCAAGAATAATTCCTTTACGCATTGCCATGAATTATCACCATTTTAATTATTCACACCACCGCCAAGACGCTGTCCTGCATAATTATCTTGCGTTACCTGTTGACACCAAGATTGATTATTTAAATACCATTCAACTGTGCGCCGCAAACCACTGGTGAAGGTTTCTTGTGCTGACCAGCCTAATTCACGCTCTATTTTGCTGGCGTCTATTGCATAGCGGCGGTCATGTCCTGGACGATCCGCAACAAAGGTTTTCAATTGACGGTGCGGACAATGTGGCGAGTGTGGTAATAGCGCATCTAATAGATCGCAGAGTGTATCCACGACCTCTAAATTTGTTTTTTCACTATTACCACCAATTGGGTAAACCGCACCCGCTCGGCCAGCTTCCAATACCCGCACAATACCGCGACAATGATCTTCAACGTATAACCAATCACGGATATTCCCGCCATCACCATAGATCGGCAATGCTTCGCCACGCACGGCTTTAGCAATCATTAACGGAATCAATTTTTCTGGAAATTGATAGGGTCCGTAATTATTAGAACAATTCGTGGTTAATACTGGCAGGCCGTAAGTATGATACCAAGCACGCACTAAATGATCGGCGGCGGCCTTTGATGCTGAATAGGGCGAATTCGGTGCATACGGGGTATTTTCATTAAAATATCCCGTCGCACCGAGTGAACCATACACCTCGTCAGTCGACACTTGTAAAAACCGAAACCGATCACGTTGTTCATTGGCAAGTTGTGACCAATACGCACGCGCACAGTCAAGCAAATTAAAGGTACCGACAATATTGGTCATGACGAAAGCGGCGGGGCCGTCAATAGAACGATCAACATGACTTTCGGCTGCAAAATTGATAATCGTGTCAATGTGATAATCAATTAACAACTGGCTCACTAATTCACGATTGCCAATATCACCGTGAATAAAAACATGACGCGGATGCGTCGTTAAATCAGCCAGCGTTGCTAAATGTCCGGCATAGGTTAATTGGTCTAATGTGATGACTCTTGCTGTACTATTCGTCAATAACCAATGAACAAAGTTGCCACCGATGAAGCCCGCGCCACCGGTGACTAATAGTGTACGGGGCGCGTCATTTAATAATAACGGTGCGGACATGACGCTGGTTTCATTCATTCCGAATAACCCCGCATCCGACAACCCCGCGCATCACGAGCGAAATAACTGACCTGTCCAGAAGGGACGACAGTTACGCCGCCTTCACTGACATGATAATGCTGACTATCAATCGCCCGATCATAACCAATTCTTGCACCAGCGGGGATGTTATTATGCCGATCTACAATGACACGTCGCAATTTTGCACCGCGTGCCACGCGCACATAATCCATAATGATGCACTCGTCTAATTCGACATCTTCTTCAATAACCGTTTCGCGTCTAATAATAGAATCTTTAATTAAACAATTGTCGTGAATGACGGTCGCAGCGCCGAGGAGCGTATTTTGAATGCGCCCACCTAATACACGCGCCACAGGGCCTTGATAATTGCTCGAATAAATCGGCCAATCGGGATTGAACGCATCAAACACCGGCTCGGCACCTAGCACATCTTTATGCGTGTCAAAATACGCATCAATCCCGCCAACATCGCGCCAATACATTCGGGTTTCATAGGGTTTGACACCGGGAATCACATTGGTGGCGAAATCATACGCAAATAATGGTTGATTATTCGCTAATAAACGCGGCAAGATGTGTGCGCCGAAATCGGTTTCACCAGCCTGCTGCCCGTCATGCAATGCTTCTAATAACAGTTTGGTATCAAAAACATAATTGCCCATTGACGCAAAAGCCCTCGTTGGATCATTTGGCAAAGGCGTTGGCCGGGTAGGTTTTTCTTCAAAGGCACGAATACGTCCATCTTTATCCGCAACAATCACCCCAAAACTTTTTGCGTCTTCTAATGGCACTGGTAATGCGGCAATGGTAACACCGGCTTGACGCGCTTTATGAAACTCAACCATTTGGCGAATATCCATACGATAAATATGGTCGGCACCGAATACAACGACTAAATCTGGGGCGTGTTCTTCAATTAAGTTAATATTTTGTTGGACGGCATCCGCTGTGCCTTGAAACCAATTGGCGCCAGTGCGCATTTGCGGCGGCACGACGGTGACAAATTGATCGGGTAGTAATGGAGAAATTGTCCAGGCTTTACGCACATGTTCAATTAAAGATTGTGATTTATACTGCACCAAAAGATAGATGGTGCGGATTTGTGAGTTAATTAGATTGCTTAATACAAAATCAACGATGCGATAGCGTGAGCCGAATGGCACAGATGGTTTAGAACGCGCTGATGTTAAAGGTTGTAACCGTGATCCCTGACCGCCGGCCATGACAAACGCGATAATTCTTTCGGTGGACATTAGACTGCTTCCTGAATAATAACAAACATGTTAATTGAACACGCTGTAAACGACAGCATTCCCGCGGCAATAGTCTAGCCCATTATTGCATGGGCTGCCATAGATAATAGTGATCGCTTTGACGGCGCATGATAACGAAAATAGCGTTACACTACCGACAAATTCAATATCTGTGCGAGAAACTGATTGTATGCAAATGCCTGTTACACCATTGCGCCGAGCGGTGCTGCTCATCATTTTAGATGGGGTTGGGGTCAATCCTGCCAAAGCAAATAATGCGGTTGTTTTAGCATCAACTCCTTGTTTTGACAACTATTTTTCTCACAATCCTCATACGATATTACAGGCATCGGCGCGGGCAGTCGGCCTGCCAGACGGGCAAATGGGCAATTCAGAAGTGGGTCACATGACGCTCGGTTCGGGGTGCGTGGTGCGCCAAGATTTAGTGTTGCTTGATGATGCGGTGGCGGATCGCAGTTTGTTAATAAACCCCGTTTTAGTTGCGGCAGTTGAGCGTGCTGCGAAACAAAAACGCCCGATACATTTAATTGGATTGGTCTCCGATGGTGGGGTGCATAGCCACGTTAATCATTTAATTGCATTAATTCAACTGGCGCAGCAACATCAAATAAAACCGGTTGTGCATGTGATTACTGATGGGCGCGATACGCCACCACGTTCTATTAAAAATTATTTGGGGTCAGTGGAAGCGGCACTCGTCGCTGCGAATGGTGAAATTGCCACCGTTGCTGGGCGTTATTATGCAATGGATCGGGATCAACGTTGGGACCGAACGCAGCTTGCTTTTAATGCACTCGTGCATGGTCAAGGGCGCATTGCAGCCACCGCACAGGCGGCAATTGCTGATGCGTATGCGGCGAATGAAGATGATGAGTTTATCATTCCTACCATTATTAACGGTACCGAGCGCATTGGCAATGATGATACGGTCATCTTTTTTAATTTCCGTAAAGATCGTCCACGTCAAATAGTGCAGGCGTTATTTGATCCGAAGTTCACTGCATTTGAGCGCGGTTCATTCACCACTGCCGCCGTTACCTGCATGATGGAATACGATGCAGAATACGGATTGCCGGTGGCGTATGACCATGAACAACCAACCATTACATTGGGTCAAATATTAAGTGATGCCGGTCTTGCACAATTGCATTGCGCCGAAACAGAAAAGTACGCGCATGTCACCTTTTTCTTTAATGGCGGACGGGCAGAACCCTATCCAGGTGAAGAGCGTATTTTAATTCCATCACCAAAGGTTGCGACCTATGATTTGCAACCAGAAATGAGCGCCCCGGCAATTGCCGATGCAGTGGTTGCCGCAATTGCCAGCGGTAATTATCCATTGATTGTGGTCAATTTTGCGAATGGTGATATGGTCGGTCATACCGCCGTGCGTGAAGCGGTGATTGCGGCGGTTGAAGCATTAGATCGTGAAGTGGGGCGCGTATTAGATCAAGCAGTCAAATCGAATTATTCGGTGATCTTAACTGCCGATCATGGGAATTGTGATGAAATGATTGATCCAATCACCGGCGATCCGCACACGCGCCATACCACTTATCCCGTCCCGTGTTTAGTGATTGATTCAGATCGTTGGGAATTAACAACGGGCGGGAGTATTCAGGATATTGCCCCAACCGTACTCGCATTAATGGGATTGCCGCCATCTGACATCATGCAAGGCAAATCGTTATTATTACCGCCAACAACCCAGTTGTTTAATTAATGAGTGAGTGACTGGTTTTAATATGCCGCAATTACCGACGCGACGCGGAAAAAAAATTGGTTGGCTGGGCGGTTGGTTAGGATCAATTGTCTGGATATGCGCGCTCGCACTCGTTGCGTTTTGGCAAGGCAAGTTCATTGCTGGCTTATTGGGTTTAAGCATATTTATTGTGAGCTTAATTGCCGGTTGGTGGTTCATGCCCTGGCGCCACCCAACGACCCGTTATTGGCGGTTATTATTACCGCTTTATTTATTAGAGATGGTCGCGCTGATTTGGGCAGTTTGGACTAGCGGTGGTTGGCAAGCGAGTGGATTACATTGGTCAATGTTGGCGGTTTTGTTGCCGTTATTATCGCCATTTTTTACACTAGGCTGGCGCTGTTGGACTGATGATGAACGACACTCATAATCCGATTGACTACCGAAAACGCGGTTTAGTTTGATTGTCTGTCAATAACTTATGCTATTCGATCAATGCGTTTAACCAATCAACAACGCCAACAACTCCGTCAAGCGATTCAGCATTGCACAACTGATGTCGCGGCAATACGCTTATTCGGTTCACGTTTAAACGATCAAGCCGTCGGTGGAGATGTTGATTTGTTAGTTGAATTCAATAATCCAGTGCCAACGCCTGCGTTATTAGCCGCCCGTATCGCCACCTGTGCCATGCGAGTTTTGAATGGGCGTAAAGTGGATGTGTTAATTGCTGCGCCGAATTTGCAAATGAGTGCAATTCATCACACTGCATTAAAAGAGGGTCAGTTGTTATGATTGCAGTGCGTACTGTTAATTCAGAACGCTTGCTGTTTTTAATCCGTGTTGTGCGGCGTGAAGTCAACCATCTGAATGCTACCGCCACCCGTTTGTTTGCGCAGCCATTGACATTAGCACAAATAAATAGCTTGGCTCAAAACGAAGAACTAGCTGAAAGAATTGAAGCCTTTGTTGGACGTTTTGGGCGATTGCAAGATACATTAGGCGACAAATTGCTACCTAATGTATTGCATTTTTTAGGTGAAAAAACCAATTCGTTATTGGATAATCTGGATAAAGCAGAACGGTTTGGTTGGTTAGAATCTAGTGATGTATGGATGAGTATTCGCGCCTTGCGCAATTATATGGTTCACGAATATATTGAAGACCCAATGGTGTTATTAGACGCATTAAATCAAGCATACTCACATATTCCGCACCTATTAAAATTAGCAGATGCGTTAATCACACAAATAGAAAGTAGATTCGGTGTGAAATAGACAAAGTATGAGTAGGAAACTAACGTTGAACTTTATCACTTATTTGCTGCACGATTACAATAAAATGCTATGCAAATCTATCTTGATTTAATCCGTGATGTAATAGAAAATGGGGTTGATCGTACCGATCGCACCGGCGTTGGAACACGCTCGGTATTTGGGCGACAAATCCGGTTTGATTTGCGTATTGGCTTTCCATTATTAACCACGAAGCGGATTCATACCAAAAGTCTGGTGGCTGAGTTATTATGGTTTTTATCAGGTTCGACCAACAATTGTGATTTAACCACGCAAGGCGTCACGATTTGGAATGAATGGGCAGCACCTAATGGGCAACTTGGTCCTATTTACGGGCAGCAATGGCGGGCATGGCAATCGCCGAATGAAAAAACGCTTGACCAATTACATCATTTAATTGCCGATATTCGCAAAACACCCGATTCACGACGGTTAGTTGTATCGGCGTGGAATCCGTCTGATTTACCACTGGCATCATTGTCACCGCAAGAGAATGTTGCCGTCGGGCGAATGGCATTGGCGCCCTGTCATTGTTTATTTCAATTCTACGTTCAAGCCGGTTATTTGTCGTGCCAATTATATCAACGCAGTGCCGATTTATTTCTTGGCGTACCATTTAATATTGCCAGTTATGCGCTATTAACGCATTTAGTTGCACAGCAATGCGACTTGCTACCCAATGAACTGATTATCAGTTTTGGTGATCTGCACCTCTATCAAAATCATTTAACTGACACCATCGTATTAGAACAATTACGGCGCTCACCACGCCCGTTGCCGCAATTGATGATTCACCGCCGCCCGCCGACACTATTTGATTATACTCGTGACGACATCGAATGGGTGAATTATAATCCGCATCCGCCGATTAGCGCACCGATTGCGGTATGACTACGCCAATAGATCGCACGGTAAATCTTTTATTCTTGACCATACAATTTCCAACAATTATCTTTATATTCGGAGCCAGCACTTGATTGACGCACTGATTAACTACGGTTTATTTGCCGCGAAATCCATCACCGTTATTATTGCGGTGGCATTATTAGCCATTTTCTTATTACGGATGCGCCAAATGCAGCCGACGCAGGATGACGCTGGGCGACTGGAAATTGCCGACTTGAGTGAGCGTTACCGCGAAATGGCGCTTGGATTAAAACAGAATACTTTGCCGCCAAAAGTATTTAAACAAGCATTGAAAGTGGAACAAAAAGCACAAAAAGAAAAGGATAAAGCGCTTGACCCAGCACACCCACGCCCACGCTTATTTGTCATTGATTTTCATGGCGATCTAATGGCAACAGAAGTCCAAACTTTGCGTGAATTAGTGTCGGTGTTATTATTAGAAGCGCAACCCATTGATGAAGTATTGATTCGATTAGAAAATACCGGCGGGGCGGTGCATGAACATGGTTTAGCGGCATCACAATTATTACGATTGAAAACACGCGGGATTCGTTTAACAGTGGCAGTAGATAAGATCGCGGCCAGTGGTGGTTATTTAATGGCAGTGGTTGCTGATCGTATTCTAGCGGCACCGTTTGCCGTGATTGGTTCAATTGGTGTTGTCGCGCAATTACCGAATTTTCATCGCTGGCTGACTGAACATGGCGTGGACTTTGAATTGCATACGGCGGGCGATTATAAACGGACTTTAACACTCTTTGGTGAGAATACAGATGCGGGACGTGCTAAATTGCAGGCGCAATTAGAAGATGTGCATCATCAATTCAAACAGTTTATTATGACTTACCGTCAACAATTAGATATTAGCCGCGTGGCAACGGGTGAATATTGGCATGGTGAACACGCATTGGCATTGGGTTTAGTGGATGAGATTTGTACCAGTGATGATTACTTACTTGCGGCTTATGAACGTGCCGATTTATTTAAATTGCGCTATGAAGCGAAGAAAAAGCCATTGGATCGTGTCCTTAGTGCATTGCAATTAGCTAAAGCGCAGTTAATGCGGCCGGTATGAAATATTCCGTGTGTTGAGTGAATTAACATGGCAATTACTGATTGGCCAGAAGATGAACGGCCGCGTGAAAAATTGTTAAAACTTGGAGCGACTGCATTAACGGATGCCGAGTTATTAGCAATTTTTTTGCGAACTGGCATTCCGGGTAAAAGTGCTGTTGATTTAGCCCGCGAATTATTAACCGAGTTTAATGGTTTGATTGGTTTATTTTCTGCGAATGAACACGCCTTTTGTCAGGGCAAAGGGCTGGGTGCGGCGAAATACGCGCAATTGCAAGCCGTATTAGAAATGAGTCGCCGTTATTTACGCGAAGAATTAGGCGAGCGCGATGTCTTGACTAATGCGGCTGCCACGCGCCGTTATTTGAAAATGCACTTGCGCGGCTATCCATATGAGGTGTTTGCGTGTTTATTTTTGGACACACGCCACCGCGTCATTGAATACAACGAGTTATTTCGTGGCAGTATTGATGGCGCAAGTGTTCATCCGCGTGAAGTCATTCGTGCGGCCATGCGTTGTAATGCAGCAGCGGTGATTTTTGCACATAATCATCCGTCGGGCGTGGCTGAACCGAGCAATGCGGATGTGCAAATCACGCACCAATTAAAACAGGCATTATCATTAGTCGAAGTACGGGTGTTGGATCATATTATTATTGGTGAAGATGACGGCACTTCGTTGGCAGAATTGGGCTTGATTTAGCGCGTAAATGGCGTATAAAAAATGCCATTGATGAGCAATTCACGGCGTCATAATGACAAATTAATTTAATAAAAAAGGAGCCGCTTGTTCGCATGATTACAGTTGAAACTTGCATTGGAAATACGCCGCTGGTGCAATTAAAACAGGCTACAGCGGTCATTAACAATAACCGCATTTTTATTAAATTGGAAGGACAAAATCCGGCCGGTTCAGTCAAGGATCGGGCAGCAATTAGTATGATTCGCGGGGCGGAGGCGCGGGGTGAGATTCAACCCGGCGCGACGTTAATTGAAGCGACCAGTGGCAATACCGGAATTGCATTGGCAATGGCGGCGGCCATTCGTGGTTATCATTTAATTCTTGTGATGCCCGAACATATGAGTATTGAACGGCGGCAAGTGATGCGGGCTTTTGGGGCGGATATTCGATTAACCCCGCGTGAGGGCGGCATGGAAGCGGCAATTGATTTGGCGGTACAATTAGAAAAAGAGGGAATAGGATTGCGGCTCGATCAATTCTCTAATCCCGATAATCCGAATGCACATTTTAATACCACAGGGCCGGAAATTTGGCAGGCAACGAATGGACAAATCACGCATTTTGTGAGTGCAATGGGAACGACTGGAACAATTATGGGCGTGAGTCGTTATTTAAAACAACGCAATGAAACGGTGCGTATTATTGGGGTGCAACCCGAAGAGGGCGCGAATATCCCCGGTATTCGCACTTGGCCGACAGCCTATTTACCCAAGATTTATGAACCGGCACGGGTGGATCAAATAATCACCGTATCGCAGACGGCCGCTGAGGAAATGACGCGGCAATTGGCAGCGAATGAAGGGATATTTGCGGGTATTTCATCCGGCGGGGCGGTGGCGGTAGCGTTGCAATTAGCGCAGCAATTAAAACAGGCGACCATTGTGGTGATCGCCTGTGATCGCGGGGATCGCTATCTATCTACTGGTATATTTCCCGCGTAATGATTTGCCGTATAAACATTGGCAATGAACGAGTAAATTATGCGGTAATAGTTTCCACGCCGCCTGCCGCGCCAAGTAATAAAACATCCGCCGGCCGTTGAGCAAACAAACCAACTGTGACCACGCCGACAATTTGATTGATTTGCTGTTCTAGTGCGACGGGATCGTGAACGGCTAAACCATGAATATCGAGAATAGGATTGCCATTGTCGCTAATAAAACCTTCACGCCATACCGGCGTCCCGCCCAATTGCACTAATTGACGTGCGACATAACTGCGTGCCATTGGAATCACTTCAACGGGTAATGGAAAACTGCCTAATACTGCGACCCGTTTACTGGCATCGGCAATACACACGAATTTGGCGCTGGCGGCTGCGACGATCTTTTCCCGCGTTAATGCCCCGCCGCCGCCTTTAATTAACTGCAAACGATCATTCGCTTCATCCGCGCCGTCAACATAAACACTTAATTGGCCGACATCATTCAAATCATACACGGTAATGCCGTGTTGGCGCAGGCGGGCGCTGGAAACTTCGGAGCTGGACACCGCGCCATCAATTCGGTGTTTGATGGTCGCCAATCCATCAATAAAATGATTAACGGTGGAGCCGGTGCCGACGCCAATAATGCCGCCTTCAATATAATCTAATGCTGCGAGCGCCGATTGTTTTTTTAATTCATCTTGAGTCATTTTCAATGATTCCTGTATCGTGTTATTAATTGAGTGTGGGGTAATCAGTATAGCCGCGTTCATTGCCGCCGTAAAAGGTGTTTTGATCCGGCGTATTCAACGGTGCATTGCATTGCAACCGCGCAACTAAATCAGGATTGGCAATGAATGGGCGGCCAAATGCAATTAAATCGGCGCTATTGGATGCGCGGGTAGCAATGGCTAATTCGCGGGTGTAGCCGTTGTTGGCAATGTAAGTGCCGGCAAATAATGGTCGTAAGCTTTTGATTTGGAACGGATGTCCGGTGTCACGCGCCCCGCCGGTGATGCCCTCGATGATGTGTAAATAGCCGATGCCGCGCTCGGATAACATGCGCACAACGTGGGTGAATAACGTTGCGGGATCGCTGTCGTCAATGTCGTTAAATGGCGACAGTGGCGATAACCGCACACCAACCTGTGTTTTTGGCCACTCCGCAGTTACCGCGTCGGTCACTTCCAGCAATAATCGTGTCCGATTCGCAACACTACCGCCATACGCATCAGTGCGCTGATTGGTTTTGTCGCGCAAGAATTGGTCAAGCAAATAGCCATTTGCGGCGTGAATTTCCACCGCATCAAACCCGGCGGCGCGGGCGTTACGCGCTGCCTGTTGGTAATCTGCGACAATTGCAGGGATGTCGTGTAATTCCAACGCTCGCGGCATGACCAATTCCACCATGCCGCGTCCGGTGAACACCTGACCTTTGGGCGTGATGGCGGACGGCGCGACCGGCAGCGCCCCGTCCGCTTGCAAATCTGGGTGCGAAATGCGCCCAACGTGCCACAATTGGATGGCAATTTTGCCGCCAAGTGCGTGTACCGCGTCGGTGATGTCGCGCCAGGCGGCGATTTGCGCGGCGTTATAAATACCCGGCGTTTGGATATAGCCTTTGCCTTGTGGTGAAATTTGCGCGGCTTCAGTAATGATTAACCCGGCACTGGCGCGTTGACTATAATAGGTTTTCATTAATGATGTCGGCACATCACCGGCGCCGGCGCGGCTGCGCGTTAATGGTGCCATGACAATCCGATTGGCGAGGGTTAATGCGCCAAGTTGATAAGGTTGGAATAAGTCGCTGTGGTCATTTGAGTTCATGTGCGTTAATGCAGTTGCTGTGGTATGACAAGTAAGTAGAATAACAAATACCGGACGGGTTGTCATCTGTATAATTGGACGCTAGTGCAGTTTTATTGCGCGCTGTTGATTAAAAACTATTTAACTAAATTGCCTCATGGGTTTAACAGAATAGGATAAAAAATGCCAGAAACGTATATTGATATTATTCGTCATGGTGAACCGCGTGGCGGTAAGATGATTCGCGGGCGAGATGCCGATCATTCATTGAGTGAATTGGGTTGGCAGCAAATGTGGGCGGCGGTGGGTGAATATGCGCCCTGGCAGCAAATTATTTCATCACCATTGGCGCGCTGCCGTGAGTTTGCGTGTGCATTAGCGGCGCATCATCAATTACCGTTGGCAATTGAACCGCAATTACACGAAATTGGGATGGGTAGTTGGGAGGGGCGGCAGCATCGTGAAATTGCGGTGACGGAGCCGGCGGCGTTCATTGCATTTTATCGTGATCCGGTGAATTATCGCCCGCCGGGTGGTGAATCATTAGCGGCATTATCGCAGCGGGTGAGTGGTGTTTATGATCGGTTAATTCAATTATACCCGGGCAAGCATCTATTAATTGTTGCGCACGCGGTGGTGAGCCGCGCTCTTATTGGGCATGTATTAAATGCTGATGCGGCGCGCTGGTATCGCATCCAAATTGATTTTGCCGGGGTGTGCCGTATTCGACATGATCGTTTTGGCCCCGGGATTCAATGTGTGAATGCGGAGCGGTTGCGGGTGATTCCAGCGGAATAGGCTGTTGGTTTTTAGAACAAACTTGACCAATTGACAGTATCAGTTCACTATTCACTTTTATCATCGCAATGCCAACACTGGCCAGCCGCGTTCTTGAGCAATCGCAGTTAATTGTGCATCGGGATTAACAGCGACTGGGTAATCAACAATAGAAAGCAGCGGCAGATCGTTAATTGAATCGCTATAAAAAGTGCTATGCTGCAAACTCAACGAACGCTCGGCCAACCATTGATTTAACCGCGTTATTTTGCCGTCTTGAAAGGCCGGTTCGCCGCTGACCGCACCGGTGTAATGATTGTCAATAAACTCAGGTTCGGTGGCGATTAAATGTGGAATGCCAAAGCACGCGGCAATGGGTGCGGTGACAAATGAATTGGTGGCAGTGATAATTAATAAGGTGTCGCCGGCAGCGCGGTGTTGTTCAACTAATGCACAAGCGGGCGGTAAGATAATGGGTTCAATACAATCGCGGATGAATTCTGCCCGCCAGTGTAATAGATCGTCTAAATGATTGTCGCGCAGCGGTTGAAGTGCAAAGTGCAAAAATGCGCTAATATCTAAACAACCGGCATGATAATCGTGATAAAACTGCGTGTTGGTTTCTTCAAACGTGGTGGCGTCTACGACGCCCCGTTGACATAAATAACGCATCCATAAATAATCCGAATCGCCGGCCAATAGGGTATTATCAAGATCAAACATTGCTAATCGCACGTTCACTTTTACTCCTGTGTTATCACGCATGTTGCAATGCGCACCTTAAAACATTTGCCATGCCCCGGCTACCATCAAGCGGCAGCATCTACCAATGCAATAGATTTGCCGTTAATGCGGGGAATGTGAAAAAATGCCAATGTCACCATAAACGTAAGGTATGGCAGCTTGATTGACCGCGACGGCTTTAGACCTAATGTCGGCATTATCCTTAGCAATGGGGAGCGGCGGCTATTTTGGGGGCGGCGCGTTGGTCAGAATGCGTGGCAATTCCCGCAAGGTGGCATCAATCCCGACGAAACACCGCTGCAGGCCATGTACCGCGAATTGGAAGAAGAGGTTGGCTTGTGTTCCGAACAGGTCACGGTGCTGGGTTACACTCGCCGCTGGTTGCGTTATCGCCTCCCCAAACGCTTTATTCGCCGTCATTGCGGGCCAATTTGTATTGGTCAAAAGCAAATCTGGTATTTGTTGCGGGTGGATTGTGGCGAGGAGGAATTCTGCTTAAACCGCTGCGATAAACCCGAATTCGATGCGTGGCGCTGGGTGCGTTATTGGTATCCGCTGCGCGAGGTGGTGTATTTCAAGCGCCAAGTCTATGAACAGGCGTTGATTGAATTGCAGCCGCTGTTGTATCCCGAACGCTGCGCGGTGGTCGCAGATGACATCCAGCAATACCCCATTATTTCTCTGTGAACATGCGTCATCATTCCCGCGTTGCCCAACTATCCCGCCGCCAATCTCCGCTGGCAATCATGCCGCCGTTGATTGTTCATTCTGCCACCCGCCACCAGTGGTCTTGATGCGCCATGCTTGAGTCGCTGCGCCGCATTGTCCAAGAAGTCAACCGCGCTCTGTCACTGGAAGACGCGCTCAAAGTCATCGTCACCCGCGTCAAAGAAGCCGTCAGCGCGGATGTCTGCTCGGTGTATTTGACCGACACTGACCGCCGCGAACATATTTTATTTGCCACCGACGGTCTGCGCCCCGAGGCCGTGGGGCAGGTGCGCATTCCACTCAATCGCGGGCTGGTCGGCTGGGTGGCGGAAAAAGCCGATTTGGTGAGTTTGAGCGACGCCTCGCAACATTCCCGGTATCTATTCGTCACCGAAACGGGCGAAAACCGTTATCGCGGGTTTTTGGGCGTCCCGATCATTCAAAACCGCCGCGTATTGGGCGTACTCGTCCTGCGCCAGCGCGATGCCCGCTGTTTTGCCGATGATGAAGTCACCTTCGTGGTCACGCTCGCGGCGCAGTTGGCGAATGCGATTGAACTGGGGCGGATGCACCAGCAGGACAGTTTGCCCAACCGCTTTTTATCCGGCATGGCCGCGTCACCGGGCATCGGTTTTGGCACGGTGGTGGTGGTGTATCCACCCGCCAATCTCGACGCGGTGCCGAATAAACCCATCACCGATCCCGAGGCCGAGGCCGCCGTGTTTCGTGCCGCATTAGCCGACGTTGCCGCCGCGATCACGCGCATTGGCGACCGGTTTAGCCAAGAAAGTGACCGGGCGTTATTTGATGCGTGGCGCTTGATGTTAGAAAGTGACACGCTGGTGGACGGGGCGCTGGCGCATATTTACGCCGGCAATTGGGCGCAGGCGGCGTTGCGTGACACGATTTTGGAACACACCGCCGTGTTTGACCAAATGGATGATCCGTACTTGCGCGAGCGGGCGGCGGATGTGCGCGATCTGGGGCGGTGGATTTTGTCGCGGCTGCAAAATCAAGCCGCGCTGGTGGTGGATTATCCGCCCAGCACGGTGCTGGTGGGCGAAGAAATCAACGTGATGCAGTTGAGCGAAGTGCCGCGTGAGTCACTGTGCGGCATCGTCAGCACCGGCGGTTCGACCTCATCGCACATCGCCATTTTGGCACGCGGCATGGGCATTCCGGCGGCGATGGGCGTCAACGAGTTGCCAGTCAGCCGTCTCAACGGGCTGGACATCATTGTTGATGGGTATCGTGGGCGGGTGTACATCGAACCGACCGCGAGTGTGCGTGACGAGT
Source organism: Thiospirillum jenense (assembly GCF_014145225.1). Classification (GTDB taxonomy): domain Bacteria; phylum Pseudomonadota; class Gammaproteobacteria; order Chromatiales; family Chromatiaceae; genus Thiospirillum; species Thiospirillum jenense. The sequence goes on from NZ_JABVCQ010000021.1 coordinate 52,947, forward strand.
ACACCCGTTTAGCCAGTGAGGAGCAGGAATTCACGGCGGGATTGGACACGCTGCGCGGTCTGCCGTCACAAAGTACCGACGGCTATCACTTGCCGCTGTATCTCAACACCGGGTTGGTGTCAGAACAGCGCCCGGCCGGCAGTGATGAGGCGGCTGGGGTTGGGTTGTACCGCACCGAGTTGCCGTTTTTGGTGCGCGACCGTTTCCCCGGCGAATCAGCGCAGCGCAGCAATTACCGTTTGATTTTGCAAACCTTTGCGCCGCGGCCGGTGACGATTCGTACGCTCGACATCGGTGGCGATAAACCGCTGCCGTATTTTCCGGTTGAGGAATCCAATCCGTTTTTGGGCTGGCGCGGGATTCGGATCGTGTTGGATCACCCGCAGATTTTTATGACGCAAATCCGCGCCATGCTCACCGCCGCCGTTGGATTGAATAATCTGCACATCTTGCTGCCAATGATTACGAATGTCAGCGAATTGGACGATGCGTTGCGGTTAATTCATCGGGCGTATGACGAGCTGACTGACGAGGGGCAGGTGGTGCAACTGCCGCCGATTGGCGCGATGATCGAGGTGCCGGCGGCGGTGTATCAGGCGGAAGCCATTGCCAAGCGGGTGAATTTTCTCTCGGTCGGGACGAATGATTTGACGCAATACCTGCTGGCGGTGGATCGCAATAATCCGCACGTTGCCCGCCTGTACGATGATTTGCACCCGGCGGTGTTGAAGGCGTTGATTGCCACTGTGGACGGGGCACGGGTGCATGGGCGCCCAGTCAGCGTTTGCGGCGAAATGGCGGGTGATCCGCTCGGGGCGGTGTTGCTACTCGGGATCGGCGTGGATAGTTTGAGCATGAGCGCGGCGAGTTTGTTGCGCGTCAAGGGCGTGATTCGCAGTTTGAGTCGGGCGCGGGCGCGGGAATTACTCAGCGACGCGCTGGCGTGTGACACGGGCGCGGCGGTGCGGCAGTTGCTGCGGGCGGCGCTGGATGATTTGGGATTGGGGGCGTTGATTCGGCCGGGGCGGTAGGCTTGAGTCGGCGAGCATGACACACAAAAAAAACGGCCACTTGCGCAGCCGTTTAATTCAATCATTCCCATCACCCGATCCCCGCCCAACTGAGAGGGGATCACACCAATCAACCCGACTATTGCAGCAGTTTCAACGTGTTCTGCGGCGTTTGATTGGCTTGCGACAAGACCGACACGCCCGCTTGTTGCAAGATTTGGCTGCGGGTGAGTTCCGCAGTTTCGACGGCGAAGTCGGCATCTTGAATGCGGCTGCGCGCAGCGGTCAGGTTTTCAGAGGTACTCATCAGGTTTTTGACGGTGCTGTCAAAGCGGGATTGGATTGCACCGAGTAACGAGCGTTGGGCGCTGACAATGGCAATGCCGGCGTCAACGGTTTTGAGCGCTTGGGTGGCAGTTTCAAAACTGGTGACGTCTAATTCCGCCATCACGTTCATCACCGCCGCTTCATCTGCCGGAATCATGCCCGCACCAGCCAAATCAGATGTGACCATAAACCCATGCGTCGAATCAAACTGGAGATACCCGGTGATGGTTAAACCATTGTTGGCGGCTGCAAGTGTCACTGCTGCTGCACCAACTGCGGTCAACTCCGCTGATTGGTTACGGTGCATCTTTTGCACAGAAACCGTACCCGTACCCGTTGGCGGCAAATTCATCGCTTCAATCATGATGTCGTTGCCAGTCGCATTGGTCAGTAAAATCTTATCCGCACCGGTGGTCGGATCCTGTCCAATTTCTGCCGTAATACCCGTTTTAGCGGAAATATCGTTGATCGCCGTGACTGCTGCCGCCAAAGAATCAGCGGTGGTCGGTGGATCACCAATTGTAAAATTCACCGTCAAGGGTTCGGCTGTCGGTGGGTCTGCCGTATAAGTGATGTTTTCGGAGGTCAAGTTGAGTGAATAACTGCCAGTTTCGCTGAATTCCATTAACATTTCAGTGCGGGCGTTGGCGGTCACTCCCGTTTCATTGGTGCGAGCGTTAATTTTAGTGGCAACATCACGCGCCGTGTCCGCCGGTGGGCCGGCATCAATTGCAATCGCCGTTGACGTATCACCAACATTGCCAAGATAACCACGAATAGTCACATTTTCGGCACCAACACCATTTACACCCCATGCTGGCGGCGCGGCAGCAAATGCCTCCATACCACCCGCCGTCACCAAATTATTGCCATATTTATTCGTGCGCAGATTCGTATTATTAACTGAAATGGTTTGATACGAATTGGCTCCAATTTGGAACTTCGCCGAACCGAACGTGCCATCAAACAGCTTTTTGCCATTGAACTCGCTATCAACCGCAATGCGATCCAATTCCAAATTCAATTGATTGACTTCATCTTGCAACGCCTGGCGATCAGAAAACGAATTAGTCGCATTCGCCGCTTGCACTGCTAACTCACGCATCCGTTGCAAAATATCGCCAGCCGATGCCAGCACCGCTTCCGCCGTTTGCGCCAGTGAGATACCGTCATTGGCATTGCGCGTTGCTTGATTCAAGCCGCGAATTTGCGACGTGAAGCGCTCTGAAATTCCCAGACCAGCCGCATCATCTTTGGCACTGTTAATGCGCAAACCAGTGGATAAGCGCTCCAAAGTTCTGCTCAAACTCGCCTGTGATTTGGTCAGATTGCGTTGCGCATTGAGGGACGGAACATTTGTATTGATGACTTGTGCCATGAGGATTCTCCTACTTTACCTTTCTAAAATAGCCAGTGCTGGACTTGCATCCATGCACGTCGGAAGTGAGACGGGGTTGTGGCCAACAGCGTTGCGGGAGCGCAACCGTGCTAACCGGTGGATTTGTCAAAAAATTGACAGGAACAAATACACGCCCAGAGTGCCAAACGGCGGGGCTAAAAAATGCAATAGTTGGAAATGACAACCGATAACAACGGCGCGGTCCTTGATTCGCTACCTCACGCCGCGCAGGTGAGAGCGGTAAATGATGACGATCCGCGCATAAATGGCGGGCTACGGTGGCTAAACAGCGACCGGAGCGATTCAGGGTGTGTAAGACAGATTTCATCGCGGGCGGTTCCTCGTGAGCGGGCGATACGCTGACTTATAAGCGAGAACCGTGCCATAACTTTTTTACTTGATAAAACAAAGCGTTGTGCGCTGGATGCACGGCGTACTGGTGAGAATGCCAAATTCTTGGCAAACGCCAACGCCGCTGGGTGGCAATACACCCCCGGCGGGTTGTCAAAAAATCGGCGGGATTAAAGTTGGAAAATGCCGTTAGACGGCAAACCGTGACGCTAGGATGTCCAAGAATCGTGTAACACGTCGAGGTAAGCGTCAGTCGCTTGACGGTTGGTGCGCAACTGGTGCAACGCATCAGCAAGTTGCTGGCGCTGGGCTTGCGCAATGACAAGCGTTTTTTGGTGAGTGTTTAACAACTGTTGCAACGCCGTCGTTAGCCGCGCTCGCGTAGGCTCATCCGTCACAGCAGCAGCCAGCGTTTGCGGGGTAATCAAAACGGCGATTTGACTGCTTAACTGGTCAAGTAGCGTCCACTGCGGCGATGTGGAATCGGCAGCGACCGCCTGTTCCAACGCCACCGTCAGCGCCGTGATGCGTTCCAGCAACGGCGCCGCGGGGTTGTTGATGGCTGACAAAGCAAGCAAGGGCGGTGACTCAGCCATTAGCGGACGGGCAACTGCGGATTTTGTTCTTCGGGTGGAATCGCATCCCAACCCGCTTTAATCTCACGCAACAGCCGCGTCACCTCGTCCAGCGCCTCGATCTCGTTGTGCAAATTAGCTTGCAACAGACGGAATGCCATGTACTCATACAGTGCATCCAACTGTCCGGACAACTCGCCGCCGATGTCGTGATCGAGGGCTGCTCGCAAACTTTCGACAATATCAATCGCCTTGCCGATCTGTTCACCTTTTTTAGCGATATTCCCCGCCTGCATCGCGCCCCGCGCAACGGCAATGCGTTCCAATGCACCTTCGTACAACATCTGAATCAGGCGATACGGGCTGGCAACGGCGACTTCGGACAAGATGCCCTGTTGACGATATTGCTCAATGTTCTTGTTAATCATGGACTTATATGCGAGCAGTGAGTTTCAGCTTATTTATTGCTGGTCGAGATATTAGCCATACTGGCCAATTGCGTGGATAAATAACTACTCAGGCTATTGAGTGACGCCACCCGTGTATCCATCGTGTTGAATTGCTTTGACAAGCGCGCTTCATAGGCTTCCATGCGGGCGTCAAGCCGGGTACGCTGCTGTTCAATCATTTCCAAACTGGTTTGTAACCCATCCGTAGAAAACTTGATGCGGCCTGTCGTGCTATTGGTGAAGCTCGTCACCCTCGCGGACATGTTATCGGCAATATCTTTCAGAGCGGTGGCAATGTCTTCACTGCCATACGCATCCATTGCCGTGTTGTATTTGCCAGCGTCAAGGCTCAACGTGCCATCACGACCAGAGATCACACCCAAGTTAGCCAGCGCCAACTGCGTCCCGTCTTCCATCCTGCTACGATACACCAACCCATTACTCAGACTACTCCGAACGCTGCGCGCCAGGCTGTCACCGGTCAAGGTTGCCGCCTGTTTGTTGGTGGTATCGTATTTAGTCAGGCTATTGGATTGCTCGATAAATGAATTGTAACTGGCGACAAAGCCTTCGAGTAACGATTTGAGTGTCGTGGTGTTTTTAGATACACCCACCGTGAACGCCTCGGTCGTCGTTTCCTTGAGCGTCAAGGTCAAGCCTTCGACGGCATCGTCCAGCACATTTGAATCGCTGGTCACAATCAAGCCGTTGATTTCCGCCTCAGCATCCAGCGCCGCCCGAGTTTCCGTCATATTGACACTGGCAAGTTTCGTATCCAGTGTGCCGTCAACCGTCGCGGTGATCGTGTTCGCCGCGCCAGTTTCGCTCGACGACAGTACCAACCGCGCCCCGCTGGCATCGTTGACAATCGCCGCCGAAATGCCCGCGCCCGACTCGTTAATCATGTCGCGCACATCGGTTAACTTGTCATCAGCCTCAATGGTGATCGCCTTTTGCGCACCGGTGCCAACTTGTAACGTGAGTGTCCCGGCGCCAACCAAATCGGTAGAACTGGTAAAGGCCGTGGTCGCCAGTGATTGCGATTGCGCTAGTTTGTTGATTTTAATAGAATAATTGCCCACCGCGGCCGTGTTGTCACTGGTGGCGCTCAGGGCGCTGGATTTGCCCACCGTGATTTGCTGCGACGGGGTGTAATTTTTGAGTGCCGTCAGCGGTGACTCCAGACCGCTAAGGGCGCCTTTCAATGCGCCATAAGCCGAAATCTTAGATTGGAGTGTGGCTTCTTTACGGTTAAGGATGTTGTCTTTGGTGGACCGCTCGGCAGAGACTAACCCACTGACGATGCCAGAAATGTCCAGCCCAGACCCTAAACCTGTTGCTTGAATACCGGCCATGATGCTTACCTACCTGTCCGTCTGTTACGAACGTTGTGTTTGATGACCCTAGTACCAGTCAGTTTAGACGCACTTTCATGCTTTGTCAGTGAGTCCAGTCGTTTGAATGCCGTTGCCGTCCAAAAAATGTTCAACCAGTCTCAACGTCTCATCCGGCGGGATTTGCCGGATCAATTCCTCGTGTTCAGCATCCCAGACTTTAATGATCGGCCGTCCGGTGTCCTGATCCACGCTGAACTCTAGGTTACGTTTCAGTGATTGCAAAAAAGAGTTAATAGATTCAACCACCTTTTCCATCATTTCGGGATTACCAGTGTCAAACCATTGCCCAGATTCCGTTGCCGTCGAGGATGATTTGGCGTCCGGCGTAGTTGACAACGTGGCGGGCGGTGATTGTTTAGTTGCAAGTGGTGGAGGCGGCGGGAGTGACTCGGTGCGCATGGTGCCGGGCACGGGCGTTGTTGTGTCACGACTGGCAACTGATGACGTGGATGCGGAAACCTGACTATTTAGGTCAGGAGGGCGCAGTACATTGCCCTCAACCCGCGCTGGTGCGTGCAGTGGCACAGCGGCGCTAGTGTTAATCATAAGTGCGTTGTCGTTCATGGCGTAACCCTCGTGCCAGACAGATGGGGCGGATACCCACTTAGAATACCCGCCCCCAGCGTTCCAGACGATTATTTCTCCGCTGGTTAGACTAATTAGCGAAGCAATGACAACGTGTTTTGCGGTCCTTGATTCGCTTGCGACAAGATCGAGATGCCCGCTTGTTGCAAGATTTGGAACTTGGTCATTTGGGCGGTTTCAGAGGCAAAATCAGCGTCACGGATTTGACTACGCGAAGCACTCAGGTTTTCAGACGAGGTCATCAAATTGCTGATGGTGTGTTCAAAGCGCGATTGAATTGCG